>NZ_JAASUG010000001.1:0-625438 GCF_014322885.1 Listeria grandensis | reverse complement strand
AAGAAACGCCGGAAAGCGCTAGCGAGTACCACCGAATCAACACAGAACTCACAGAAAATTTAGCGTACAGGGCAAAAGCGGCAGGTGTGAAGCACTTCGTATTCCTGAGCACTGTGGCCGTTTACGGGGAAGAAGGTAGCTTTGAGGAACCAGCAAAAGAGATACCGATTCAGCAAGTGCCGCGCCCAACGAGTCTATACGGAAAGTCAAAATACGAAGCGGAAAAGCGATTACACCAATTAGAAAGTCCTGATTTCCAAGTCGCGATTGTTCGTCCGCCGATGATTTATGGTCCTGACTGTCCAGGAAACTACGCTCGCCTGGCAAAACTCGCCCGGAAAACGCCGATTTTCCCGACGATCAATGGAGAAAGAAGCATGATTTTCATCGATAATTTGTCTGCTTTTTTACAGGAAGTTATATGTGTAAAGGCAAGTGGGATCTATGTGCCTCAAAACAGTGAGACAGTGAACACGACGCAGCTCGTGACACTCATTGCTGAGGCAAGTGGGAAAAAAATGCGGACGTCGAAGGCCGCGGGAAACATATGCCGACAAGCGTTACAAAACATCCCGATTTTCAAAAAAACATTTGGCAATCTCGTTTTTGAGAAAGAAAACACGATAAAATATGAGGCCGTCCGTTTGGCCGATTCGATTTGGCAGACGGAATGGATAAAAAGCCACTAAAGCTATATACATTCTAGATTCAGCGGCTTTTTATGATAAATACTTCTGATGGAATTATAGGGGTATTTTTCCAGTTTAACGAAGGATATGGCAAATGAAATTCGGAAAAAAATCGCTAGAACCTTGGCGTTGGCTGAGAAAAAATTTGCGGTGATCGTTCATCCGGTTGCGTTTGTAGAAGCAACGGTAGAAATCGGTGAGGGTAGCTTGGTGATAGCTGGCTCGATTGTTCAGGCGAACACGATACTTGGGAAACATGTTACTGTAAACAGTGGTGCTACTGTAGAACATGATATTTCGGTTGTTCATTTTGCTCCAGGCAGTGTTGTGACTGGCGGATGTACGGTGGCTAATAACGTGTTGATTGGAGTGGTACCAAATATAAGTATTGGAGCGAATGGGGAGTACTCTGACATGTAATATCGAGTCGAATACGTTAGAATGTAGTAGAAAAAAGACCGAATAGTGAGGGAAGTAGCCCATCATTATTCGGTCTTTTTATTGTTTAGATAATACCTTCTGTCAACATACTATCAGCAACTTTCAGGAAGCCAGCGATGTTGGAACCAACGACTAAGTTCCCCGCTGCATCGTAAGCAGATGCTGTGGCGCTAGCGTTTTTGTAGATATTTTTCATGATGGATTTCAAGTGAGCATCCACTTCTTCAAAAGTCCAACTCATCCGGATGCTGTTTTGGGCCATTTCTAAGGCTGATACAGCAACTCCGCCAGCGTTTGCCGCTTTAGCAGGTCCGAATAATACGTTGTTTTCTTGGAACACGGCAACAGCATCGAGCGTAGATGGCATGTTCGCGCCTTCTGCTACTGCGATGACGCCATTGTTAACAAGTGTTGCGGCTTGGTCTGCGTTGATTTCGTTTTGTGTTGCGCATGGTAAGGCGATGTCAGCGGGTAGGGACCAAATATCTCCGTTTGCGACAAAAGTGGCATTTGGATGGTGTTTGGTGTATTCGCTGATCCGTTTGCGTTCTTGCTCTTTCAATTGTTTGACGGTGGCGACGTTGATGCCGTTTTCGTCTAGGATGTAGCCGCTTGAATCGCTACATGCAATGACAGTTGCGCCAAGTTCATGGGCTTTTTCGATGGCATAAATCGCGACGTTACCTGAACCGGAAACGGTGATTTTTTTGCCTTTTAGGGAATCACCTTTGTCTTGGAGCATTTCTTGTGTGAAGTAGACCACGCCGTAGCCTGTTGCTTCGGTACGTGTTAAACTTCCGCCGTAGTTCAGGCCTTTACCAGTTAGAGTACCAGCATCGAAGGCGTTTAGGCGCTTATATTGGCCGAATAGGAAGCCGATTTCGCGGGCGCCGACACCGATGTCACCAGCTGGAACGTCGGTATTTGGACCGATATATTTCTGTAATTCGGACATGAAGCTTTGGCAAAAACGCATGACTTCATTGTCTGTTTTACCTTTAGGATCAAAATCAGAACCACCTTTACCGCCACCGATTGGCAAGCCAGTTAAGGAGTTTTTGAAGATTTGCTCGAATCCAAGAAATTTGACGATGCTGCCGTTTACCGATGGATGGAAACGAAGTCCGCCTTTATATGGACCGATAGCGCTATTGAATTGTACGCGGAAACCACGGTTGACTTTGACATTACCGTTATCGTCTACCCAAGGGACGCGGAATGTGATGAGTCGTTCTGGCTCGGTCAATCTTTCTAGAATTCCAGCTGCCTCATATTTCGGCTCTTTTGCTAAAACTGGGACTAAGGATTGTAAAAATTCTTCGACTGCTTGGTGAAATTCGCTCTCAGAAGGATTGCGTTTCTTTATTGTTTCAAAAATACGTGCTGTGTAACTTTCTGCTGCTTCGACTTCTTTTGTCACTGTTGTTGGTTGTACCATATTGACCGCTCCTTGTGCTTTAGTTTTAAGTGAGAATAAAGATAACATGAAAATGGAATATAAGATGCCGCTTTTCTTGTCGCATAAGATGTTTAATTTCTAAAAATTCACTTATAATGTTAGTTTACATGAAATGTGTTCAGTATACAAGATAAAAAAATAATTTTTCAGATTTTTTTAATAAGGCACGCAATTTAAAAACGCTTTCTTTGTGTACGTGCGGAATGTTACAATGGAGGGAGTTACAAAAGAAATGAGGGAATAGATTGTGTATAAAGATGAAATGTTAGAAAAAGGATTTATTCGGTTCCATGCTGGGGCGGATATTGGCCGTTTATATAGTAAGGATCAGGCGTGGATTGCGGAACAGTTCGAGGCGATCGAACGAGCTTTTGAGGATTTACCAATGGATGCTTACGCCACTGGGTTACATCGTTATCGCCGTTTTTCGCGTGCGGTTATTTTGCCGTGGTCGAATCAGGTGGAATGGTTGCCAGCAATGGTAAATGAGGATGGGGATGAGGTTGCGGAGTATTTTCAGGGTGCGTTTAATCCGGAGTTTAAGGATGCGTATCGTAGTTTTCCGATGTTGCAACAGGAGATGCTTGAAAATGAGCTTTTGAAGCGGATTATTCAGTTTGATTTTGCGCAGACATATTGGGATAAGCGGGACATGGTCATGCCGGTGAACGTGGGCGTGCATTTTGTGAAGTTGAAGGTGGAGCGTGATGGAGATGCAGCGGTTTCGTCGCCGAATTGTTTGCATCGGGATGGTGAGCCGTTTACGTTTGCGCATTTAGTGAGACGCCAGAATGTCGTTGGAGGCCTGAATGTGATTGCGACGGTGGATGATGTGGATCAGTTACCGGGAGCTATCGATACGGGGCATATTTTTGCGGATTTTGCGTTGACAGAGGCTTTGGAGTCATATGGGGTCGCGGATGTGGCAGTGAGCCATTATGTGAGTGCGGTTCATAAGGGAACCGGTGACGAGGCTGGGGAGCGGTCGATGATTTTGATTGATTATCAGCCGACTGTTGTGAAGCCGCTTTGATGGATTAAAAACATAAAAAGGGAGACAGAGGATATGGAGAATAAGCATGCTTGGATTATTGGGATTTGTGTGATTGTAGCGGGATTTATGATTGGAAGTGGTTCTGCAGATTCAGCAGATAGCCCAACTCCAATCGAGCTGTCGGATGATGGAGCGTCTATAGGTGTTAATATAGAAAATTCGGATACGACATTGTTGGATGAGGATGGTTTGATGTCTTACTTGGGCATTGATGAAAAAGAGATGAAACGACTGCAAAAGGTTGGGGATTTGCCTAGTATTACTATTGATGGTTATATGTATTATCCAAAGACAGGGTTAGATAGATGGGTTGAGGAGAATACGGGGAAAACTTTCTAGGTAGATAGAATTAGGTAAGGATGTGAGCATGGATATGAATCGATTATATGCCTCCAAATTAAATCTGGTTGTGTTGACATTAATGTGGGCGTTACTGCTGATATTGAATGTAATCAATTATGTAAATACGAAATCAGGGTTGTTGTTGATAGTTGTTATTGTTGCAGCGGTGGGGTTGGTGTTGAATTTTGTGTTCTACTTTGTGGCTAGTAGGAGAAAGAGGGAGAAGTTTTAGAGAGGGGAACGTAATTGGTTTGTAGTCATTTCTGTGTGGGCTTGATTCATGGTTCGGCGTATAAGAACCACTGGGGGATTACTTGCTCACTGCGTTCGCATGCATATTGTGGTTCTAATTCAGCATAGTACGCTTCATAAGAACCACAACAAAACACACGCGGGGGGAACCGCATGTGCAAGTAGGGAGTTTTAGGAGTGTGTGGGACGACGATATAAAAGGGATATCAGGGGAATTTTATGGTATAGGATATATTCACCACAAGAAGCAAAGCGAGTAATGCTTCTCATTTTGAATAAGAAATGGGTTTTCTTTTGAAGCGTGTATTAGAACTTGAAAAGAGAACCCATTTTTATTTATCGTCGTTGCCACATCATCTTGGGGAAAAGATGATTTGCTCCAATAAGTTAAGTATATCTCGAATAGTGATCTTAAAACATCGCTTTGTCTTACATTATGAAACTGAAAAGTGACAGTTTTGTCAGGTTCGATAAGATCGATTAGAATGTGATGAGAGTAGGGTTAAGTGCGTGTTAGAATATATTATTTCTCCTCTAAAATGGAAGTTAATGCTTGGATGCAACCTTGGTTTTCTTGGGTGGATCCGATGGTGATTCGTAGCCAATTTGGTTTGAGGCCGGCACGTACGATGTAGCCTTTTTGGAGCAGTTTATTGAACAGCTCGGTGGCGTCGCGTTTTGTGTCAAAAAAGATGAAGTTGGCGTCGGATTTGTAGTAGGTGAGTCCGTGCGCGTCTAAGAAATCGTACCATTGTTGTAGGCCGCTCGTGTTGGCGTCGACGCATTTTTTGACGAAGGCTTGATCGGCGAGTGCGGCTGTTGCGGCGGATTGGGCGATCGATGAGGTATTGAACGGGAGTCGCACGATGTTCAGCGGTTCGCTCAGTGCCTCCGGGATGATCGCGTATCCGATGCGCAAGCCTGCTAAGCCGTAAATTTTTGAAAAGGTGCGCATGATGATCACGTTTGGAAATTGGTCAAGGAGTGCGAATGTATCTGGATAGTCGGCCGATGTGGCGTATTCGAAATAGGCTTCGTCGCTGATGACAAGCACGTTTTTTGGTACGGATTCCAGCAAAGTTAGGACTTCTCGTTGGGTGGAAATCGTGCCTGTCGGGTTATTTGGGTTACAGAGCCAGATGATTTTGGTGCGTGCGTTGACGGCGTTTGCCATGGCGGTGAGATCGGATTTTCCGGTTGTTTCATCAACGGGGAGTGAAATCGTTTCAGCGCCCTCGATCGTGGCGTGTAGGGAGTATTGGGAGAAGGTCGGCGCGGCTTCGATGATGTTGTCACCCGGTTCTAGGACGGCGCGGGAGATGATTTGGATAACGTCATCGAGACCTGAGCCAAGCAAGATTTGGTCGGTAGGAACATCGTGGAATTTGGCGATCGCTTCGCGCAAAATACGTCCGGCGCCATCGGGATAATAGGACAAATCGATGCTTTCTTCTTTCAGGATGCGTGACACGGCCTTAGATGTGCCGAACGGATTTTCATTTGACGCTAGTTTGTATATTTTTTGGAGTCCGAGTTCGCGGCGTACTTCTTCTAGCGGTTTGCCGGGTTTGTATGCGGATAGGGCGTTTAGGGCTGATTTTACCATGTGGAAACCTCCTTCTTATAATTCGTCGATTGGTTTGCGATCTTCTGTGACGCTGAGTTTGCCTTCGCGTTTTTCGAGTTCACGTGCGATGTCATCAGGCGTCAAGCCTTGCTGTGCCAACAATACGAGGACGTGATAAGTCAGGTCGGCGAGTTCTGATGTTAATTCCGCGTTGTCATTATTTTTTGCGGCGATAACCACTTCGGTCGCTTCCTCCCCAACCTTTTTCAAAATTTTATCAAGTCCGCGGTCGAATAAGTAATTGGTATAGGAGCCTTCTTTTGGCGTTGTTTTACGGTCATTGATTTGATTGTAGAGTTCCGTTAGGATGCTCATTTTGCAGTCACTTCCTTTTCAATATTGAAAAAACAGCTGTGCGCGCCGGTGTGGCAGGCGGCTCCGATTTGGTCGACGCGAATCAAGAGTGTATCGTTGTCGCAGTCGGAGCGGATTTCTTTGACGTGCTGGAAATGGCCGGATGTCGCGCCTTTATTCCAGAGTTCGTTGCGGGAACGGGAGAAAAACCACGTCGTGTTTGTGTCGAGTGTTTTTTGGTAGCTTTCGGCGTTCATATAGGCGAGCATGAGGACATCGCCAGTCGTGTCTTCCACAATAATAGCAGGGATGAGACCTTTCGAAAAATCAAGTGTCATGGCCGAATCGCAACTCCTTTCACTTGCAAAATTTGTTTGACTTCAGGGATCGTCATTTCACCGTAATGGAAAATCGAGGCGGCGAGTGCTGCGTCTGCGCCTGTTTTCTCAAAAACTTCGACCATGTGTTCCGCGTTCCCGCAACCGCCTGATGCGATGACGGGGACGGAGACGGCGTTACAGATGGCGTCGGTGAGCGCGATGTCGTAACCGTCTTTGGTACCGTCGCCATCCATACTTGTAAGCAGGATTTCGCCAGCGCCGAGTGAGACGGCTTTTTTCGCCCACTGGATAGCGTCAAGGCCTGTATCATCACGTCCACCGCGACTGTAAACATGCCAGGAATCATCGTCGGCGTGATATTTCGCATCGATGGCCACGACAATGCATTGATTGCCAAATTTAGCGGCACCTTCTGCGATCAGGTCGGGATTTTTGAGGGCAGCGGAGTTGAGTGAGATCTTGTCCGCGCCAGCTTGGAGTAAGGCTTTCATATTCGCGACGGAATGGATGCCACCGCCGACGGTAAGCGGGATGAAAACTTGTTCTGCAGTCCGCGCCACGACGTCAACCATCGTCCGGCGTTCTTCGTGGGTGGCTGTGATATCCAAGAAAACAAGCTCGTCTGCACCGGCTTTATTATAGGCCTTAGCAATTTCAACAGGATCGCCGACATCGGTTAGCGCCACGAAGTTGATCCCCTTCACCACGCGTCCATCGGTAACGTCTAAGCACGGAATGATGCGTTTAGTCAGCAAGGTTCTCCACCTCCGTAATTTCTGCCATGGAGATATTGCCGTTATACAGGGCTTTTCCAGAGATGGCACCATATAAACCGAGTTCGGCAAGCTCTATTAAATCGGCTTTACTGCTCACGCCACCAGATGCGATAATATCTACATTTACGGCGCCTTGTAAAGCCTGTAGTTGCTGCAAATTCGGACCTGCAAGCGTGCCGTCTTTCGCGATATCAGTAAAAATGATCGTTTGTACACCGCTTTTTTCGACTTCTTTTGCAAAAGTGAGGTAATCCGTGGTGCTTACATCGAGCCAACCAGATGTGGCAACAAAGCCATTTTTCGCGTCAATGCCGACCGCGATTTTGTCACCGTAAAGCTTTACGGCATCGCGAACGAAGTCAGGGTGGGAAAGAGCGGCCGAACCAATAATGACACGATCGATGCCAGCATCTTCGAGATAAAAGGTGATTTGTGCCATCGTCCGGATGCCGCCGCCAACTTGGACAGGAAGCTGCGAAACTTTTTTCATTTCACGAATGATATCCAGATTTATCGGTTTTCCTTCTAGCGCCCCATCTAGATCCACGATATGTAAATAGGTCGCGCCTTCTTCGCTAAACGCTTTTGCTTGGGTGATCGGGTCGGGATTCACCACCGTTTCTTGGGCGAAATCACCTTGGTAAAGCCGCACACAACGGCCGTTTTTCAAATCTATTGCTGGGAAGATGCGCATTCGATAACCTCCTTAAATCCTTGTAAAATTTCGAGTCCTGCTTGACCGCTTTTTTCGGGGTGGAACTGGGCACCGTAGACGTTCTCATTGGCGATGATACCAGGAATTTCTACGGAATAGTCACTGGATGCCATCACATATTTTGGCTCGCATTCGGCATAATAGGAATGGACATAATACACAAAATTTCCATCTTGACCATGCGCTAAGGGGCAATCCTGCTTCACCTCGAGTTGATTCCATCCCATATGCGGAATTTTCGCCGTGTCAGGGAGTAGTTTCGCATGCCCTGGAATGAGCCCGAGCCCTTGTGTGTAACCATGCTCATCGCTGGAATCAAGCAACAGTTGCATACCGAGACAAACGCCGAGTAGTGGTTTCCCATGTGCCACAGCTTCTTGCAAAACAGCAATTAAATCGCGTTCCTCGAGCGCCGCCATGGCTTGCGGAAAGGCACCAACCCCCGGCAAAATAATCCCGTCAGCCGCCAAAATCTCCTTTTCCACAGCGGTTATCTTATTCTTTAAACCAATAAAATCGAGCGCTTTGCTGACGCTTTTCGTATTGCCAGTGTCATAATCCACAATTGCAATCTGCATTTACAGCACGCCCTTCGTTGAGTTAACCCCTTTAATATCGGGATTTACCGTAATTGCCTGACGCAATGCGCGCCCAAATGCTTTAAAAAGTGCCTCAATTTTGTGATGCGTATTTTTACCATAGAGGACGCGGCAGTGTAAGTTCATCGTCGCATTAAACGCCACAGCTTGGAAGAATTCCTCCACGAGTTCCGTATCAAAAGCACCGAGTTTCGGGTTATCAAAAGTGGCGTCAAAAACAAGATACGAACGTCCACTCAAATCTAGTGCTACAAAGCCAAGCGATTCATCCATTGGCACGTACTCCGAACCGTAGCGGTTAATGCCAGCCTTATCGCCAAGCGCTTCCTTCAAACATTGACCAAGCACGATTCCGACATCTTCGGCGGTGTGATGCGAGTCAACATCGAGGTCACCGATCGCTTCACAAACAAGTCCAATGCGGCTATGTCGCGCAAAAAGTGTCAGCATATGATCCAGAAAACCGATCCCTGTATGAATCTCACATTTTTCTGGCTGATCAAGATATACCTCCATACGAATCGATGTTTCCGCTGTTTTCCGTTCTATTTTGGCAGTTCTCATTTTAGTTTTCCTCCTCAAAGCGAATTTGGATAGCGCGAGCATGCGCGGTTAAACCTTCTTTTTCAGCGAGTAACACAATGGCATCCTTCTCCTTTTCGAGCGCATCCTTTGTATAGGAGATAAACGATGTCCGTTTGCAAAAATCAGCGACGCCAAGCGGGGAGAAGAAGCGCGCCGTGCCACTCGTCGGCAAGACATGATTTGGACCAGCAAAATAATCACCGAGCGGTTCGGATGCATAAGCGCCTAAGAAGACAGAACCAGCGTTTTTCACGTAGCTCAAGTAATCCATCGGGTTTTCCAGCTGAATTTCTAGATGTTCCGGTGCGATGTCATTCATAATCTCGAACGCGGCTTCGATTGAATCAGCAACAATGACTTGCCCAAAGTTTGCTATCGAGGCGCGTGCGATCTCTTCACGTGGCAATGTTCGCAATTGTTTTTCGACTTCGCTTGCAACAGCTTGGCCAAACGGTTCGCTTGTCGTAATGAGAATCGCGCGCGCTAGCTTATCGTGCTCCGCCTGCGACAATAAATCCGCAGCTACAAATCGCGGATTCGCTGTTGCATCCGCCACGACTACAACCTCAGAAGGTCCTGCAATCATATCGATGTCCACGATGCCAAACACTTCTCGTTTTGCCAATGCGACAAACATATTTCCAGGTCCAACGATCTTATCTACTTTGGGAATCGATGCTGTTCCGAAAGCTAACGCCGCGATGGCCTGCGCGCCCCCAACTTGATATACTTCGTCGGCTCCCGCAATCTTGGCAGCCGCTAAAATATAAGGATTCAAACCATCCGCACCAGGCGGAGTCACCATAATGATTCGCGGAACGCCTGCGATTTTGGCTGGGAGAATGTTCATTAATACCGAGGACGGGTACGCCGCCGTGCCTCCGGGAACATAAATACCAGCCGTTTCGAGTGGCCTAACGAGCTGACCACGCATGACGCCGCGTTTTTCCGTATCGACAAACCCAGACTGCTTCTGCTTTTGGTGATAGGAAAGAATGTTTTCCTTCGCCTGCTCCAAAGCTTGAATGAAATCTGACTCGACATGTTGAAGCGCGTCATCAAGATCGCTTTGTGGAACCCTAAAATCGGTTAGCGTAACCCCGTCAAACTGCGACGTCAATCGTTTTAGCGCCTCATCACCATTGTCACGAACATCTGCGACAATTCGCTTGACGGCAAGCTCCGTTTCGATTTGCGCCTCATCAACTACTGCCGTATGTAATTGCTGAAAAATTGCCGCTTTATCCCCAGAAATAAATCGCATCATCGTGTCTCCTCCTCCAATGTGTTTTCCAACAAGTCAATCAACTCGAAAATTTCCGCCTTATTCCGCTTCAGCGAGGCCTTATTTACAATCAAACGTGCCGAAATAGCGTACATCGTATCAAAAATGACCAGTCCGTTTTCGCGCAAAGTTGATCCTGTTTCCACAATGTCAATAATCGCATCCGCAAGTCCAAGTAGGGGTGCCATTTCAACAGAGCCCTCAATTTTAATGATCTCGACGTCCTCACCGCGTTCCCGAAAATATTTTGTCGCAACCGTCGGATACTTCGTCGCAATAATTTTGCGTCTATAATCGCTTGGATCATAACTTGGCGTGGATGCTAAGCAAAACTGACATTGCCCAATTTTTAAATCCAGCATCTCGTAATGCTCCTTGTCTTGCTCCATCAGCACGTCTTTTCCAACGATTCCGATATCTGCAACACCATGTTTGACATAGGTCGCGACATCCGGAGCTTTCGCTAAAATAAACGAATAGGGCGCATCCTCGCTCGCAAAAATGAGTTTCCGGCTTTTTTCATGCAGCATCTCGCAATCCACGCCAGCTTTTTCAAGAAGCGCAACAGCCGATT
This sequence comes from Listeria grandensis, assembly GCF_014322885.1. Taxonomy (NCBI): domain Bacteria; kingdom Bacillati; phylum Bacillota; class Bacilli; order Caryophanales; family Listeriaceae; genus Listeria; species Listeria grandensis. Next base: position 614,405 of record NZ_JAASUG010000001.1, on the reverse strand, counting down.
TTTCCAAGCGTCCTTTTGTCAGCGCAATTTGTAGCGATTTCATGATAAAACCTCCTTCTCTGGATCGATTTCGCGAAGCTCATTACCAGATACATCAATCAGTTTATGATATTGCCATTTTTTCGCATAGGCCACACTTTCCGAAAGTTCATCAAAAAAACTGAGCGAGCTGTTCGGCGTCTTGGCAAGCACTTCTTCCGCGAGTTGCGTCGTTTCTAGCGAGTAATGAATAAATGTTTTAGCGATATGCTCCTGCTTTTTCAACGTCCGGCGTTTCAGTGAAACAATCTCATCTAAATTCAGCGCGAGACCAACCGCAGGCCAATTCTCCTCGCCAAACTGGGCAAGAAGCGAATCATAACGTCCACCGCTTAGGAAATGAACAGCAGACATATCCGCATATCCCCGAAAAATGGCTCCCGTGTAATAATGAAGTTCCTGCACGAGGCCGATGTCCACCGATAAGTGCTCCGGTGCATTCACGACCTGAACAATCGTTTCCATCTGTGTCAATGCCTCCAAAATAAGTCGATTATCCGTCAAAGCCCGCGCTTCTCCGATTGTATCCACTGACCCAAACAATCGCGGCAATGCTAAAATAAAAGCATCCATCGCGCTCGGGTGACTCGCCACAAAGGATCGAATCCCGAATAAACTCTTATTTTGCAAGGCTTGGCGAAAGATTTCCTCATCGTTATCCTGCAACGCAAGCGACTGGATAACCGCTTGATAAATCGCGGCATGGCCAATCTCGATTTGGAAATCTGTCATCCCGAGTTCCCGTAAAACTGCAATCGCGCTAGTGATACACTCAATCTCCGCCTTTATCGATGCAAAACCGATAATCTCAATCCCTGCTTGCGTCATCTCGTTCCGTTCCCCAGCCAGCTCCTCATTCGCCCGAAAAACCTTGCCACTATAACAAAGCTTGAGCGGTGGTGTGACGCCAGTAGTACTAATCACGCGTCCAATGGGAGAAGTCATGTCAGGCCGTAGCACTGTCAAGCGTCCTTTTGTATCGAAAAAACGGTATAAGTTCATATCATCAATCGCCGAAAAAACATCATCAAATTCGATAACTGGCGTCTCAATCCTTTGATAGCCCCGCTCGTGAAATGATCGGTTCACTTGATGTTCCATATCATAGGCCGACGCGGCTTCCTTGAAAAGTTTATCTCTTGTTCCAATAGGCAAATTCCGATTCCACTTCATTGATCTGAGCTCCTTTTTCATAAAACTTTAACATATTAGCATATTAGCAGAGTAAAGCGTTTTTGTAAATAGATAAAATAAAAACTTCTGTCCCTTCATTATATCAGAAAAATGAAATATTTTATAAAGATAGCATGACCTTCTTTCCAAGGGATGCTATAATTGGAAGAAAAGAGGAGTGGTGGCACATGATCAAGCGCGATGGACATACACACACTGAATTCTGCCCGCACGGTTCTGGTGATAAAGTAGAGGCGATGATTGAAAAAGCAATTGGACTTGGATTTACCGATTATTCGATAACGGAACACCCGCCGATGCCCACAGCTTTTGAACAAGAAATTGCTAATTCGAAAGAGGAGATTGCGACGGCGGCACTTCAGTGGGATCAGCTAGATGCCTATTTTAAGAAGGCACATGAGGTGAAGCAAAAGTATAGTGATCAGATTCGGATTCACGTCGGATTAGAGGTTGATTTTTTACCAGGATTTGAAGCAGACACGAGAGCTTTACTTCGGGAATATGGTTCGCAGATGGATGATGGTGTTTTATCGTTGCACTTCATGCCGGGAGTTGGTGGCTGGCGATTTATCGATTTCTCAGCGCCAGATTTTGAAGCTGGCATTTGGAAGCATTATGGAAATTTTGCGGCGATTCAAAAAGCCTACTATGAGCTGATCCGGGAATCATTGTTTGCCGATTTAGGCGCGGCAAAACCAACTCGACTGGGTCATATCTCGCTTTGTCAGAAATTCCAGCATTATTTTCCAGAGCATGAAACGGCAATAAAAGGGGAAGCGAGACAGCAAGTATCGCATCTACTCCAAGATATAAAAGCGCGAAATTATCAATTAGATTGGAATACAGCGGGGCTATATAAAGAATATTGCAAGGAAGCTTATCCACCACTTGATATTGCCAAAGAAGCACATTCACTTGGCATTGAGTTAGTCTACGGCTCAGATGCGCACAGCTTGGCAGATGTTGGCCGCGGCTACGATGATATAGAAAAATCTTTGTAGGCGAATTACAAGAAATCATAGAAAAAAGCTGAAACTCCATCCATTAGGACGATATTTCAGCTTCTTTCTTGCATTTTTTAAACGACGAACACAAAATATAAAATAAATAAGATCATCAAAATATACATAATCGGGTGAACTTCTTTGTAACGACCTTTAAAAAACATCGTGATCGGGTAAAAGATAAACCCAAGCGCAATCCCCGAAGCAATCGAGAAACTAAGCACCATCATCAAAATAACCATGAAACAAGGCACGGCGATCTCGAATTTAGACCAGTCAATATGCGCCACATTTCCAATCATCAAAATCCCGACTATGACAAGCGCTGGCGTCGTCACTGCACTTGTAATCACACCTAGCAGCGGCGAAAAGAACATCGAAAGAGCAAAGCAAATCGCAATCACAATCGCCGTCAAACCAGTCCGTCCACCAACCGCCACACCAGCCGTTGATTCCACGTATGAAGTGGTCGTTGATGTCCCTAAAATCGAGCCAACAATCGTTGCTGATGAATCTGCGAATAGCGCCCGACTTGCACGAGGGACTTTGTTATCCTTCATAAAACCAGCCTGATTTGCAACAGCCACCAGCGTCCCCGCGGTATCGAAAAAGTCAATAAAGAAGAACGTCAAAATCACAATCAACATCTGCGGCGTGAATATGTCTCCAAGATGAAAAATCGCTTGCCCAAATGTAGGTGAAATATCAGGAATAGGCGCCACAATTTGCGTCGGGACATCAATCAATTGAAAGAGCATCCCGACAATAACCGTCGCAGCCATCCCGATAAAAATCGCACCATTTATGTTCAAGGTCATCAAAACAATCGTGATGACAATGCCGAAAACAGCAAGCAAAACCGTACTGTTATGTAAATCTCCAAGCGCCACGAGTGTCGCTTTGTTTCCCACGATAATCCCGGCATTTTTCAGCCCAAGAAAAGCGATGAAAAAGCCGATTCCTGCACCAACTGCGAATTTTAGTTCTGTCGGAATGGCATTGATAATTTTTTCTCGAATCCCGGTGACGGTCAGTACAATAAATACACAACCGGAGACTAAAACACCTGATAAAGCAGTTTCCCAAGGAATTCCCCATTGCGCACAAACCGTGTAGGCAAAGAAGGAACTAAGCCCAATGCCCGGAGCGAGCCCAATCGGATAATTCGCAATCAATCCCATAAGCAGTGAGCCAACCACAGCTGCTAGAGCTGTTGCGACAAACACCGCGCTCATGTCCATTCCAGTCGTTGCTAGCGCGGATGGATTCACAAATAGTATGTACGCCATCGACAAGAAAGTCGTTAACCCCGCCAAAATTTCCGTTCTAACCGTTGTCTTATTTTCTCGCAGTTTAAACAATTTTTCCATTAAAAAAAGCCTCCCTGAATTGTGTTGTCGCACATTTTTCAAAGATGAGCCATCGCAAAAAAAAGCCGTTTCTAAGTCAACGAAAAAGAAACGCAGTATGCTATTGCTCGTAGTGTAGCCATTTACGGTAGCTAAGTAGAAACGTCTGGGCCATATTCCTAGACATATACGACATGTGTTTATTTTAGCTTAGTTAGTGGCGGTTAGCAAGAGGGGGGGAAAGAATCGTTGCAAGAGAATGAGAAACTGGCATAATGAACATAAAAAGAGAGGCGCTGGACACACAACTCCCTTAACAAGTAGAAGTTGCTGAAGACAATGACTTAGTTTGGATAGATATCAATAAAGTAGACAGTAAAATGATAAGAAGAAGTGAAATGCTCTGATAAAACTTAACTTCAAAAGATATGAAGGATAGTATATGGAAGAAACACACGATAATGGCTGTCCTATATTTACATATATAAGAAAAAAATTATTGCTTTTCACATGTATTATATGGTACGTTTTAATAGAGATGTATTGCTCAATTACAAACAGAAAAGGGGCTTAACAAGATGAAAAAGGGACTATCACGATTACTTTTAGTCACGATCGCTATTACAATGATCGTGTCTACGATTCCAGCGTACGAACCGTATGCGGAACAAGGAGTGCCACCAGCAGAAGGAACAATAGAAGGCGCATCAGAAAAAGCAACGATTAAAACCGTAAACAGTGGGGATACAATGCTGCTTGCAAACAAGTTGCATCTAGGTATACCACTAAATAGTGGCTAATGGAGGTGAGGACGTTGTATAAGAAATGGAATCATTTTTATAATGAGCATCCCTATTGGAGTGTCTTGATAATAGCTATTGTAAGTGGTGTGATAGGTATTTCAATAGAATTTATAGTAAATGGTGATTTTATGGAAACGGCGATTTATGGAGTATTATTTTATAACATTTTGATGTTGTTAAGTGCTAGGAGAAGAGCAAAAAAAATAAAGAATAGTTGATGAAGGGAACAAAGTAAATGTAAAGAAAGGGCGCGCTGAAAAAGTGATGCTCTTTCTTAAGGAAAATGGAAAAATTGTTAGTAAGTAATAGAAATGAAATTTACAAAAAAGGAGTTGAAGTGGTGTGCGTAGCCTTTGTGACCAAGGAAGTGACTCTCCACGCCATGACTTTTCTAGAGAATAGGTCCAAACGCATATATAAACAAAGGATTGTTTGATGGGAATATAGAAAATATCACTAATCCATATTTGATTAGGCGCTGATAGTTGAAACTTTAAGCTTCCGACTGAATAATATTTAAAAAAACCGTCATTATGTCTTAAAAAGATAAAATGACGGCTTTTTTGATCATCTCAAATACTACTTTATTAAGTTATAAGTTTATACTTTTAAAAAAATAGGGTATAATGAGGATATTACACGAGCTTAATGAGCTTGTCCTTTGGAGGTAGAAATGATGAAATATGAATTTCCGCAAGATTTTTGGTGGGGTAGTGCTGCTTCGGGTCCGCAAACGGAAGGGGCTGCGGATGTTGATGGCAGAAAACCTAGTATTTGGGATCATTGGTACAAGGAGGAACCGGGTCGATTCTTCAATAATGTTGGGCCTGTGAATACGTCTAACTTCTACTATCAGTATAAAGAGGATATTCAGTTGATGAAGGAAACGGGACATAATTCGTTCCGGACGTCGATTCAGTGGTCGCGCTTGATTCCAGATGGGATTGGTGAAGTGAATCCTAAAGCGGTGGAATTTTATAATAATGTGATCGATGAGATGTTGGCAAATGAGGTGGAGCCGTTTATTAACTTGTATCATTTTGATATGCCGATGTCGATGCAGGAATTGGGCGGCTGGGAAAATCGCGAAGTTGTGGACGCTTATGCTGCTTTCGCTAAAACGTGTTTCGAGTTGTTTGGCGACCGTGTGAAACATTGGTTTACATTTAACGAGCCGATTGTTCCTGTTGAGGCGGGTTACTTATATGATATGCATTTTCCGAATGTCGTTGATTTCAAGCGCGCGGCACAGGTGGCTTACCATACAACGGTGGCTCATGCGCTTGCGGTCAAAGCGTATCATGCATTGCAGCAAGATGGTGAAATTGGAATTATCTTGAATTTGACACCATCTTATCCGCGTAGCCAAAATCCAGCCGATCTACGCGCTTCACATATTGCAGACTTGATTTTTAATCGAAGCTTCCTAGATCCAGTGACAAAGGGCGAGTTTCCGGCTGATTTGGTGGATATTTTGAAAGAGCATGATGCGCTCCCGGTTTATACGGAGGAAGATTTGGCGGTTATTAAGAACAATATTATCGATATTCTAGGTGTGAATTATTACCAGCCGCGCCGTGTGAAAGCCAAGGAATATGCGGCTCATCCGGATGCGCCATTTATGCCGGAACACCTATTTGATAACTACGAAATGCCTTATCGTAAAATGAATCCATATCGTGGTTGGGAAATTTTTGAGAGGGCGATTTATGATATTGCGATCAATCTGCGTGATAATTACGGCAATATTCCGTTCTTTATTTCGGAAAATGGGATGGGCGTGGAAGGCGAAGATCGTTATCGTACGGAGTCTGGCTACATCGATGATCATTACCGGATCGCGTTTATTCAAGATCATTTGAAGTGGTTGCATAAGGCTATGAGTGAGGGCGCGAACTGTAAAGGATATCATCTGTGGACGTTTATGGATTGCTGGTCGTGGGCAAATGCTTATAAAAATCGCTATGGTTTAGTTGAAGTGAATCTGGATCAAGATTATAAACGGACGGTGAAATCTTCTGGGCGTTGGTACAAGGCGCTTTCAGATAATCATGGCTTTGATGCTTAATTATATGATAAAATAAAAGAAAAAAAGAGGTGTTTGGCATCATGGCGAATAATCAGACAAAATATAGTTTTATCGCGGAAGAGTTGAAAAAGCGTATTTTCGCTAAGGAATATCCTCTTGATAAGCCAATTCCGGATGAGATGTCACTTGCGAAGGAATTTGATTGTAGTCGTATGACGATGAAAAAAGCACTGGAAGTTCTTGTTTTGGAAGGGCTATTGTATCGTAAGCGGGGGCACGGGACGTTTATTATTAAGTCAGCGCTCGATATGGATCGGCTCCATATTCATAGTCAGGAAGTAAATGGATTTACGAAGTTGTTGGAAGGGCGCGATGTGGAAAGTAAGATCGTGGGCTTTCAGGTAACTTTTCCGGATGTACATGTGGCGGAGCGGTTGAATATTGATTTGGAGACGCCGGTTTATGATATTGTGCGGGCGCGGATTCTGGACGGGGAGCCGTATGTTTTAGAGCATACGTGCATGCCGGTAGCGTTGATTCCCGGTGTGACACAGCAAGTGTTGGAGCATTCGATTTATACGCATATTCGCGAGGAACTGAATTTAAAAATTGCGAGTTCCTACAAGCAAATTCGGGCGGATAAGCCGAATGCGTTGGATTTTCAGTATCTGGATTGTGCGCAAGATGATCCGGTGATCGAGGTCGAGCAAACGGTTTATTTGAATAATGGGATGGCGTTTGAATACTCGAAGTCGCGCCATCGTTATGATAAGTTTGTGTTTACGACGGTGAATATTGCTAGGCGGTAAAATGGGGAAGGCTGTGTTTCTTTGATGAGGCGCAGTCTTTTTTTAGTGGAGAAATGGCGGGGAATGTGCTATGTTGATTTTATGAAAATAGCGATGGGGTGCGGTGGATATGATACATATTTTAGTGGTGGATGATAATTCGTTTATTACGGGCGGACTGGAGATTATTCTTGGAACGATGGATGGGATTGAAGTGGTTGGAACGGCTGCGGACGGGGCAGAGGCCGTAGCATTTTGTCAGGAGCATGAGGTGGATGTGGTTTTGATGGATGTGCGGATGCCTGTGATGGACGGGGTTCAGGCGACGAAAGTGATTACGGAAACAACGCAGACAAAAGTGATTATTTTGACGACGTTTGATGATGACGCGTTTATTTTGAAGGCGATTGAGAACGGAGCGAAGGGCTATTTGCTGAAAAATAATGATCCGCAGATGATTCACCATGCGATTGTGAGTGTGATGCAAAATCAAAGTATTATTCAAGATGAAATTTGGGATAAGGTGAAGCGCTCGCTGCAGGATGAGGTGATGCCTGCTGCTCCTGATTTGAGTGGATTGCACTTGACGGCGCGAGAAATGGATGTGATGAAGGCTATTGCAAGCGGTCTTTCAAACAAGGAAATCGCGAAGAATTTATTTATTTCGGAAGGAACGGTTGCCAATAATATTTCGGCACTCCTTGGAAAATTAGGATTAGATCACCGAACGCAGCTCGCGATATTGTATTTGACGGGCAAAATTGGAGGCGTTGAAGGGTGACGAGGTATAAGCTAACGCTGGATGTGGCGTTTTGTTTGTTGCTGATCGTATATTTATTTGAGGAAAATACGCCGAGTGGGATTATTGCTCTCTATTTATTGCATTTTTTGCTGTATATTTCGGTGACGTTATTGTCGTTTATTCTTGTGCGGTACCAGCTGGGAATTCGGCTAGGGTTAATTGGGCTGGTTTGGTTGGTAAGCGTTTGGTATTTGCCTCTGATGGGGCTATTAATGCCGTTTTGTACGCTAGCTTTGTTATTGCGTGATGAGAAGTGTCCACCGAAATGGATAGGATGTGCTGTGATTTTAACCCTGATTCCGTTATTTTTCGGAGGGTACACGTTGATTTATGTAGGGATTAGTATTTTTGTCGGTGCTTTTTATTGGTATTTGAACCGGGCGGCGTATGTCATGACGGAGATGGAGCTAGAGAATGAAGGGATGCGTGTGAAGCTGGATGGTTTTGCGGCAAGGCTCGATGCTGCGGAAACGAATAATATCCGACAGACGTATTTGGCGAAGCTTGAGGAACGGAACGCGCTATCTCATCAGATTCATGACCAGTTAGGGCATTCGCTGACGGGTGGTTTGATGCAGCTTGAGGCCGCGAAGGCATTGCTTAAAACGGATCGGGAAAAAGCGGCAGAACTGCTGGATAATGCGATTTTGATCAATAAGTCGGGCATTGAGGAGATTCGCAAGACGCTTAAAATGACTAAACCTGCTCAGGAAAGTTTAGCGATTAATCGCGTGAAGGCGCAACTAGAGACATTTGAGGCGCAGTACGGGATTCGGACGATTTTTCAAACGCAAGGAATCATTGCAAAAGTGACGCAAGCGATGTGGTATGTTTTCATCCAAAATTTGACGGAAGGTTTGACGAATATATTGAAATATAGCCAAGCGAGCCGCGTGGATGTGACGTTTGCGGTTTTGAATAAGTTTGTGCGTTTGGAGTTGAAGGATAATGGTGTTGGTGCAGAATCCGTAACGAAAAGCCTTGGTTTGATGGGAATGGAGGAGCGAACGGCGAAACTTGGTGGCAAGCTGATTATTGATGCAACGGATGGATTTACGCTTGTGACGCTGATTCCGCTCGAAAACGTGAAGCATGTGAAAAAATTCGTGAGATCTTCACGGTGAGAAAGTGAGTATTTGCACTGTTGCGATGCTCGCTTTTTTTCTATACTAGGAAGTAAGATAAGCATGGAAATGAGGGAACGCAATGAAAATCGTAGAAATTGAGCAACTAACGAAGAAATTTGAGAAAAATATTGCAGTGGATAATCTGGATTTGGTCATTGAAGAGGGGCAGATTTTTGGATTGCTTGGGCCAAATGGTGCTGGGAAAAGTACAACGATCAGCGTTTTATGTGGACTTTTGAAGAAGAATACGGGTGTGATACGACTTTTTGGTGAGGAGCAAGAGCAACATAGTTTGGAGATTAAGCAACGAATTGGCTTAGTGCCTCAGGATATTGCGCTGTACAATGATTTGTCGGCGTTTGAGAATGTGCGCTTTTTTGCGGGGCTTTATGGGCTTCGTGGGAAGGAACTGGATACGGCAGCAGAGACGGCATTGGAGTTTGTTGGTTTGGCGGACAAGCGGAAGGAGAAGCCGGGTACTTTTTCAGGTGGCATGAAGCGGCGCCTCAATATTGCGTGTGCGATCGCGCATAAACCAGCGCTGATTATTATGGATGAGCCGACGGTCGGGATTGATCCGCAGTCTAGGAACTACATTTTGAAGTCGATTAAAAAGCTGAATGCGTCAGGTTGTACGATCATTTATACAAGTCACTATATGGAAGAAGTTGAGGAGTTGTGTGATTATATTGCGATTATCGACCATGGCAAAGTGATCGCGGAAGGTACTAAAGAACAGCTTGTGAGCCTGGTTTCCGATATGAAAGAAATGCGAATCGTTGTGGATGAGGTTGCAAAAGTGGATCTGGACGAATTGCGGACGATTTCTGGAATCCAATTAGTGGAAGTACTGGCTGGCAATACGCTGAAAATTACTTCAAACAGTGAAGTGAACAACTTGAATACGGTATTAGAAGTCTTGATTCGTCATTCGGCGGAAGTCGTCGAGATGAACCAGCAAACGCTGAATTTGGAAACGGTCTTTTTAAACCTAACAGGCCGCAAATTACGAGATTAGAGAGGAGAAGTTGGGCAGATGATGATTTTTCATATTATGTTGAAGGCAATCAAGCTCACGCTGCGTGATAAGGGCTATTTTCTCTATATGTTAATTTTTCCATTAGCGCTGATTCTAGTGTTAGGGAGCGTGTTGCAGGATAGCTTTAGCAGTGATGTCAAGCTTGATAAGATGACGATAGAGTACGTGGTGCAAAAGGAAAGCCCGCTAGGCAAGGGATTTGAGCAGTTCGCAAAAGACGCCAGCGGGAAACAGATAACGTTTAAGGAAGCAAAAAGCGCGAAAGCCGGCAAAAGTGCGGTCGAAAATGGAGATGCGGTCGGATTTGTTGCGGTTGCGGATGATTTGACGGTGACGACCAACTCACCAAGCGCTATTGAGATGAGTGTATTGAATGGTTATTTAGACCAGTTTACGGCGCAATATCAGTTGGCGAGCACGATTGTAAAAGTAGACAAGACGCAAGCAAGTGTGTTGCAAAATCCACCGAAACCGTCTGATACGGCTGTTCATATCGAAAAGCAGGCGTCAGGAAATAAGATTAGTGCATTTGAATATTATGCGGTTGCGATGATTGCGATGGTGATGATGTTTGGGATCAACAGTGGTATCAACGTGTTTCGTGAGGAGAAGGTGCGCCATACAGATGTGCGATTGTTCATTGCACCAATCAAGAAATCTACGGCGATTATCGGGAATTTTCTCGGCGCGATTTTTATGCAGGTCGTGGCGCTTCTGCTGCTAATGGTGGTTTCAAATCTCTTTTTCGGGGTGAATTGGGGGCCATATGTCGCGGTGATTTTCGTGATTTACTTTAGCTTGTTGTTCTTGTCGGTGGCGCTTGGAATGGCGGTCGACGTGTTTAGTAACGGGAACCCTGCGGCGACGGGAGCGGCGTCGATACTCGTGCAAGTGTTCGCTTTTCTCGGAGGCGCGTACTTCCCGACTGGAGACGGCTTAATGTCGAAGCTTTCACCGATTGGCTGGGTGCGTATCGGCGTTCGTGATGTGATGTATAATCAGGATGTGGCTGCAGCTGTCATACCAATCGCGACTAATTTATTGATAACTGCTGTGCTTGTCGTCATGATGAGCTTGTGGATTCGTCGAAAGGAAGTGTATTAAAATGCAACAAGTTGGATGGATATTTAGGCATAATTTGAAAAGTCTCACGCAGAGCAAGGCGAAATTGCTGATGATTATTGGCTTGCCGATTTTGAGTATTTTAATCTATTTTCTTTCGTACGGTGCGCAATCGACGACTGCCGGGCTGAAAATTGGTTTGGTAAATGAGGATCCAGGCGCGTATACGACGCAAATGGTGACGTGGATGAAGGCGGACAATAAAGAGGCACAGTCGGTTTCACTATCCGATGGAAACAAGAAACTCACGAGTGGGTCGCTAGATGCGCTTGTTATTTTTGAAAAGGGATCGGAAAAAAGTATCGAGGCTCTTGATCCGCAACATATTACGGTGAAATCGATTCAAGGCGATACGGTGAACAAGACGGTGAAGGCTACAGTGAACGCTTCACTCACCAATATGATGACGATGATGAAGGCGAGTCAAAATGGCGGACAAGATTTCTCTAAATATGCGAGTACATTCGACCAATCCAAAATTAGCGTGACGCAAAAAACGACAAGCACACAGCAAGATGTTATTTTGATGATGTCGATGCAAATTCTTGGTTTTCTATGTATGATGTTGCTGTACGCGGCGGGGAATCTAGGCGAATTAATTTTGCAGGAAAAAGAAGATGGCACGTTTTACCGACTTATGTCCACACCGCTTAGTAGCAAGGTTTACCTATTTGGGAATGCGCTTTTCTCGTTAGCGGTTGTTGTGACGGAGATCCTGATTTGTCTCGTAGCGATGCGATTTGCATTTGGCATTGATCCAGGGGTATCTTATTTTGCCCTATTTGGTATCCTGTTTATTTTCGCAATCATGGCAGTGCTTCTATCGCTCGCTTTAGGATTTACAGCGACGAGCAGAAAGAGCGTCAGCGGTTTGCAAATGATTCTATTCACATTGACAAGCTTGCTATCCGGCGCGCTCATTCCAGTAGCCATCATGCCAAGCTTCATGCAAAAAATCGCCGAATTCATGCCACAGTATTGGGTTATGGACGCGATCACGACACTACAGCAAAACGGCAATTTGGCCTCTATCAGTCTGAATATCGCGATTCTGCTAGGCTACGCATTACTGTTCTTCTGCATTGCCAGCTACAAATTCACAAAAAATACACGCGTCCATTCGTTTGTATAATAAAAAATTCCGCGGTGCCCAACTAACGAGGCATCGCGGAATTTTTTCCAATCCAATCAGAAATCTTGGACAACTCCATATTACTATCTAGCGCAATGGCTACCGTGAAATCCTCCGCATCTTGATTGCTTGCCAAGAGCTGCCAACCATTACATTTCAAAAATAAACCTAAAGAAGCAAGTGCTGTTCTGTTATTCGCATTCGCAAAACAGTGTTGGATGATCAAGCTTTTGTATAGTATCCCAGCCTTGTCATGTGGCGTAGGATAAATCTCCCGTTCAAAAACGATCTGTTTTGGCTGCTCGATGCACATGTTAAGCGATCCGGGCTCCAATATGTCGCCATCTATTTTCCCCGCATAACGCTTTTGCATAAACTCTGCCAACGAAAGACACTCAAATATTTTCCTTATGTTCACGAAAACGGCGAATACTGTGGTTCAGAACTTCCGAAAGTACGAGTCCAGCGGCGATAGCACCAGCAACTAGAGCAACGCGTACCGAAAAAGAAATAGCTTCGATATAATCACCGAGCACAAAATTCCGAACGGCTTGGTAGGCTAGACCACCGGGCACCAATGGAACAATGCCTGGAACGTTGAAAATGGTAACAGGTAACCTTTTAGATTTTGCAAAGAAATAACTGGCGATAGCGACAATGAACGCTCCGGCAAGCGTGCTCATCGTTGTGCCTGCCTCTAGGTGAGATAAAATCCAGTAAGTCATCCAGCCGAGCGTCCCGGTAAATCCACATTCTATTAATGAACGACGGGGAACATTTGTGATGATGGCAAATGCGAGTGTGGCGAGGAAACTGAAAACAATTTGCATGAGTACTATCGAAAACATTGGGTCATCTCCTTCCAGATTTGTTGAGAGTCTTACGAAGCGAACTTTGCTGAGTTAGAGCCTCAATATGCATGGGAACCGTAGGTGAGTATGTAATCCATGTGTTGCATCGTGTCCTGCGCCTTCGGATCCAGCTTCAACGGCCAACTCCTCGAAAACTTCACGCCCTCCACAAAAACCAAGAGCGGGTTTTTATTGCGGCCGCTCCAGTTTTTTTCGGAGCTGAGCGGGCCGTTTCAGCTTTGTTGTGGCTCTTACGAAGCGAACTTTGCTGAGTTAGAGCCTCAATATGCATAGGAACCGTAGGTGAGTATGTAATCCATGTGCTACATCGTGTCCTGCGCCTTCGATCCAGCTTCAACGGCCAACTCCTCGAAAACTTCACGCCCTCCATAAAAAGCAAGATCGGCTTTTTACTGCGGCCGCTCCAGTTTTTTTCGGAGCTGAACGGGCCGTTTCAGCTTTTCATTCAACCGAAAAAGCGGAATACCACTGCTATCCCAATCCCAATCGTCCCTGCTGTAATCAAGGCTTCGGTTCCGCGCGCCATTCCTGACAGTAGGTGTCCAGCCAGCAAATCGCGCACGGCGTTTGTAATTGGAACCCCAGGCACGAGCGGCATGACACCACCAATAATCATCTTGTCCAAACTCACACCCCAGCCGACCGAAATCGCGAGTACCGACAATAAACCAACCGTAAATGCAGCTAAAAACTCGGCCAAAAACTTCACTTTAAAAAATTCGGTACCGTAATAAAAGATGATAAATCCGATCGCGCCAATCATACATGTTGCAATCAAGTCTTTCCAAACCCCACCAAAAATCATCATCAATGTACCACTGACAACTGCTGCCGCAACGATTTGTAACCAGATTGGAAAGAACTTCACCTCTTTATCCAGCGACCGTAATTGCGTATAAAATTGACCTAGCGAAATTTGTTTCATCGTAAATTCACGCGATAAATCGTTGACCTTGGAGACTTTCTCCAAATCAATCGTTCGCGTTGGTATTTGTTCCATTTTTACCGTCGAACCGCCTTGCAACGCCATAAAAATACCAGTTGGAGTTACGAAACTTATCCCCTTGGATTCTGAAGCAGCCTCTGCAATTCGGCTCATCGTATCTTCCACGCGGTACATTTCTGCGCCGCTTTCCATCATAATTTTTCCCGCGAGTAAACATGTGTCGAGTAAAAAATCTTGAGGAGCATCTTCCATCGCATTACCCTCCGTTCTAACTAATCTCTCCTCCCATCCTAACGCAACAACAGCAATTTTTCTAGTCAAAATAAAAAGATTTTCTAAAAACACGATTCTACAAGGCGATTTGAGGGTAAACATCTGGTATTATGAACTATGAAAGCATTACGTATAAAAGGAGTCTTTGCAGATGAGCAGTATCGAGTTTGAAATTGTAGAACACATTGGTGTATTGTCGGAAAACGCTAAGGGATGGCGCAGAGAGGTTAATTTGATCAGCTGGAATGGTCGCGCCCCAAAATACGATATTCGTGATTGGGCGCCAAATAATGAGAAAATGGGCAAAGGCATTACGCTCACAGAGGAAGAGTTTAAAAAAATCGCTGAACTAGCGAAGTAACGGGGGAATTTGTTTATGTTTGCATATGACATTTATGAACCAATTGATCGCAAGGCAGAAGATACGTTTCCGACGATTTTTGCACTGCATGACGTTGGAGCTGACGAGCTAGATTTACCAGGAATTTTAGAATCGGTCATGGATAGATTTGTCATCGTTGGAATTCGCGGAAATGTCCAACAAGGTCCAGGATACGCCTACTACAAAATGGTATCAGAAGGAGAACCTAGCGAAAAGACGATTACATATGCAGCAAACAGCATCCACGAGTTCGTTGAAAAAATCATCGGTCAGTATCCATCGATCGATCGCAAAAAAATGTATTTGATGGGCTTTGGACAAGGCGGCATCGTATCGATGACGGAATTCGTCCGCAATGGAGGGATGTATCACGGTGGCGTTTTCCTGAGCGCGAAGTTACCAGCGTTTCTCGAGGCAGGCCCGAAAAACCTCCTTTTAAAGAAGAAGCCCATTTTTGTAGGCCACGGAATTAATGATGCCGTTCTTCCCGTTGTGGAAGGCGAACGCATTGCACGATATTTTAAAACGATGAGTGATGAAGTGACACTCAGGACGTATTACGTAAGCCATAATGTGAATGTAGCCGAAGAAGATGAAATTATCGATTGGCTCACAGGCATAGAAGAAAAAGTTACAGACTAGGAGGATTTACAAAATGAAAGCATTAGGATTTACACAATTCGGAGCTCCCGAAGTATTTGAAGAATTAGAACTAGAGACACCAAAAGCAAGCGAAAAAGGTGTAGTTATCAAGGTTTTAGCCGCAGGGGTGAATCCTTATGATGCTCTGTTACGCGCAGGCGTGATGCAAAAAATACGACCATTAGGTTTCCCAATTGTTCCCGGAAGCGATGTCGTCGGTGAAATTACTGAAGTCGGCTCCAAAGTGAAGAACTACGCGGTTGGAGACATCGTCATTGCCCATCCTTCTATCGGTGGTTACGGCGAGTATGTCGCGACACCAAGTTACAATATCGTCAAAAAACCCGAAGAGATGAGTATAGAGGAAGCGGCAGGACTATCGTCTGTTGGAATTACGGCGTACTATGCCCTACAAGTTGCGAACGTGAAAAAAGGCGAGACACTGATCATTCAAGGAGCCTCAGGAGCAGTTGGCGCGATCGCAGTACAAATTGCCAAAGAAAAAGGTATCAAAGTGATCGGGATTGCGAGTAGTAAAAATGCAGATTACGTTAGCGCACTCGGCGCAGACCGCGTCGTAGCTTACGATCGTGATAACGTAGCTGAACTGCTGGCAGATAAAGCAGACGTTGTACTGGACGCAAGTTTTGGCGGTAAAGGTGCCGCGAAAGGACTTGCTTACGTGAAAAAAGGCGGGCGTTACATTTCGCTTACAGCAGTTCCAGAACATGCTGAGGACAAGAAAGTGACAGCAGTTCGCTTGAAGCGCACGAAGGACATGAAGGATAAAGAAGCTTTGAGTTACTTGGCGGATTTATATCGCTCGCATAAATTGCAGTTGAAGACGGCGGAGGTACTGACGTTTGACCTGCGCGGTGTGATTGGCGCGCATCAGTTGATTGATAAGAAGAAAGTAGCTGGGAAGTTGATTTTGAAGTAGGGAGAACAAAACGCGTAGTTACCATGCAAAGGTATTTTAAGAAGCCCAGTAAACCGTTATACAGCAAACGGTTTACTGGGCTTCTGCCATTTTAAATATTCAGTAGTTTTAAGAGGTGAATGTACTTTCACTTTCTACGGTGTTAACGCCAGCGCTCTAACTTTTTCAAGAATTTTTTAGTATACATTTTATTCAGAAAAAATTTCCCGATCTTACTCATGTCAGATTCCTGAAAACCTTTTAAACTTATTTCATAAAACTCATCGAAGGTTGCGTCAGGGTTTGTCCACTGTCCCATTTCATAACATTTCAAACAATATTTTTCTGAGCGCGTTCCGTCTTTTTCGGTACCAAATTCTTCTGGTTTATTCATAGGTATGCCGCAACTTTGACACTGTGGTGTTTTCGCCATTTTTCATCTCTCCATTTCTATGTTATCCGCAGAATTTTACATGTTATTCAGATTTCAATAACAAAGATCTAGTATAGCGTACTCTTCGCCTGGATACAATAAGAAATCCGTGATTTTGCTGTTTTAGGTGGAAGAAAGTACTTTCGCGCGGTGGTACTAATCCTAACGTCAGTTGATTTTGAAGCAATAGAATTGGAAGTAAGGCACCTAATTTTGGTTATGATTAGGTGTCATTTTTGTGAACATAAAGATAATTTGTTTATAAAAAAGGTAGGTTATCAGATGTAATATACTACGGTTTTATTATATGATAGATCTATAGGGTGGCATGTTGCAAGTCGCCTTACAGACAAAGGGGGTGAGGATTTGAGATTAAAGGTAACGTGTGAATTAAGTGATGAGAGATTTCCACTAAATTTTAGACGTAAGATTTTAATGCTTATTAAAACTGGCATGAAACAAGCACATCCAGAAGTATTTGAAGAATTGTATGGTACAAATAAACAAAAAGATTTTACTTTTGCGGTATATTTCAAAGAAGGTATATTTGGAAAAGATGGGATTACTGTGAAAGGGAGACAACTGATTATTAATTTTTCAACGGGGAATCCAGAATTAGCCATTGTAATTTACAACTCATTCGTCAATTTAAAAAATAGAGCTGTCAAAATTACAGATTTATGCGATTTAAGTGTGCGCCATGTTGACATTGTTAAAATCGCTCCAATAGAAGGTAAAAGTGTCGTTTTTAAAACGCTATCTCCAATTGTTTGTCGAGATCATAATAGAGAAACATTTAAGGATTGGTTCTTTAGCTTTGAAGACGGGGAGTTTGTATCTTTGTTGAAGCGTAATTTGTTGATTAAATTACAGGATGAATATGGCGAATTCATTGCAAAAGACATTGAGAACATGAAGATTACGCCATTGAAAATGAAGAAGACTGTTGCGCTTCATTATGACATCTATATTGCATGTTCTCTTGGTTTAATTGAAGTAGAGGCGCCGAAATATTTGTTGGAGCACATGTTGACAAGCGGCATCGGATCGTTGACTGGCACCGGATTTGGGATGGTAATGCAAGCATAGGAGGTGAAAATATGAGTGAAATAGAATGTCGAGCGAATGATTGGCTGTTTAATGCTGGTCTTGTCGGTTTCATCAATATTGTTGGTAAAAAGAATATTCGGATGGAAGGTCAGAGTGTCTTTTTCGATGAAGCCTTATTGGACGGCTTTGAGGAAAAGTATTTTGATTATTTTATTCGGGAATATGAGAAAACGCTGTCATGGTATAAGATCGTTTCGTTCAAAGTGGAAATGGAGCGACATCGGAAAGCAGATTTTGCAGATTTTGATGAGAAGGCGTTGGAGCGGTTGAATGATTATATTGCGAAAGTGGTGAAACATTATTTAAAAAGTGCAAGTTATGTGAGTGAATACCCGCTTATTGATGCCTCAGTTGACCCTGCCCAGTGGGGGAAAAATCTTGCCAAAGTTGGATTGCTGAAAAAGAGGGAAACGTTTGAGGAGAAGCGATCCGAAATCATCCAAGAAGTGAAGCAAGTCTATCCGAAATTAGATCAGATTATTGCTTTTTGTGAAAGTGATAAAGGTAAGAAATATTTGGCGGCTAAAAATGTGATTTATACGATCATTAATAATGGCTGGAAAGGCATCAGTTTCCTGAATCCACAGACGAAAGAAAAGGATTGCTATGTGGATTATCGTACTACATTCATAGACCCAGCCAAAGAATACTGTGAAATTGATAAAATAGATCCAAATTATCGTTGTTCGACATGCAATAAACCGATTAAACGAATGAAATTCAATCTTAGATTTTTAAATGAAATAGGGTTTGATGTAGGAAAGAAAAGTTCGCATGTGTGGGATTTTTATAATGATGTAGAAATTTGTGCAGTTTGCAAAATGATTTATTCCTGCGTCCCAGCTGGATTTACTTATGTTTATGGCAACGGTATTTTCATCAATGATTCGGTTAGCGCGGAAGCCTTGCATGAGGTGAATGAGAAAATACGCTATGAAATATTGCATAATCATGAAGATTCCTTGACGCAGACAAGTCCGTATCGTGCGCTGATTGAGGCGATTACTAATCAAATTGAGGATAAGCGGCACTACGAGTTAGCAGATATCCAAGTGGTTCGTTACGAAAATGAGAAATATCGCTTCAACATCTTATCCAAGCGCGCGTTGAATATTTTTCATGACTCCAAAAACGCTTTAAAAATGATTCAAAAATGTGGTTTTAAAGAAGGTACGTTGAACGTTAATTTCTATCAAGAAACGGTTCGCCGTCTGATGAATAATGAGAATTTATTTACATTTATCCACAAAGCGATGTATTTAAAAGTGACGAATGTGAGTAATACATATTATCATATGGGGCACGTCGGCAGTTTGCTTGAAATCAATACGAATTTTCTAAAGGAGATAGAGGCGATGACTGAGATTTCGAAAGGTCGGATTTGGCATATTAACAAGTGCGGGAATGAGTTTAAGAAGGCGTATCCAGAGCATAAGCGTGGCGGGTTTAACTACAAAATGTTGAACGCGTTGAAAACAAACAATCGTGATGCGTTTATGGACATTATTCTAAACAGCTATTCGTATTTAGGCAAGACGATTCCAGATTTTTTCTTAGAATCTTTTACGAGTGATGAGACGTTTAAAACGGTCGGTTATGCCTTTATGGTTGGTGTGAACGGTGCGATAGAGAGCGATGACAAAGATAAAGATGGAGGAAATGACAATGAAAAGTAAAGGCCTAGCAATGACAATCATTTTTCAAGCAGAAAGCGCAAACTATGGGGAGAGTCTAGGGAATATCTCGGCGCTCAAAAAAATATCTCGCAACAATGGTGACCAATACACGTACATTTCTCGCCAAGCGATTCGTTACAATATGATGGAGCAGGTTGGTGAGAAGCCTGCCCCAGTCAAGGCGGAAGGTAGTGGAGACAAGAAGGTAATTCAGTTCTTGAGTGAAGCAACGATCACAGATTTTCCAGAACTTGATTTCTTCGGTTACTTAAAAACGGAAAAGGGAACACAAGGGCAAAAACGTTCGGCAAAAGTACGACTGTCAAATGCGATTTCGCTAGAGACTTTTAAAGCGGATCTGGATTTCCTGACGAATAAAGGACAAGCGGATAAAGTTGGCGAAAACATGAACATCGCGCAAGCAGAGATTCATCGTTCTTACTACCGCTATACGGTGACAATCGACCTCGATCAAATCGGAATCGATGGACAAACCCAAATCGACAACAAGGAAAAAAGCCGTCGCGTGCAAAAATTAATGGATACGATTGCGTTCTTGTATCGTGATATTCGCGGTCGTCGTGAGGACTTGAAACCGCTATTTATCATCGGTGGCGTGTACGATGTGAAGAACCCTGTTTTCCAAAATGTCGTGGATATCAAGGATAATAAAGTCCTCGTCGACAATATTCTTGGTGTGTTGGATTATAGCGGCATCAAAGAAAATACCAAATGTGGTGTGATTGACGGGCAATTCGAGAACACGTCTGAGATTAAAAAAGCACTAAATGCCGAATCTGTGCCTGCTTTCTTCAATGATCTTAAAGAAAAGATTGATGCATATTATGAAAGCAATTAGGATTAAATTATGGCAGGATTTAGTGAATTATAAAAAGCCGACGAGTTTTCAATTAAAGGAAACATACCCGTTGCCGCCGTATTCGACGGTGATCGGGATGGTGCATACGATGTGTGGGTTTACAAGTTATCATCCGATGGAAATCAGTATTCAAGGAAAGTATTTTTCCAAGGTGAACGATTTGTACACGCGGTATGAATTTAAGAATGGCATGACGTATGACGAGAAACGTCATCAGTTAAAAGTCGGTGATTATGGCGTGGGTCGGGGGATTGCAACGGCGGAGCTGCTTGTGGATGTCGAACTACTTCTGCATGTGATTCCGGAAGATCAAAGCTTGGTTCCGACGATCGCCGAAGCTTTCGAAACGCCGCAAGAGTATCCATCGCTTGGTCGCCGTGAAGATATTGCGACGATCCAAGAGGTGAAGGTGGTTTCGTTTGAGCGAAATGTACGATTTAAAAAGAATATATCGGTAGACCGGGGCTATGGAGCATATATTCCTGTGAAAGATGTGGAAGATAAGTTAGTGATTTTCGGGCAACGTTCGAATATAGGGAGGCGCAATAATTTAGGAACAAGGTATTTATTGACTAGTACGTATGAGTTGATCAATAGGGGAACAGCCAAGGCTCCTAAAATGTTTCGGAATTGGCTAAAAAAGGATGTTTTTTATGCTACTGATGTTACCGTATCATCTCGAAGATTCTATTCAAAAGATGAGGATGATAAGTTAATGTTTGTTAGAATGGAAGAGTAAATAGAGCTTGGGCAAATCTGTATATGATCAATATAACCGGTATTGGTAAGGTTATCCGAAGTCATTTAGTTTGTCCAAGCTTTTTAGGAGTTGATGGGAATGAATCAATACTTAGCAAAATCAGATCCGATAGAAACGATACAAAACCACACTAATGATTTATTAAAAAACTATGAACTATTGCAAAAAATTTATCCAGATATTGAAGTGGATTGGTACTTGTTAGACTTAGCATGTTTAATACATGATCTTGGAAAAATGAATACATCTTTTCAAAGTAAGATATCTGGCGGGAGAACTAATAAAAATGAAATTACACATGGCTATCTATCGGTAGCATTTGTTCCGTTTGAGAAATTGGAGGATAGGGGCTATTCAGAGGATGAGATTAGAATCCTTTTTCAAGTAATTGCAAGGCATCATGAAAGGAAGTTTCCGCGAGCAAAAGATGTTTGGAAAGAAGAAATTTCTAAACTGGAGCTAGAATGGAATGATTTTGAATATGGTGATTTGAAAAAGAAATTAGAATACCATATTGCCGATGAAATTCCTGAGATATATTTTCATATTAATGATCAAATTTTTGAGAATGATGGTGCGCCGTTTGAAACATTCCGGCAATACGTCCTCCTAAAAGGTCTCCTAAACCGCATTGATTTCGCGGCAAGTGCTGATATTGACGTTGAAAAGCCCAACGATTTTTTAGAAGCGGCGATGACGGAGCAGATGAGTGCATTTCGGAAGCAAAATCCTGACGCTGATTGGAAACCCTTACAAAAATATATGCAGGCGCACCAAGAGGAGAACGTGATTGTTGTGGCGGAAACGGGCATGGGGAAAACGGAGGCTGGGTTGCTTTGGCTAGGAAACAATAAAGGCTTCTTCACGTTGCCTTTGCGGACGGCGATCAACGCGATTTATAGCAGGTTAATGGATAGCGAAACGGGCATTGTGAGGGAGCAACAGACGGATCGCGTTGGGTTGCTTCATTCGGAAACTTACGGTCAGTATTTGATTCACGAGCCAGAGATAGAAGCTATGGATATTGAGGACTACTTTACGAAAACGCGCCAAATGTCGCTTCCGATCACGGTTTGTACATTGGATCAGCTTTTTGATTTTGTGTTTCGTTATGCGGGATTTGAGCCGAAGCTGGCGACGCTTTCTTATTCCAAGGTCATTATCGATGAGGTGCAGATGTACTCGCCAGACTTGTTGGCCTACCTCATTGTTGGGCTTTCTTACATCCAAAAAGTGGGCGGTAAATTCACGATTTTGACGGCGACTTTACCGGGAATTATTCCGGATCTTTTGGCCGAAGAGGGCGTTACTTTTACGCGTGCGGAGGAGGACTTTATTTCTGATCGGGTACGCCATAGTCTAAAAGTTATTCACGAGCCGATTAGCAGCGCGTTTATTAGTGCGTTTTATGAGGACAATCGGATTTTGGTGATTTGTAATACGGTGCGGGTTGCGAAGGCTATGTATGAGGAGCTCGTTGAGGCTCACGGCGATGCGGAGGTTCACTTGCTTCATAGTCAGTTTATTAAACGTGACCGTACTGCGAAAGAAGACGCGATTTTATCGGATGGGCAAAAAGGGAGCTCTAGGCCTTGTATTTGGGTCGCAACGCAGGTTGTGGAGGCTTCGCTTGATATTGATGTTGACATTTTGTTTACCGAGTTGTCTGATGTGAACGGTCTTTTTCAGCGGATGGGGCGGTGTTACCGGAATCGGGAGCTGGATGTGGCGACGAATGTGTATGTGTTTGACGTGGAATGTTCGGGTTTGAGACCGCGGGGCTTTATCGATGCGCAAATTCATGAGAACTCGAGGGCGTTGTTGCAAGATGTGGACGGCGCGGTTTCGGAGGCCCAGAAGTTGGCGATGATTGATCGGGTTTACTCGACGGAGGCGCTTGAGGGCAGCGAGTACTATGAGAAAGTGAAGGGCGATATAGATTACGTGAAATCTTTTGGTACGTATGAACTGGATAAGAACGAAGTGAAGAAGCGATTCCGTGATATTAACTCGGTTGCTGCGATTCCAAAGCCGATTTTTGCTGAAAATGAAGCCGAAATTAGAGGCTACATCGAGACGATAAAAACAAAAGGCCTGGATCGTAAAACGAAGATGAGGGCGCGAACGATGCTCTCTGCGTTCATGCTGGACGTGCCAGGTTATATTTTTGAAAAAGGGAAATCGGACGCCATCAAGATTAATGACTATGAAAAAGTGACTATTTTTGATTGTGATTATGACACAGGCCTTGGTTTGACGCCAAAAGATCGAGAGAAAGAGAGTCAGTTTTTCTAGTAGGAGGGCAGGGCAATGAGAATTAGCGGGACGCATGTGTATTATTATTTTGTATGTCAGCGCAAATTATGGTGTTTTGCGAAGGCGATTCGGATGGAGCATTTGGATGAGAATGTGCAGTTGGGCAAGTTGCTTGATGAATCGAGCTATACGCGTGATTCTGGTCAGGTGATGATTGATGAGACGGTGAACATTGATTTTATCCGCGATTGGAAGGTTTTGCATGAGGTCAAGAAAAGCCGGGCCATTGAGGAGGCGGGAATTTGGCAGTTGAAGTATTACATTTATTTTCTGCGTGAAAAAGGGATTGCGATCGAAAATGGCGTGATCGATTATCCGAAACTGCGCCGCCGAGAAGAAGCGACGCTTTCACCGGAAGATTCGGAGGAATTAGTGCTGATTTTGGCGGATATTGAAAAAATTTGCGCGCAAAATACGCCACCGCATGTGATCGACAAGCCGATTTGCAAAAAATGCGCGTACTTTGAGTATTGCTATATTTGAAAGGAGACATGTATGGAGAGCTATTATTTGTTTTCAAATGGCGAGTTGAAGCGGAAGGATAATGTTGTCCGGCTAACGGCGCCAGATGGCAAGTTTAAAGATTTAAAAGTCGAGATGACGCGCGAAATTTTTCTGTTTGGGGAAGTGGATTTAAATACGAAATGTTTGAATTATATCGGCCAACTTGGAATCCCGGTGCATATTTTTAATTATTATGGGTTTTATAGTGGCAGTTATTATCCGCGCGAATCCAATGTTTCTGGGGAATTGCTCGTGGCTCAAGTGTCGCATTATGTGGATGAGTTGCTTCGTCATGCGATTGCGGTTCAATTGGTGGAAAGCGCTTCGTTTAATATTTTGCGGAACTTAAGGTATTATCGTCAGCGTGAGAAAGATGTGGACGGGGCGATGGAAGAAATCAAGGCGTTGCGGAGGAAAATTGCGAAGACGCAGAACGTGCCCGAGTTGATGGGCATCGAGGGGAATATTCGCAAAGTGTACTACAGTGCTTGGCAGGCAATTATTAACCAAGAAATCGATTTTGAAAAACGAGTGAAGCGGCCACCGGATAATATGATTAATACGTTGATTTCATATGTAAATTCTTTGGTGTATTCGAGCTGTTTGACGGAGATTTATAAAACGCAATTAAATCCAGCGATCAGTTATTTGCATAGCGCGGGGGAGCGGCGATTTTCGCTTTGTTTGGATATTTCGGAGGTGTTTAAGCCGCTGATTGCCGATCGGATTATTTTCAGCATGTTGAACAAGAATATTATTACAGAGAAAGACTTTGAAAAAGAAGCTAATTTTTGCTATATGAAGAAAGAAGCGCGGCAGAAAATTTTGCAGGCGTACGATTTGCGGATGAAGGAAACGGTGAAACATCGGGATTTAGGACGAAATGTTTCCTATCGGCATCTGATTCGGCTGGAGTGCTATAAACTAATCAAGCACGTGATGAACGATAAGAATTACGAAGGATTCAAGATTTGGTGGTGAATGGCGATGTATATTATCTTGATTTACGATATAACACAGGACAATGGTGGCGCAAAAGTATCGCGAAACATTTTTAAAATCTGTAAAAAATACTTAACGCATGTTCAAAAATCAGTTTTTGAGGGGGAAATCACGCCACCGTTGTTAGTGAAATTACGGATGGAGTTAGATCAATACATTCGTGAGGAAGAAGATTCGGTGATTGTATTCTCTAGTAGGCAGGAAAGATGGTTGGAGAAGGAGTTTTGGGGAGCAGCAGATGAAAAAACGTCGAACTTTTTCTAAGGGGTGAAAAAATCTGTCGACCTCCAGTAGCGTAAAAACATTGGGGGATCGACAGATTTTGATAAAGTGTTGGGGTAGAATGGGTTTCGCGATTTAGAGGGGAAAGGTAGGATGAATTTGTAGTGCGAAATTTGTTTTTTGGTGGAGGTCGACAGATTAGGGGTCTTGAGGTATGATGGGAGTAGGCTCGAAATAGCACGGGTTTTTATCTAAGTAATGTGAAATGTAAATTGAGCGGGTCGCCTACGTGTATATCGTTATGGTAAGTTTTTATCTAAGTAATGTGAAATGTAAATCTAGCACACCGCTTATAAAACTTGCATCATAATTCGTTTTTATCTAAGTAATGTGAAATGTAAATTTTTTTCTCCGATTAAAGCTTCAATAACTAACGCTGTTTTTATCTAAGTAATGTGAAATGTAAATTCCGTTGTGAATCATGTCTACAGTACACTCTAGACTGTTTTTATCTAAGTAATGTGAAATGTAAATCAAGAAGTGGAGTTCTTTTTTTGTAGCTCTTGTACTGTTTTTATCTAAGTAATGTGAAATGTAAATGTACGCCCGGCTCTGTTCCTGCATCGTCTTCGCCTCCGTTTTTATCTAAGTAATGTGAAATGTAAATCAATGTGGACACTCGCTTATTGGCGCTTTTTGCTCGTGTTTTTATCTAAGTAATGTGAAATGTAAATGTCAGAAATTAGATGAGGCAAAAGCGGCAGAAAAAGTTTTTATCTAAGTAATGTGAAATGTAAATAGGACAAACTCGCTTCATACTTAGAGCGCTGGAATGGTTTTTATCTAAGTAATGTGAAATGTAAATACTGAATTAAAAGAACTCAAGCAATGGTGCGCTTAGTTTTTATCTAAGTAATGTGAAATGTAAATCTACCATTCGTGATACTATTTATCCATAGCGAAATAAAGTTTTTATCTAAGTAATGTGAAATGTAAATTAGCTTGGGAAAGCTTTTTATTCATTTCTTCGTTTCGTTTTTATCTAAGTAATGTGAAATGTAAATTGTTTTGGATAATTTGTTATCAGATTGCACACTTGGGTTTTTATCTAAGTAATGTGAAATGTAAATCACAATTGCATCATTTGCTCCTACATACTTTTGTTGTTTTTATCTAAGTAATGTGAAATGTAAATTAACGTCTCTCACCTTGCCATCTTTCATTTACAAAAGTTTTTATCTAAGTAATGTGAAATGTAAATTCTTACCACCTCCTATTTCTTTTTAAAGTTTTTAAGGTTTTTATCTAAGTAATGTGAAATGTAAATCACAATACACGCTGTTTACTCATAGCATCTTGAAGTTTTTATCTAAGTAATGTGAAATGTAAATTTCGTATCAGGCTACGGGCAGGATTATACAGGAAAAGGTTTTTATCTAAGTAATGTGAAATGTAAATAAGCTCATGATAAATTTTTGAAGCATCATCCCGCATGTTTTTATCTAAGTAATGTGAAATGTAAATATAAGTTTAGAAAACGCTTCTACACGGTCATCTTTGAGTTTTTATCTAAGTAATGTGAAATGTAAATCCGATCGGATACACCGAGATAGACAGCTATTTCTTCGTTTTTATCTAAGTAATGTGAAATGTAAATAAGAAAAGACCGCCGATTGTTAAAATCGCTAGCCAAGTTTTTATCTAAGTAATGTGAAATGTAAATTTCATTCAGAGTATCGGTTGGTGTTCGATAGGTGCGTTTTTATCTAAGTAATGTGAAATGTAAATTGGCCTGAACGTAGCCACTGCGGTAAGGTTTGCCGTGTTTTTATCTAAGTAATATCTAAATCATGAACATGTGGCAGGATTCGCTTTAAACCTGCGTTTTCTCCAAGCAATATGAAAAACGAGTGAAACATAAGCAATCAAAAAACACCCAGCCAAGACATACAGTGTCTCTTAGCTAGGTGGTTTTTCTCGTGTCCCGTCTCCCGCTTTTTAGTCGCGTAGAGCTTTGCCTAAATATAGACCACTGCAAGCTGCGTGTGACAGTGAGTGCGTGACTCCGGAGCAATCACCAATAAAGAACAGGTTAGGAACGTCAGATTCGAATGAAATATCGGTATGGATTTCGGGCCCTAATTCTTTCGTATCATAGCAATATAATAATGTGTTTCCATCTATTTTAGACTGTGAAACCTGCTCTAAGCAATGAAAAAAAGCAATCGTTTCTTTTAATAAATCATCCAAAATTATGTCGGCGGCAAAATCTGATTCGTACGGTAATGTCCCCTCGATTTTCTTTCTGGGTTTAAATTCGGAAGATAGGGAGTGAAGGGGGTAGCCAATGATTCTGCCTCTATCTTGGTTGATTTTGTGGAATAGAGGGTCAAGATATGCATTCATTTGTGCTTCATTATCGAAGTGATAGGGGCGAAATAGTGTGAAGTTTAAATTGTTACTTGGTTTATCTTCTCTACAATTTTGACCATCTGGTGTCACTCGTCCATGTAAATTTCTTTTAATTACCCGCCCAAATTTATTCATGCAATAGCTATATAAATGACCACTTCTCATTTTGACTTCTAAATTATTTTGTAGTATTGGATCCAATGCCTCACTTAGGGTCTCGATGCGAAAACCGATATCTATCCTTTTTTTCTGATAGGCAAGTCCTAGTTCCGCCAAACTGTTGTCAAGAGAAGGATTCTTTTTTGAACCGGTAGCAATAATCACTTTTTTGGAGTAAAAAACATGGTTTTCTGAAGTGGTAATGCGAAATGTATCATCGGTTTTCTCTAGGTTGGTTACTGCATTATTAAAAAGGAACTCGATTCTATTGGACAAGTGAGCAAATATATTCGTATACACTTCTTTCGAAAGCTTGGTGCCGAGATGCTTTGTTGGGCAGTCTAAAAAATGTATCGGTGAGTCGCCTTCACGAGACAGGTGGCTGTCTGCATCGGATTGGTATTTTAAGGCAGATTGTCCGCCAAACGTATTTATTATTTCTTCCACTTCGGATAGTTGCTTACGTACTAACTTGTCTCCAATTTTGCTACTTAAATTACTACCCAAATAAGGAGAAAAATTATACTTTCCTTCTGACAATCCTAAACCGCCAAAACCGGAGGCAGAAGGTTTTTCAAGCCGCTCTTCTATGCTAGGACCTGAATCAATGGCCAGAATTTTTTGCTTATCATCTAATTTCAACATCGTAAAAATACTGCTCACTCCAGCGCCGATTATTACTATATCGTACATGTTATTCACTCCTTGCTGTAAACTCATTTTTAAATAAGGTTAACATCATGAACGCGAAATTGCAATGGATTTGAGTGAAATATAATAAAAGCACCTAGTCTAGGCATTTTACAGGCCATGATTAGATGCTTTTTTAACTATTCTACTTCTAAAAACAATACCTTCAAATAGTTGCCTTCTTTAAAACTACTCCGCGTTGCAAAGTCTGCGGGTAGCGTAAATTGCTCCACAATTCGATATTTCCGTCCTTGATGCTGAAACGCTTCTTGCACAACTTGCTTAAACTTTTCCATGCCATACCCGGCGTAATTGGTCGATGCGACAATGATGCCATTCGGATTCGTGATCGCGATGCTTTCCTCCAACAATTTCCCGTAGTCTTTTGCAACGCTGAATGTTGTTTTTTTCGTGCGGGCGAAGCTTGGTGGGTCTAAAATCACCATGTCGAATGCCAACGCTTTACGATTCGCGTATTTGAAATATTGGAAAACGTCTTCGGCCATAATCGTGTGTGCCGTTGGGTCAAGTTCGTTGACGCTAAATTGTTCGCGGGTTTTGGGAATGCTACGGTTGGCAACGTCGACATTGGTTGTGTGAGCGGCTCCGCCAAATGCTGCGGCAATCGAGAAGGCGCCTGTATAAGAAAATGTATTCAAAACTGTCCGACCTGCTGCATATGTGTCGCAAATGGTTTTGCGAACGTCACGTTGATCCAGGAAAATCCCCGTCATCGCACCATCGTTCAAATACACCGCGTAATTAATCCCATTTTCCTTTACAATTAGTGGTTCAGGAGCTGTCTCACCTTCTAAAAAGTCGTCGCTTTCCAAGTATTGTCCTTTTTCATCGAATCGGCGTTTTTCGTAAATACCACGCGTATCAATCGCGCGCTTAAGTGCGGCGATAAGCATCTGCTTCCACTTATAAATCCCGTTACTGTACCATTGCAAGACGAGAAAACCATCATAATAATCGACCGTCAGACCGCCGAGACCGTCGCCTTCACCGTTAAAAATCCGAAAGGCAGTCGTCGCCTCGTCATGAAAGAAGGCTTGCCGTTTCGCAAAGGCTTCTTTAAAAAGCGTGACAAAAAAAGCTTGATCAAGCGCTTGTTCGGCGTCATACGTTAGCAGCCAACCAATCCCTTTATTCTGATTTCCATGGTAGGCTTTTGCGATAAAACGATTGGCCTCATCTGTCAGGCGCAACACCGTTCCTTCTGCCACATCAGGCCAAGCGACAACCGCTTCTTTTGTCAGCAAGGGATAGCCTTGTATGTATTGTCGCGCCGATTTTTTCTTTATTTTAATCGTTATTTCCTGCATCCTGCTTCATCCTCATTTTAAAAAGTAATACATCCACTATATCATAAAATAAAGAGGCAAAAACGAAATTGTGACGAAAACTTCATAATTATTTCCTAGGAAGCGGAAGTATTTAACTTTTAATATAGCGGAACGTGCTATTATTTTAGTGAAAGGAAATTTTGGGAAAAAGGGGGTTTTGAATGTAACGGCAAATAATAACGGTTGTAACTTCGAAAAATTAGGCAGTCTATCCAAAAATAGGGAGGATGTTTTATTTGAAGAAACTACTTTTTACGTTACTTATTGTTGCTTTATGTTCGGTTTATGTGAAGGAGGTTCAGGCAGTATCAGAGGCGAAAACGATAGATATGAGTGAAATTGTAATCGCTAACAATAGGGGCTTAGCGGACCAAAATGCTTCTCGTTGGAATGAACTGATGCGAAAGCTTGATAGCACGCAACACACGACGATTTATGTTCCTAAAGGGGTGTATTATTTTAGCCAGACATTGGGGATACCATCCAATGTGACGGTGACTGGGGAGAAGAATGCAGAGGGAGTGAGCGAGTCTTCGTTAGTTTTTACTCAAGTGGTTCGTGGGATTGCGACGCGTTTTCCATTGAACGAAATGAAAGCGCATACGATTAGTCTGGAGAATTTACAAATAAGCTATACTGACGACGCATCGGATGAGAGATCTGGAACGCTTATTGACTTTGGCGCGGGCTACGAAGAGAAGAATTATGAGGATTATCAAGTTCTGGATACGTTGAACATCGAGAATTGCGTGATTGATGCGAAGAAAAAGGGAAATTCCACGGTTTACCTTGGTAGAGTAACGAACGCCACGATTACGCACAATATCATCAAGAATTCAGGTTTGCAAAATGGCATCGGGCTAGAATTTTCCAAGAATGTGCGAATTTATGATAACGATTTGTCGGATCTTGGCCGGTCTGGGATTCAGATGTATAAATTTAATGGCAGTAAGGCGGAACCGATTGTTATCGAGAAAAATCGGATTACAAATTGGATGCAGCGTTATGGGTATGCGCATTTTAAGACGAAGTATGAGGCGGGCATTCCAGTGGATGTGATGAATGATTCGGGAATTGATAGTTATGGACCACAAAATGAGAATTTCATCATTAAAGATAATGTTTTGACGGCTGGTCGGGTTAATAGTGAGAATCCAAACAACACGAAAATTAGAATGGATTATAGTGAGGAAGTGTATCCAGAAAATATGATTTTCTATACGGGGATTCGTTTGTGCGGTGTCATGGATGCGCTTGTGACAGGCAATCAGGTGGATTTAAAGGGGCGCGATATTTTCACGATGGTCTACATCAATAGTCGGGAGAAAGAGGATAGTACGGGGATAATTTCGACGAAGCCAAGCAATATTTCGATCGACCAAAATAAATTCCAAGCGGAGGGAAATGTTCGCTACCCAGTTCGCATTTTTGAAGGGGATGTGGCTACGAATGATAAGGAAAAAGGCATATCGTTCACGAAGAATGACTTTTTGGTGGAAGGAAAACTTGTAAACAATGGTTATTATTCCTTTTTCACGATTAGTTCGGCTACGAAGAGGCTGTTGCTGATTGGCAATACAATCACGATGGGGACGCGGATGGATCATTTGGTTTCGGTCAGCGATGTTGCATACAACGGTACGCAAGTGAAGCTGGATGAGTTAGTTGCTGTGAATAACACGCGAAATAGTGCACTGGAAAATACGGTGCGTGGGAACATCGGCACGACTGACTACGCTTACTTTGTGCAGGATAAGCCACTTTTCACGAATACAAATCTCTACACTGGGCAATATCGTGAGCCGATTTGGAAGATCCGACTTTTGAAAAATTCTCAGGTGGTGAAGCAAGCAGATACAGATGTAGTTACCAAAACCTATACTTTTAAAGGGTTAGATACGCTTGTGGTGAATGATGGTAGTAAGTACGAGCTCGTCGGTGTGAATGAGAGTTATAAAGAAGTGATTCGGATACCGCTCACAGTGCGCTCTATGCTGGATGTTCCGGCCTATATTATCGGGACGAATGAATATACTGGGACATACGGTTCAACAATTACTAGAGTGCGACTTTTTAAGGATAATGTGGTGATCAAGCAGGCAGATACGGACGGAGAAAACTATGTGCTAAAAGAGATGAGACGTTTGATTCAAAATGATGGAAGTAAGTATGAAATGGTAGGTTTGGATAAAAATTTCGCAGAGGTAATCCGTGTGCCGCTGGAAGTAAAATCGGTCTTGGATGTTCCGGAATACACAGTTGGGCAGAAGGAATTTAGTGGAGGATACCGAGATAATATCCGAGTCGTTCGGCTGATGAAGGATGGCAAAGCTGTGAAGCAAGCAGATATCGACGCGACAACACAAAAATATATATTAAAGGGATTAGAGAATATCATATTGGCAGATGGAGCTAAATATGAAGTAGTGGGATTTGATGCGACGTACAAAGAAGTAGTTCGTATCGATTTGAAAGTGAACGTGTTAAAGGTCGGGGTTACCCAGAATGTTTACACGCTCGGTACTAGTGAAAATAAGGGGAGCTATGAGGGGCCAATTTTGCGGGTGCGTTTGCTCAAAAATAATGTACCCGTTAAACAGGCCGATATGGATCAAGTTTCCCAAACATATGTGTTAAAAGGCTTGGATGCGATCGTGAAAAATGACGGAAGTAAGTATGAATTGGTGGGGATTGATGAATATTTTAAGGAGATTGTTAGAGTAGATTTTGTTGTTGGGGGCCTGTAAAAATATAGACGGAATGGGGTTTTCATAGTTATATGGAAATCCTTTTTTTTTTAAAACAACAAATGTGTCAAAAAATACATAATTATATATATGTATAGGAGAATTTTTTACTTTTTGCAACTTATATGTATGGTATGATTCGTTTGTGGTGCTACTCGTATTGTGAGATGTACCGGAAATGAGGAGGGAAAGACAACAATGATGATTAAAAAAATTGGGGTGGCGACTGCTAGATATCACTACAGATTAGCTGATATTGGGCAGAATGATATGATTTTAAAAATATCTAGGCAATGAGTGAAAGGTTAGCTTATAGTGGGAAATAATATTGGAAAAACGAATACGAGATTAGAAATGACATCTTTAACATGTATATGACCAAGAGCTATTAATGTGTCACGATAAAAGATTGCTGATTTAACGATTTTTTACGTGTACATTAAATATAACTACTCAAATGAGCAAAAATGGAGGATTTACAAATGAGCAAAAACATCGTCAAAATTGTGGCAGGAAGCATGATTGTATCAGCCGTATTAACTGGAAACACAAGCGTGCCATACAATGTAATGAAGGGACCTATCGTGCTAGCGGCAACAAATGCACAAGGTGTTCCGAAACCACCAGTGGAGGTAATTAGTCTTCAAAATGGTAGTTTTGAACAACCAGCCGTGTCTTATGGAACTTGGAAAACACTGGATCAATCAGAAGTTCCAGGATGGAATACAACAGGATCAGATGGCTTAATCGAGATCCAGAATCATTTTGAAAACAGAGAAGCAGCGGATGGAGAACAATATGTGGAGCTAAATGCATATGAAGCTTCTGGTTTATATCAGGACATAATCACGACACCAGGGGCAAAAGTGAGATGGCGAGTTGCGCATCGTGGGCGGTTGACAACGGATACTGCAACCGTTAAATTTGGAACACCTGATGATTTAAAAATAATCGAAACGATGACGACTTCAAAAGAGGCTTGGAAAACTTATTCGGGGACGTATACCATTCCAGCAGGACAAACAACTACACGGTTCCAATTTGAAGCCGTAGGTGGAGATCCTAGAAATGGGAATTTACTGGATAATATCGTATTTGCCACGCAATCCTTCATTACTGTAGATGGAAAAGTAGACCAAACTTCTGTGAAAGAAAACAAAATTGCGACCTACTCTTTCGACGCCAAAAATGAAGGCGGTATGGCATCACAAAATACAGAGTTATCGATTCTGATTCCGGAAGAAGTGACTCTCGTTTCATCTGATGTCATGGTGGACGGCGTATCGATTGCTGGCTCTTATGACAGTAGTACTCGTACACTATCGATCCCGCTTGAAAGTGTGGGTGAGGGCGCAACAAAGCATGTGACATTTGACGTGAAGGGCGCAGTTGTAGCCGACGATATCACTACACAAGCGACAGTGACACATCAAGATCAAGGCTTTACAGATGAAGACTATATAAATTACTCGAACGACGTCACGTTGAAGGTGATCGCGAACCATGTGCCAACCATTGAAGCATCAGATCATACCGTGAAAAAAGGGGGCACATTTAATCCTCTTACAGACGTGAGCGCAGTGGATCAAGAAGATGGTAACTTAACGA
Source organism: Listeria grandensis (assembly GCF_014322885.1). Lineage (NCBI taxonomy): Bacteria > Bacillati > Bacillota > Bacilli > Caryophanales > Listeriaceae > Listeria > Listeria grandensis. The sequence goes on along the minus strand of NZ_JAASUG010000001.1, from coordinate 580,075 downwards.
GTAGCGTGAAAGTAACAGAAAATGATGTCGATACTTCACAAGTCGGTACGTACCATGTGACATATAGCGTGACGGATTCCGACGGCAACACGACGACGAAAACAATCACGGTAACGGTGACAAGTAATGACGTGCCGGTTATTAACGCAACGGACGTGACGCTGAAAAAAGGGGAGCAATTTGTGCCGACAGCGGGTGTGAGTGCGAGCGATACGGAAGATGGCGACGTAACGGCTGACATCCAAGTGACGGCGAACGATGTGGATACAACAAGTGTTGGCGAATATCACGTGACGTATAGTGTGACAGATTCGGACGGCAATGTCACGACGAAAACGATTGCGGTGACAGTGACAAGTAATGATGCACCAGTCATTACAGCGGCAAATAAGACCGTGAAAAAAGGTGGCACGCTTGATCTGGAAGCCGGTGTGAGCGCGACGGATACTGAAGATGGTAATCTGACAAGCCAAATCACGATCACGGCGAACGATGTGGATACAGCACAAGTTGGGACGTATCATGTGACGTACAGCGTGACGGATTCGGACGGCAATGTCACGACGAAAACGATTGCGGTGACAGTGACAAGTAATGATGCACCAGTCATTACAGCGGCAAATAAGACCGTGAAAAAAGGTGGTACGCTTGATCTGGAAGCTGGTGTGAGCGCGACGGATACTGAAGATGGTAATCTGACAAGCCAAATCACGATCACGGCCAATGATGTGGACACGTCGAAAGTGGGAACGTATCATGTGACGTATAGCGTGACGGATTCCGATGGCAACACGACGACAAAAACAATCACGGTAACGGTGACGAGTAATGATGCACCGGTGATTTCGGCAACAGATCAGACGTTGAAAAAGGGAGGCACGTTTAACCCATACGCAGATGTGACGGCAAGTGACACGGAAGATGGCGATATGACACTGGCTGTCGAGGTAACCGCGAATGATGTGGATACGTCGAAAGTCGGCACGTACCACGTGACATATAGTGCGACGGATTCCGACGGCAACACCACAACGAAGACGATTACCGTGACAGTGACCAGCAACGATGCACCAGTTATCCAAGCGTCCAACATCACGATGCGTGTCAATAAAGCCTTCGACGTGAACAATGCCGTGACAGCGAGCGATACAGAAGATGGCGATATCACTAGCAAAATCCAAGTCACAGCGAACGATGTCAATGTTGACAAGGCTGGCGTGTATCACGTGACGTACAGTGTGACGGATTCCGACAATAATACGACGACGAAAACGATTACCGTGACCGTGTTGACGGATGACGCGCCGATTTTGACAACGAATGATGTGTATTTGAAAGTGGGCGACACGTTTGAACCACTGGCAGGTATTACCGCAAATGACACCGAAGAAGGCAACCTCACGAATAAGATCAAGGTAGAGACGAACACGGTAGACATGACACAAGCGGGCACGTATGCTGTTTCTTATAGCGTGACAGATGCTGATGGCAATAAAACCACGATCCAACGCCACGTCTATGTCCGCACGAACGACAAACCAGTGATCCACGCGACAGACCAAACATTCAAGGCTGGACGCACTTTTGATCCGATGGCAGGCATGTCCGCAAGCGACACAGAAGACGGCGATGTGACAGGAGACGTGACGATTACAGCGAATGACGTCGATGCGACTCAAGCAGGCAACTACCACGTGACCTACAGCGTGAAGGACAGCGACAACAACGTAACGACGAAAACCATCACGGTGACCGTGTTAACCAATGAAAAACCAGTCATCACGGCAAGCGATATCACGCAAAAAGCCCATCGTGCCATCGATCCAATGGCGGATGTTTCCGCGGCAGACCTCGAAGATGGTGACGTGACAGCCAACGTGAAAATCATCGCGAATGATGTCAATATCGATGTGCCCGGCGAGTACCATATCACATACAGTGTCCTCGATTCCGACGGCAATACCACAGAAAAAACGGTGACCGTGACGATTCTCAGCAACGAGAACCCTGTCGTAACTGGGCAAGATAGCAGTTTCAAAGCAGGTCGCACGTTTGATCCAATGGCTGGTATCACAGCAAGCGACACCGAAGATGGCGATCTCACAGCAAGTATCCAAGTGATCGCGAACGACGTGAATCCAGATGTTGCCGGTGTGTATCATGTGACGTATCGTGTGACCGACTCTGATAGCAACACGACAGAAGTGACCTACACGGTGACTGTATTAAGCAATGAGAAGCCAGTGATCCACGCGAGCGACCAAGCGATTGCTTTTGGGACACCGTTTGATCCAATGGCAGGCGTCAGTGCAAGCGATGTCGAAGATGGGGATCTCACAGGTAGCATCACGATTATATCCAACGATGTGAATCCGAACGTCGCGGGGATTTACCACGTGACATACAGTGTCGTCGATTCCGATGGCAACGAAACACAGATCACGATTACCGTCCTTGTCGGGGCGCAACCCGTAGCTCCAGTCGTTCCAACTACGCCCGTCGTGACACCAATGACACCCACTGTTCCAAGTAAACCAGCACCAGCGCAAACCATCCAAGCTGTGGCGATGCCAACAGACCAAGTATTACCAAAAACAGGCGATAATGACGTCGCGAAAACACTTGCCCTCGGCGGTTTCCTAACAGCCCTTGGCGCAATGTTCTTGCGTAGAAAGAAATAGTTGCCGTTGTGGCATCTACTTCTTTCTGTACTCAAAATACGCAAGTGTTATGTGGTAAAAGTTCCACGATAGGAAACGGTATTGATTTTGCCAAGGAAATATTTAGCTATTAAGAAGGAGGAAGAATTTAAAATGTCATTGAAGAAAATAGGCGCAACATCTGCGGCGATAGCACTACTTGTTGGAGGAGCAGTTCCAACGTATGCCGCAGAACAAGATAATTCATATATGTATACAACGAAGGCTGAATCGAAGCTGAAAGCAACTCAACTGGAGGAAAGTGGTTCTTTTTCAGATGTTACAGACTACTTTTCTGTTGTTCCAGGAAAATCATCAAGTATCGATAAAAATAAGGTAACCATCACACCTAAGAAGGATAGTCAGGCAGGAGGACTTTGGTCTGACGCTAAAAATAAAGTTGATCTAACAAAGAATTTCCACATGCAAGCAAATTTATATATGGGAGATAACCCAAATGGTGCGGACGGAATGGCGTTTGTTATGCAAAATGATCCTCGCGGAAGTGAAGCAATTGCAGGCGTTGGCGGCTCGATGGGAATGTACGGTAGTAACTATATTAAAAATGCCTTAGCTGTGGAATTTGATACGTATGTAAATGACGGTATTGAGTTTGCAGAGACATGGGATTTAAATGTTTCGCCGAAAAATAAACATATCGCAATAACCGTTCCTGGTATTGGCCCGGTTATTGAACATCATGCCTTGAACGTACTACCAGCAGGAGAATATTTTGAAGATGACCAAATCCATCCGGTAACTATTGATTGGGACGCTACTACTAAAACATTAAGCTACCATTACCTTTCATATTCAGGAAGCTATCAAGTAGAGGATTTACAAGCAGCCTTTGGAGGAACGGAGGTGCAATTCGGATTTGTCGGCTCTACAGGCTCAAGACCTAATTTACAAGAATTAACGATTACGGAACTACAAGTGAACGGTATTTCTCCAGAACTAAAATTGACAATAGACGACAAGAAGGGGAATGATAACGGTAAAGCAGAGCCAACAGAAGCAGTAACTGTTACGAATATGATCTCCAATAAAACAAATGATGCTACAGCATTTACGATGCAATACGGTGTTGATATGGCAGCCGAATTTGATGCGAGCACACTGACAAATCTGACACTAACAAGAAACGATGGAGAAGTTTATTCGGTAACAAAAGAGGAGCTCCTAAGCCATAGCATTCAGTTGCCGTTTGCTAGTCCATCCAACACATTTACACTGACGTATGATGTGAATATCAAAGCAGATGCCGCGCCAAACAAATCGCTAATGAAAATTAGTGGTATTGGAAAAGTAAATGGAGTTAGTTACACATCAAGCGGTCAGATTGAGCTAAGAATACCGGGGGAAAAACCGACTATTACAGCGAGCGATAAAACAGTGAAAAAAGGCGCGACGATTGACCCGATGGAAGGTGTAGAGGCTACAGACATCGAAGACGGTAGTTTGACAAATAAAGTGACAGTGACGGCCAATGATGTGGATACATCGACAGTCGGAACGTATCATATAACTTATAGCGTGACAGATAGTGACGACAACAAGACGACGAGAACAATCGCGGTGACGGTGACGAGTAACGACGCGCCAGTTATTAACGCAACGGACATGACGCTGAAAAAAGGGGAACAATTTGTGCCAACAGCGGGCGTGAGTGCGAGCGATACGGAAGATGGTGACGTATCGGCTGACATCCAAGTGACGGCGAACGATGTGGATACAACACAAGTTGGGACGTATCATGTGACGTACAGCGTGACGGATTCGGACGGCAATGTCACGACGAAAACGATTGCGGTGACAGTGACAAGTAATGATGCACCAGTCATTACAGCGGCAAATAAGACCGTGAAAAAAGGTGGTACGCTTGATCTGGAAGCTGGTGTGAGCGCGACGGATACTGAAGATGGTAATCTGACAAGTCAAATCACGATCACGGCCAATGATGTGGACACGTCGAAAGTGGGAACGTACCATGTGACATATAGCGTGACGGATTCGGATGGCAACACGACGACCAAAACAATCACCGTGACGGTGACGAGTAATGATGCACCGATGATTTCGGCAACAGATCAGACATTGAAAAAGGGAGGTACGTTTAGCCCATACGCAGATGTGACGGCAAGTGACACGGAAGATGGCGATATGACACTGGCTGTCGAGGTAACCGCGAATGATGTGGATACGTCGAAAGTCGGCACGTACCACGTGACATATAGTGCGACGGATTCCGACGGCAACACCACAACGAAGACGATTACCGTGACAGTGACCAGCAACGATGCACCAGTTATCCAAGCGTCCAACATCACGATGCGTGTCAATAAAGCCTTCGACGTGAACAATGCTGTGACAGCGAGCGATACGGAAGATGGCGATATCACTAGCAAAATCCAAGTCACAGCGAACGATGTCAATGTAGCCAAAGCAGGCGTGTATCACGTGACGTACAGTGTGACGGACTCGGATGGCAACGCAACGACGAAAACGATTACCGTGACCGTGTTAACGGATGACGCGCCGATTTTGACAACGAATGATGTGTATTTAAAAGTGGGCGACACGTTTGAACCACTGGCAGGTATTACCGCGAATGACACCGAAGATGGCAACCTCACGGATAAGATCAAGGTAGAGACGAACACGGTAGACATGACGCAAGCGGGCACGTATGCTGTTTCTTATAGCGTGACAGATGCTGATGGCAATGAAACCACAATTCAACGCCACGTCTATGTCCGCACGAACGACAAACCAGTGATCCACGCGACAGATCAAACATTCAAGGCTGGACGCACGTTTGATCCGATGGCAGGCATGTCCGCAAGTGATACAGAAGACGGCGATGTGACAGGAGACGTGACGATTACAGCGAATGACGTCGATGCGACTCAAGCAGGCACCTACCACGTGACTTACAGCGTGAAGGACAGCGACAACAACGTGACGACGAAAACGATCACGGTGACCGTTTTAACCAATGAGAAACCAGTCATCACGGCAAGCGATATCACGCAAAAAGCACATCGTTCATTAGATCCAATGGCAGGTGTGAGCGCCGAGGACCTCGAAGATGGCGATCTTACTTCGAATATCCAAGTGGTGGCGAATGATGTGAACATCGATGTGCCCGGCGAGTACCATATCACATACAGTGTCCTCGATACCGACAGTAATACTACGGAAAAAACGATTACCGTGACGATTCTCAGCAATGACAAGCCAGTGATTACGGGGCATGATACAAGCTTCAAAGCAGGCCGCACGTTTGACCCAATGGCCGGAATCACAGCAAGCGACACCGAAGACGGTGACGTAACAAGCGCGATCCAAATCCTGGCGAACGACGTTAATCCAGACGTACCTGGCGTGTATCACGTGACGTATAGCATTACTGATTCTGACGGCAACACAACGGAAGCGACCTATACCGTGACCGTATTGACCAACGAAAAACCAGTGATTCACGCAAGCGATCAAACACTCGCATACGGTCAAGCCTTTGATCCAATGGCAGGCGTGAATGCTACTGATCTCGAAGATGGCGATTTGACAGGCAAAATTACGATTGTATCAAATGATGTGAACCCAGAGCAAGCAGGTATCTATCATGTGACTTACAGCGTGATCGATTCGGACGGCAACGAAACACAATTTACCATCACGGTTATTGTTGGTGCACAGCCAATAGTACCAGTCACACCAGTTGCCCCAACAAATCCAATCGTGAAACCAGTAACACCTGTTCAACCTACTGTTGTGATGCCAACAGCAAAGCCAACACCAGAGAAAGAAATAGAGCCTGCGCAAATAGCAAAAGAATTACCAAACACAGGGGACACATCAGGAATAAGCACAACCCTATTCGGAGGACTTTTCGTCACATTAGGTGCATGGTTCCTACGCAGAAAGAAATAAGCTAACACATGTAAAAAAAGAATTAAGCACTTGCGAAAAGATGGCTTCTGTATTGTACAGGAGTCATCTTTTTGAGATTTCACCGATAATGAATCTGTTTTTATACGAAAGAAAACCGCTTGCAAGTACGAAGCCTGCAAGCGGTTTGGTTTTATTTTTTAGAAGTTAGCTACGCGACCATATCCTACGAGATAATTAGCCCAGTAACCTGATGTGATGTTGTCGATTTTAACGCCGTTGTCTTGTGCGTCGATCATTTGACCGCCGCCGATATAGATACCAACATGCGCAATACCGCTACCGTAATCAAAGAATACTAGATCGCCAGGTTTTGCTTGGCTAGCGCTGATCTTTGTAGATGCAGCATATTGTGATCCCGATGTACGTGGAATCGAAATGCCAAGTTTTGCAAAGACATATTTTGTATAGCCGGAACAATCGAATGTAGATGGTCCGTTACCGCCCCAAGAATAAGGTTTTCCAAGATGCTTTTGTGCTTCGTTCATTAGTGCGCTGAAGCTTGCATCGGAAGAAGATGAGTTATTGTTGCTACTACCCGAATTGTTATTCGTGTTGGAACTTGAATTCGAATTGCTGTTGTTATTGCCTGTATTTGATGGTTTGTTTACATTTGAGTTGTTGTTGGAGCTAGATGCTGTTCCTTTTACTTTCAAAACATCGCCAACTTGTAGATTGTTACTTGTTGCATTGTTTAATGCTTTTAAGTTATCTACGGTTGTGCCAAATTTTTGCGCGATTGTGTAGTAAGAATCACCGCTTTGGACAGTATAGTTCGATGTGTTGGAAGTGTTAACAGCTGGTTTACTTGGCTTGCTTGGTTTGTTGACATTAGTTGTTGGAGCGGTATCAGGTTTTGATACGGCTGGTTTTTCTGTTTCAGGTTTCTCTACCGTTTCTTTTACCGGTGCAGAGCCTTTTACTTTTAGAACGTCGCCAACAACGATATTGTCATTAGTTAAACTGTTGATTGCTTTTAAATTTGCTACGCTTGTGCTAAACAGCGTTGCGATTTTGGAAAGCGAGTCGCCAGCTTGAACGGTGTATGTAGATGCATTTGTGTCTACTTGAACGGCTGGAGCCTCATTTTGTTCCGCTTTTGGAGGTGTAACTGTTTCTGGTGCTGCTTCCTTCACTTCTTCTTTTGCTGGTGGAGCTGTTGGCGTAGCTGTTTCTGGTGCTTCTTCTTTTGCAACAGGAGCGGTTACTTCTTTTTCAGGTGCAGGGGTTTGTGCTTCGCTTTGATTCACTGCGAGCGTTTGTCCTACGTAAATAGAAGAGGAAGATAGATTATTCCAAGAGATCAAGTCTTGCACGGATACGCCATACTTGGTTGATAATGCCCAAAGTGTGTCGCCGTTTTTTACTTTATGTGTTGTCGCGTTAACGGATACTTCTTGTTCTGCGGCAGGTTGTTCAACTTGCGGTGCTGCAGGTGTTTCTGCTTGTGGTTCTGTTACTTCTTCTTGAACGGGTGCGCTCGGTGTTTCTGGTTCAACAACAGGAGTTGCAGCAGTTACGTCAGATAGGTATTTGCCATTGACATAACCTGATTTACCGTCTGCATAGACGACTTTGTTCCAGCCGTTTGCTTCTGTAGTTTCAACCGTGACTTGTGTGCCACCTTTAATAGAAGTAATGATGCTGTTTTCAACACTAGGGCCTTGACGAACATTTAGCCATGTCGCATTGACGGATTTTTTAGCTTCTTCGGCTAATTTAGCTACTTCTAATTTTTGACCTGGATAGATCGTGTCGGAAGTTAACTTGTTAGCTTTTTTAATAGTATCAACGTCGGTACCTGCTTTTTGAGCGATCCCCCATAGTGTGTCGCCCGCTTGTACAATGACAGTATTTGCTGATGCAATGGTTGGTGCTGCGAAGGCTGTGACTGCGATTCCAGCCGTTGCCGTTGCTATTGCCGCCTTTTTCATATTTTTAAAACTCCTCTCTAACTTTTAATGCTAGGTTTTTTCTTTTTATACATACTCATGTAATACCCATTCTACGGGGATTTAAGATAAATTACAAATGGAGGAATAAGGATTTAAGGTGATTCTATAAACACGCGGGCACTTTTGTAACATGGCTGTAAAGGTAGATAATAGGAACGCGCGTTTCATTATGCTGTGGAACGCGAGAGGTTGGGAATCGTGAGCGTCAATCTGTATAAAATATTACATTCTGATTTTCGTATGACGAAACCTGTTGGCAAAAATCAATAGAAAAATTTAATCAAACTGTAATAATTGAATCTGGCGTTTTTTTGTAAGGGGGCATGCTTAAAGAAATTTTATCTAGAGATTCCTTGGTTTTGCAAGGCTTTCTAGGTTATAATAGAAGATGATTAGGAGGCTTTAAAAATGGTACAAACATATGATGATCGAAAAATAGTGAAGGCATACCGAAATATGGCCCGTGAGGTTGTCAAGCGGGAGGATTTATATAGATTGATGGATCAATCCGCGCTGAAGGAACAAACGCAACACTGGATACATAAATTTCAGGAGCGGGAAATCACGGAGCGCGACCGGATTTATATCTTTACGCTAGTGAGAGAGGCGGCACGGCGGACTGTTGGGCTGGAGGCTGTGATGGTTCAGTTGATTGGCGCTTTCGTTCTCGGCGATGGGAAAATTGCGGAAATGAAAACAGGTGAGGGGAAGACGCTCGTTTCTTTGTTTGTGATGTACATAGAGGTGTTGCGAGGAAATAAGGTACATTTGGTAACGGCGAATGAGTACTTGGCGAAGCGTGACCGTGAGGAAATCGGACAGGTGTTGGAATACCTTGGTTTGTCGGTTGGCTTAAATGTTTCGGGGCTTGATAAGGAGCAGAAACAAGCGATTTATAAGGCGGATGTTATCTACGGAACCGCATCGGAATTTGGTTTTGATTATTTGCGCGACAACATGGTTCGGCAAACAGAGGATAAGGTGCAGTCGGGACTTGATTTTGTGCTGATCGATGAGGCGGATTCCATTCTGATTGACGAGGCTAGGACGCCACTTCTGATTTCGGATCGTAAGGAAGAGGACTTGACGCTTTACACGGTAGCCGACGAATTGGTGCGGACGATGTTGACGGACGATTATGAAGTCGAGGAAAAGAAACGATTTGTTTGGCTGCATGACGCGGGAATTGAGAAGGCGGAACGCTTCTGGAAAATTGATTCGTTATATGCCGAGGCACATCAGCCGCTTCATCGGATCACAATGCTACTTTTGCGGGCGCATTTTTTGATGCAAAAGGATAGGGATTATGTGGTGTTAGATGGAGAGGTATTGATCATTGATCCGCATACTGGGCGGGCGCTTCCGGGGCGGCGTTTCAATGACGGTTTGCACCAAGCCATTGAGGCGAAGGAAGGCGTGGAGGTTCGGGAGGAATCTCGGACGCTGGCGACGATTACGGTTCAGAATTATTTCCGGATGTACAAGAAGCTTTCGGGCATGACGGGAACGGCAAAAACGGAGGAAGAGGAATTCCGTCATATTTATAATATGGATGTGGTTGTAATTCCGACGCATCTACGGGTAAATCGGGTGGATAATGAGGACGAGGTTTTCTATACGAAGGAACAAAAAGGAGAGGCCATTGTGTATGAGGTGTCTTGGCGTTATGAACGTGGGCAACCTATTTTGATTGGGACGTCTTCGATTAAGAGTAATGAATGGGTCAGCGAGCTGTTAACAAAAGCCGAAATCCCGCACCAAGTGCTGAACGCGAAAAATCATGAACAAGAGGCTGAAATCATTGCTCGCGCTGGGAAAAGAGGTATGGTGACGCTCGCGACGAATATGGCGGGACGCGGAACGGATATCAAGCTTGATAAAGGCGTGTATACGCTTGGAGGTTTAGCTGTGATTGGAACGGAACGCCATGAAAGCCGGCGAATCGATTTGCAGCTGATGGGACGCTCTGGACGTCGTGGGGACCCTGGTTTTAGTAAGTTTATCTTGTCGCTAGATGATGAGCTGATCGACCATTTTGATAATAAGCGTTGGGAAGCCTATGTTCGCCGTATGCAACGCAAATACAATTTTGATGATAAACCGGTGCAGTCGAGGAAAGTCCATCAGATGATTTTGGAGGCGCAGAAGCGTTTAGAAGGTTCGAACTACGATATTCGCAAAGACTTGCTAGCTTACGATGAGGTCATCGATATTCAACGCAAAAAGGTGTACGAAGAGCGGGATCGCCTGCTTAGCATTGATCAATTGGGCGCTTTTTCGGAGCGGATTTTGCGGGAAGTGGCGGAGGACGTATTCTCAGAACGCGAGCCGGATCTTGACGCGCGCTATGCCAAAATGGGCGAACTGCTCGGTGGTACGAAATTTCCACATTCGTTTGACCAAGTCACGTTGATGTCGCAAGCAGAGGCGGTAGAAGCGTTGGTTTTCTGGCATCGCAAACAACGAACGAAATTTCCAACAGGAACGATTAACCAGATCGAAAAAGAGGTCTATTTGAATTTGCTAGATCAAATGTGGGTGGTGCACTTGGATCAGATGGTGCAACTTCGTGAGGGAATCCATTTGCGCGCTTACGGGCAACAAGATCCGCTAATCATGTATCAAAAAGAAGGCGCCGAGTTGTTCACAGGTTTTCAGGATCGGTATCATTTCTATTTTGCGCATGCGTTGTTGGAACTTGACCCAGAAGGTCTTGTGCTTGGTTAGATATAAATGCGTGAGTTTGTTAGGAATAACTTGTATAATGGTTCTGAAACTTAGATTTAGGGAATCTAAAAATAAAGAGGGGTGGAGTGAATGAAAGAATCGTTTTCGAAGTTCAAGAAATTTTTTATTGAAAACAAATTTGTGCTTAGTCTACTAATTTTCCTATTGGTCGCGCTAGATATTTACGTTTTGACGAAGATCTCGTTCATTTTTGACCCAATTATGGTGATTATATCCACGATTGCAGCGCCGATTATCTTGGCGGGAATTGCTTATTATTTATGTAATCCGCTCATTGATTGGTTGGAAAAGAAGGGCTGGCATCGTGGCTGGTCCATCGGTTTGCTGTATCTTGTGATTATTGGGTTATTGGTATTGGTATTTAGCTTTATCGTGCCAGCTGTGAAAGATCAGATTGTGAGTTTAGTGAAAACATTCCCGTCATACTGGGATAAAGTCGTTGCGAAGTTCAATGAATTTTCGGAGTCACCGTTATTTGATCAGGTGAAGGGGAAAGTGCAGGAGAATTTTAGTAGCATCACAAAAACGATTTCTGAGCAAGGGGCAGGTGTTGTGAGCAGCGCTGTTAACAGTATTGGTAGCGTGGTTGGAACGGTGACTGAGGTTATACTCGCGATCGTAACAACCCCACTTGTCCTATTCTATCTACTAAAAGACGGCAAGAAGTTACCAGACTATCTTTTAAAAATGTTACCAGTGAATTCACGCGCACATACACGCCAAGTTTTGCATGAATCCAATGGCCAAATTAGTTCGTATATTCGTGGTCAGATTATCGTTAGTTTTTGTATCGGGATTTTACTGTTTATCGGTTATCTCATTATCGGTTTACCGTATGCGCTGACGCTTGCTATCATTGCCGCGTGTACGAGTATTGTGCCGTATTTGGGACCAGTTATTGCGATTACACCAGCGATTATCATTGCGATTGTGACATCTCCTTGGTTACTTATAAAACTCATCATCGTTTGGATCGTCGTACAACTACTAGAAGGAAAATTTATCTCCCCGCAAGTCATGGGGAAAACGCTCAAAGTGCATCCAATTACAATTCTTTTCGTGATTTTAGTTTCAGGGAAATTGTTTGGTATTCTAGGCGTCATTTTTGCGGTGCCAGGATATGCCGTACTTAAAGTCATCGTGACGCATATGTTCATCTGGTTTAAACGGATCTCAGGGCTTTACGGGGAGCAGCCAGAGAGCGATTATGCAGAGGACACAACAGCAACAAAAGAAAAATAAGGTTTGAAATGGGAGGATCAGTTAGCGATAACTGGTTCTTTTTTTTCGCAGCCATCATCAAATATTAATTTTAAAAATTTTTTGGCTCGTGTATACTGATGGAGTAGAAGTTTTTTTGTATAGGGGGATTTAGAGTGAGCGTTGCAAAAATCATGGTGGGTATTGTCATCGTTGTTTATGGGGTGATCTTAGCCAACCTTATTTATTATATGTTTCAAACAAAAACGGGGCTTGGATTTCCAGTCTGGATTCAAGTGATACTGGGCCTTTGTTTCCTGGCGGTTTCGATCTCTAATTTGAAGCATAGACATTATATTTTTGGGAGTCTTTTTGCTAGTGCCGTCGTATTGATTGTGGGAAGTGTAGTTGTGAATATGATGTATAGTTGAGGGGTGGCACGATGGAATGGTATGAAATAGAACATGTGCGAGCAGTTGATGATAAATTTCGCGCGAAGTACGCGTTTAAGCCGTCTTCTTCCATTTTTGCGAGACCGATTATACCGAACGATGCGAATGTAGTTTTTAAGGAGTATAAGATTTTGAGTCATCGGACGTATGAGGAGGAGGCGGAGCGGGAGTATTTTGAGGGCGAAGCTTGGACGAAGCGATTGTTCTTACGGTTTTTCGGCGAGGAAATGTATGCGTTGGATTGGTATCATGAAGCGTATCGATTTTTGGTGGATTCGGAATATCCGCGTGGTGAATTTGGTGACTGGTATGTGCCTTATTTGCCGGATGGGGATTATTATTTCTTCTTAAACATGGAGATGGATTTGGCGTGGCTCAGTCATCCTTGGCGAAAAACGGTGACGGTTGTGGGGGCGGAGTTGGTAGATTATATTGAAACGAACGGCTGTCCTTTCTTGAAATGAAAAATACGATGCTAGGCATAAACAGCGCTGGCATCGTATTTTTGTACGTTAGAAGAAGCGACGGATGATGGTTTTCAGTGGCGGCATTTTGCTAAAGCGACGGTCTTCTAAAACGGAACGGATTTCGAATTTAGTGTAACCGAGTGCTTCGTCCATCACGATTTTTCCGGGAAGTGGTGCGGCATCGCTGTCTACTAGGACATCGATAATTACAGGGCGTGTAGCGGTGCGGGCAGCTTCAAAAGCCAGTTCGAGATCGTCAAATTTTTCGACACGGAAACCAAGACCGCCACAACTTTCGGCAAATTCGGCGTAGTTGATGTCTGGGAGGTCGATCGCGTAATTTAATTCGCCGGCGGATTGTTGTTCGTATTTGATGAAGGACAGTTCTTTGTTGTTTAGCACGACGATAATCATTGGCAATTTATAGTGTACGGCGGTCACGAAATCTTGCATGACCATTGAGAAGCCACCATCACCAGCTATAGCGATGACTTGGCGTTCTGGGAATGCGTATTTAGCTGCGATGGCTCCTGGAAGCGCGCAACCCATTGTTCCAAGCCAAGCGGAGATGAGGAAATCATTTTGATGGCCAAGGTGGAGATAACGGGTACTCCAAACCGTAGCTGTACCAACATCGATGGAGAAAATAGCATCTTTGTCGGCAATTTTTTGGATATTGGCCATGACAGCTTCGGGAGCGATGGGCTCGCCTGTTTTTGCTTCATCTTCGCGGAGCCATTTCCACCAATTGGTCATGTTTTCTTGGCAGGCATCTAGGAATTCGCGTTTCGCTATGTAATCCGTTGCATTGATTAGAGCGGTTAGCGCTTCGTCTGCGTCGCCAACGATGCCGACTGTAGCGGGGAAGCGGTGACCTATTTTGGCTGGGTCGATATCGATTTGGATGCATGTCACGTCATGTTGCGGTAAGTAGTCCGTATAAGGATAATCATTGCCAATCATAAGTAGTAAATCGGCTTCCTGCATCGCTTCATAGGCTGGTTTTGTACCGATTTTTCCAAGGTTTCCGAGGAAGTTTGGATGGTCATCTGGCATGATGCCTTTGGCTGGAAGTGAGATGATAACTGGTGTTTTGGTATGTTCGGAAAATTGGACAAGTGTCGCTTTGGCATGTTTGGTGCCGACGCCAGCTAGGATGATCGGATTTTTGGCTTTTTGGATGAGGGTAGCTGCGCGCGCGATGGTTTCTGTCGCCATTTCTGGTTTTATTTGCTGGTAAGCCTCTTGTTTTGGTTTGTTATTCATTTTGATTTCAGTTAGTGGTATATTATTTGGAATCGTTAGGACGGCGACACCTTTTTTCTCGTAAGCTGTACGAATGGCTTCGTCGACAATGTCGGGAAGTGTTTCTGCGCTTTCGATTTGTTTATTGAAAACGGCGACATCGGCAAATAGGGTTGGTAAGTCGACTTCTTGGAAATAGTTCGTGTTGGCGACATCGGTTGGGACTTGGCCAGCTAGAACGAGCATCGGCACGTTGTCCATTTTGGCGTCGTACATTCCGTTTAACATGTGAATAGCGCCGGGACCTCCTATGGATAGAGCGACCGCGATTTTGTTCGTGAGCTTTGTGTAGGATGAAGCGGCGAGTGTGGCGACTTCTTCATGGCGGACGTGGATGAACTGGATAGATTCTTGTTCGGCACGGAGCGCATCAACAATGGTATCGATCGAATCGCCGGGAATCCCGTATACGTGATCGATATCCCAGTTTTTTAAGACGTTAACTAGCGCTGTGCTTGCTTTCATTTTTGACATAATTAGTCCTCCTCATTTTAGTGAATGTATCTACATTCTATTTTTACCCTACTCGCATGCAGGGAAAACTTTTTAACTATTGAAGATAGTTTGAAAACTAGGTATGATAGAAGTATCAGATTAGTAAAGGGAGAGGCGTATGGGGAAAATAGAGGGAATTCAGAAAATGACAGATGCGTTAGAATTTGATGTTATTCCGAATGCGGAGTCGGTGTATGAGGTCACGTTTGACTGGGCGTATAGCGAAGATGGATGATGTGATATTTTGGAAGAAGAATAAGGTTTTTTTGCGCGATGAGAGAGTAGAGACGCGGGCTTTAATGATGATGAAGCTGGCAACGGTTGTCCAGTTTATTTTGTTTGTTGCGCTAGTTCTAGTTTATTTTCTAACGAGTACGTGGACGATTGCCTTGATTATTGTTTTCGCAGTTGTGTATATTGGGACGAATTTATTTGTGATGAAACAGATTTAGAGGGGAGAGATCGTGATGAAGCATTGGCGTCACTGGGAAGAAATGCAGGAAGCGGTGCCCGGTTTTGACGGGACTTATTTGGATGAGATGTCGACATTTTCATATGAGGTCTTGGAATTACCACCTTATTATGACAAAAAGCCTTGTTTGACGTCGGTATTTTTGCAGTTAATGGATGGCAAAATGTATGATGTGTCGTTGCGGTTTATTGGGGTTAGTAGCTTGAAACTGGATATGCATGGGGATTGGCTAGTCGGCGATATTAAGATTAGCCGGGAACCGATAGAGGAAATCCAGTTTTATGTGAATGATTATGAGCATGGCACGATGTCGTTTTATTGTGAGGAAGTGGAGTTTCTCGGTGTGCAGGAAAGTGTGGAGGAGAACTTGAAGCGGGCGTTGACTGATTTTCGGATACTGGCGGGGATGGTGGAGCCGGATTGTGAGGAAATCGTGGAGGTGCTTGAGATATTGAAGGAGTTTGGGGAACGGCCAATTGTTGCGGAGCTGTTGTTGCAGCATGTAACGCATGAAAATCAGGATATCCGAGACGCTGTATATGAGTATTTGTGGTATGTTGATGATCCGCGAACGGTAGACATTGCGTGTGAAGGGCTACAAAGTGAGGATGCGTTGCAGCGTATTAAATGTTTAGAAATTTTGGGGAAATGGGGAGACGGTGAGGTTGTCCCGCAACTTTTGGCTGTTTTGGAAAAGGATGAGGATGCGCTAGTGCGTTGTTATGCGGCCGAGGCGATTGGTGCTACGGCGAACGAGGCGACTATTTCGATTTTGCAGCGTTTGTTGCTTGAAGAACAGGACGATGTTGCGAAAATGGGCATTGTTTATGGATTAGAGCGTTTAGGACACCGCGATTTAGATCTGTTCTTTGAAAATTTAGCGAATGATTACTACATTGTTAGAATTCGCATCGTGCTTTATTTGACGGAAATAGCGTTGGAAGACCCCAGAGTTTTGGCTGCAATCGTGCGGGTTTTAAAGGAATATCGCGATGAAGAGAAAACAGTTGCGGTTCGAGAAGCCTTTGATCGTGCGCTAGAAGAGTTGGGCAAATGATTTTATGCAAAACGCGGTTGAAGAATTCCGAAAATTATGCTAAAATTCGTATATAGATCGGAGGAGTTTGATGGGAAACAATAATTCATTTTTCAGAAAAAAGAAGTTTCACTTGGATACGAGTGGCGCGCATCATTTGAATAAGACATTAGGGGCTTTTGATTTAACAATGCTTGGTGTAGGAGCAGTAGTTGGAGCTGGTATTTTTATTTTGCCGGGGAAAGTTGCTTCTGTCATTGCTGGACCAGGAATCATTATTTCGTTCATTATTGCAGGTTTGGCTTGCTGTTTAGCGGCACTCTGCTATTCGGAATTTGCTTCAAAGTTGCCGGTTGCTGGTAGTGCGTATACATATAGTTACCACGTTTTCGGTGAAGGAATTGCGTGGATACTAGGGTGGTCGCTCTTGCTGGAGTATGGTCTTGCAGTTGCAGCCATTGCAAGTGGCTGGGCTTCTTATGTGAAAAGTTTACTGGCTGGATTTAGCCTCCACATTCCAGAAGCTATTTCAGGTTCTTACAACCCAGACAAAGGTGTTTATTTCGACTTATTGGCATTTTTAGTAATTATTATTATAGGCATTTTGCTGAGTTTAGGAATAAAAGAATCCACGCGTGTTAACAATGTGATGGTGCTGGTTAAGGTTGCCGTTGTTGTCCTGTTTATTATTGTAGGTATCTTCTATGTGAAGCCGGACAATTGGACGCCATTCTTACCGTTTGGATTTAGTGGAGTTATAACAGGAGCATCGACAGTATTCTTTGCTTATATTGGTTTTGATGCGGTTTCGACGGCATCAGAGGAAGTGAAGAACCCCCAACGTAATATGCCAATTGGGATTATCTCTTCTCTTGCAATTTGTACAGCATTGTACATCTTGCTATCAGCTGTTTTGACAGGGATCGTTCCATTTGCTGATTTGGAAGGAATTAGTGCTCCTGTAGCCTTTGCACTTCAAGCCATCGGGCAAAATTGGTTCGCAGGCCTGTTATCACTTGGTGCGATTGTTGGGATGACAACAGTTATCCTTGTTATGTCGTATGGTGGAACACGTTTATTGTTCGCCATGGGCCGTGATGGATTGCTACCAGAAAGCTTTTCTAAATTAGGAAAACGCAATACACCAGTTCGTAATACGTTGATTTTTGCGATTTCGATGGGTCTTGTTGCGGGTGTGGTACCGCTCGAACAATTAGCAGAGCTGATTAATATCGGAACATTGTTCGCTTTCTCGATGGTATCGCTTGGAATTTTCTTCTTGCGTAGAAACAAAGATTTACCACAAACAGGTTTCAAAACACCGCTGTACCCGTTTGTACCAGCGTTGTCGTTCTTGTTATGTGTGTATTTGATCTTGAATTTATCCGCAATTACATGGATTTCATTTGCGATCTGGTTTGTCGCAGGGTTAATTGTGTACTTTTCTTATGGAAGGCGTAATTCGAAATTGAATGCTTAGATAAACTTATATTTGCGCCTACTTTTTCTTGAAAAATAAACCCTTAAAACTGGAGTTTAGCTCTAATTTTAAGGGTTTATTTCACTGCTATTTTTTTGTTTTATAGTCCCACCAAATAAATACCACACCTAGGACTATTAACATTATTGGAATAGTTAAAATCCCACCTAAAAAATTGACGTTATCAAAGTCTTCGCTGGATTGTGTTGAAACAGTGATTAAATTTCTCTGGAAAAGGTCTAATATTTCTAACAAAAATATACCGCTTAATCCCAACATAAAAGATGTAAATGCAAATACTTTTTTCATGGAAATTCCCTCCTTATTTTTGTAATACTTAGTTTAACATGTTAATATGATAATTGAAATAGTAAAAACATAATAAATCGGGGGGGGTTTGCAAGTGAGAGTTACATTGAAAAAAATTTTAGTGGGAATTTTGGTAGCAATTTTAGTAGTTTCAGGGACTGTATTGGTTCCAAAGAAAGCAGATGCAGCACCAGTTGTAGGATGGCAAACAACAAAAACATACTCAAATATGGCATATGGAGCATGGGAGACACAAGGGGTTAGAAAGAAAAGTAATTCTACGGGTACGGTTAGTTTTTCAGGTACGACAAAAGTTACGACTTCATATAATGGCACTATAAAAGTTGGTGTTCCAAAGGTTGAGTCGGTATTAGGGTTTAAGTTGACCAGTTCGGAAACGTATAAATTCTCCAATACTTGGAATGTTAAAAAGAATGTTTCATATAAGGTCCAAACGCGTAAACGGTATAAAGTTTACTCGGTTAAACAAACAAAAACTACAATAGACAGTTGGACTGGACAACGTGCTGTGTCAAACTATTATGTAACAGTTAAGAAAAATGATGGTATAGATGTTAGAGCATTGGAATCATAAAAAATAAGGAGACTGAGAGGTAGAGTGATCGTTAGATCACCGTATCTCTCAGTCTCTATTTTTAATTCATAGCTTCTCTGTTAATGTTTTTAAGATTATGATTAATAAAATCAAACAGCATAAATTCCCCATTTTCATATTCAAATTTCAGAATAAAACGATTTTTCACCCCGGTTACTTTGCCAATTTTGCTATTTGCCTCCCAATGTCGTGCAAATTGGGCGCAAGCAATACCGTGAGAAGCCGCTAAAACGACATCATGATCTGGAAGCCTATCCCGAAAACCTATCTCTCGTTCGCCACCATAATTCTCGAAAAAATCTCCATATGGAAGCGGCGGATTTAAGTCTTCGCTTTCCCCTTCAAATGTGCCAAAGTTCCATTCTTTTAAGCCTTGATTCGTGTATAGTTCATCGCAGTGACTAATTCTAGCGTGTCGCAAGCCCATTCAAATTTGGAACTGTAGGCTTGATCAAAAGTAATATCGTGATTTTTGAAGAAATTTCCATCTGTTTTTGCCTGATGGATACTAGTTTCAGCTAGTGGTGCATCGCAAAATCCTTGAATCTTTTTGTGTTCATTAAATAATGTTTTCTTCATTGTTCTTCTCCCCAATTGTGTGGTGTAGATAAATTGTAAAACTTTGATGTAGCTCCATGTCAAGTTTAAAAATAGCGTTCAGGATCAATTTTCATACGTTTAGGATAAAATCGGTTTTTGGCACACGTTTTATGATAAGCTTAATGTAAAAATGGTGAGGGAGCTTCGTGTTATGAAGAAATTTATTGTAGCGGGCCTGGTTGTCATAGCTATTCTTCTTGTTGGGATTGCCTGTTATAGTTATACTAAGAATGAGGAGTTGAAGGAGCGCGGAAATCGAGTAAGGCAGGAATTTTATCGTGCGGTGGACGGGGAGCGATTATTTAAGTGTTTTCCAGTAAGTCGATGGAATAGGAGTGAGTGAAAATTTTAGGGAGTGGAGAAAATGTTTTTTCATTTAGTGAGGAAGAAGGCGGTGTTGCTCGATCGGTACCTGCGTGTTTACATAGACGACGGGAGGCTTTATTTCGTTCAAGTAGGCGGTGATTTCTACAATCAAAAAGCCTTTGAAGCAGCTACAGGAGATACTATTGTTGGGATGTTATTGTTTTATTTTCCATATCGGCTAGCACAGAAGATGCAGGAAAAACGATGTCAACAATGTGATGAATTGGTTGCCAAAAAAGCTTTTATGACGCTTTTACAAAAGTCCGCTAACTTCAAGATAGAATTCAAAGAAGTTACTAAACTAGAATTCCGATCAAAAGGAAGCTGGAATCGATTTTGGTCCAATCACGGGGAAATTGTTCGTATACATACGTTGAACGGTAAGATTTATCGATTCGAAGTCCCATTTGGTGAGTCAGTAGAGAACATCATTTCCCACTTAGAAAAAACGCATTTAAAAATAGAAAATAAGATCGCGCGCTAAAAACACCGTATCTCAGACTAGGGATGCGGTGTTTTCATTTGCATATAATCAGATCTTATCAAACGCGGTATGATACAAATCCTCAGCCCAGTCACACCATTCTAGCTCCTGTGTGCAAATATCATCACGGCGTTTGACGATTAGATAGCGGCCAAAGGAATTGCGCCATTCTTCTTTTCTAGTCGGGTCGTTCTGCAAGATTTCTAGTTCTTCCAGTTTTGGTTTATTAATCGCAGCTCTTTTTTTGTAATGTCTACGGCGATCATTGAAAAGTTGGATCACGGTGCTTTTATCCATTAAGGCAATTACGTAAATTTTAGCAAGAAATTCATCGCGGCTAATGGGCTCTGGTGTGTCTTCTAGCACCCATTCGCTGACGGCTTGCACGCCTTTTTCTGTGAGCGAGTAGATTTTCTTCGTCGTATCAGGATCGGCCTCGAAATGGACATAGCCTTCTGTTTCCATTTTGCCGAGGACGGTGTAGATCTGACTGTGATGGGCTTGCCAAAAAAGTTCCATATATTGCTTTAGTTCATAGCCAGTACAGGACTTTCGGGCGAGCATGCAAAGTAGGACGTAACTCAGTGTATTCAATTTAAACCCCTCCAACGCAGCATATATTCATTTCAGTATAGCACATCTTTGTTCTAAAATACATATAAAAATAAACATGTAAATATTTACATAATGGTGATGGGAGGCGTATACTCTAAAATAAGCAATAAAAAGAAACAGGAGTGGTAGTTGTGGTAGAGCAGAAAGTAACATTAAACAAAGAAGACGGTATTTTGAAAAGTTTGCTGCATCAGCCTAAATCGGCATTAGCGGTAGCTTTTTCATGTGTCGTGGCTTTTATGGGGATCGGGTTAGTGGATCCGATTTTAAAATCGATTTCGGAACAATTACACGCGACACCCGCGCAAACGTCGCTATTATTTACGAGCTATATGTTGGTGACGGGTGTTGTGATGCTGTTTACAGGATTTATATCGAGCCGAATTGGGGCCAAAATGACGTTGTTGATCGGACTCGTTATCATTATTATTTTTGCATCGCTTGGTGGATTATCGCAATCGGTGGGGCAGTTAGTTGGCTTGCGGGCAGGCTGGGGACTTGGTAACGCGCTTTTTATTTCCACGGCACTTGCAACGATTATCGCGGTTAGTTCGGGCGCGACGGAAAAAGCGATTATTATGTATGAAGCGGCAATGGGACTCGGCATGTCGGTCGGACCGCTTGTCGGAGGGCTTCTTGGTAGCATCACATGGCGTGCCCCATTTTTTGGAGTAGCGACGCTGATGGCCATTGGATTTGTGGCAATTATCATGCTGCTTGATCCGATACCAAAACCGAAAGTGAAGTCGAAATTCTGGGGTTCACTTGTAGCTTTACGCCATAAAGGTCTACTCGTCACTGGTTTAACGGCCTTATTTTATAATTTTGGATTTTTTACATTGTTGGCTTATTCGCCGTTTTTGATGGAGGGATATAGCGCGATTCAAGTTGGTTTGGTGTTTTTTGGCTGGGGCTTGATGCTTGCTATTTCGTCCGTTTTTGTAGCGCCACGACTAGAAGAAATGTGGGGCACGAAGCTTGTCATGGTTGGAGCTTTGGCACTGTTTGCGCTTGTTTTGGTTGTCATGGGGATCGGTGCGAATGACAGTACAATCATTTCGGTTTGCATCGTGATCGCCGGTTTTTTCCAAGGAATTAACAATACGCTTATTACCTCAGCAGTGATGGTTGTTTCGCCAGTAGAGCGCTCCACGGCTTCTTCTGCGTATAGCTTCATTCGCTTTACTGGTGGTGCGATTGCGCCTTGGCTTGCCGGAAGTTTGGCTGTATGGTTCAACCCTCATGTGACATTTTACGTGGCTGGATTTGCTGTTGTTATCGGGATTATTATTTTGCTCGTAGGAAGGAAATCACTGGTAGCACTTGATTAATGGAGGGATTCGAATGAAAATCGGAGTATTAATTGCAGACGACCAACTATCAAAAAAGATCATGGAAAAAACGATTGGGCTGTGTCGGGAATTCGCGGTACCACCTGAGATTACGTTGATTCATGTCGTCAATATGAAAGGGATTGCGGAGGACATCGAAGTTGGCGTGGATCTAGAAGGTGACTTGATAACGGATGCACAAAAAATGCTAGCGGAAAAAGGCACGGTACTTGAAGCGGCTGGATTTGGGTATAAAACAGCGATCTTGAACGGTTTCCCTGCAAAAGAAGTCACGAAATACGCAAACGATGGCAAGCTTGATATGATCATTATGGGGCATCACGACTTGTCTCTCATGCAGAAAGTAACGATTGGTAGCGTTGCGAAAAAGATAATAGAGGATGCAACCTTTCCTGTGTTGTTGATCAAATAAAGAGTAGTGGGGAAACACGATGTTGTATCGTATTTCTCCCACTACTCTTTATTTATACGCTTCTAAAAAGCGCAATGCCTGTTGATAGGCCGGCAAGCCGTCATCGATATTTTTATCAAAATCATGCTCCAAATCGCGTACTGTGAAAAGTTCATTTTGGAAGGTTGTCTGGGCAATTTTTTCGGCTTCGCTGTATGGGACATCTTGATCCGCAGTACTGTGCGCAATGAATACAGGAGGCAAGAAACTAAAGTCGCGCATCTCCTCCAAGCAAAAAGCATCCAAGTCGCTATCTTGATGCGATCCAAATACTTCATCGAGCCAGGTCCCCGTTTGCCGACAGTATATGTAGAGCGCATAGCGTTTTTCGATGAAGCCTTCTGCCAGTTCATGACGCTGAACCAATGCCTTTTTTAAATCGACTGGAATCGCTGGTAGTTTAGCATAATGCGCGCTCGGTTTTTGATACCAAGAGCCAGCAATCGACGCATAGCCATAAAAAGACAATACAGCGTCGGCGTTTGGAAGCGTAGCATCAGCCGCTGCTTGGAGTGCTAAATAGGCGCCAGCAGAACGACCGAACAAAATAAAAGCGTTCGAGACACCAAACGCCGCGCGGGCATTGGCTTCAAACCACAAAATCGCATCTTGCACATCCTCATAAAGTGCAGGTAGTTTCGTTTCTGGTGCCAAACGATAATCGACGGCGAAAAAATGATAGCCAGCTTCGAGAAAAAGATTGCGATACGTCTCGGGCAAATCATTGCGAAGCCCCCAAATCAAGCCCCCACCATGAAAATAAATAATCGTTTTCGATGCGTCAGAACGCGGACTTGGATAGAAGTCGCCCTTTAGTTCGACGTTATTTTTTTGCGCGAAAATAATGGTTTGCAATGGGGTCATCTCCTTTATTATGGATAGAAAAAGCGTAGCATAGCTTGAAGAAATTCTCAATGAAAACCTGCCGATTCATATTTCTAGGCGATGAATAGGGAAATAAAAAATTAACAAAGTAGTCACAAAAAAGCTTCGTGAAGCGGAAGAAATGTATTTTTTAAGTTTGGAAAGCTGATAGAGTAGAAGAGTGGTATGAAAGTGATGGTAACTAATATTTCCAAAACCAGCGTAATAGACTAGGGTGGAAAAGGAGGTTGCAGCAGAAACTTAAGAAGAAAATAACGGGGGCGCAAGGATGGAAAATAAGAGGAGCCAAATACCAACAGTAAACAAAAATGGAGGAATTACACTAATGAAGAAGAATATGAAAAAAATAGCGATCGCGTTACTCGCAACCAATGTAATCGCGAGTACGGTATTAACAGCATTACCACCAGTACAAACACATGCCGCGGAGAATAAGTTGTCGGCTAACTTGAAGGCAACACAAGCGAGTGTCATGAATATACTGGATTGGGGTCTTGATAAAGTTAGTGGCACAATCCCAGGTGGTGGGAATCAACAGGTGAGATTAACCGTTAGGGACTATACTAGTGGTAGCCCCGTGGTCCTGTATACTAGAATTACAACAGCAGATGCATCCGGCAATTATTCATTTGGGACAGGTCAAGTTGGTCTTCCAGTCGGTGGTCTATGGGTAGGAGCAACGTCTTTTAGTGTTGCTACTGTCGAAGGGGCTAATGGTGTTACCGCGAGTCGTGTTGTTGATTATGAGGCAGTAGAAGGATATCTGGATACGTATCGAACAGATGCTACCAAGATCAGTGGTAAAATTGATGATCCTGCGTATTATAATACGTGGGTATATGTGCAGTTTCTTAACTCTTCACCTCAGTACACTGTACAGAGTCAAACAGGGACTTTTCTTGTAGATGCACAAGGTTACTTTAGTGTGAATGTCAACCAAGCGTCAGTCAATGGATCAAGGATAGTCCGGGTACTGGCCGCTTCCGACAATCGTATTCTGTTAAAAGGTTTTAAAAATGTAGAAGTAGCACCTGTTGTTTCGTATACGCCTACCGCATTAAATCTAGGTCAAACACAGATCGACGCGGTGGAAGGCGCGACTGGCACTATAACCAGCTCTATTACTCCTGCACAGGCGGTTCAACAAGTGACGTATGCCTCTAGTAATACCAATGTGATCACAGTAGATGCCACAGGTAAATGGACAGCTGTTGCCTCAGGTTCGGCATCGATTACAGTTACACCAGTAGGCAATACTTCTCTTGCGAAAACAATCCCTGTAACAGTTACCAGTTCCGCGGTAGTGATCGCCCGTACTTCTGTCAATGACCTATTTATTGGTGACAACCCAGCGAATCACATCAAAGATACCACGGTGCAGGCAACGATCGACAATGCCCAAGCCAAAGTGAACGCCATCACGAATGATGCGACACAAAAAACCGAATTACAAGGCTATGTGACGAAGGCGCAAAATGAACTCAACGCACGCACAGCTGCCACAGCCGCGACGACATCGGTGAATGACTTATTCATCAGTGACAACCCAGCGAATCACATCAAAGATACGACGACACAAGCCAAAATAGACGCGGCGCAACTGAAAGTCGATGCCGTGACGGATACGACGAAGAAAGCGGAGCTCCAAACACACGTGGATAAAGCACAAACAGAACTCGATGCGAAAAAAACGGCGAAAGCAAGTGTCGATGCGCTCTTTAGCGATGCACCAACGAATACCAAATTAAAACCGAGCACTACGCAAGCGATGATCAACGATGCCAGTGCGAAAGTCAATGCGCTACCAGCAAGTGCTGAGAAAACAGCAATGCAAGCGGATATCACGAAAGCCAACACCTTATTCGAAGCGATCACTCCAACGACGTTGAGCGACCTGACGACAGAGAGCACTACTCTCTCTGGTTTCGGCGAACCAAACAGCGCGATTGTGATCAAAAACGGCGACACGCAAATTGCTTCTGGCAGCGTATCGAGTGATGGCACATACCTGTTTAACATCACGAAACTAGCGGCTGGCTCGACGATTACCGCGACCGTGACCAAAGCAAGTAATGGCAAAACATCGTCCGCCAGCAAAACCGTCCAAGATACGAGTATTGTCACGACAAAAATTGATGCAATGACCGTGGCCTCGACGACAGTGAGCGGCACCGGCGAACCGAACGCTACGATTGTTATCAAAAATGGCAGCACGCAAATTGCTTCTGGCTCCACAGCAGGCGATGGCAAATTCTTGTTCTTCGTGACACCACAAGCGGGTGGCTCGACGATTACCGCGACCGTAACCAAAACAAGCAACGGTAAAATCTCGAGTGCGAGCACGACCGTTGTAGATAACGCGATTGCCCAAACGACGATGGGCGCCCTGACAACAGATAGCACCAGTGTGACGGGTGTCGGCGAACCGAACAGCGCGATTGTTATCAAAAATGGCAGCACGCAAATTGCTTCCGGCTCCACAGCGGGCGATGGCAAGTACTTGTTCTACGTGACGCCACAAGCGGCCGGCTCAACGATTACCGCGACCGTAACCAAAGCAAGCAATGGCAAAACATCGAGCGCAAGCCAAGTGGTCGCTGATAGTAGCATTGCGCCTACGAAGATGGATGCCCTAACAAGCAATTCCACGACGATAACGGGAACAGGGGAACCGAACGCGGCGATCGTTATTAAAAACGGCGACACGCAAATCGCTTCTGGTAGCGTAGCGGGCGATGGCAAATTCTTGTTCAACATCACGAAACAAGCGGGTGGTTCTACCATTACGGCAACCGTGACGAAAGCAAGCAATGGCAAAACATCCACGGCAACACAAACGATACCAATCGCTACTACGACGATCGGTGCCTTAACCACTGATTCGATCCTAGTATCTGGAACAGGCGAACGGAACGGGACGATCGTCATCAAGAATGGCGCGACACAAATCGCTTCTGGTAGCGTATCAAGCACTGGTACCTACTCGCTGAGTATCGCCAAACAAGCCGCAGGCGCTACCATCACAGCAACCGTGACAGCGAATGGCAAAACATCAAGTGCGAGCACCAATATCGTCGATAACAGCATCAAGGCAACGACGCTTAACGCGCTGAACACGAATTCCACGAGTGTATCTGGAACAGGCGAACCAAACAGCGCCGTCGTTATCACAAAGGGCGCGACAATCCTTGCTTCTGGCACGACGGACGGGAATGGTAAATACCAAATAGCCATCGCGAAACAACTAGCCAATACGACGATAACTGCAACGGTGACCAAAGCAAGCAATAGCAAAACGTCGAGTGCGAGCAAGACCGTCACAGCGGTTGTTCTCGATTATAGTTTGACAGGGCCAGAAACGTATGACCTTGGTAGCAAAGCGAATATCACCGGCACTTACGGCGCCAATGTAACCTATGTTCGTTTACGTGTGACAGGGGCGAGCGGTGATGTGACGATCAAGAAACAAGTGAGCACAACGACGTCAAGCAACGCCTACAACCTGGGTGATATCTCGACGTACGTCGACGCCACGACACAAAAACTTGAAATCATTGCCGTCGATGCGAAATATAACGTAGTCAACACGGTCGTTGTAGCCATCAATAAAGACACGCTCGATAACAAGCTAACAGGTCCAGCAACCTACACGATTGGGGATAAAACAGCGGTCAAGGGTGAATACGGTACAAATATAGCGTATGTCCGCCTCCGCGTCACACCTGCAGGTCAAACAACAGGAACGATTGTCCGTCAAGCAACCCGCTCCGCCGGTAATTATGACCTCGGTGATATTTCCACACTCGTAACAGATGCAACAAGCACCGTCGAAATTTTAGGCGTAGACGCGAAGTATAATATCGTGAAAACCCTCAAAGTCACAGTGAAAGCACCAACCGTCGACAATAAACTCACCGGTCCAAGCGAGTATACCGTTGGCGATAAAACAGCGGTCAAGGGTGATACGGGTACAGGCGTAGCCATTGTTCGTCTGCGTACAGGAAGTGATGTGAACAACATGGCGGTCGTGCGCCAAACAACGCCAAGTGCAGGTAGCTATAGCCTCGGTGATATCTCCGGTTTAGTCAAAGATACATCCGGCGTCGTGCAAATCGTAGCGCTCGACAAAGGCTATAATATCATCAACACGATTACGGTAACCGTGAACCCAGCCGCAGCATTGGATAACACGTTAACCGGGCCTGTCTCGTACACATTTGGCGATACCACCGCGATTACCGGTACAGTTGGTACGAACGTTGCCCGTGTGCGCCTACGTGTCACACCAGAAGGTGGCACCGGAGCGATCAAGAAAAATATCAACCTTCTGCCTGGCGAAACTGATTATGACCTCGGCAACATTGCAGGATTTGTCGCCAATGCCACAGATAAAGTCGAAATTCTAGCATTAGACGCTGGTTACAACATCGTCAACACGATTGACTTGATGAACTAAGAAAACGGGCTGTACATGTTGTTCAAACAGCAAAGATTTTAGTACACACATAAGAACAATCGTATAAGGCTAGCGAAACCAAGACGAGATTCCCCTATAGGTATGGGATCTTGTCTTGGTTTCTTTTTTTGAAGTAGGAGAAGATACATAATGGAGAGTAAACGTTGCACTAGTGCGGACTTTTGCTAATGAGATGGTTGGCTAGTATAATCAATATTAACAATTTCAATCCCTTAATTAGTCATAATGAACAAAAAGTGGGCGGGGTTTTTATCGCTTTTAAACGATGCAATCAGAACTTAAAACGCTTACACTTTGATAGTAGCGTATAAATCGCTTGAGAATGACGAAAGGTGGACTTTAACGATGGACAAAATTTTTAAAGACGTAGCAGATAATGTGACATGGCTTTCAGGCATTGGTGCTGATCCAACAGGGGGAACGACGCGTTTGCTTTACTCGGACTATTGGGTGGAAGCGCAACAAGGCGTGAAGAAGAAGATGGATGAAGCCGGCTTTACGACGTACTTCGATGATATTGGTAATCTTTTTGGTCGTGTGGAAGGGTCTACATATAAGGACGAGACGATTATGTCTGGTTCTCATATCGATACGGTGGTCAATGGTGGAAAATTAGACGGTCAATTTGGCGTTTTAGCCGCGTATTTAGCGATTAAATATTTGAAAGAAAAGCACGGTCAGCCACTTCGTAACCTCGAAGTTATCTCGATGGCGGAAGAAGAAGGAAGCCGTTTTCCGTATGTTTTCTGGGGCAGCAAGAACTTCTTTGGACTAGCTAATAAGGATGAAATGGCGGGCGTTGCTGATTTTGAAGGTGTGAAATTCGTGGATGCAATGCGTGGCGCTGGTTTTGATTTTCGAGATGAGACGAAGCCGCTGCGTGATGATATTAAGGCGTTCGTCGAAATTCATATCGAACAAGGAAAAGTACTGGAAAACGAAGGTAAGGCGGTCGGTGTGGTGAACAGTATCGCTGGGCAACGCCGCTACACGATTGTGCTAAATGGTGAGTCAAATCATGCGGGGACAACGCCGATGGGCTACCGGAAAGATACGGTTTATGCGTTCAGCAAGATCGTGACGCAATCTATCGATAAGGCGAAAAAAATTGGCGATCCACTCGTACTTACTTTCGGAAAAGTAGAGCCAAAGCCAAATACGGTCAATGTTGTGCCGGGTGAGACGCTGTTCACCATGGACTGTCGTCATACGGATGAGGCAGAGTTGCATCGCTTTACGAAAGAAGTGGAGCAAGATATGAAGGCGATTTGTGCGGAGATGGGGATCGAAATCTCCATTGATTTGTGGATGGACGAAGCGCCAGTGCCGATGGACCCGCGTATCGTATCTGTTTTGGAAGACGTTTGTAAGAAAGAAGGGTTGAATTACCGCGTGATGCATAGTGGCGCAGGACATGATTCTCAAATTTTTGCACCGCGTGTACCAACCGCGATGTTCTTCGTGCCGAGCATTGGTGGAATTAGCCACAATCCAGCCGAGGACACGAAAACAGAAGACTTGGTTGAAGGCGTGAAAGCATTAACAGAGGCGCTATACGAATTAGCATATAAATAATAGACAGCTCATACATCATGTAAATCGGTGGCAAGCGCTCGATTTGTTGGAAGCAAGATATAGACGTTACACAAAGAAAAAAATGATTAAATTTCATAGGGAGTGAATAGAAATGGAAAACGAAACGGCAACAATGAAAAAGGGGCTCCAGTATTGGCAGCAAATCATTATTATTTTATGTTTAGGTTGGGTCGTTATTTGGATTTACCGGAGTGTCTTAACACCAATCTTTCCAGAAATTCAACAAACAATTGGACAGCATTCTGATGCACAGATGGGCTTGATCGCCAGTTTTTACTTTTTTGCATACACGGGAATGCAGATTCCAGCGGGGATTTTAGTCGATAAATTTGGGAAGAAAGTCGTCCTGATTCCTGGTTTCTCCCTATTTGCGATTGCGGCACTTGTGATTGGTACCGCGCAAAACTTAGAAATGATTTATCTTGGTAGCTTGCTTGCAGGTCTTGGCTGTGGTTCTTACTACGGTGCGGCTTACTCGCTATCTTCTGAAAATATTCCAGCAGAAAAACGTGGACTTTCGACAGCGATCATTAATAGTGGTTCCGCGCTCGGTATGGGTGTTGGCTTGATTGCTTCTAGCCTACTCGTGAAGTCGGTCGGAATGAACTGGCAAATCATGCTTTTCATTATTGCTGGTTTGATCGTTGTTATGATCTTTGTTTTTGCAAGTGTGATTAAAAGTTCACCAAAAGTGGATCGCTCAGCTAAGGTCAAAGCGGCTGCGGCACCGAAAGAAAAGGCTCCGATCAAAAACTTGTTTACAGGTCGGATGATTGCGTCCTATATTCTTTATTTTGCAACGTGTTATGGATATTACATGGTCGTGACATGGCTGCCATCCTTTTTACAACAAGAACGTGGATTCCAAGGCGTTGCGATTGGATTCTCCGCAGCATTAGTAGCTTTTTCCGCGATTCCCGGAGCCTTATTTTTCAGTAGAATGTCGGATAAATTCAGCACGAAAAAAGTTCGTTTCATCGTTAGCTTGACGGTTGCGGCGGCATTGATGCTCATGTTGACAGTACTTGCACCAACATCGGGCATCTTGCTTGTCG
Organism: Listeria grandensis; assembly: GCF_014322885.1. Lineage (NCBI taxonomy): Bacteria > Bacillati > Bacillota > Bacilli > Caryophanales > Listeriaceae > Listeria > Listeria grandensis. Next base: position 549,006 of record NZ_JAASUG010000001.1, on the reverse strand, counting down.
GCTTGATTTTATACGGATTGCTAGGGAAATTGGCAGTAGAACCGATTCTGATTTCTTACGTGGCAGATAGCGCGCCGAAAAAAGGATACGGTACCTCGTTTGGCGTATTCAACTTCTTCGGAATGAGTTCGTCCGTTATCGCGCCGTTTTTGACAGGGGTTATCTCTGACTCCACCGGCTCGAAAGTAATGGGCTTCTATATTTCAGCGATCATCCTCGTCATTGGGGCGACTGTATTCTTAATTGCAAATATTAAAAGTAAAAAAGTAGCATAATAATTAGTAGCGGAACGACAAATATTCATCTTGCCGGGCTTTATCTAGGATTGAAACATTTGCGTTCCGCTTTATTTTAGTGGCAGGCTCAAGTACACGTTAGGTACTAAATAATTGGGGAAAAGAGAGGTTTTTAAAATGGGTTATAGAAATAAGAATACGGGTTATGTGAGCGATATTCTCGCTTCAAGATCCGTGATTAAACGCGCGAATTACGCGATCATTCCGCCAGACGGTTTGGTGAATAATGCTATTCCAGGGTTTCTGAACTGTGAATTATCGATTCTAGCGACGCCGAAATTGGGCGCGACTTTTGTGGATTATATTGTTACGTTGCTCAGTGATGGGCAAAATAAAGCGGGCTTCGGCGCACCTGGCGTGGAAACTTTTTTCTATTGTTTAGAAGGTAAGATTACGGTTTGGGCGGATGACGCGAAACATAGTCTTTCGGCAGGTGGCTATATTTATTGCCCAGCAGGCGTGATGTTAACATTTGAAAATGATAATGGTGGCGCGAACAGTGAGGCTTTCCTTTATAAGAAGAAATACGAGGCGGTAGCGGGTTACGACACGCATGTTGTCGTGGATAATGTTGCCAACCTCGAAAAAATCGCATACGAAGGCATGGAAGATGTTATTTTGCAAAATTTATTGCCAGCGGATCTTGGTTTTGATATGAATTTCCATATTTTAAGCTTCGAACCGGGCGCGTGTCATGGTTATATTGAAACGCATTATCAAGAGCACGGCGCGTATATGTTATCGGGCGAAGGTGTATATAACTTGGATAACGAATGGGTCCCAGTGAAAAAAGGGGATTATTTATTCATGGGGGCGTATGTACCACAAGCAACGTATGCGGTAGGACGCGGCGAAGCGTTTAGTTATCTGTATTCCAAAGACTGTAATCGCGATCCACAATTATAAGAAGGTAGGGAATTGGTGTGAAAGAGCCACAAATGATTCGAGTAAGAAAACATGATTTACATGATTTAATCCAGAAAAAATTAGAAGCGGCGGGGCTTTCTGAGGAACATGCGGATGGTGTTGCAGATTCACTGGCTTTTGCTGACGCGCGCGGGATTCACTCACATGGTGCGGTTCGCGTTGACTATTATGCGGAACGAATTGCCAAAGGTGGCACAACGATTGCGCCAAACTTCAAGTTTAATAAAACGGGGCCGAGTTCAGGTATTTTTGAAGCGGATAATGGCGTCGGACATGTGGCGGCACGCAAGGCGATGGATGAGGCGATTGGCTTGGCGCAGGAAACGGGTGTTGGCATTGTCGGTGTGCATGAAATGGGGCACAGTGGGGCATTGGCCTACTTTGTGAAGCAGGCGGCAGATCAAGATATGGTGGCGATATCGGTTTGTCAATCAGATCCGATGGTAGTACCGTTTGGTGGCGCAGAGCCTTACTTTGGAACGAACCCAATCGCGTTTGCAGCGCCGCGCATGGACGGTGAGCCGATTATTTTTGATATGGCGACGACGGTTCAGGCTTGGGGCAAGATTTTGGATGCGCGTTCGAAGGGTGCGGATATTCCGCCGACTTGGGCGGTGGACGCGAATGGTGAGCCGACGACAGACCCGCATCACGTCAACGCTTTACTTCCGGTTGCAGGACCTAAAGGATACGGCTTGATGATGATGGTCGACATTTTATCGGGAATTTTGCTAGGGTTACCGTTTGGTAAACGCGTGTCATCGATGTACACGGATTTGACGAAAGGACGCAACTTGGGGCAACTGCATATCGTGATTAACCCGGCTTTCTTCACGTCTTTAAAGGAGTTCAAGCAAAATATCGCGCAAATGGTGGACGAGTTACACGCGACAAAAGCCGCGCCAGGATTCAGTCAAGTGTTGTATCCAGGCGAGTTAGCGGAGATTGTGGAAACGGATTATGCGGACGCCGGAATTCCGATTGTGAAAGATATCTATGATTATTTGATTAGTGATACGGTTCATTTTGATCAGTACGATCACGCGGGATTATTCGTGGAGCAAGACTAGTGAGGAGGTAAACAGAATGCGAGTTTCAAAAGAAGATTTGCACCAGCTGATCCAAACAAAAATAGAACGGGCTGGTTTGACGGAAGAACACGCGGATATTGTTGCGGATGTGTTGGCGTTCGCTGATGCACGCGGGATTCATTCGCATGGCGCGGTTCGGGTGGAATATTACTCAGAGCGGATTGCCAAAGGTGGCATCACGAATCGGCCGAATTTCCGGTTTGAGCAGACGGGGCCAACGAGTGGTATTTTTCATGGGGACAATGGTTCGGGGCATGTGGCGGCAAAACGGGCGATGGAAGAGGCGATCCGGATTGCTGGCAAAAATGGTGTCGCGGTTGTCGGTGTGAAAAACATGTCGCATAGCGGGGCGCTCGCTTATTTTGTGGAACAGGCGGCGAGTTGTGATTTTGTAGCGCTTTCTGTTTGCCAGTCGGACCCGATGGTGGTGCCATTTGGTGGTGCGGAAGATTATTTCGGGACGAACCCAATCGCGTTTGCAGCGCCGACGGATGATGGGCGCATGTTGACATTTGATATGGCGACGACGGTTCAGGCTTGGGGCAAGGTGCTTCATGCGCGATCGCGCGGGGAATCGATTCCGCCGACTTGGGCGGTAGACGCGGACGGGGCGCCAACGACGGATCCTGCGAAGGTGAATGCGTTATTGCCAATCGCTGGGGCAAAAGGCTACGGCTTGATGATGATGGTGGACGTGTTGTCGGGAATTTTGCTAGGATTGCCATTCGGGAAGCATGTTAGTTCGATGTACGCGGATCTTTCGAAAGGACGCGATTTGGGACAGTTGCATATCGTGATTAATCCGGCGTTCTTTACGGATATCGAGGCGTTTAAGGCGAACATGTCGGAGGTTCTGGATGAGGTGACGGCCGTGAAACCAGCGCCGGGCGTGGATCGGGTGTATTATCCTGGCGAACGTGGACGGTTGCGCGAGAAGGCATACGAAGAGAACGGTATCGAGATTGTGGATGATATTTATGAGTACCTGATCTCGGATGCGATTCATTTTGACAATTATGATGGAAAAAATAAATTTGCGGAATAAGGAGAGGTGAAGAAAACGATGCTACACACGATTATTAAGGAAAATGCGTATCAAGATTCGGTCGTTTTGATGCTACTTACGAACAAAATATCCACCATTGACGGGGTAAACCGGGTTTCTATCATGATGGGAACGCCTGCGAACAAGGATATTTTCGGAACGTCAGGCTTGCGGACGGCGGAACTGGAGGCGGCTTCGGCGAACGATATGGCGATTGTTGCGGACACGGATGATGCTTCGAAATTGAATGAAATTTTAGAAGAAGTGGATGCGTTTTTAGCGAGCCAGGCGACGAAGGAAAGCAGTAATACGACGGAAACGGCGCGGACATGGGATAAGGCAATGAAGCTTGATCCGGATGCCAATATGGCGCTTATTTCGATTCCAGGTACTTACGCCGCGACAGAAGCGGATCGCGCACTTGATGAAGGGTTGCACGCGTTTATTTTTAGCGATAATATGCCGATGGAAGAGGAACTGCGTTTGAAGCAGAAAGCGCATGATAAAGGGTTGCTTGTGATGGGACCGGATTGCGGGACGGGCATTGTAAATGGTGTTCCGATGGCGTTTACAAATGTAGTGAAGCCCGGCAATATTGGCATTGTCGGTGCATCTGGAACAGGAATTCAAGAAGTTTCCACGATTATTGACCGTCTTGGCGGTGGCGTGACGAATGCGATTGGAACAGGCGGGCGTGATTTATCTGAAACGGTTGGTGGTATCACGATGCTAGACGCGATTGCAGCGCTTGAAAAGCAAGCAGACACAGACGTGATCGTGGTCATTTCTAAGCCACCTGCAAAAGTGATTCGCGATAAAGTTTTAGCGTTATTACGCACGATCACGAAGCCTGCAGTGACCATCTTTTTGGGTGAAAAACCGACGTATCATGAGACGAATTTATACCACGCCTATACGTTAGAAGAAACGGCACGCATTGCTGTTGCATTGGCAAAAGGACAAACGGTAACGGCGACAACGAGCCAGATTACGAAACCAGAAATCACGCTTACACCAGAGCAAAAACATATGAAAGGTTACTACTCCGGCGGGACGCTAGCTTCTGAAGCGGCAATGCTTATCGCGGATGCGTTGGCTTTAAAAGAAGGCCTGATCAAGCAAGACGGCTACATTTTGAAAACAGAAGGGCACGAAGTTATCGATCTTGGCGATGATATTTACACGCAAGGAAAACCGCATCCAATGATTGATCCTGAGAAACGAATCGCATTCATCGAAGACGCGGCGAATGACCCAGAAACAGCGGTTATTTTGCTAGATGTGGTGCTCGGTTATGGCTCACATGAAGACATGGCGGGGCAATTGGCGCCAGCGATTAAGCTTGTGATTGCCAAAGCGAAAGCGGCCGGACGTGAACTTGCTGTTATTGGAACGGTTTGTGGGACGCTTCAAGATCCGCAAGACTATCACGAGCAACGCCAAACATTGATCGATGCGGGCGTTATCGTGAAGGATAGCAATAATGAAGCGGTGAGAACGGGACTTGCGATTGTTGGATACGAGGTTGTAGACGAAGATAAAGCGATTCGCGAAACAGAAAATGATGCGCCAGTAGCACAATCTTTAGAGGCATCAGATGCCATGCTTGACCTCCTTGCGAAACAACCACGCGTCATCAATGTCGGACTAAAAAGTTTTGCAGAAGCTATTACCGAAACAGGTGGACGTGTCGTGCAATTCGATTGGCGCCCAGTTGCAGGCGGCGACGCAAAACTGCAAAAAGTACTGCAATTCTTGAACAGTTACCGCGCAGAGACGGCGGACGTGAAATAAATTTTTTAAAGGAGGAAAAAGAATGACAAACTATCATACAATCGATGAAGCTAACCGCGCAGTAGCGGACAAAATCGTCGCTTCGGCACCATTTTTATTAGATGTCGTACCAGCAAAATCCGTGATTTCTGAACTAAATGAAGGACGTGTGTTACTTCACGCGGGTCCTCCGATTCAATGGGAGAACATGACGAGCCCGATGCAGGGTTCATGCGTGGGAGCAGCGTTATTTGAAGAATGGGCAAGCAGTGAAGAAGACGCGCGTGCGATGCTTGACCGTGGGGATGTGCAGTTTATTCCATGTCATCACGTAGATGCAGTCGGACCAATGGGCGGCATTACCTCAGCGAACATGCCAGTCGTTGTTGTGGAAAACCGTACAGACGGCAATCGCGCTTACTGTACGATGAATGAAGGAATTGGTGCTGTGCTTCGTTTTGGCGCTTATTCAGAAGAAGTCGTGAATCGTTTGCGCTGGATGCGTGACGTGCTCGGTCCAGTGCTTAGCAAGGCGCTCCAAACATTGGACGAAGGCATGAACTTGAACGTAATCGTGGCTAAAGCAATCGCGATGGGAGACGAGTTCCACCAACGCAATATCGCGGCTTCACTCGTATTTTTAAAAGAAGTTAGCCCGATTATTGTGAGCCTAGAAATCGATGAAAAAGAACGCCAAGAAGTCATCCAATTCCTCGCGGATACCGATCAATTTTTCCTTAATATCATGATGGCGTCAGCAAAAGCAGTGATGGACGGCGCGCGGATGATTAAAGAGGGGACGATTGTAACCGCAATGTGTCGTAACGGTGAAAACTTCGGTATCCGTATCAGCGGCATGGGTGACGAATGGTTCACAGCACCCGTCAACACACCACAAGGCCTGTATTTCACAGGTTATTCCGGCGAGGATGCGAATCCAGACATTGGTGACAGCGCGATTACCGAAACATTCGGCGTCGGAGGTATGGCGATGATTGCTGCACCTGCCGTCACTCGTTTTGTCGGAACCGGCGGATTTGGCGATGCCCTGAAAATAAGCAACGAAATGCTTGAAATCGTGATCGATCAAAATCCGAATTTCACCGTTCCAACATGGGATTTTCAAGGGATCTGTCTTGGTATCGATGCCCGCAAAGTCGTCGAAACTGGCATTACACCAGTCATCAATACCGGAATTGCTCATAAAAAAGCTGGTATCGGCCAAATCGGCGCAGGAACCGTAAATCCCCCCGTTGCCTGTTTTGAAAAAGCAATCACAGCCTATGCAGAGAAGCTGGGTTTAACCGTATAAAAGGAAGGAGGAAGAAGTATGCCGCTCATTCAAGCAACAAACCTCGCTCAAAATGTCGCTGATCTACTCGTCACAGACCAAGTATGGCGCGTCCATAGCATTTTTCAAAACGGGATAAACCTTGAAAATGCGGGAAATCTGATTTTCATCGGCACAGCTAAAAATGGCAAGTTACCATTCGCCGTCCAGATCGCACCATCAGACGTCACCACGTTAATCGCTACGATGCGAGTAAACCAACAACTCACTTACGAAGCCGGCGTACTTCTTCACCATGCATCATCGCTCAAAATAGAGCTCAATCTTACTCCAAAATACACAAGCACACGCAAAAAAGTAGAAATCCAGCCGAGTCCCGCTTTTTTATCGCAAGTTTTGCAAGAAGAAAAGCAGACGGGGCTAGGTTTTTCCTTTCGAGAATTAATAGAACAAGCGGCGATTCAAGATCTAGCAAAAGCAATACGTACAACAGATTCCGCGCTCATCGAGAAGACGTTGCGATATTTTTTGGGACGTGGCAATGGTTTGACGCCATCAGGAGATGATCTGCTCGTCGGTATTTTGCTCGTTGGGAATACGACAACCGCCTTCAGGCAAATCCTGACGCGGCTAATCACGACAGAACAACTAACAACAGATATCAGCCAAACCTATTTAAAATACGCGTTAAACGACGAATTTAGCGATTCACTTTTAGCACTATATCAAGCGTTCCAAACAGGCGCAGAAACAAGCGGAATCACGCAACAAATTTATCAGTACGGACACACATCGGGAATAGACACGATCGCAGGTGTCGCACTCGGATTAAAGGAGGAATTTTCAATGGGAAAACGAGTAGTAATAGCGCTTGGCGGCAATGCGATTTTGCAACCGAACCAAGAAGCAACATTTGCCAATCAACTCAAAAACGTAGAAGACAGCTGTGCCAAAATCGCTGAAATCACAGAAGCTGGGCATAAAGTCATCGTCACACACGGAAACGGACCGCAAGTCGGCAATATTTTACGCCAAAATGAAGAAGCCAAAGAATTCGTTCCAGCGCTTCCGATCGACGCGTGTAGCGCAGAATCACAAGGTTTCATCGGTTACATGATGGAGCAATCACTAAAAAACGAACTCGCACGCAAAAAACTACCAACAAACGTCATCACGCTTTTAACACAAACCGAAGTTAGCGCGAGCGACCCCGCGTTCCAAAGCCCGACAAAACCAATCGGTGTTTTCTATACGCACGAAGAAGCCGTCCAACTCGCTGCCGAAAAAGGTTGGGAGATGGCAGAAGACGCCGGACGAGGATACCGCCGCGTTGTCCCATCTCCACAACCACAAAAAATCCACGGCGTCGAAGCGATTAAACAGCTCGTAGCCACAGATACCGTCGTTATTTCCACGGGCGGAGGCGGCATCCCCGTCGTTCAAAACGAAGAAGGCGACCTAAAAGGCGTTGAAGCAGTGATCGACAAAGACCGTTCCGCGTTACGCTTATCCGAACAAGTCGAAGCTGACGTTTTCATGATCCTAACTGATGTGACAAACGTGTACTTACATTTCGGGGAACCAAACCAACAAAAATTAGAAGGCGTTCCCGTCAACGAAGCAAAACAATACATGACAGAAGGCCATTTTGCAGACGGTAGCATGGGACCTAAAATGGAAGCAGCGATTGCCTTTGCCGAATCTGGAAAAGAAGCCATCATTTGCTCACTAGACGCTGCAGTAGAAGCATTAGCAGGCCGCGCAGGAACACGAATCTTACCAGAAAAAAGTACAGTGAACGCTTAAAAATGTATTTTAAAAAGGTCAAATAGCTCACCGCTACTTGACCTTTTTTGACGGCCACTAAATCGCTCTAGCAGCAGAAGTCTTATTTTTATTATTCAATGCTTTCGTCTCATTTTTCACTAACGCTTCTTCAATCTCCTCGAGCGTATAACCTCGCGTCTCGAATACAAAGCGTTTAACAAAGAATACCGCGGCTAAGCAAACCAATCCGAAAATGATAAATAGCGTCACATTTCCTATCGTTTCTTCTAAAACCGGAAAACTAACAGAAACGGTCCAGTTAGCTACCCAGTTCACCAACGACGCGATACCAACGGCTAAACCACGAATTTGTAGCGGGAAGATTTCGCCAATCATAACCCACATAACCGGTCCCCACGTCGCACAAAAACTTGAAATATAAGTAGCTAGGAAAATAAAGGTGAACAGATGGAATCCAGGTTTATCCGCCTCTAAATGGAACGCCGCAGACAAAGCAAAGAACGAAACTCCCATCGCCAAAGCCCCGACCATCAGAACTTTTCTCCGGTCAAAGCGATCCATCAACGACACGGCTACAGCAGTTACAATAACATAAAAAATACCTAGAAAAATTTGCGTCTGAATCGCCGAAGTAGCGTCCGTCCCACCACTCATTAAAATACGCGGCGCATAATAAAAGACCGTATTACAACCCATCCACTGCTGCAAAATAGCCAAACCAAATGCTGCAATCACGGATGGACGCACCCATTTTGAAAAGACATCTTTCAAACGACCTTTTTCGATATGGCTCTGCTCCTCAATTTCAAGGATTTCCGCCTCGGCCTCTGACTTGCTTCGAATGTTGAGTAAGATTGCTTCCGCTTCTTCTCGTTTGCCGACTTTCACCAAGTAACGTGGAGATTCCGGTAGCAAAATCCCACCAATAAACAGAACGAGTGCAGGTACCGCAGCAAAACCTAACATCAATTCCCAACCAATTGGTGAATCTCGCCAAACGTAATTCGCAATGTAAGCGAGCAACATACCAATCATGATCATCAACTGATTCAAAGAAGATAAGCTCCCGCGTTGATTCGCTGGTGCCAATTCGGCCAAGTACATTGGAACGAGTGCACTGGCTCCACCAACCGCTATCCCTAAGAACATCCGCGAAATAATTAAGGCCGTCACATCAGGCGACAATGCACTGCCCAAAGCCCCCACAAAGAAAATAAAAGCAGTCAAAATAACCATTTTCTTACGGCCATATCTATCAGATAACGGTGAAATTAAGACCGCCCCTACAACCGCCCCAATCAAAATACAACTAACGACAAATCCAATCTCGCCATTACTTAATTGAAGCTCATCCTGAATAAAAATTTGTGCCCCAGCAATGACTCCTGTATCATAACCAAATAATAATCCACCTAAAGCTCCGAAAAAATAAATTAAATTTTTTGATAATCTCATAAATATCCCCCATTTTTAGTAGTATAAACAATGATTGCGTTATTAATTTCCTCCTTTGATGATAAAAATTATATATTGCTTCCGCTTTCAATTTCGCTTATAGTAAGAATATTGAGGAGGGAAGGAACATGACAACTGAATTCGAACTGATTGAACATAGTAAAGTACAAGACATTCATGTTTTTTTGATTGAGATGCATTATCGTAGTACGCACCTACACATGGATATTGAAGTTGTGTATCTATTGAGTGGTTCCTTAAATATTGTGACAAATAACAAGAAAATTTCACTGGAAAAAGGAGACTTTCTTGTTTTAAACTCCTGCCAATTACACGAACTACATTCAAAAAACTCTGCGCTACTGTTAATTTTTCAGTTTTCTCCCAAAATTTTTGAAGCTTTTTTTCCTCAAATCAATGAGGTTTATTTCGATACAACGCCGATCGCTTTAGAAACTTCCGAGACTGGTAAACGCTTATTAGAGAACATATTATTAGCCAGTCAAGCCTACTTTAAAGAAGAAGAATACTTTTCGCTGCTTTGTCATGGTTTTTCCTCCATTATTATGTTTGATTTAATAAAACTCGTCCCTCACAAGCAAATAAAGGAAGAGAACAAAAATCAACTGCTACTGAAGCTTGAAAGAATTAAAAGAATAAGCGATTACATTTCAAAAAACTATCAGGAAAAACTACTACTTTCTGATATTGCCAAAAAAGAAGCGCTCTCATTTACCTATTTATCTCATTTTTTTCATGAAAACTTTGGTGTCACTTTCCAAGAATATTTAAATCTTCTTCGGTGTGAAAAGGCGAAATATCTATTAATTCATACAGAGAATACACTTTTAACCATTTGTGGCCTTTGTGGTTTTTCAGATCTGCGTTATCTAAATAGTTCCTTTAAACGTTTTTATGGAGTAAGCCCTAAAATTTTTCGGAAACAGCAACAAAATTGCGAAAATCAAGTGAACACACTAAAACAAGATGTAACGAATAAACAGTATATTTTCTCAAAAAATCAAAGCCTCAAGAAGATCAGCCAGCTACTCACTCTTTAATTCTAACGTGGACTAAAACTACAATGTTGCGTTTAGTTAAACAGCTACTTTTTTTATCACCTATTATAGTGAGCGCTTACTTAACGTATCTATAAACTGTATTTTAGCATTTTTATTTTTTATTTTCATACATGATTTTATTATCATTAATAGACTATCTTGCTATTTTGAATAAATGTCAATAAGGTAAACAGATAAATAGTTAAAATGATGGTCGCGCAATGAAAAATCAATCGGTTATGTTTACCAAGAGTACCAAAAAAGGTTGCTAAACTATTGCCATTATTAGTGGCAGGGTTTAGCAACCTTTTTCTGAGATAATCGAATTTTTAGTTGAACTAACTAATTGGATAAACCAAAGTGGCTACTCATTACTCTAGCTGCGTCTGCAATAAGCGCATCATCATATTCGTCGTCTTCGTTTGCTTTATTCGAATAGACGACTAAGATAATCGGGCTTCTATGCGGTGGGTACAGAACGGCAACATCATTGCGCGTTCCAAAAGAAGCAGCACCTGATTTATCGCCAACTTTTACATTTGCTGGAACGCCAGCTCGGATTAACGTATCGCCCGTAGCATTTCCTATCAGAATTTGATTGTAAAACTTTAACTTATCTGGCGCTAGTTTGTCCTCAAAAAGCAATTTCTTTAAGTTTTCGGCCATCGTTTTAGGGGTGCTTGTATCTCTTATATCACCTGGTATGGCGCTATTTAAATCTGTTTCAATCCGGGAAGAATCCGTGACGGTATCGCCTAAATGTCTCAATTGTTCTTGAAAACCTTTAGGACCACCTAATTGGTTGAACATAAGATTAGCGGCAGTATTGTCGCTATATTCGATGGCGGCACTGATAATATCTTTCAATGCCATGCCCGTGTCCACATGTTGCTCTGTGATAGGTGAATAGCTGACTAGATCGTCTTTTGTATACATTATCGTTTTATTTAGCTCGTCCCAGGAGAGGTTTTTAAGTAATATGCCACCCAGAAATGCCTTAATAGTGGAAGCAAAGGCAAAGCGTTGATCTCCATTGTGAGCGAATGTCTCACCAAACCCAGTATCAATGGCGTAAACACCTAATGTAGCTTGGTACTTCTTTTCTAAATTTTTGAGCTGAGCAGTTGTGTCTGACGCGGTTTTGGCTTCTGGTTTTGATTGGGCCAGCGCTTTTTCTTGACTTGGGGAACAGGTGACCATGACTAAAGCTACAACACTTGCGAGCATAACGTAAAATGATTTTCTTAGAATGACCATTATTTATAATCCTCCTTCTTCTTCATTTGTGTGCTTCACTGTGTACAAAGTATTTAGTTTGTAAGCTCCTTATTATAGTAATACTGGATTCGGTCTACTACATATGAAATAGGTATATCCCATTTTGGGAGATAGTTGAAGGGATCTGTGTGTGTTGTTCCACCTAATAATTCTGAGACGCCTCTGTGCGTAATCATATTTCCTAGCCCATTGTCGTCCATCAAATCAGGTGCCCCTAGGTTGTATTGATGGAGCATATGCGCCACGTAATTAGCATATTGTTCGATAGATTTTAAGACAGTTTCTTTAGATGTCCCATCGGGGTATTCCACTAACTCGACATGGATAAAACGTTTATTAGCGATTGCTCCAGCGCCCCAACCTAGATAATCGGTGTTAGCAATTTCGACGGTGTGGTCAGCATCTGCAAACGCATGAACAAAGGCATTTTCCCAAGTTTCTTGTTCATATTGAATCCATTCGTCTAAGCTTTTGCTAGTGTCTCCAGTAGAATGCAATACGATGCCTTCTGGTTTCCCGATACCATTTCGATACGGAAGTTTGGGGAAATTAGGAATATTTTCAAACGCTGGGCGCTTCTCAATAGTGGGTTCAATGACAGGTGGCTTAATAGAAGAGGCAAAGGCATCTTCCTGTTTTATACCAACTATTACAGCTACTAAGCAGATGATTAATGTTAATTTTATAGTTTTTTTCATTGATATCGCTCCTTTATTTTTATGATGAGAAGCTAACATAGTCAATATTTGCATCTAATTTTTCATTTTCGCTTTTTATGGAGATGGTTTGCGATTATTGTATGCTTTTTCTAAAGAGAATTCCTCCAAAAATAGTGAGGATTGAGCCTAATAGTAGTATAAACTGGTTGTTCTCATCACCGGTTTGAGGAATTTTATTTATCGCATCGTCATATTTTACAGGTGAGATACTATTTGCAGAGGTACCTTTATTCACATTGTTTGACATCGTTTGTGGGTTTACCTTTTTTGGTGGGTGAGATAATTCTGTTGCACTAGTTTGAGCGCTGTTATGCAAATTTTTATTTTCTTCCGAGACCGCTGGTGCCTTTTCTTTCTCTTTTCGATTATCTAATTGCCTAGAAGCTTCATTCAATAACTGTTGCAAACGTTCTTTTTGTTTTGTGTCTGTGATTTCATTTACCAACAACTGTACTTGGTCAATCATATCGCTACTCACGGTGTCTTTCACTTTACCACCTAGTTGTTGTCCTTCAAATAAATTCTTAATTGCGTCTTCTGTTATACGTTGTCTTTCTTTTTCTAATACTTGTTGTTTTGCAAGGTTTAAAGCTTGTTGGAATTCTGTTTTTTGTGGGCTATCATTCATTTGGCTAATTAAATATTGAACATGATCTATAAGTTCTTTATTCACATTCTCTTTAATACTACCACCTAGTTGTTGTCCCTCAAATAAATTTTTTATAGCTTTTTCAGCTGCAAGTTGATTTTCCATATCTGCGTTTCTTTCTTTTAACTGTCGCTGAGCTTCATCTAATAACTTTTGAAACGCTTGTTTTTGATCAGATTCTTTCAGTGAGGACAATAGTTGGGAAACATTATCAATTTTAGCTTGATCGGTGTCCTCTAAAAGGGTTCCGTTTTCATTTTGATTCTGAAACAATGCTTTAATAGCAGCTAAAACTTTTTGTTCCTCCAAATTATCAGGTATTTCTATTTTCTTGCCGGTGTAAAAGCCTGTATAGTCAATGTTAGCGTCAAGAAGCCCATCGTAGCCATCTAACCGATAATCGCTTGCAAATTGCCATAAACCAACTGGGAACGGGGGCTCTATAGGTGTTTCAGGCCAATAAGCTAGCCAGAAATTACTTATGGATAATTGATCCGGATAAAATCGATTTTGGTACCATGATAAAGAGGCGTACACATCTAATTTTTGGTAGCCATGTTCTCTCATTCTATCAAAAAAGGCATTGGCTTGATCAGTCAGTTCTTGGCGATCTTTCGTCAGAGCATTACCTTCTAAATCTAGTGCCATAACAGAGTCTTTTGGTACGTTTAAATTATTTGCTATCTTAGCAAACCAATCAGCTTCTTCTCTGGCGTTCTGGATACTATTCATCCAACTGTAATGATAAAAATTCACTCTAATTCCGGCTTCAAGTGCGCCCTTTATTTGTTCTTCAGCCTGCGGATTTAAAACGGGTTGATCATCTTCCATTCCTTCTGTGAGCTTAATAATCACCGCTTCTATACCTTGTTCTTTCCATTTTTTAAAATCAATGTTTTTAGGATCTTGCCACTTAGAAATATCAATAACATTTGGTTTTACAGGGTCGCTGGCTGCATGAACAACTTTTAATGATATTGAAATACCAAGACATACCGTGGCTAGAAGGAACAGTACCTTTATTTTCTTCATCTTTTAACCTCTTTTCTTTCTATTTAATAGTGGCCTCGAGTATAACATACAAATACTAGATGAAACCTGACATTTTTGTAAGGGAAATCAGGGGTTGGACTTTTGTCTAACAAGAAGTTTTCTGTAGCTATATTCTCATTTTTGTATTTAATAAATGAAAATATACCTATATAAACAGTTCTTTATACATAATTAATTGGGAATAATATCTATTTTTAATGCCAACCAGTTTTTAAAAGTATGCCAATTAAAATTAAAAGAGACAATTATTACTTTATATCGATTTTTAACGTAAACGCGGCGTGCGAAATAAAAGAGCCCAAAAGGAGAGGGATTTGAGGTGCATCGATACATGTTTTCATGTTTAGCTGGCATTCACAATGGGAATGGTAGTCTAGATTCATAAAATAAATCGGTTTCAGTAACTTTTCAGAAAAACTTTGAAAATCTCTAAAATGGTTATTTTCAATCGATACATTTCGTGCTACAATAGTAAAGTTGTGAAAACTGATTAATGGAGATGAAGAATTTGGACTCAGAAAATAGTACATTGATGCAGAAAATCGATTATAGTACGCGTAAGAAGATCGACCTTGTGCACCATAGTGTTGCCCGCTATATTTTCCGCGCTATACTGGCTTGTTTATTTTTAACATTAGGAACAGCGGTTGCGGTTATGATTGGCGATAAGGTAGATCACATCGCTCACGGACTCGGCAAAATTACTTATGCATTCATGTTCAGCTGGTCACTTGTAATGATTATTTATATGAACGCCGAGCTCGGTACAAGTAACATGATGTATATGACAACAGGTGTCTACCAAAAAATCATTAAACCCGGTAAAGCTTTAGGTATTTTATTCTTTTGTATATTATGTAATTTAATTGGTGGTATTTTAGCTGGATATTTGATGTCACTCACATCTGCATTTCACGCGTTACCAGCGGATCATTTCTTATTCACAGCCGTTACTGGCAAACTCGAAAAAGAACCGCTCCAAATCTTTATTGAAGCGATATTCGCGAATATTGTTGTAAATACGGCAGTTATTTGTACGATGCGGATGAAAGACGATGCAGGTAAAATATTTGCGATGGTTTTCATTATTTTCATCTTTGCTTTCCTAGGCTTCGAGCACGTTATCGCCAACTTCTCGTCATTCTCCTTGGCATTCTTTGCCTCAGGCGGTCATTTAGATGCGATGACATGGAGCAGCGTAACAACGAATCTATCATTAGCGCTACTCGGAAACTACGTCGGCGGGGGTCTCGTTATCGGACTAGGCTACGCATGGCTGAATAAAACAAAATCAATTTATAAAGACTAGAAAAATTCGTGTGTGCCTCTCGTGATGAAGAGGTACCACGAATTTTTTGTATATATATTTGATAGTAATAGATGGTATTTGTTGTTTTAAGTAATTAGGATTGCTTTCATTACTTAGGGCTTTATAGGCAATATTATGAAAGCGTTTTCTTTTTCGGCTTTTATATCTATAATTCATTTTTTGTACACAGATATTTACCTGAAAAAAGGTTAGAATAAGAGGGTAAGGAAAATAATGACAAGAGAGGGTGAGGAAAATGAAAAAAGTATTAGTAAAACGTTTAATTATCGGAGTACTGTCTGTTGGGGTGGTTCTTTCACCATTTGCAAGCCAATACAGCGGTCTCTCCACTCCTGTAAGCGCTAGTACCACTGTTTTTCAAGAAACTTTTGATGCGGGTCTATTAGGGTGGTCGTATGATTATGCATCTGTTGGAACGGTTAATGGAAATAAGTATATTCATATTCAATCAGGGGAGAATACTTCGTCCATTCCAGGGTCAGGTGTTATCAGTGACATTGGATTCATAGAAAGAGATGTTCCAGGCGTTTCTAATGGGCAACGCTATAAAGTAACTTTTAGAGCTTCAGGTGTAGGTAATGTTTCCATCAATAATGCGGATTATATTAGGATTAATACAGGCAGTGTGAATATGAATAGCGCCCAAACTTACTCTTACGAAGGAGTATCTAACAAAAATGTTATCAATATATTCGCTATAACATTGGGGTCAACGATGGGTATAGATGATATTAAAATAGAGGCGCTATAAGCAACGTTTCCAAAAAGTGAAAAAGAGATATTTATTGCTAAGGAAAGCTGTAAATAACAGCTTTAAGTAGGTGCTTTCTCATTAGGGAGGTGCCTTTTTTGTTGTGCTTTTATCATAAATAAATGCGGACCACAATTAGCCTGAGGTAGACTTATTACAATCCGCGTTTTATTTATGGTGCGAGAACGAGTTCCCACTCTATCTCTGTGCTAAAGTTGCCAACAAAGGCTTGGTTTCCCACAATATTTAGCAAGATGCCACGATCTTCTTCCCAACGAATTTCAGTCGCATCATCTTTAGCTGTACTCTTAAAAATAGGGAGTGCTTCGTGTGTTAACGCCGTCTTATTACCAGACGAATCGACATAAACAAGCGCGTTGTTGAGTGTTCTTGCTGAATCAGGATCTGTCAGAGGCTTCTCAATTTTAGCATGAACTTCCCAATCACTTTTATTGAAACGATTGTCTCTAATCAAAATACCAGTAGTAGGATCAAATCGCTTCACCAATAGGTCACGCTCGGAAATAGTATAATCTTCAAAATGAAAATGTGGTCTAAGCGTTTCAAACCCAATGGTCCCCGATTTGACGGTAACAAGATGCTCCTCAGAACTAGGCCATAGGTCAGGGCTTCCTAAATTATTGATGAAAAAGCTCGCGGTAAAAGTGCCAGAATGTGAGGCAAGTGCCTGCTCGGCTACTACTAGTCCAAGCGTTCGTGTTAGAAAACTTCCATTTTGAAACCACCCAAAAGAAACGTTCGTTGTTGGCGCAGTTTTATATTCGAAGGCGGGAATGTTTAAGGTCTCCCCTTCTACTAGTGATTGCTCGGTGGTATCTTTTGGATAAGTAACAACCGTATTGGCGTGTAAACTAGAACTATCAATACTGTTCAAGTTGAGTTTACTGGAAGCTAGAATCAAAAGTTTGGAAATGTTACTAGAGCCTGTAGAGAACGTATCCTCATGTGCTAGAGACGTGGCATTTTTAACTTCGACATATTCTAAGCGATCAGAAGCGATGTAGTTCAACAAATCTTTAGGTAAGACGGAAAGCCCATTTAATTTAAGGACGCGCAGATTTTTGAGATTCACAAAAGTAGCAGAAAACTGCTGAGTGATGTTATTTTGGGAAGATCGAGCGTATCAATATTTGTATTTTCTAGGACAGTACTTGTGAACGTTGTTGATAAATTAGGTGCCTCAAAGGTGGTTAAGGAACTAGCGCCTGAAAAAGCCCAGTTATTCATCTTGCTGAGGCTAGAACTTTTGAAAGAAGTGAGGGACAGACATCCTCGAAAAGCGCCAGTGTCAAGAAGGTCTACATTCGTCAGCTCCACTTCTTGTATACCACTATAGGCAAAGGCGTATGTTCCAACATTCTTGATCGTGTTGTTCGTATCGATTAATTTTGTCAATTTAGGCGCATAGTATGCTAGGAACGAGGGAATGTTACTGGTGCCATCTAATTCCAATTCTTCTAGGTTATAAAAGGTATAGACGCCTTGATTACCATACGCTGTCATATCACCGACAATTTTTAACCGCTTTATTTGATTTCCTTGGAGATCCATCGCTTTTATATACTGGAGAACTTCATCCCCAGTAGCAGCACCCGCAATAGTTAAAACAATATAATCCTTGCTTGGAATCGTGGATGTAATAGATGCCGCCCGCTCCTCTGCAATGGCTGATTTACTCGTGATATGGGACATTACTAACAAAATTGCTACCATGATAAGTGCCATATAAAAATACTTTTTCATAAGATTAGAAATTCCTCCTCTAATTTTTGATATATCTTCATGATAGCCTGAGTGAGGAAGAAAATCCCTAACTTCTTTTTCTCTTTTTGTGTATTTTGTGTGGTAGCGGTTGTGAAAAGAAAAATTCGTCCAGAAAAGGTATACTAAAGATAAGCCGCTTTCATAGAGCGAAAATGAATCTTGAGAGGAGTAAATAAAAATGGAATACAAAATGATAGAACGAGAAAAATTTCAAGTTGTAGGAATCAAAAAAGTATTTTCATTTCATCAAGGGCAAAATTTAGTGGAGGTACCGAAGTTTTGGGAGCAAGTGTGGGCTGACGGGACAATAGAGCAACTAGAAAAGCTGAGCAACAAAGAGGTACCGAATTACATGGGAATCTGTCACGTCTCGGAGGAGCAAGGGCCAAAGCAGGAGATGGACTATTGGATAGCGATAGAACACGCGGGAGAGGTACCTGAAGGGATGGAAGTATTCAACGTGCCTGAGTTTCAATGGGCAGTGTTTCAATCTGTAGGTGCATTACCTGAGGCGATTCAACAAACGTGGCAACAGATCTTTTCCGAATGGTTCCCGACGAGTGGTTACGAGCATGCGCCAGGGCCAGAAATAGAAGTTTACGGACCCGGTGATAGTAGGGCTGACAATTATGAATGTGATGTTTGGATACCGGTGACAAAGAAATAAGTGCGACATTTCGCGCTTATTTCTTTGCGCTGAAATGTGGTGTTTTGCAAAAATATACATATTAAAATGAAAGCGTATTCTCCATGATTTTTCCGCGATTAAGAGTCGGTTTTTTGTAACCTTTTGAGCAAAGTATAAATGGTATAATTAATACATTGAGAGAGGGGAGGAGCGGCTGTTTAAAGGTCTGTAACCAATAAATAAACGGAAAAATCAGAAAATAAGGAAGGGATTTAGAAATCATGTATAAAAAATGGAGTAAGATACTATTCATAGGGGTATTCTTGATGGTAATGATTGCTTTTTCAGGAAACTTAAAAGTGGAAGCGGCAACCTTTGAAAAGAAAATGAATACGTTAGATAACCCGACTTGGCTGAGTAAACAAGGCCTTTCCAAGGGGATTAATCACGATCGTCAAGATCTGGGAGTGATAATTCCTAAAGGTGAGATAATTGAAATCAGACAAGTAAACAAGGATTTTAACAGTAATGTCACACTAGAATTACTAAATGATGATCGAAAAACAGAAAGTTCACATGCTATTGGGAGTTCATGGGTGACGGTGACTGCAACAGCTGATTCCGTTCCTTTTATCCGAACGACTTATACAAAAGAAGCCCCTATTTTAGAGTATAAGGTAAATGATTCCGTTATCCAGTTGCCTGTGTTCAAACAATGCAACGATGAGGCCAGCTTCTTTAAAAAATGGGACGAATCCGATGCTAAATTTGGTCTTATTAGCAACAAGTACATTCAAATATTAGTACCAGCAAGAGACAAGGATTATCTGAAAAAAATGGATGATTACGCTTCTATCGATGATTTATTAGCATACTATGACACTATGTTTGAAACGTATAACGAACTAGAAGGGCTGTCCTTCACACCAGAAAAAGAGACGGATAAGAATATTGCCAATCGCTACTTCGCTAAGGCAGATAAAAATGGACCGGGCGGAGCATATTATGGAGATACGGTTACCGCAGAAACGAGTAGTTCTGTCGCGTCATTTTGGTTAAGACCTGGTTGGGGAGGCTTACATGAAATTGGGCATGGCTATCAAGGGTCATTTATGCGTGACACCACTTTTTCAACAGGGGAAGTTTGGAATAACCTTTTCGCTGATACGATGCAAAAAAAGATGCTAGGAAACGACTATTATAATGGATGGTTATACGCTGGGAGTACTCGCGAACGAGAAGATGCTTTTGAGGAACGAGTATACACAACAAAAACACCCCTGAATAGCTGGGATGTAAGAAACAAACTATACATGTTAACCATGATGAAAGATAAAGCAGGTGATAAAGCTTTCACACACTTCAACCAAGCGTACCGGGCAGCAGCGAATGCTAATGCAATCCCTTCTCCGTTGCTACTTGATTTGCTTACGAGATATTTCGGTGAAACGAGCCGCTATGATTTCACAGCATTTGTAGAGCTTGTGCAAGGTTCCATGTCGGCCAAACAAAAATCAGAAAATCTTTATTCGGGAAACAAGGCTGTATATCCGCTGGCATCCCTAGTTTCAGGAAATAACTTGAGAAATGCACGAAAAGATATTAACCTAGACTCCAAGTGGGGATTAGTGAGTAATAAACAACTTGAAAAATATAAACTAAGCAACACAGCTAAAATCGAATTTTCAATCGATGATTTTGCGCAAATGAAAGGAAGCGTATTACGAATTAAAGACGGCGCAGATGTTGTGCGCGAAATTAAAATCACGTCACCAATCCTCACCGTTAAAAATATGCCGGTCGGAATTTATTCACTAGATATTCCAACAGGAAACACACGTTTTTATGATCCATCGACCAATTATTTAGTAGTTTCAGATCGTGAAAATTATACCAACATAGCGATGAACGAATTGCAAACATCAGAAATTGCAGTAGAAAACATGATATTTAAAGGACTAGGGGACGGTGTTTTTGCAACAGCTGCGATTGATCCTGAAAAAGGAACGATGGAATTGAATGTCATAAGCAGTGAACCCCATGTGTATTTTTCAGGTGAGTATGCCTCTATCGAAGTACTTGACGAAAATGGGAATTCGATTTTCAAAAGAGTGATGAACGGAGCAAGCACACAAACCGGTCAGTTCACAGCCGCTATAAAGCCAGGATACACGATTAAAATAATGCATAAAGAACCTTCTCGTTTCAGTATTGACAAAGCGTCACTAGGTCTTGTGAATAAAAGCACAAATTATACGTTGAAGGTAACGAAATATGGCTTAACAAATGAAACCACAGGCGTGACAGGACAGGATGCGCTCACCAATTATAAAAATAAGCTAGTAGCATTCGCAGCAACAATAAATAATGACACAGTTCTTAGAAACGAAGACAACGCTGGGGTAAAAGCCAAGTTGAAAAAAGCCATTCAGTATTTAGCAGATACAGACATCGATAAAATCAAGTTTCAAAATGACTATGCAGACTTGCTTGCAATAAAAAATAATGTCACCCAAAACATGCTAACTGGTGATAAATTTAGGTTCTTAATGAGAGGTATAAGCGATTGGGAATTTGCCAATTTACGCATTAATTTAGATACAAAACAAGCAACAATCACGCAAAATGCTGGCGAGCCACATTGGTATTTCCCAGGAACCTACGCAACAGTGAAAATTAATAATGCTAAAGGAAAAGAAATATTTGCAAAAGAGTTTAATGGACGCGGGTATGCCTCGGCATCGAATAATACGGTTGCCATTGCAGTGGGCGATTTTATCACAGTGACACATCTAGAATCGTCTGGACGTCTCATTACGACAAATGAAGAAACCGGTGAGCGTTACAGCTCGCACCAAAATGCTACCTATGTTGTGACACAAGATGGTCTTAAAAAAGTAGATGCCACAAAAATACCGACACCGAATCCAGACGAGTTTGACGGAACCAATTTTGAATTTAATTTCAAAGGTTTATGCGACATACAATTTGCAACCATGAGTCTAGACTTAGCAACGAACCAAGTGAAAATTTCGCAGCAAGCTACTGAGCCACATTGGTATTTCCCAGGAACCTACGCATCCATTACTATCTATGATGCGCGTGGAAAACGTGTGTATACGAAAGAATTCAATGGACGCGGCTGTATCCCAAGCGCTCTGGATAACGTAAAAATAGGGCAAGGCTATTATATGACCATTATGCATCAAGAAAATACAGGACGCTTGAATTTCATCAATGCAGATACAAAAGAAGCCTATACGACAGCGAAACAAGCCACATATCAAGTAACAAAGGATGGTCTATTAAAAGTCGCAGAAGAAAGCATTCCAACCATTAATCCAAATGATATAGATGGAAAACTATTTGATTTCACGTTCTACGGGTTAGGTAATAAGAATTTTGCGATTCTAAAAATGAATCTAGCATCGATGGAACTTAACTTTATACAATATGCAGTCAAACCGCATGTGTATTTCACAAAGAAAGAAGTGCCATATGCAACACTTCACATAAAAGATAAGGAAGGAAGAACGGTTTACAGACATGCGATGGTCGGCAATGAAGACGTTGGCAAAGTACTCAAAAAAATCAAGTTGGAAGAAGGCTATTACGTGATTATCGAACATTTAGAAGGCATTAGTAGACTGAAATTGGCAACGGATAATATACTGCAAAGCCCACTAGCAAAACAAAATGTATATCAGGTAAGTACGAATGGATTAGTGAAGAAAAGCATTCAAGACATCCCAGTCCCATCCAGATTCACCAAAGAGAAAATATATAGCTCCAATCTTGCGTTTACCTTCAGAGGCCTTGGTAACGAACAATTTGCATCACTTATTCTGGATAAAGACAAAAATACACTACATCTTAATATCAAAGCAGTCAAGCCTCATGTGTATTTTTCTAGCACCTATGCAAGCATTGAGGTGAAAGATGCCTCAGGAAAAGTCGTATACACGAAGGACTTCATTGGTAATGAAACTCAAACAGCAGCATCATTAGATATCCCGATACATGATGGCTACACAATTCAAGTCAATCATCAAGAAGTAAGCAGACTTGTCGTGACAGATATTATTACAAAAGAAACCTACAAAGTGCAGACTGAAAATGAGTTTTTGGTAGAAAGAATTGGTTTGCTAAGAGACTAAAGAGAGCATGTAATCCATAAAGGTCGGATATACATGGTATCAAAATAAGCGTTGGTATCGAGAACTAATCCCAGATTAGCCCTTGATGCCAACACTTATTTTTTTATATCACACGCGAATGTTGCGTCAAAAAAGTACTAATAAGTGGATGAAATTTCTCAACTTCGACCAAAAAGGCATCATGCCCATAATCCGAATCGACCTCATAATAAGTCACGGGAACATCCCATTCTTTTAAAAGCTCATAATCTCGGCGCAAATCGTGAATCCGAAACAGCTGATCACTCGTCACGCCAACCAATAAATACGGAATCTGAATCGCAGTGAAAAGCGGTTTTTCATCCGCGCCATTCACCGTCACATCAAACAGATCAATCGCTTTCGTCAAGTACAGATAACTATTCGCGTCAAACCGTTCTACAAACGAATCCCCCTGATATTGCAAATACGACTCCACCTGGAAATGCTCTTTTGAGAATGCTCCTGGCGAAGAATCTGCCACTGTAAAGCGCTCAAATCGCTTCGAGAACAGCTCACTCGTACGATACGTCATCATTCCGACCATTCGCGCTGTCGCAAGCCCGCCCTCCGGTTGACCGACATAATTCCCATCATTGAAATCAGGATCATTCAAAATTGCCATTCGCATAATCAAATTATAGCCAATCGCCTCAGGACTTGCCGCAAGAGGAGATGCTAAATTAATCACACTTCCCGTTATTTCCGGATAATCAATCGCCCATTGCGTCGCCTGCATGCCCCCCATCGAACCACCAATAACCGAGACGACATGCACGACACCAAGCGCATCTAGCAATGCTTTTTGTACCTTAATAATATCTTTAATCGTAAAACCTGGAAAATGTAACCGATACTCGGCTCCCGTTTTGGCATCGATGGAGGAAGGCCCTGTTGTCCCACTACAGCCACCAAACACATTCGTACAAACAATGAAGTAATCAGCAGGATCCATCGTTTTTCCAGGCCCAATAAAATCATCCCACCAGCCAGCAACATCCGCCTCAAAATGTTTCGCAGCGTGTGCCGTCCCAGTCAGCGCATGTTCTAACAAAATACAATTATCTCGAGTCCCCGCAAGCTCTCCATACGTTTCAAAACCAACCTCAATCGGACCAATCGTTTCCCCATTTTCGAGTACTAATGGCGTCTCTTTAAAAAGTTCTATCTGTCTAAGCGTCCCCATGTCATCACCTTTTCTTTATCTTATAGTTTTAAAGCTGCTCTAGCGCAAGCGTTCCTTGCTAAATTCCTTATAAAAGGAACGAAAAAACCCTCTCAGTAAGCTTCGAAAAGCACTACTAGAGAAGGCTGAAAAGACAACGATTCATTAGTTAATAGCTTATCTTCGCATACATACAGCTGGAATTAGCACCGTGATTCACATATCCGGTTGCTAAGGTTTCACAGGGCCAGTCCCTCCACCTTTCTTGATAAGAAACATATTAAATTTATTCTATCATACAATTAAAAAGGAGTAGCTGTCAAGAGGAGTAGACAGATTTTTCGAAAGAATGATGCACCTATTATAAATTATGAACTTTTTAAGCAGTTGTGATTAAATTTCGTCTAAAAATGGTCCAAAAAACGATAAAACAACGCTTACATTCTGTTTTTCGATCGGGTATGTGTCTATAGATAGAAAAGATAAAATAATAAACAATACAATTATTGTTTTAACTGAGATAAATAGGGTAAAATAAGCAACGGAACCTAAAAATTCTAATCATAAAAAAGGAAGTGTTACATATCATGAAAACATTCACACGTATACTTGTCCTATTGGCAGGTATAGCAATGATATGTTTAGGAATCTGGTTTGTGTTCCATCCAGGTATTTCTTTACTATCATTCACCTTATTCATCGGAATCTTAATGCTAGTCGTTGGGGTATTCCAAATCATCCAATATTTCTCCAACCGTAGCGGACAAAAAGTCTCAGGTTGGATACTCGCAGAAGGGATTCTTTCGCTATTATTAGGTATTTTATTATTGGCGGACCAATTCGAAGGAACAGTGACATTAGTACTTGTCTTCGGCATGTGGGTCCTATTTGCAGGAATTATGCGTACAATCGGTGCCTTTGCCGCTAAAAATGAAAATGCACAAGGTTGGGGCTGGCTCCTAACACTCGGCATTTTAGGAATCGTTCTAGGTTTCATTGCCTTGTTCAACCCAATCGTTGGAGCAATTGGTATTGTGATCCTTGTAGGAACATTCTTCATTGTACAAGGTATCAACTGTATCGCAACGTTCTTCTTCGTTGGAAAACTAAAGTAATAAAAAAGACGAAAAATCTAACACAGATTTTTCGTCTTTTTTATATTAGCTACGTTTTCTAAGAACGGCTACTGCAATTCCTGAAATAAGCAGTCCGGCAAATACTAAACCAGACGTGCTTTCATCGCCAGTTTTTGGTAATGATTTAAGGTTTGTTGTTTTTGCTACAGTAGCTACTTTGATAGGAGCTTTTTTCACAACTTGAGTAATAGATGGTTTTTCAGCATTCTCAACTGGATCAACTTTAAGCGTTCCGCCTTGGAATGTGAACTCGGCTAAGTCGCTAAACTCCCCAGTATCCATATCGAAGCTACCTAAGAATACCGTTTGTCCAGTAACAAGAGGTGTACCTAATTTAATATGGAAATTACCATTCTCGTCAGCATCAGACTGTCCTAAAGAAACGCCATCTTCCGATAGAATGACGACAGTTGTCAGCGGTTCTGCCGTTCCGAAAACATCCGTTGCAGTAGTCTTAGCGACATTGACAACTGGTGCGTCAAAGAAGTAGAAGTCTTCGCCCACAACAGTATAAGTTAGGGTCGCACTAGCAGTATTACCGCTCGCATCTTCTGCAATGATTTCCACCGTTTGTTTCCCTTCTTTAGATGTATCTAAAGTTTCTTGGCCATTTGCAAAATAAAGTTTAACGAAACCAGAATTATCAGTTGCGTCAACCAGTTCATCAGCGTACCATTCTTCGTCAGCTGATACGTAGAAATTATTATCATAGACGTCAATCACCGGTTTTGTTGTATCAACCACAGTGTAATTGACAATGATGTTTTCTGTTGTCGTACCATCTGTCGCTACAACAGTGACGGTCTGCGCGCCTATACGGTTTACAGCAGGTGCTTTAGCGAATGATAAAGTGACACCTGAGGTCGCTGTTACGAATTTGCTTGGGTCTTTCACTGCTACGTTGATTTCTGTTGTTACATTTGCTTTTGCAGTGGCTAGGGCAGCTGCCGCTTTGACAGGTGCTTTCGCAGGTTCTGTCACGGTGTAGTCAGCAACGATTTCTTGTGTTGTTGTGTCAGCAAACGTTGCGATAATCGTTGTTTGGAATGTTCCAGCAACCGCTGTTTTGGCTTCCGTTCCTGCTTTAAAAGTAAGTGTTGTGCCTGTTTCTTGAATGGTTACAAAATCAGCAGGTGTAGTAGTAGCATCTTTAACAAATGTTATGTTCGCATTTGGTGTAAGGGCGGTTGCTGCTAGTTGAACTGGTGCAGCATCCTTTGTTTCAGGTGTCGCTGGATCCGCGTATGTAACCGGTGTTTTTACTTCTTCTTCCGCGAATACTGGTGTTGCAAGTGAAAGCGTTAGTCCGCATGCGAGTAAGCCGCAAGCCAATTTTGTTGATCTGTTAGTCATTAAATTCTCTCCTTTTTTATGTGTAATAAATATAGTATACAGAACTTTAGTTAAATTGTCATCACTTATTTGTAACGATTCCCATAAAGAAAGCGCATTCTGTCGAAAATATGTCACATGTTTGTAATAAAAAACCAGTGATTGGGAAATCACTGGTTACATTTCAGTCTTCTGTTGTTAACGAATATAGATCTGTGTACTTCATGCCAAGCATTTCTTTAGCCGCTACCATATCATATATTTTCCATGGCTTTGGAGAAAGAGAAATGTGGCCATCTTGTTCCAATTTGCGCAAATTGGTAGCCACATAGGCGCGTGCTAAGTTTAAGTATTTGCCAATCACTTTTTGTGTAAAATAATACGGAATTAAGTAAGAGCCGTCTGGTTCTGCGCGACCGAAGCGTTCGGCGACGATGACAAGACCAGCCAATATTTTTTTGTCGGACGGTAGATTAGAGAGCGATTCACGCACTAAAATAGGATGTGTGAAATTCAAATAGAAGAAGTAGGCGTACCAGAAGCTTTCTTGACCGAAAGTGATTTTATCGATCACATACTGGCGCTCGAATTGAAGCAGTGTGACTTCACTAATAGATGTATAGGCAACAGGGGAAACGGCATTTTCTAGGACGCTTAAAAATCCTAAAATGTCATTGGGACCGCAGAACGTAAGGATAGAATCATCGCGGGCGGTTCCTTTTGACATGGCTACCATTCCCTTTCTAACGACATAAAAGTATCGATTAGAGCTGCCCTCTTCCATAATAACCTCATTGCGGCGGTAATTTAATTCCGTATAAGGTGGTGGTCCTTCGCTTGGATCCATCAAAATGGCTAGCAATTTGTCGGTATCAAAGCTTTCTTTCAGATTGTGGTAATCGTATAAAGTCATAGTTTGTCCCCTTTTCTCACAGATTATCTATTTTATTATATCGGAGCAAAGAGGGTTTGTATAACGTTTTCCCTTGAGTGTCAGAAAGTTAAACCAATTTCGCAGTCACTAAACGCTTGCGAATACTGATCCCAATCAGGGCGGCAAATATTGCTTTTAGGATGCCTGGAATAATGAAAGGAGTAACGCCAGCAGTAAATGCGGCGCTCCAAGAGAGGTCTCCGCCAAATTTTAGCCAAAGCGCGCCAAATAGTAAGGTAATGAAGGAACCGATGATGTTGGCGAAAATAGCGTAAGCCATGCTGAAATTCGTTTTTTCGATTAGGAAACCCGTTACGTAAGCATTGAACAGGAAACCAATCAAAAAACCACCTGTTGGGCCAAAAAGAATGCCAAGTCCGGCGCTCATTCCTGCAAAAACGGGTACGCCAATTGCACCAAGGACAAGGTAGACAGCAACAGAAATGGTCGCATTTCGGGCACCAAGAATGGTGGCGGCAAGGCCAATCGCGAATGTTTGTCCGGTTAATGGGATTGGACCGATCGGGATGGTTACTTGAGCGAGTATGGCAATGATGACTGCGAATAGGGCATTAATAATAAGTTGTTTTAATTTTTGATCTCTCATAATTTCTCCTTTGTTAACTTGATATGATATTAGGTTAACATTAAGGTGCGGAATTGGCAATACTATTTTTTTTCGTCACTACCTTGCATTAATTACTAGTCCGTGATATAGTACTTATAACAAGTAGTGATTAATGTTCAGTACTGAAGTTTTGCTAATAAGAAATGGAGGGTTCGGCATGGAAGTAAATGTGCAATTTAAAAAAGGTGTGCTGGAATTATGCTGCCTATTCCTGATTCATAAGAAGGATCAATACGGCTATGAGCTTGCGCAACATGTTTCGCAATACGTAGAAGTAGCTGAGGGCGCGATTTATCCCGTTTTGCGCCGTTTAGTAAAGGAAGGCTACTGCGATACGTATTTGAAGGAATCAACAGAGGGTCCATCGCGGAAATATTATCAACTAACGGTTAAGGGTGAGATGTATATGACGGAATTAATGTTTGAATGGAAAGATTTTGTAGCAAATGTGAATCGATTGTTTGTGGAAGGGGGAGAGCAAATTGGATAAAACGCAATTTTTAGATGAACTGGCATTGAAGCTTTCGGGGCTAGGACAAGAGGAGAGACAGGAAATCTTAGCGGACTATATGGAACATTTTGCAGCGGGGGCAGCAAGCGGTAAATCGGAACAGGAGATTGTTTTTGATTTAGGGAGCCCGGATGAGATTGCGCGTGATATTTTAGCGGAACGTAGCGAGATACCAGCTGGTGAGGCACCGTATTATGTACCGCGACCTGTTGTACGTAAAAAGCGTGGTGTGGCTGGAAGGATGTGGTTATTCCTCGCGATGTTGATTCCCAATCTTGTCGTTTACTCCTTGCTTCTCTCATTTTGGGGTGTTGTCGTTGGTTTTGCAGGATCGACATTAGGATTCTTTTTGACACCGTTTGGCTTTGTTTTGGACGCGGTGTTGAATCAGAATTTTGAGTTGTATAAGTTATTTGGAACGATTGCGGTTGTTGGTCTCGGCTTCATTTTCTTTGTCCTTACGATTTGGCTCGCCAAGGCAATGGTAACGGCATCGATCGCTTACACAAAATTCAATATTCACTTGATGAAAGGGGAGAGCAAGCATGTTTAAAAATAAATGGAAACTACTTATTATTGGTGCGGCGCTTCTTCTCGTTGGAGGTATCGGTTTTGGCCTGACATTTAACAATGATAATGTGGATCGTGGCGAGGCTTACCACCGCGAATGGCAACTGGCAGATGGTGATATTTCGCTGATTAAACTGATGGGTGATCAGGATATGCGCGTCAATGTAACAGAAAGTACAACTGGAAAAAGTTATGTGACGATGAATGGTCATTTGTCGCAAGAGGCCATTAATCGTTTAGATAAGAGTGTGAAAGCAAATCAGGATAATTTAACGATTGATATTGAGAATGAACAAGAATGGTTCAGCTTTTTGGAATTCCAAATATACGGGGAGCAGACAGTGACGATTCACGTTGCGAAGGGCGCGAAATTGGGCGAATTAGCGACGAATCTGAGTTCGAGCGATTTGTCGGCACATGACGTGACGGCGAAAATGATCTCGCTGAAGGCTGGTTCTGGTGAGATTGAGGCTTCGAATTTAACGGCGGATACGACAGTTGTTACGAATAGTTCAGGTAACATTGGTTTGAAAAACGTGACATCTGATTTAGAAGTGACAAACGGTTCAGGAGAAAACGAGATTCAAGGTATGAACGGCGATAAATTAAGCGTGGCATCGAACTCTGGTGATATCGAGGTCAAAAGTGTGACTGCGAAGACGACCACGCTGACAAATGGTTCCGGTAGCATCGATGGAGAGCAAGTAAGTGGTGCTGTCAAAGTGGATAATAATTCCGGTGATATTGACCTTTCTGGTTTGAATGATGCGGCGATCGTCAATAGTGGTTCTGGCGAGGTAGACTTAGACTTTAGCGATGTGAAAAAAGATGTGACAGTAGACGCGGATTCTGGTGATGTCAACATTGAAATTCCGACTTCGTTTGCAGGATTCTTAGACTTGCGCAGTAACTCAGGCGATATTAAATCACCAAACATCAAAACAAGCTCAAAAACAGTCGTGAAAGTTCGGACTGGATCAGGAAATATAAAAATAGAGCAGTAATTAGGTAGGGCGGGCTCAGGCTCGCCTTTTTATTTCAATAAAGGAGAATGGAAGTTATGAAAGTATATGTCATTTTAACGAAAACAACGACGGTTCCAGGTCGGATTATTCAAAAATATACGCGTAAACCGTTTAATCATGTATCGATCAGTTTGACGGAGGATCTGACGCGCGTGTATAGCTTTGGAAGGCTTGGGAAACGAAATCCACTGAACGGTGGTTTTGTCGAGGAAGATATGCGCGGTGGTGTGCTTCAAGAGGCAGCTACGGCGATACTGAGCTATGATATCACGCCAGTACAACACGCACGGATTCAAAAGGAGTTGGACTGGTTTTCGCTGACTTCGGAGAATTATCGGTATAACTTTTGGGGGATTCTTGGGTTGGTGTTGCGTTTGGATTTATCGGGGAAAAATGAGTTTTTCTGTTCACAGTTTGTCGGACATATTTTAGAGCTCGGTGGCATTTCGGTTGTCGGAGATCGGAAGCAACATTTTCTGCAACCGTGTGATTTTTTGTATGAAGGGAAGATGAGAATAGAGTTTTGTGGTGCGATGCCGAGGTATCTGGAGCAGTTCGAGGTAGAGGAACAGGAAATGGCATCGCTTGCTTCGGCGTGACTAAAAGTCGGATGAGAGGGTATAATAAGTGATAACGCTACATCTCAAGGATGAAAGGGGAAATCACAGATGACAGTTCAAATTCGAAAAGGTACGCTTGAAGACATTGGTGCTATTCAAGATATTGCGGTAAAATCTTGGCACGATACGTATGAGCAAATCATTCCGCGCGATGTGCAGGATCGTTTTTTAGACATGTTTTATAATTTGGAGACGCTAAAAACGCGTGTTGCGGCAACGCCATTTGCGGTATTGGAACAAGATGATGATGTGATTGGTTTTGCAAATTTTATTGAGCTTGAGAAACGTAAGAGCGAGCTCGCGGCTTTTTATTTATTGCCAGGCGTGCAGAATAAAGGTTTCGGGACGATGCTCCTAGATGAGGGTATCAAATTATTCGCGCTACCATTGCCGTTATTCGTCAACGTGGAACTAGAAAACAAGAATGCGATTGCTTTTTATAAGGCTCGCGGTTTTGTAGAATGGGATAAATTCGATGAAGATTTTTATGGGCATAAGTTGGAGACTGTGCGTTTGCAGTTGATTCAACATGTTGAAGAAGAAGTTTAAGCATAAAGAAACACCGCTAAGTGAGGCCCAAAAAGCTGACTTAGCGGTGTTTTTATGGTTGAGCGAAAATGTTCTCAGATTCTAAAAGCGTATGAAAAGCTGTGATGTCCTCAATGACCCATGACGTTTTTTCAGTAGATATGATGTTTTTTTCTTGCAGCGCTTGTAGTATATCAGCGGTGTAATCTATCGATGTGACGGCGTATGCGGCTAGTTTTTCCACATCAACAAATACTGGAAGCTTGAGGACATTGGCTTTTACCTCGGAACCTAACTGCATCATGATGTGTAAGCTAAAATAAATGCGTTGTTCGGGATGCATCCGATCCATCAAGGCATGCTCTTGGATATTTCTCTCGGATTTAGCTAGGCGAGAGGTTAATAAATCGTTAGCTATTATTTTTTGAAAAAAAGAACGGTCAATTTTCCACCATGTAACTTCTGTCAGCGCTTCACACTCCATGAATGGAGGAAGTTCCTCTATGTAAGAAGGCAGATAAGGAAAATCACCGGGTTGCAAAAGAATGGGAAGCTGTTCACCGAAGCCCATGTTACGTGACCCAATCACAAAACCACTTTCTATTAAATAAAAAATATTATTTACGACAGAAAAATGGTTAAGGGGTCCTGGTTTTAGTTTCTCTTGAATGCAATATTGATGGAAATCCGCGTCTTCTTTCAGGGAGTTGATAATACTTGATGCGGAAGAAAAGCGTTCTAAGGTACCATTTCTAAACATATTAGATTCCTCCAGACATAATGAGAGTTCTTACTACGCTCCATACCCTAATATTGGAAAAGTAATCCTTTATTGGAAATAAAAAGATATAAAAATAACGATTAGACACCTAACAACATTGGACGTCTTATCGTTATTTTTTTAGTAGATTAAGTATTGCTATTTGTTGCTGCTTTGCCACTTTGTTTTTGTCCGCCGCGGATTACGAAGAAAATCCAAGAAAGAATCGCGCACATGACACCACCAAGGAGTGAAATCAAGATGACCATGACTGGGCTGATGAGTTGTAGAATACTCGTAATGATGACAGTTGCAATAACACCGAATAAGAAGCCCCAAACGATGAAGCGTTTCGTGGTAGCATTTTTGCTGAAGCCGTAGTACATCTCAGCAACAGTGGTGCCCACGAGTATTAGCGGTGCTGCAAAGAGAATTGCTGCGAACACGAGCTGATAGGTTATTTCGCCGTACATAATAGCTTCCATGCCAATCACAGCAAGAATTCCAAAAACAAAGACGGTTAGGTAAGCAAAGATAAAACGCATGATGCATTCCCCCATTTCCAAACATATTATAACATAAAAGCTGACCAGAATCTTGCTCACTGGTTAGCTTTTATGCTGTTAGTCAATGGAGTTAAAAAGTGGATCATCGTCTTTGGCAACGAGTGCTTGGATACCGCGAACGATGTTGAATATAGCGAGTACAACAATCATGATGCCGATGGAAACAATGAGGCCAAGGCCAATAAATCCTGTGACGTTAGAACTGTTGGTGCTGAATCCGACGACGCCGACAATAAATACGGAAACAATGGCGCCGATGGTTGGTAATATATGCGTTAACAGGGCTACTTTAGCATGATGCTTCGTGCTTTCTGTAGCGCTAAAAATCCAAATAGCAATGGGTACGATAAGTGGTGCAAAAAATAAACTGAAATAGCTGAGTGCGTTTAATATTTTTTGATCCTTCATTGTGATAACTTCCTTTCGTAACTTCTTGTACTTAGTATACGATAGAAGAGCTTGATACAGCCATTGAATCAGGTGACAAATCGGGAATTTATCATTACATTTTTGTAAGCACACTAGTAGTCAATATCTAGTGTATTTAATCGTATAGGGAATAAATGGTTGTTTAATCTAAAGAAAGCGCTCTCTTGAAGCGTTTTTCTGAGTTAAAATTCTTTTTTTAGATACAGCTATTTGGTAAGTAGACGTATAAAATGAATGGAGGTGTTTGTGTTGGGGAAGCTAGAATGTACATAAATTTTAGATAGACAGTATTCCTCCCGAATGGCGCAAGCAAAAACATAATAGGAGGGAATAATTATATGGAGAAACGAAAGAGGTTACTAAAAAAAGGGGGATGTTGGCTACTCATACTTCTACTTTTAGCTAGCTACATAGAGGTGAACTTAACCAACAAACCAGTTCCCGTGCTAGCCATCGAGAATAAAACATATTCAGAACGTTTTCCAGATGCAAATTTAGCTAAGGCGGTTTATTTGGCATTACATCCAGAAAATATTATTTTTCCAGAAGAAATTAATTTAAACGAAACAATATCGGATTTCGAATTAGCGACGATCCCAGAATTGACAGATACACCAGAAGAACCTGTGTCAGATTTAACAGGTATTCAGCAACTCACTACACTTAGCACGCTTACACTTAATGGAAATGAAGGCGGTCGTATCAAGGAGGTAGCGCCGCTTGCTAACATGAAAACGTTGCGACATCTTACCTTACGCGATGAATTTATTCAGGATATAACACCATTGAAAAAATTAGATACATTACAGAGTTTAGACCTGTCTTTTAGTCGCATTACATCCATTGAGCCACTAAAAAATTTAAAGAACCTCCGAAAACTCATGCTGACTGGAAATCAGATAACAGATTTTCGCCCGATTGATGACTTGCCTGTAGTAGGGTCGCAAGCTAGAAGTGGCACTCAGTTTGAAGCGTTGGGGCAAACGATTATAGCAGAAGAAGCCAAGGCAACAGGAGAAACGAGCCAATTAGCCGTCTATACACCAAAAGGAGAAGAACTAACTGCCCAAGTAGCTAGTACAGAAGGTGAGGTGCAACAAAATGGAACTATTAAATGGCTCCGAGCTGGGGAACATGTAGTGAGTTACCAAGAGTCCGATGAAAATATTGCTGTATTCCTCCAACAAGAAGTGAAAGGGAACGCATTGCGATCGACAGAAACGAGAAGTACCCAAGAAGGCGGTACACCAATTACAATCAGTAGCGCAGATGGACAAATCATCGATCAAAATACGTACATTTTGTTACCTGGTGACTCAGCCGAGACGAAAGATTGGAACAGTAACACTTTAAAAAATGCTGTTCAAAAAATAAGTCAGCAAACACCAAATACAAATCAAAAACGAGGTACTATTCGCCTTCCAAATGGTAAATGGTATATAAAAGGGGTGGTAGCGCTAGCGGACGGAGTCACCTTAGAAGGGCAAGACCAAACCACACTTCATCGCATCCAAGAAGATTTTATTGACGATCCAATTATTACGAGTGATCAAGTAAAATATTACGGCTCGACCATTGCGATGGCGAATAATACAACGGTTCGAAACCTGACGTTGGATGGACTGGAACAAAATGAAATACCGTCCACCGAAATACAAAATGGCATTTCAGTAAGAGGAAAATATGGCGCAGGTTCTAATCCGAAACCACCAAATGAAGCAGACTATCTGCATGACGTACTAATAGAAGATGTCACAATCCAGAATATGTCTGGAGGAGGTATAACAGTTGATCTTGCAAAAAAAGTGACCATTCGTGGAACAAAAGAGGTCACTGCTAATAATCATGCGATGAAAGTAGAAAATGTCGGATTTGATGGCATCATTGGCTACTCTGTGGAGGCCTTGACAGTAGAAAGAACACTGACAAAAGCGATTGGTCACGTTGGTCAGAATGGCGTTGGGCGCCATTACAATATAGCAGCCTCCATGCGGAAAATGAAAGTACCTGATCCGGGTCTCACCTATTACATTCGCTACCCGAACAGTCGCGACGTCACCATCCAAAACAATGTTGTCCTTGATAATTTATATTGGGAGGGGATAGACGGTCATAGCATACAAGGCTTAAAAATTCATCAAAATATCCTGGCGGGTGTGAATAGACCGATTGTCGTTGGTGGACACGATTATTCATCAACAGGTATCCCAGCTAACATTCGTGGTCACTACTTCCCATCACGTCAAGTTAGCATCACAGAAAACCGTATAAACCAACGAGGAGACATCCAACAATGGCAACCCACTAACCAAAAGAAAAGCCAGATGGGAATAGCGGTGTGGGGTACAAGTAGGTTAAGTCCCCAACAACCCAATAAAATCGGCTATACAGATGGAGTTTTGCAAGATAATAAGATCGACCAAGTATGTCCAAGCACTCCGCAAACAGCTTCATTTGGCGGAATTGCATTAAAAATGACAGGTTCGGAACCGACAACCAGCACTGGAGCTCCCGCATTTCAAGTCAATAAGAATGATGTTGGACTGGAGCCAGCAACGGATAGGGCAGGGACATCTGTTCAATTAGCAGGAATTAGTTTGATAAGCTCGAATGAAAATATCGAGGTAACGAAGAACAAATTAGGGACAGTTACCTACCACGAAGATATCGCTGAAGTAGCATATAATAGCTATGCTCCCATCACTTTTCGAGAAAGATATAATAGAGTACAATTACAAGATAATACATTCGCCAATCAAAATGTGATTGCTATCAAAGATGATAGCTACGGGCTTTACACGGGAAATCAAACAGAAGGCTTAGCAACAAATACATGGGCGCAATCCGACAGCACCCGAGATAAAGATTTGTATAGTTACGCAATAAGTGACATTCAGTGGGACCTAGATCAGGGTGTAGTCACAGGGAAAGTAGGTCCGAAAGTAGGATTTATTGAATTATATGAGGCTACTAAACAAGAAGCTTTACAGACAACTAGCACACCAGTATCAGACAGTCGCATAATAATAAACCCTCAAGCACGCACCTTTCGAATATCGGTTAACGAGTTGGGAAACATGAACAAACGTGAACTATATTTAGTAGCACGAAATCCACATACAAATGTAAGATATCAGTATAAAGTCAATATCCAACCGCTAAAACTAAAATTTTGGGATAATTTAGAACCAGGGGTCGCTCAAGTAGAGCCTAAAGTGACATCACATGTTAAAGAAGGCGCTACATTCGTAAAAGGAACAGCGACGCCACATGCTAAAATCGATGTATGGACAGACGCTTACACAGTGGCTGAAACAATTCTTACCGACAAAAATGGTAATTGGGAGGCCAATATCCCACCATTAACAACCAGTCAAAAAATTCAAGTAAGGGCAACGATGGGGGATAATTATATTGATAGTAAGAATTACAGCGTACAAGTAAGACCAACGATTACATCAGGTCTAAGAGAATCAGAGACACAATTAGAAGGAGCAGCTGTACCGTACTCCCAAATTGATATTCAAATAACAGATGGAGCAGGAAATGAACGCATAGAAACGACCTACACCAATGCATCTGGAGTTTGGCAAGCGACCGTCCCAGCTTTAAGAGCAGGCCAGTTTGTAAAAGTAAGAGCATCCTTAGACGGTTACGGGATTGATAGCACGTCATATAGTGTACAAATGAAGCCGACGATTGTAGGTAGATTGGGGGTAGGTGATACGATAATAACTGGTATGGCGACGAGTCTTTCTGATATAGAAATCTCGATAGGCTTATTAAAGTATACATCAAAAGCAAATTTAGCTAACAGTTGGGGCGTAATAGTTCCTCCACTAAAAGCAGGAGAAAAAGTGAAAATCCGTGCGAAACTAGATGGGTTTTATCAAGAGGGTGCGGAGTATGATGTACGCGTAAAACCAGAAATAACATCAGATATAGAAGCTGGACAAACAGTCATATATGGAACGGCAACGCCTTTTGCTAGAGTGAATGTGTGGGTATTTCCTTATGAATGGAATCATGCTTCGATCTATGCAGATGCACAAGGACGCTGGCAAGCAACGATTCCAGCTTTAATCGCTACGCATTCCGTTCAGGCTCGAACAGACTTTGATAGTAATCTTTTTTTTAGTGATTGTTACCGGGTTCAAAGAAAAACCAATATAACATCCCCTGTCGTAATAGGAGAAGATATATTAGAAGGAACATCACATACTAACGCCAGAATTGACGTTTTGGTCGAAGGAAAA
This sequence comes from Listeria grandensis, assembly GCF_014322885.1. NCBI lineage: Bacteria > Bacillati > Bacillota > Bacilli > Caryophanales > Listeriaceae > Listeria > Listeria grandensis. Next base: position 511,451 of record NZ_JAASUG010000001.1, on the reverse strand, counting down.
AATAGGGGAACAGTGTACGCGGACGATAATGGTTATTGGAAAAGCCAATTTTCGGGAGCATTAGTAGGTCAAACCGTTCAAGTTAGAGCGACACAAGCAAACGGAAAATATAAAGACAGCGAAAAACGCATTGTGTTAGCAAAAATGGCACAACCACTAATCACTGAAGGATTGGGCGTAGGTTACAATAAAGTATTCGGGACCGCAACTCCTGGTGTAGAAGTAAGTGTACGAGTATCAGGTAGAGACGTTGATTGGAGTGCAATGAAACCAGATGTTGACGGTAACTGGTCGGCCATTATTCCACAATTAAAAGCCGGGCAAACGGTACAGGCAAAAGCAGTATTGAGTGGCAAAGTAGAATATAGTCCAGTTTATTATATAAGGTAAGGTTCCAGGAGTGGGTGAGGTATCTCGATTTAAAGTTAGATTTCAAATGCTAGCTTTATAGGGTGCCTCTCCATACAGGTTTCGTGATAACCTACTTCATTTTGTGCGAAAATTATTTTTATCCCATGCGTTTTTTCAAGGTTACAAAAGTGTAAGGTTATATGTGCCATATTTCACATTTACAAAGAAAGCATATGGGTGTATACTTGCCAATGTAGTAAATCACTTTGATACGTTAAAGTGAATAAAGCAAGTAAATATGAGGAGTGACTGAAATGTTAGAAGTGTATGATTTTTTAACGACTTCTTCAGGATTAGCTCAAGAATATACAGAGACAATTCATTTTGAAAGTGAGCAAGTATTGTATCAGTATGATTGGCTAAAAAATAATCAGTTTTTTCTCATGAAGAAAGGGATAGCTAAGATTGAGATTTATCGGAAAAGACGTTGGGAGTTTGAAACGCTAGTTGCCGCAGGTGAATTTGCTGGTATTGAGAATTTGATAAACCGCCGCCTCTTTTGTAGTAATATAAAATATCGCATCGTATCCGTTACGCACGGAGAAGGTCTACTAATAGAAAAAGATTACTTTCTAGATCATGTCTATGCTAACCCATCCCTATTTCACAAAATACTTGAAAATGTGACGCTACATCATATCATCACTTCGTATAACTTACGTGAAAAAAAAGCACCACTCAAACAGCGATTGGCTGATGTTATACTAGAATTAGTCATGCTTACATCATTACCAATCCGAAATAATCAAGTAACGTTACCATTTCCTTTCTCAGAAGACATCATTTCCTCCTTATTAAGAGTTCCAGTTCATCATGTGAAAGAAATATTGAGCTATTTGGAGAAGGAAGAGATAGTAACAAGAGAACACGATTTCCAAGTGATGGATTATAACCGATTAGGAAAACTATCGAACTTAAATGTGGAGACATTCAAAAATATGCGTCTTCAACCACTTCATATATAATTAGTATATCGAGTTCAGCCATATTTCATTATTAAAAAGCCCATAAATGATGTTCCTAGGAATATCGTTTATGGCTTTAGATTGTAGAGAAACTATCTTTCACGCAAAAAACCTGTCCATTTTGCCAAACCTCAGAGAAAACTATTCAAAATGCTACAACAAAAATGGTCGTGTATCGATACGCTGAAGCCCAGTAAAAGTGTCCTTAGGAGCACATTTACTGGGCTTTTCGTTGTGTTACTTTTGGTTTTGGCAGGTAGTTATTTTGATGATGAAATTGCAAGAAAGCGTTTACTGAATCTATTTTCATCAAAAAATGTCTGAAATTTATCTACATACTAATCTGATATTACGACGTATAATGGGTAGTGTGATGAAGAAGCGGAGTTTTTTTACAGATGGATATCACATGCAAAGTTATACTTTGGAACATATGATTTCTGGAATGCTCACTTGAATAAGGAGGTAGATAGTAACTAAAATGCTTAATTTTTTGGTCCAGTGCACGTGAGAGAAATCTGTTTGTTTAAATAGTGTAGACTTAATAGAAAAAATATTTTTAATAATTGATTAAAAGGGAGAAGATAGAGATATGAAGAAACCAGTTTTATTAATGATGGCCGGATTGATTGTGACAACAGGAGGCGTGTTAGGATCTGCATTCAATGGACCTGTGGTAAACGCTGCGGAAAATGGATTGTTTGTTCAAAAGCAAAATGAAATTTCAACACAAGGTCAAGATTTTAGTAAAGTTTTATCTCAAGAATCGGTAGATGTCTCGTTAGCTCCAGATAAGACGATACAAATAACTAGCGGTTTTCATTTGGGTAGTACATCTATATCAGGAAATGGTGTACCAGGTGGAGGTATAAGAATATCATTTATGGGTAGGCCACAAGAAACGATTACAGTACAAGTAGACGGCCAAGGAAAGTGGCAAGCTATCATCCCCAAATTGGAGTTGGGACATACTCTAACTTTACAAAATCATGGAGTTGGTTCGGCTGGTAGTGCAGTATACAGCTTATGGCCAAGTAAACTCTCAGAAAGTAACATTGATCCAGTAACTACAAATAGTACAAAAATAACGGGGTCAGGAGGGTACCCAGGTGTAAGAGTTGAAGCAGAGTTTCAAATTAAAGTTGGTAACCAAATGGAATTGATGTCTACTTCCGCTATTGTAGATAAAGATGGAAATTTTGAACTGCCAATTACGAAACAAGCAAAAGGTTATTTTATCAGCATATCGCAAAAGTGGAATGGCGTGGCTTTTGATGGTACTAATGGTTTGGGTAATTTCCATGTACAAGTTGCGGAAGGCATTGCGAAACCTAGTGCTGAGTCTGTTACAAATCGGAGCACGAAAGTAATTGGGAAAGGTAAAGCAGGAGCAACAGTTCGGGTAAGCGTACAAGACAAGCAACTTGGAACAGCAACAGTTGATAAGAATGGGAATTACGAAGTCGTGATCCCTGCGCAAAAGCTAGGAGTCGAGTTGCTCATTACGCAAGAACAGAATAAAGACGTAAGTGAAGAAACAAAGCTAGTTGTAGAACAAGAAATTCCGGAAGTAACTTCGGAATTGAAGGATGGCATGACAACAATCTCAGGAACAGCAGCTCCAGGAGTTGATATTACTGTTTGGACTGGGTCACCCACAGCAGTAGCACATGTAAAAGCAGATGCCATAACAGGGAATTGGTCAGCAACAGTCCCAGAATTAGTTGGGGGTAATGCTGTACAGGTGCGAGCAACGGTAGCACCAGGCCAGTTCAAAGACAGCGTGCGCTACGGTGTTAATCTAATGACGCCAAGTAATCTACGAGCTATTATTATTGGCGATCGAGTAAAAGTAACTGGTAAAGGCAGTGCTGGAGCGTCTGTCAGCGTGAAAATAGATGGCATTTTGGCTGGAACAGCAACCGTCGACAATCAAGGTGAATTTGAAGTTCTTATTATGAGACAAATTGAAGGAGAGCAACTATCTGTTACCCAAACTAAAAATGGCATGAGCAGTGTAGCATCTGAAGTTGAGGTAACCAAAGGATTAGACAAGCCGAGTAGCATTGGTATTGTAACTGCAGATAGCACAAAAGTTACCGGAAAAGGAAGCCCGAATGCAACAATAAGCATCAAAGCAAATGGACGCGAAATTGGAACAGGAAAAGTGGATACGCAGGGTAATTTTGACGTGGCCATTCCAAAACAAGCCGTAGGAACCAAGCTAACGATTAGTCAACTAGAAGGCGAAGATGAGAGTGACTCGGTAACCGTAACCGTTATTAGTGGACAATTAGCAGCACCAACAATTACAGACTACTACCTGAATGCGACGTATATTCGAGGTGAAGTACCAAAAGGCGCAGTGAAGGTAACGCTTGTTATTGACGGTAAGTTTGTGAAAATAGGAACGATCAGCGCAGATGGAAAATACATGATCTATGCTAATGATATAGCAGCACTCAAGGTGGTAGGGAAAACCTTTGAGATCATTGCAACAGACGCGAATGGTCAACTAAGCGCAGTGGCAGCAGGTGAGGTAAAAGGATTATCAGAGCTAGTAATAGCACCATACAGAGCAGGTCAAGCGAATATCACAGGAACTGTAAAAGTAGGAACCGAGCGAATCGCTGTTTATGATAACGCAGGCGTACTACTTCGTTACGGTCAAGTGAATGCAGATGGAACCTATAGAATTTATGTTAGTGGTATAGCCGCATTACAAACTGCTGGACAATCATTTACAGTCAGAGCACTTAATGCTGCGGGCGTCGTTAGTGCCCAAACAACAGCGGTGGTTTTACCATAAATAAAGGGAATAGATACTAGAATTTGATGTCGTAATCTGACTTATAGAACGGCCAGCAGGAATGTGAATGCTAGCCATTCTATAGGTCAAGATACGAAAAAAATTAAAAATTGGGAGGAACAAATTAAAAATGAATAAAAAGGGAAAAATGGTGGCAACGGCATTACTATCAGGAGCATTTGTATGTTTACTAGATGATTCCTCATTGGTGGACGATGAAAAATTGAAAGTAAAAGCGGCGATGATGGAACAAGAGGTAAACCCACTTACACAATCTGCAACACCGCTGGAATCTATTTTTAGCAATATAGATGTGTATGGTGTAGATCAAGTAAGTGATGTCAGCATTGTGCGGGAACGCTCCGAATGGATAAGTGGAAAAGGGATCCGCGGTGCAGCTGTCCGTGTGAGAGTAGGAAATACTGAGATTGGGAACGGAAGAGTGACAGCATTTGGGACCTTTGACTTTAAGATTGTAGCACAAAAGGCAGGAACAAAATTATCCATTGTTCAAGTTGTTGATGGAGAAGAGAGTATACCGCTAGAAATTACGGTCAGAGGAGAAGCTACCCCCGCCGTATCAATGCTTGATCGTCCGTATTTGAACAGCAAAATACTGACTGGGCAAGGAATTCCAGGAGCAATTGTTAGTGCGAGAATCAATGGAACTGAGATTGGGCAAGCTCGAGTATACCCAGATGGTAATTTCGAAATACCATTGAATCAGTCATTAGCTAATCTATTTCCAGGAACGCGGGTTGCAGTTTTCCAAATCAGGAATGATGAAGAAAGCTTGGCTAACGAGTCTATTCCATATGCTAGCTCAGCACCAGATGTGTCTATTCTAACGGTTACTAGTAGTATAACAACGAACACTACTAAAATAACAGGAAGAGCCGAACCGGGAGCATTAGTCAATGTGAGGGTTGCACCGATTGGTACTAGGATTGGTGGTGGAAGAGCTGATCTAAATGGAAACTTTGAAATATATATTCCAAAACAAGCCGTATTTCGACAACTGGATTTCAATCAAGTATCTAAGGGCATAGCGAGCATATATTCGGGAATAACGGTAAGTCAAGGAATTGGTAAAGTGGGTAGCATTGGTATCGTCAAAGCAAATGACACCAAGGTGATCGGAAAAGGAACACCAGGAGCAACCGTCCGCGTGAAAGTAGGCGACACCGAGATTGGGAAAAATGAAGTAGATAGCCAAGGTAATTTTAGTGTGGGCATTAACAAGCAAGTAGAAGGAACCAAGCTATCGATCACACAAGCGAGTGGTACAGATGAAAGCGACGCCGTAGTGGTAACCGTGGAGAAAAGCACGCAATTGCCGGCGGTAACACTGACAACACACTATGCGGGTGCCACTTATCTAAGAGGAGTAGCTCCAGCCGGTGCAACAAAAGTAACGCTTAAAATCGACGGCAAAAACGTCCGAACAGTGGATGTTGCAGCAGATAATAGTTTCCGAATCTATGCGAATGACGTAGCTGGATTAAAACAAGTTGGAACCATTTTTGAAGTCGTAGCGCAAGATGCCGATGGACAGTTAAGTGAAGTAGCAGCAAGCACAGTAGAAGAAGTGCCAGTAGCCGAATTAGATGCTTTTAACGTAGGACACACCCATGTGACTGGAAAAGTAGCGAAGGGAATGACTCGTGTATCGTTGTATGATAAAGCGGGGACATTGCTTCGTCACGGGGAAATCAATGCTGATGGTGCATTTAGGATTTTAGCGAGTGATTTACCGGCGCTTCGTGTTGTTGGAGATACCTTTACTGTGAAAGTAACGAGTGCGACTGGTGTTGTAAGTAATGCGTCAGTAGGAACGGTTGGACAAGATCAGACAATTGCTGCAGCTCCAACCATTGCGAATTATCTTTTAGGTGACACGTATATTACTGGGAAAGTATCCGCTGGTGCAACGAAAGTCTTCCTGCGAATTGATGGTAAGGCCGTTCGAGGTGGAACGATTGCAGCAGATGGAAGCTATCGTATTTATGCGAATGACTTACCTGCATTAAAGTTAGTTGGTGCCATTTTTGAAGTGGTAACACAGGATGCTAATAATAAGTACAGCGAAGTTGCTAAAGGCGAAGTGTTGGGGATGCCAGCTCCAACCGTGTTACCGTATCGCGCTGGTCAGGCATATGTTAACGGAACGGTATCAGAGGAAGCAGCAAGAATTAGTGTACACGATAAGGCTGGAACGCTACTTCGTAATGGACAGATTAATACGGATGGTACTTTCCGAATCTATGTAAGTGGAGTAGCCGCGCTTCAAATTGCAGGCGATCGCTTTATCGTAAGAGCATTTAATGCAAATGGCACGAAGACTAGTGAGACTAGCGTTGTAATCTTACCCAAATAAGTTGTCAAAATAGCGAATAGCATGATATCGAGAGCATAGCCGATAGAATCTTGGCTAACACGTGATATTACTGTTAGCCATTCTATCGGTTAATATGCGAAAAGTTAAAAAAATGGAGGAATAAAATTAAATGAAAAACAAGAAAAAATTAGCTGGACTACTGATGGTAGCCGGTTTGGCGTGTACCACTCCGAGTATAGCAGAATTGGTTTCTGGGGCATCTCCAGTAGAGGCGGCAGAACTACCTAATTTAAATACGGCAGGAGATCTTTTAGAGACAAAAGCATCGAAAGCAATACAAGTGCAAGTGCCAGAGGACTTAAATGTAGCGCAATCAGTTTTGGCTACAGCTCTTACAGGTGGGACGGAAATAGGTAGCACGAAAATATGGGGCAAAACTTTACCGGGGGCTGAATTAAGGCTAGTTAAAAATCCGACGATTCATCCGGTAGAGTTTGTAGATGTAACAGCTGACGCAGAAGGTAATTTTGAAGCTGAACTTCTGCCATTAAAAGTTGGAGATGTAATCTGGTCCTACCCCACTGTAAACGGAATCAGAGAAGTTAATGATGTGGCGATAATTTTACCAGAGACTATTAAAAAAGAAAATTTAACACCTATAACAACGAATAGCGATCAAGTCATTGGTAAGAATGGAGTTCCAGGCGCCATAGTTTACCTAGGAACACGCAAGACAGATGGTAGTTATTATAGTACCATGACAACTGTAAATAGGGACGGGAGCTATATACTAACTATTCCAAAACAGCCAGAAGGAACTACTTACAATATTTATCAGAAAGTGTATTATGCGCCTGATAGATATTCAGATTCTAAGACTACTATTGTAAAAGCTATTCAAGGGATTGAAGAGCCTAAAGTTAGCCCTGTAACATCTAACAGCACGAGTGTAACAGGAAAAGGGAAGCCTGGCGCAGTAGTTCGTGTCAAAGTAAGCAGGACCGAAATTGGGAAAGCCTCAGTGGATGAGCAAGGTGATTTTGAGGTAGCGATTCCTAAACAAAAATTAGGCACAAAACTATCCGTGACGCAGGAACAAGATCTTGATGTCAGTGATGCTGAACAAGTGATCGTAGACCAAGAAGCCCCAACGGTAACGTCAACACTAACAGATGGTGTAACAAGCGTTTCGGGAACAGCTTTCCCAGGCGCTAGCGTGACGGTTTGGACGGGTGGTGCCAATCCAGTAGCAACCGTAAAAGCGGATGAGCTAACAGGAAAGTGGTCAGCAACAGTCCCAGCCTTAGTTGCAGGAAATGCAGTACAAGTTCGATCCACGACGGAATTAGGAAAATATAAAGACAGCGAAAAATATGGTATTGCCCTAGGAAGCCCACGTGACATTCGAGCAGTCGTTGCAGATAATCAAACAAAAGTAACTGGTAAAGGAAGCCCAGGCGCGACGATTAATATCAGCATCAAAGGAAGCAAGGCAAGAGAACTACTTGGGTCAACAACAGCAGACAAGAGTGGTAATTTTGAGATTATTATTCCAAAAGAACTCGAGGCAGCACAATTAGTCGTTACGCAAGCTAAAAATGGCGTGACTAGTGAAACTGCGGAAGCTACTGTTGTGAAAGGCTTAGACAAGGTAAGTAACATCAAAAAAGTGACAGCGAATAGTACAACCGTATCCGGAAAAGGAAGTGCTGGAGCAACTGTCAGCGTCAAAGTTAATGGAAATGAAATCGGAACAGGTACAGTAGATGCGGATGGTAATTTTACTGCTCGAATCGCGAAGCAAGCAGAAGGAAGTAAGCTTGCAGTAACACAAAAACAGGACGAAAATGAAAGTGCCGCGGTGGAGGTAACGGTTGTAAAAGGCCTAGAAAAAGTAACGAATGTTAGTACGTTGACACCTCATAGTACGCGAGTGACAGGAAAAGGCGTATCGGGAGCAACGGTTAGTATCAAGGTTAATGGAACAGAAATTGCAACAGGAAGTGTGAAAACAGATGGTAATTTTGATATAGCTATTCCGAAACAAGCGGAAGGGGCTAAATTACTGATTAGCCAGACGAAAGATGAGGATGAAAGTGAAGCTACCGAAGTAACAGTAACGAAAGGATTAGCCGATCCAACGATTAGTGATTACTACCTAGGTGTTGCTTATCTGAAAGGAAAAGCGCCAGAAAATGCCGTACAAGTATCATTAGTTATAGCTGGCAAGATTGTTAGAACGGTGAGTGTCGCGGCGGATGGTAGCTACAGCATTTACTGTAATGATGTGGTGGCGTTGCAACAAGCAGGAGCATCTTTCGGTATCGTTGCACGAGATGCCAATAATCTATTGAGCGGAGAAGTAACAAGTACTGTACAAACAGTCGCTGTGCCAACTGTATCACGCTATCAACTAGGTCAAACCTATGTGACAGGACGAGTGTCAGAAGGTAGTACAAGAATTGCAGTATACGATAAAACTGGAAAAATATTGCGATATGGTCAAATTAATGCGGACCTCACTTTTAGAATTAATGTAGCCGACCAAGAAGCTTTCAAAGTGCTAGGCGACAGCTTTACCGTGAGAGCTTTCCATGTTAGTGGCGCTGTAAGTAATGCCGTAAGCGGTAAGATTGAGTCCGATGGAATGGTAGCTCCGACTATTGAGAAATATTATCTGAATGCTGCTTACATCAGAGGTAAAGCACCAAGTGGCGCAACAAGAGTAAGATTGAGCGTAAATGGTGTAACAACTCGAGTACATGGAGTAGCCGAAGATGGCAGCTATAGCATTTATGCCAATGATATTGCCGGATTGAAGGAGGTAGGTGCCAAGTTCGAGATTGTAGCATTAGATGGTAATAATTTAGCTGGTGACAAGACGAGTGACACAGTTACCGAGGTGCCAAAACCCGTTGTGAATGCCTACCGACTAGGACAAGCATACTTGACAGGAACGGTCGCAAAAGGTGTTGAAAAAATAACGCTGTACAATGGAGCAGGCGTTGCTCTTCGAACAGGTCAAGTCAACCAAGAAGAGGGTACTTTCAGAGTTTACGTTAATGGAATCAATATTTTTGAGCGCGTAGGAAATAAAATTAGCGTGAGAGCCTTCACAGCAGATGGAGGAGTAAGCGACAAAAATGAGGTGACAGTCTTAACGAAATAGACTGTCAAATCAACGGATGTTGAAGAAACGACCTACAATTCAGAAGTTATTGTGGGTCGTTTTTTTAATGTGCCAGAAAAAAGTTTTATAGTAGCTTTATCGATGAAAGGATGCTAGGAACGAAGCGTGCTAAAAAATACTAAAAAAAGCCAGGAAAGCGATATCTTTCTGGATAAATGGCGAAATATGTTTGGTTTTTCTCTACATACTAAGAGGATGTTTTTGCGTATAATTATGTAAGAAGGAGGACCTGTACGGGGGATGCATGATTTATGGAATATACCATGGATACATAAATTCGAAGGGGATACCTCTCTCGGTAAGTAATATTTTAAATTTACAAAATAAAATACTAAAAAGGAGAATCATGATGAATCTAAAAACAAAAATAGCGACAGCCGCACTATTGGCAGGAATGTGTATTTGTGTGGTTGGAGGGAACACTTGGGGAGGAGTAGAAGCAACGACAGCTAAAGCAGCGACTATTCCGACTAATCCAAACGCAAGAGCAGTGGTAGGTGTTGGTCACTTTGTCCATTTCACTTCGGATTTACTAGATGGGAAAGCGGAGATATCTGGTAACACCGGTATGTGGGGTGATCCATACCCGTATAAGGTTAATAAAGTACAACTTAATATTAATGGCAAAGGATGGTCTAATGCGGTAGTCGCCGATTACTCAGGTAATTGGACTATAAAGGTCAACAAATTACGCACAGGGGATCGAGTAAAAGCAAGAACGACTTTTTATGATGGTGTAGTTGTAGAGAGTGAAGAGGTTGTTAGAGCATTGCCAGATGCCCCAGGTATTTACACAGACATAAGGGAAGGTGTAAGTGTTATTGTGGGTGCAGCTGATCCAAACATGATTGTCAAGATTCGAGATTATGCAACAGATCGGGATCTAGCAATTGGTGAAGTGAAAGCAGATGCAAGGGGTATATGGACAGCCTATTTAGCAGCGCCGCTACGAGAAGGCATGACCATTTATGCCGTTGGGTATTGGCCTGGATATCCAGATGCCCCGAGACAAGCTAGTCCTAAGCCTGTTGGTGCCGCTGAAAACCCAACGATTACAACTAAATTGATTGATGGAGGCACAGCTCTTTCCGGAAAAGCAGCTGGAGGATCCACCATTGAACTATGGAATAGCACTACCAAGATAGGAACAACAACGGCTAACGCACTAGGAGAGTGGTCAACTACCGTTCGGCCTTTAGTGGGTGGAGATATGTTAAAAGTGAAAGCGACCTTATTTGGCAAGGTAACAGAAAGCAACCGCAACTATAGAGTAAATGTCGAACCATTAGTTGTGTCGAATAGCTTAACAACAGAGAGTACAAAAGTCAGTGGAAAAGGCACGGTAGGAGCCACTATTGATGTCTACGTAGATGGGGTAGTGGTCGGTAGTGGTGTAGTAGGTGTTTATAGTGAATTTGAAGTGACCTTTCCAAAGCAACCGGCAGGAAAGCGCGTATTGATCACCCAAACAAAGAATGGCGCATTTAGCGATCCTGTCGAACTTTTTGTGGTGCAAAAGTTGGGTAAACTAACGGAGATCGGTGCGGTAACGACCATTAGTACCAAAGTGACGGGGAAAGGTTCTCCGGGTGCGACGGTTAAAGTGAAGGCGGCTGGAAAGGATATTGGGGTCGGGGAAGTCAACGATGATGGGAACTTTGATGTCAACATTCGACCACAAGCCCTGGGAACAGAACTTACGCTCAGCCAAACTAAAGACGGCGATGAAAGTGACAGTGTGGCAGTTACTGTTGTGAATGGCCAATTGGCAGCACCAAGTATTACCACATTTTATGTAGGGAACACCTACCTTCGTGGCACAGCGCCAACAGGAGCGACGAAAGTAACGCTCATAATTGCGGGTAAAAACATCCGAACCGTAGATGTGGCAGTAGATGGTAGCTACCGAATTTATGCCAACGATGTAGCAGCGTTGAAACTCGCGGGAACGACATTTGAAGTCGTGGCGCAGGATGCTAATGGTAATTTTAGCGAAGCGGCGACGGGTACGGTACAAGGATTATTAGCAGCACCAGTTGTAGCCACATATCGTGCCGGTCAAGCGTACGTGACAGGGACTGTGTCTGAGGAGGTGACCAAAATCAGTGTCTATGATAAGGCTGGGACACTACTCCGTAACGGCCAAGTCAATGAAGACGGTACATTTAGAATTTATGTGAGTGGTGTAGCGGCACTGCAAGTTGTTGGAGATACGTTCATAGTGAAAGCTTCTAATGAAAATGGCACTACCAGTGAAACACGAGTGACTATTGAAGCAAAATAAAAGCTAATTAGTAGATATAAAATACAATTCCTAATTTAAAAATAAAACATTAAAAAGGAGAATCATGATGAAACTAAAAACAAAAATAGCGACAGCCACACTATTAGCAGGAACGTGTATTTGTATAGTTGGAGGAACATCTTGGGGAGGCGCAGAAGCAACGATAGCCAAAGCAGCGACTATCCCGACTAATGCGAACGCAAGGGCAGTTGTAAGTGCCGATCACTATGTTCATTTCACTTCTGATTTACTTGATGGGAAAACTGAAATAGCTGGTACAAGCTATATATGGGGTGATCCATACCCGTATAAGGTCAATAAAGTACAACTTAATATTAATGACAAAGGATGGTCTAATGCGGTAGTCGCCGATTACTCAGGTAATTGGACTATAAAGGTCAACAAATTACGCACAGGGGATCGAGTAAAGGCAAGAACGACTTTTTATGATGGTGTAGTTGTAGAGAGTGAAGATGTTGTTAAAGCATTGTCAGATGCCCCGCTTATTAGAGCGGACATGAGTGAAGGTGTAAGTGTTATTGTGGGTGCAGCTGATCCAAACATGATTGTCAAGATTCGAGATTATGCAACAGATCGGGATCTAGCAATTGGTGAAGTGAAAGCAGATGCAAGGGGTATATGGACAGCCTATTTAGCAGCGCCGCTACGAGAAGGCATGACCATTTATGCCGTTGGGTATTGGCCTGGATATCCAGATGCCCCGAGACAATCTACTCTTAAGCCTGTTGGTGCCGCTGAAAACCCAACGATTACAACTAAATTGATTGATGGAGGCACAGCTCTTTCCGGAAAAGCAGCTGGAGGATCCACCATTGAACTATGGAATAGCACTACCAAGATAGGAACAACAACGGCTAATGCACTGGGAGAGTGGTCAACTACCGTTCAGCCTTTAGTGGGTGGAGATATGTTAAAAGTGAAAGCGACCTTATTTGGCAAGGTAACAGAAAGCAACCGCAACTATAGAGTAAATGTCGAACCATTAGTTGTGTCGAATAGCTTAACAACAGAAAGCACAAAAGTCAGTGGAAAAGGCACAATAGGAGCCACTGTTTCTGTCTACGTAGATGGGGCAGTGATCGGCCATGGCGTAGTAGGTAGTAACAGAGAATTTGAAGTGACCTTTCCAAAGCAAGCGGCAGGTAAGCGCGTATTGATCACCCAAACAAAGAATGGTGCATTTAGTGATCCTGTCGAACTTTTTGTGGCGCTAAAATTAGATAAACTAACGGAGATCAGTGCGATAACGACAAATAGTACCAAAGTGACGGGGAAAGGTTATCCGGGTGCGACGGTTAAAGTGAAGGCGGCTGGAAAGGATATTGGAGTGGGGGAAGTCGATGTAGATGGAAACTTCGAGGTAACCATCAAACCACAAGCCGCTGGAACAGAGCTTACAATTAATCAAACAAAAGACGGTGAGGAAAGTGACAGTGTGACAGTTACCGTTGTGAGTGCCCAATTGGCAGCACCTAGCATTACAACATTTTATGTAGGAACCACCTACCTTCGTGGCACAGCACCAACAGGAGCTGCGAAAGTAACGCTCATAATTGCAGGTAAAAACATCCGAACCGTAGATGTCGCAGCAGATGGTAGCTACCGAATTTATGCCAACGATGTAGCAGCGTTGAAACTCGCGGGAACGACATTTGAAGTCGTGGCGCAGGATGCTAATGGTAATTTTAGCGAAGCGGCGACGGGTACGGTACAAGAATTATTAGCAGCACCAGTTGTAGCCACATATCGTGCCGGTCAAGCGTACGTGACAGGAACCGTGTCTGATGAGGTGACTAAAATCAGTGTCTATGATAAGGCTGGCACACTACTCCGCAATGGCCAAGTCAATGCAGACGGTACGTTTAGAATTTATGTGAGCGGTGTAGCGGCACTGCAGATCGTTGGAGATACGTTTACAGTAAGAGCCTCTAATGAAAATGGCACTACCAGTGAAACACGAGTGACTATTGAAGCAAAATAAAAGCTAATTAGTAGATATAAAATACAATTCCTAATTTAAAAATAAAATATTAAAAAGGAGAATCATGATGAAACTAAAAACAAAAATAGCGACAGCCACACTATTAGCAGGAACGTGTATTTGTATAGTTGGAGGAACATCTTGGGGAGGCGCAGAAGCAACGATAGCCAAAGCAGCGACTATCCCGACTAATGCAAAAGTAGGAACGGTGGTTGGGGGCGGTTATCAGATTAGTACCAGTACTAGTACCAGTGCCACGTTAGGGTATAACCATTATTTAACTATTATTTCTGCCCTAAGAGACGGACAAACTAATATAACTGGGACAAGCGGGGTGTTCGGTGATCCGAATTATAATGGGATGGCTCGTATACAAGTTAATTATAACAATCAAGGATGGGTAACTGCAACGAATACAGACTACGCAGGTAATTGGATTGTTAACAATGTTACCCTACGTGCTGGCGCTAAGGTGCAAATGAAAGCAACTTTTCAGGATGGAACAGTCATAGACCGTGAAGAGGTCGTTAAACCAAAACTTAATGCCCCCATCCTTATGAAGGAGCCAGAGGAAGGCGATAGCGTTATTTCGGGTATAGCTGAACCAGGCATGCTCGTTCGGGTTCGAGATTATGTAAAACAGTGGGATTTAGGCCGAGAAGTAAAAACATCTGCAACAGGTCGATGGGTAGCGTATTTAGATGAGCCGTTACGAGAAGGAATGTACATTTATACTATTGGGCAAATGTACATGGAGTCGGATTACCAGAAACAATCCTATTTTACGAATGTTGGCGCAGCAGTAAATCCAACCATTACATCCAAATTAGCCAGTGGAAGCACGACTGTTTCTGGAAAATCAGCTGGAGGAGCTAATGTTGAACTATGGAGTGGAACTACGAAAATTGGCACGACAAAGGCTGATAGCTTAGGAGATTGGATTGCCACTGTTTCACCTTTAGAAGCAGGAGCTACATTAAAAGTGACAGCGACGTTATTCGATAAAGTGAAAGAAAGTATCGATTATACAGTAGATATCGACAAAACAGTCGACCTGAATACATTAACAACAAACAGTACGAAAGTCACCGGAAAAGGCGTAGCAGGGGCTACAGTTGTTGTAAAAGTAGAGGGAACAGAGGTCGGTCGTGGTGTAGTGGGGAGTAACGGCGCATTTGAAGTGACTATTCCAAAACAAGTCGAAGGAACGCGTGTAGAGATCACCCAAACGAAGGGGAGTGCAGTTAGTGAAGCTACAGAAATTGTCGTAGTAAAAGGACTCCAAAAAGTAACAGAGATCAGCGAGGTAACAACAAATAGTACGAAAGTGACTGGGAAAGGCCATTCAGGAGCTGCTGTTAAAGTGAAAGTGGCTGGAGTGGAGATTGGAACTGGGGAAGTAGGCACAGATGGAAACTTCGAGGTAATCATCAAACCACAAGCCGTTGGAACAGAGCTTACAATTAATCAAACAAAAGACGGCGATGAAAGTGACAGTGTGACAGTCACCGTTGTGAGTGCCCAATTGGCAGCACCCAGCATTACAACATTTTATGTAGGAACCACCTACCTTCGTGGCACAGCACCAACAGGAGCTGCGAAAGTAACGCTTAGAATTGCAGGTAAAAACATCCGAACCGTAGACGTCGCAGCAGATGGTAGCTACCGAATTTATGCCAACGATGTAGCGGCGCTGAAAATTGTGGGAACAACATTTGAAGTCGTGGCGCAGGATGCTAATGGTAAGTTTAGCGAAGTGGCGACAGGTAAGGTACAAGGATTATTAGCAGCACCAGTTGTAGCCACATATCGTGCCGGTCAAGCGTACGTGACAGGAACCGTGTCTGACGAGGTGACCAAAATCAGTGTCTATGATAAGGCTGACACACTACTCCGTAACGGTCAAGTCAATGCAGATGGTACATTTAGAATTTATGTGAGCGGTGTAGCGGCACTGCAGATCGTTGGAGATACGTTTACAGTGAGAGCTTCTGATGAAAATGGCACTACCAGTGAAACACATGTGACTATCCAGCCAAAATAATTTTAAAAAAAGGGAGCAATATTGATGAAAAAAAGGATACTACTAGGAGTATTACTCGTGATGGGCATGTCTTTATCTGGATGCAACAATAACACAGAATCAAAAACAGATAAGGAGAAAGCATCAGACGCACATGAAAGCCACTTAGATTATGCTAAACAGGCGGATTGGAAGGTAGAGGCAGGGAAATATCAGTCTCCCATTAACATTGATACAGCAAGCGTAAAACCAATGAGAGATAATGGAGATATCAGCCTAAACTACGACGATAAAGTACTCGATCAAGTAGACAATGGACACAGTATTCAGGTGAATGATGATGGCATCGCTGAAATTAATGGGCGCAAGTTTGAACTAAAGCAATTCCATTTTCATGCTAAAAGTGAGCATACGGTGGATGGCAAGTACTATCCTATTGAGGCGCATTTTGTAAATCAATCACAGGCAGGGCGTTTAGCAGTCGTAGGTGTGTTGTTCAAAGAAGGAAAGGCGAACCCAGGATTTCAAGCTGTTTTAGAGCACATAAAAAAAGGGAAGGAAAGTCCTTCCGCAGAGAGCGTCAATGTAGCAAGTATGTTACCGAGCAATAAATCGTATTATCATTACCTCGGTTCATTAACTACCCCACCGCTTACTGAAAATGTAGAATGGTATGTGATGGCAACACCGGTAGAAGTTTCAAAACAACAGATTGAAACATTTAATAAGTATTACGACGGCAACAACCGTAAAGTACAACCTTTAAATGACCGAGAGATCCTAAGCCATCAAGAATAAACAAAGCGTCTCTAAAATTAGGATAAAAACTAATTTTAGAGACGCTTTTAGTATGCATGTAAAAAGCCGTTTATCAGGCAGTAGCGAAGAAATACATTAAAAAACCAGTTCCGTAGTATCTTCGAAAAGCTCTAAATCAAGGTTAGATAAACGTTTTAACCGTGCAGGATTGATAATTGTAAACACGGGTTCTCGAATAATTATTTGTTGTTCTTCTAGGAACACAAGGATGGCGATAACGTTGTCAGAAGGCGCTCTAAGTACAGAAGTGAGCATGGATTCGGAAAAATAATCGGGGAAAACAATTTGGTTATTGATTGTTGGCAATGTAGTGAGAATCGTAAACTCTAGAAGGAGATCAGCTACTCGCTGTTTTAAAGGTGATTTCTTCTCACGGAAGTTGTGAGAGGTTAAAATGTGGCGTAAGGCTACATGTTCCAGTACCGCATGAAAAATAAGGGGGTCAGCGTACATATGATCCAGAAAGAAATCCTTATTTACTAAAAGAGCACTTCCTTCCGAGGCACCGACAACTCGATATTTCATCGAACAAGAATATTTTTTAGCATTAAGGAGGTTTTCAACGCCAGCAAACTCATCTTCTGTAATAAAAGTTTCGAATTCCCATCTTCTTTTTCTGTAAAATTCTAATTTTCCAACACCTTTTTCGATTAATATAAACTGATTATTTTTCACATAATCATACCGATGAATAATTTCGTTATTTTGAAAGGAAATTCTTTTGGTATATTCTTTTGCTAATTCTGGGGAAGTAGTTAAAAATTCACAAATTGTTAACATGGTTTCACTCCTTTGGATGAACAGCTTCAAAAACGCATCAACTTTTATTTTCTCCATCTCCTAACTTACATTCTATACCAATCATTTGCGTAAATCTGTAGACAAAAACCAACTATTTAGAGCCAGAAGTATCCGTAAGGCTAACATAATAGAGGGATTTTTGAAAGGAAAGCGTTTTCACGGATAAGTCATTTTTTTAAATGTGTATATGAAAAGTATGAAACATATTGCTGGGGCTATTCGAAATGAACGAACGAGTAAAATAATCGAAAGTAAATAGTTCGTAGTTTAAAGAATTATAGAAAGAAAGCGTTTACTAAATCAGGTCTATCGATTTACCAATATTGAAAAAAATAGGAAAATGAGAAAGCTTATTCTTTTTCTTCTTATTAAAATCGAGATTTACCAACGCTTCTCCATACTGTACACCTAACTAAGTCATCAGTAAAAAGCC
Source organism: Listeria grandensis (assembly GCF_014322885.1). Taxonomy (NCBI): domain Bacteria; kingdom Bacillati; phylum Bacillota; class Bacilli; order Caryophanales; family Listeriaceae; genus Listeria; species Listeria grandensis. The sequence goes on along the minus strand of NZ_JAASUG010000001.1, from coordinate 493,376 downwards.
ACAGCTAGTCTACATATTTTTTATTCTAAATATGATATTTTGAGAGAGTATTTTAATTTGAAGGAGGAACACGATGAAAAAGTTACTACTAACTTTCTTTATTTTCTGTATATTTTTGGGGCTCGGAGCTACTAAAATACATGCAGAAGAAATCCATACGAAGAATATATTCAGTTTAGAACCGCAGAATTGGATATTTAATTCAGGTATGGATAAAGGTAAGAATCAAGATCGACAGGACTTGGGTTTTATTTTAAGCCCAGATACGGTTTTAAAAGTAAGACAGGTAAATCCAGAGTTTAAGAATAATGTTACGCTCAGGCTAATTGGTGATGCTGAGGCGATAGAGCGATCTGTTGATGTAGGTGCTGGGTGGACAACGATTAGCAGTACAGAAGCGACCGTTCCATTTGTTACCACACCATATAACGCAGCAAATCCAAAACTCGAATATGAGGTAGAAAGTAATCAGCCTCAAAAGCCATTACCCATCTATAATCATGGCGATAGTGAAAAACAATTTCTCAATACGTGGGATAAATATGATTGTGAATATGGTTTGATACAAGGTAAAGATTTTCAGTTATTTGTTCCTAAAGCTGGTAAAGAATTAGCGCGATATACTACTAACTTTCCATCTTTAGACGGGTTGATTGATTATTATGAGAAAGTTTTCGCTTTGGATAACAAAATGGCGGGGTTGGATAATTCATCGCCAACAAATCAGCTAGGAAAGAATCGTTATTTCTTGAAGGCGAGAAAAGACGGAAGTGCAGGAATTGCGGGATACTATAATACTAATTGGACCGTTCAAGTATCACCTACAGGTATTGGATGGTTCGGTAGAAATTCTTGGTTGGCCCTTCACGAGATAGCCCATGGTTATCAGACGAGCCTTGACGGGCGCGGTATGAACACTTTAGAGGTTTCTAATAACATATTTGGTGCAACATTCCAGTATCAAGAAATGGGCAAAAAGGAAGCCGATCGTGTGGGTTGGCTATTTGATGGAAATAAAGCGAAGATAGATGCAGATTTATATAATCGTTTGATCAAAAATCCAGGGACCTATGATTCTGTCGGCCTGCGTGACAAGTTAATTTTACAGATGATGCTACTACAAAAAGCAGGAACGGAGGCTTTCACAAAAATGTATCAAGGTTACCGCCTAGAAGCAAATCAACCAGGATATAGTGCAGGCTCTTATTTCATGCCGAACGAGCTCAATCGGTACTACAGTGAGTACAGCGGATATGATTTTACGCCCGTCTTAGAGCGTTGGGGATATAAGTTGCCGGTGAAACAAGTGAGCATCAACAGAGCGCGAGGTTACCGCGCAGTGGCATCTTTAGCTGATGTCGTTCCAGAAAGTCATTTGCTAGCCGCACGAGCTTTAATTGATCCGACGGCTTTAATCAATTCTAGTTTTGAAATGGTCGCCAATCAAGAAATTGCACCACTAGGGTTGAAAGGCGAATTAACCGTCCAATTAAACCCAGAGGACGCGACAAATCTAAAAGGCGCTAAAATTTTACTCAAGGATGGTAAAAAGATTGTGCAAGAACAGGTGGTTAGAGGGAAAGATGTGGCGTTTACGCATGTACCCAATGGCATATACACTGTCGAATTTTTAGGCGATGCGATGTCCTCCTACGAAGTACCACAATATTACGCCTATGTGAAGGAAGCACAAAATCAATTAACGATACCTGCTTTACCGCAAATTAAGGCGACCAATTTAATAAATCAACAAATAATGATGAAAGGGCTGGGTGATAAACAAGTCGGCTATGTTCAAACTGATGTGGCGAAGCGTCAAGTGACGGTCGCGATTACGACAACAAGCCCCCATTCTTATTTTGGAACCAGTGTTTACGTTGGTGTAAAAATCTTCAATGCAAAAGGTGATCTTGTGTACGAAAAAGAAGCTACTGGGAATAATGCTACCACTGAAACGAAAGTGTTATCATTTGAAACTGGCGACAAAATCGAAATTTACCACGCCGAACCATCTCGTTTAACTTCGACAGAACCTATTGTTTTCAATGACAAAAATAATGTGTTCACGATGACGAAATGGGGGTTAAGAAACGAACAACTAAAAAATAATCCGGAACAAGACTTAATACGCAAAATTGATGCAGAAGGACAGCGCATCACGCAAGATGAAGGATTGAAAGCCACTCCATTCATCCAGTCACCAGAGAAGAAGCACTTAGCATTAGCTATCGACCTACTCAATGAACCATTCAAAGGCGAGTATTTGGAAAAGTATTCCTCGATTTTATCTTCTATGCACTATGGCGACACCTTTGATTTTACATTCAAACGCACCGATGCCTCGCCATTTGCGACGATGCAAGTAGATCTTTTAAAGAAGCAAGCTATCGTGGACACCAAGGCAGGAAAACCAAATCCAAATTATCCAGAGAAATATGCCGCCATTTTGATTCAAAGTGAAGTAGGCATCAAGAAATATGAGCGAAATTATCATGGGACAACCACCTATGCAGCTTCGCAAAAAACAGTCGATCTTGCGGTTGGAGACTATATTACAGTTTACCATGAAGCTGGCGACAAACAGCTCGGCATCGTGAATCAAGACAGCCAAGCGAGTTTGCCAACGACTAAAGAGGTGACGTATCAAGTAACGAGCCAAGGCTTAGAGCGCGTTCCAAAAGCAGCGATCCCACCAGTGAAGCAAGCCACACCTAAAATAACAGGTACGACCTATATTGGTGGCAAAACACTAAGTGGAACGGCCACACCAGATAGCAGTGTCGAAATCCTGATCCAAAATCGCGTGATAGCAACTGTTACGGCCAATGAAGCAGGGCAATGGGAAGCCACTGTTCCTGCGTTGCTAGTCGATCAAGTTATCTATGCGAAAACTACTTTCAATGGCCAAGTGGCAGAAAGCTTACGTCAGAACGTCACACCAGAAAAACCGAGCATCACATCGATGATAAGCGCTGGCGAAACGCAACTCACAGGTACCGCTTCGCCAAGCGTCAAAGTTGGCATTGTGATCAATGGCAATACGGTAGCAACGGTTACAGCATCGGCGACAGGACAATGGACAAGCACTGTGAGCGCTCTTGTCACAGGTCAGAAAGTGCAGGCTAGGGTGGTCGCAGGTACGCAGCAAGCAGACAGCGATATATACACAATTGTACCGAAAAAACCGACCATCGCCGCTACGCTAACTACCAAAGAAGAAACAACGATTACAGGACAAGCCGTACCTGGCTCCAAAGTAGAAGTGTGGTCGCAAAATAAAAAAATAGCGACTACCGTAGCAGACCAAGCAGGACAGTCTACGGTGACTATTCCAGCATTAACAGCTGGTCAAATTATCCGTTTTCAAGCCACTTTTGGCACACAAACACAAGAAAGTGATGACTTTGTTGTGGCACCAGAAAAACCAGAAATCACCTCTCCAGTCGTAGGGAAGGCCACCACGATAACAGGAACAACTTCCCGAGGCGCAAGTGTAGCAATCCTGATCCAAGGTCAAGTTATCACAACGGTTTCAGCGAATGATAACGGAGAATGGAAAGCAACGGTTCCCTCATTAATAGGTGGGCAAACCGTGCAGGCGAAGGCGATGATGGGTGCGACGCATCAAACAAGCGATAGCTATACGGTAGCACCAGACAAACCAACGATCCAAGCGCCACTGACAGCAAAGGATACAACGATCACAGGGATCACGTCACCAGGAGCTGCAGTTAAGGTGTTCATTGAAACCCATGTCGTAGCGACCGCGACGGCTAATGAAACAGGACGATGGACCGCGAAAGTTCCCGCACTCCAAGCGGCTGAAGATGTTCAAGTGGAAGCGACCATTGCCAACCAATCACAAAAAAGCGATGTCTACACTGTCATCCAAGAAAAGCCGGTAGTGACATCTAAATTGGTAGAAGGCGAGACGCTTCTGACAGGGCTTGCGAATCCCAATGCAAAAGTAGATATATGGATTTCCAACCAATATATTGAAACCGTAGTTACAGATGCAACAGGGCGTTGGAGATCACCGGTGCCTAAACTTATGGCCAACCAGAGTATCCAAGTCAGGGGCTTTTTGGCTGGTGCCTATGTAGATAGTATTAAAAGTTTCGTAGGGCTAGATAAGTTAGCTAGAGTAAAAGCAAAATTAAATCAGGCAGCATCTCATGTCACCGTATCGGGAGAAGGCGCGAGTAAAGCAACCATCACGATTAAAGCAGGTACGTTGACGATTGGAACAGGTGTCACCGATGACCAAGGGCATTTTGAAATCACCGTTCCCGCGCAAGCCGAAGGAACCGTACTCAGTCTCACACAAACCAAGAATACACAAACGAGTCCCGTGACAGAATCGGTTGTTTATGCGAAATTAGCGAAACCAAGCGATATTAGCACCGTATCCGAACATAGTGCGAGCATTACCGGAAAAGGAGCAGCAGAAGCGACCGTTCACGTAGTAGCGAATGGTCATGAAATCGGCCACGCAAAAGTCAATGCCACCGGTCATTTCACTGTCCCAATCCCGAAACAAGCTGAAGGAACCGTATTGAGCATCACACAAGCAAAAGGTGACAATGAAAGCGACGCAGTGGAGGTCACCGTTGTGAGTGGTCGATTAGAAGCACCAACGCTAACGCCATATTATACTGGTATCGCCTACATTCGTGGCAAAGCAGCGGTAGGGTCTACGAAAGTCACCTTAAATATCGATGGCAAAAATATACGCACAGTGAACGTCAACGCGGATGGGACTTTTAGTATTTACGCCAATGATATCCCCGCGTTAAAACAAGCAGGAACTAAATTTGAGATTGTCGCACAAAATGCACACAATCAGACAAGTGAAGCAGCCGAAAGTACGGTACAAGCAGTCCAAGCGCCAGCTTTGAAACCGTATCAAGCAGGGCAGGAATTTGTCACCGGAACCGTCGCCACAGATGTTACTAAAATCGGTCTGTACGATAAAGCGGGGACGCTCCTTCGCTACGGACAAATTAATACAGACGGTACCTATCAAATTTTAGCGAAAGATAAAGCGGCACTTCAACAGGTAGGCGACGTATTCTCCGTGAAAGCATTTAATGCCATAGGTGCGGTGAGTGAAGAGACAAAAGGCATTGTGACAGCCCCACCAGTGATGTTAGCCCCACCAACGATTGCCGATTATTACGCAGCGAGCACCTATATTCGAGGCAAGGCACCAACAGGAGCTACCAGCATCACGCTCGCGATTAACGGCAAAAACATTCGAAACGGGGCGATTGCGGCAGACGGTAGTTACAGTATTTATGCCGGCGATATCGCACTGCTCAAAGAAAAAGGAACAACATTTAGTGTTACCGCGCGAGATGCCAACAATCAAGCGAGCAAAGAAGCAACGAGTACGGTCCTTGGCATCCTGCCACCAGTTGTTGCGCCATATCAGGCAGATCAAACTTATATCACAGGAATTGTCGAAAAAGGAGCCACGAAAATTGGCCTCTATGACAAAGATAATAAGTTGATCCGTTATGGTCAAATCAATCCAGATGGCACCTTCAAGATTTATGCGAAAGACACGAACATTTTCCAAACTGTTGGAACGACGTTTATTGTCAAGGCGATAGATGCGAAGGGGAGTGTGAGTAGCGCAGCTCTGGGGAATGTCGTTGCACACCTGCCAGGTCCGTTATCGATCACAAACTATCAAGTAGGAGCAGCGTATGTAAAAGGCAAAGCCCCAGAAGGCACAAAGAGTATTGCTATTCTGATAGATGGAAAAAGCATCCGAACAGGTAGTGTTGCCCTTGATGGTAACTATAGTATCTATGTCAGCGGTGTGGAAGACTTGAAACTAATAGGAACCGTCTTCCATGTAGTTGCCTATGATATGAATAAGGAACCAATCAGAATAAGCACGAGTGAAGTCAAAGCACCAGTGGCTGTCAAGTAAGTAGAAATGCGATATAAATCACTGAAAGAGCGGTCATAAAAAGCATCGATCTATAACAGGTTTTCTATCTAGAGGTAGAGAAACAAGTTATAGGTCGATGTTTTATTGTGGCTTTCTCAAATCTTGTGGAATGGCATCCTCAAAATCAGTAGAAGTAGCTAGCCCTTATTTCGAAAATATAGAAGGAAAGCGTTTGCTGAAACAGGTCTATCGATTTAGCAATATTGAAAAAAATAGGAAAACAAAGCAATTTTTTCTGATCGTTTTCATTGGAAGATAGTTATACCAACGCTTTTGGGCGTTATATGTTTCCAAAAAACATTAGTAAATAGCCACAGGGAGTCTACATATTTTTCCGCTTAAATATGATATCTTGAGAGAGTATTTTATTACACAAGGAGGAAAACCATGAAGAAGCTACTACTAACTTTTTTTATCGCATGTCTATTTTTAGGGTTCGGAGCGACTAAAATACATGCGGAAGAAATCCATACAAAAGAGATGTTCAGTATACCACCGCAGAATTGGATATTTAATTCGGGCATGAGTAGAGGGAAGTATCATGACCGGCAGGACCTAGGCTTTATTTTAAGCCCCAACACGGTTCTCAAAGTAAGACAAGTAAATCCAGAGTTTAAGGGGAATGTCACTATCAGACTACTTTCCGATTCGGATACTACACAGAGCGTTGCTTATGCGGGACCGGAATGGAAAACGGTTAGCAGTACAGAAGCAACAGTTCCATTTGCCACGACACCATATGACACAGTGAATCCGAAGCTCGAGTATGAAGTCGAAAGTAAGGAACCTCAAAAACCATTACCTATTTATAATTATGGTGACAGCGAAAAACAATTTTTCAACACGTGGGATAAATACGATTGTGAATATGGTTTAATAAAAGGTAAAGATTTTCAGCTGTTTTTGCCGAAAGCTGGTAAGAACCTAGCGCGATATACAACAAGTTTTCCATCTTTAGACGGGGTGATTGATTATTATGAGAAAGTGTTCGTTTCTTATAATAAAACAGCAGGATTCGATAATTCGTCTCCTACCAATAAACCAGGAACGAATCGCTTTTTCTTGAAGGCGAACAAAACCGGACCATCAACTGCGGCGGCCTATTATGGTAGCGACTGGACCGCCTATGTCTCTGCAACCGGTAGTGGATGGATTGGGAAGACATGGGGTCCGATTCACGAAATAGGTCATGGCTATCAATCCGGTTTGGATGGACGCGGTATGTATACGGGAGAAGTATTTAATAATATATTTGCGACATTATTCCAGTATCAAGATATTGGCAAGAAAGAAGCCGATATTACGGGTTGGTTATTCAATGGCAACAAAGTGAAGACAGATGCCGACCTCTATAAAAGCATGGTCAAAAATCCAGGAACGTATGAAACTGCCAGCAGACGTGAACAAGCACTGTTACAATTGTCGATGCTACAAAAAGCAGGTTTTGAGGCATTCACCAAAATGTATCAAGGCTATCGTTTAGAAACAAATAATGGGTTTCAAGCGGGTTCTTATTTCTTACCGAATGAACTCAATCGGTACTACAGCGAATACAGTGGATACGATTTCACACCAGTCCTTGAACGCTGGGGATACAAGATGCCAGCGAAACAGGTAAGTATCAACAGATCACGAGGCTATCAGGCAGTGGCGTCGTTGGCCGATGTTGTTCCAGAAAGCCATTTGCTAGCCGCACGTGCTTTAATCGATCCGAAAACGGTATTCAATTCGAGTTTTGAAATGGTAACGAATCAAGAAATCGCGTCATTAGGCTTGAACGGCGCGTTAACCGTCAAATTAAATGAAGCCGACGTGGCGCATCTAAAAGGCACTAAAATTTTACTCAAAGATGGCAAAAAAGTTGTCCAAGAACAAATGATCAAAGGGCAAGACGTGGCGTTTCAACACGTACCTAACGGCATCTATACCGTTGAATTTTTAGGAAATGCGATGGGTGCTTATGAAATACCACAATATTATGCATATGTGAAGGAAGCACAAAATGAATTAACGATACCAGCCTTACAACAAATTGCGCCAACAAGCCTAGCCATTCAAAGAATAATATTTAAAGGGCTAAGTGATAAAGAAATCGGCTATCTGCAACCTGATGTAGCGAAGCATCAAGTAACAGTCGCCATTACAACATCCAGCCCGCATTCTTATTTTGGAAGCAGTGTTTATGTTGGTGTAAAAATCTTCAACGCAAAAGGTGATCTCGTCTACGAAAAAGAAGCTACTGGATCCAATGCTATAGCAGAAACGAAAGTGCTACCATTTGAACCGGGCGATAAAGTGGAGATCTACCACGCGGAACCATCTCGTTTAACCTCGAAAGAGCCGATTGTGGTAAATAACAAAAATAACGTGCTCCTCATGACGAAGTGGGGATTGAGAAATGAACAGTTAAAAAATGACCCAGAACAAGACTTGATTCGCAAAATTGATGCAGAAGGAAAACGGATCACGGAGAATGAAGGATTGAAAGCCACCCCATTTATCCAGTCCCCAGAAAAGAAAAACTTAGAACTGGCGATCGATTTACTCAGTGAACCATTTAAGGGCGAATATTTGGAAAAATATGCGCCGATCCTATCTTCCGCCTTGCACTATGGCGACACCTTCGATTTTACATTCAAGCGTACCGATGTGACACCATTTGCGACAATGCAAGTAGATCTTTCAAAAAAACAAGCGACCATAGATACCGAAGCAGGCAAACCAAATCTAAGCTCAGCAGAAAAATATGCCGCCATTTTGATTCAAAGTGACACCGGCATCAAGAAATATGAGCAAAATTATCATGGAACAACGAACTATACGGAATCTCAAAAAACAGTGAACTTAGTAATGGGCGACTACATTACGGTTTATCATGCAGCAGGGGATAAGCAGTTACGCATTGTTAATCAAGACAGTCAAGCCGCGCTATCAACCACCAATAAAGCGGTAACCTACCAAGTAACGAGGGAAGGCTTGCAGTGCGTACCACAAGCAGACGTCCCTTCCCAGAAACAAGCAGAACCAACCATTACAGCGAAGACGACTATTGGTGACAAAACACTCAGCGGCACAGCCACCCCAGGCATGAGTGTCGAGGTAGTGATCCAAAACCGCGTGGTCGCTACGGCTACGGCGAATGAAGTCGGCCAATGGGAAACCACTGTGCCGGCGTTGCTAGTCGATCAAGTCGTCTATGCGAAAACGACTTTGGACGGCCAAGTGGCAGAAAGTACGCATCACACGGTGACACCAGAAAAACCAAGCCTCACATCAGTGTTAGGCGCTGGCGAAACGAAAGTCACCGGCACCGCGTCCCCAGGCGTCAAGGTTGGCATCACGATCAATGGTAGTACCGTATCGACGGTCACGGCATCTGCGACGGGCGAATGGACAGGCACCGTCAGTGCCCTCATCGCCGGTCAAAAACTACAGGCCAAGGTAGTGGCAGGGAATCAACAAGTCGAAAGCGATAGCTACACCATTGTACCGAAAAAACCAAGCATCACCTCGACGCTAACTACCAAAGAAGCAACGACGATCACCGGTCAAGCCGTACCCGGCGCTAAAGTAGAAATAGCGACGCAAAATAAAACCATCGTGAGTGGGGTGGCCAATCCAGCAGGACAGGTGACCATAACGATCCCAGCCTTGACAGCTGGCCAAACCATCCGCCTGCAGGCCACATTTGGCACACAAACACAAACCAGTGAGGACTTTGTCGTGGCACCAGAAAAACCAACCATCACGTCTCCTGTCGTAGGAAAAGCAACGAAGCTAACCGGGACTACCTCCCCAGGAGCTGTCGTAGCGATGCTTGTTCAAGGCAACGTGGTGGCGACAGGTGCAGCCAATGATAAGGGCGAATGGACAGCGACCGTCCCCGCTTTAATAGGCGGACAAACCGTGCAGGTCAAGGCGACGATGGATGCGACGGATCAAGTCAGCGATAGCTATACAGTCGCACCCGATAAACCAATCATCCAAGCGCCCCTCACAGCGAAGGATACGACCATCAAAGGAACGACCTCACCAAAAGCCACCGTCCAAGTATCCATTGAAAATACCTTGGTAGACACGGTAAGTGCGGATGATGCAGGCCAATGGACGGCAACCGTCCCAGCACTAACGGCAAGCGATGAGGTGCAGGCAGAAGCCAGCCTCGCGAATCAATCGCAAAAAAGCGATGTCTACAAGGTCATTCAAGAGAAACCGACGGTCACATCGAAGTTGGTGGAAGGCGAAACACAAATGGCCGGATTAGCAGATCCTAATTCTAAGGTGGATGTATGGATTCAGGGGAAGAACGTTGCGAGTGGCTTGACAGATGCCACTGGACATTGGAAAGCCACCGTACCAACGCTTGTTTCGAACCAGAACGTGCAACCTAGATCCTATATTGCTGGCGCCTATGTAGACGCGGTCAAAGTGCAAGTAGGCTTAGATAATTTGGCTAAAGTCAAAGCCCAATTGCATACGGCAACATCCCATGTCACCGTATCGGGAGAAGGCGCGAGTAAAGCAACCATCACGATTAAAGCAGGTACATTGACGATTGGAACAGGTGTCACTGATGACCAAGGGCATTTTGAAATCACCGTTCCCGCGCAAGCCGAAGGAACCGTACTCAGTCTCACACAAACCAAGAATACACAAACGAGTCCCGTGACAGAATCGGTTGTCTATGTGAAATTAGCGAAGCCAAGCGATATTAGCACCGTGTCCGAAAACAGTACACGCATTACCGGAAAAGGCGTGGCAGAAGCCACCGTTCGCGTGGAAGCCAAAGGGGAAGAAATCGGCCATGCCGACGTAAACACCAATGGTCAGTTCACGGTGGTCATTCCTAAACAAGCCGAAGGAACGACCTTAAGCATCACCCAAGCCAAAGGCGAGAATGAAAGCGACGCGGTGGAGGTCACCGTTGTGAGTGGCCACATAGAGCCCCCAACAGTGACGCCATATTATGCCGGTGTTGCCTATATTCGCGGTAAAGCACCTATAGGCGCTTTGAAGGTCACCCTAAAAATTGATGGTAAAAATGTACGCGTAGCGAATGTCAACGCCGATGGCAGCTTTAGTATTTACGCCAATGACATCCCCGCGTTAAAAGAAGTAGGAACCGAGTTTGAGATTGTCGCACAAGATGCGACGGATCATTGGAGCGAAGCCGCCAAAGGGACCGTTCAGAAAGTGCAGGCACCAACGTTAAAATCATACCAAGTAGGGCAAGAATTTGTCACCGGAACCGTCGCCACAGATGTTACTAAAATCGGTCTGTACGATAAAGCGGGGACGCTCCTTCGCTACGGACAAATTAATACAGACGGTACCTATCAAATTTTAGCGAAAGATAAAGCGGCACTTCAACAGGCAGGCGATGCGTTTTCCGTGAAAGCATTTAATGCCATAGGTGCGGTGAGTGAAGAGACAAAAGGCATTGTGACAGCCCCACCAGCGACATTAGCCCCACCAACGATTGCCGATTATTACGCAGCGAGCACTTATATTCGAGGCAAAGCACCAACAGGAGCTACCAGCATCACGCTCGCGATTAACGGCAAAAACATTCGAAACGGGGCGATTGCGGCAGACGGTAGTTACAGTATTTATGCCGGCGATATCGCACTGCTCAAAGAAAAAGGAACACCATTTAGTGTTACCGCACGAGATGCCAACAATCAAGCGAGCAAAGAAGTGACGAGTACGGTCCTTGGCATCCTGCCACCAGTTGTTGCCCCGTATCAGGCAGATCAAACTTATATCACAGGAATTGTCGAAAAAGGAGCCACGAAAATCGGCCTCTATGACAAAGATAATAAGTTGATCCGTTATGGTCAAATCAATCCAAACGGCACCTTCAAGATTTATGCGAAAGATACCAATCTTCTCCAAACTGTCGGTACAACATTTATCGTCAAGTCGATAGACGCACAGGGAAGTGTCAGTATCGGAGCGCAAGGAAAAGTCAGCGCCACCATACCAACAGATCCCCTTACGATCACGAACTATCAAGTAGGAGCGGCGTATATAAAAGGTAAAGCCCCAGAAGGCTCTACTAGTATTGCCATCCTGATAGACGGAAAAAGTATCCGAACAGGTAGTGTTGCCCCAGACGGGAACTACAGTATCTACGTCAGCGGTGTGGAAGAGTTGAAACAAGTAGGAACTGTCTTCCATGTGGTCGCTTACGATACCAATAAACAACCTATTAGAATAAGCACAAGCGAAGTCAAAGCACCAGTGGTCCTTAAGTAAGTGCAAATTTAATCTACGCTCACTAAAAAGAGCAGCAATGGTCGTAATATAAAAGCATCGCCCTATATCAGGTTTTCTATCTAGAGAAACAAGTTATAGGGTGATGCTTTTTTTGCTTCCCAAATCTTGCGGGACTGCACCTTCGCGATTTATCCATAAAGTTAGTAGAAGTAGCTATCCTTTATTTCAAAAATATAGAAAGAAAACGTTTGCTCAAACAGGTCTATCGATTTATAAATATTGAAAAAATAGGGAAACAACGCGATTTCTGCTGCTTGTTTTCATCAAAATAGAGATGTACCAACATTTCTTTACTCTGCATAACAGAAAAAAGCAACTGTAAATAGCCACAGGGAGTCTACATATTTTTCTGTCTACATGTGCTATTTTGAAAGAGTATTTAATTACAAAAGGAGGAAAGCCGTGAAAAAATTACTACTAACTTTCTTTATCGCATGTCTATTTTTAGGGTTCGGAGCAACTAAAATACATGCAGAAGAAATCCATACAAAAGATTTATTCAGTATACCACCACAGGATTGGATATTTAATTCAGGCATAGATAAAGGAAAGTATCATGATCGACAGGACTTAGGTTTTATTTTAAGCCCCAATACCGTTCTCAAAGTAAGACAAGTAAACTCAGATTATAAAAGTAAAATCACTGTAGGGCTGGTTGGTGATGCAGCTGCTATAGAACGATCGGTTAGTGTGGGTTCTGAATGGGTAACGGTTAGCAGCACAGAAGCGACCGTTCCATTCGTGACAACACCATATAATACAGTGAACCCAAAGCTTGAGTATGAAGTAGAAAGTAATCAACCTCAAAAGCCATTACCGATTTATAATTACGGTGACAGCGAAAAACAATTTTTTAATACATGGGATAAATATGATTGTGAATATGGTTTGATAAAAGGCAAAGACTTTCAACTATTCCTTCCTAAAGCTGGTAAGGAAGTAGCGCGATATCCAACTGATTTCTCATCTTTAGACGGATTGATTGATTATTATGAGAAAGTTTTCACTTTGAATAATAAAATGGCTGGTTTTGATAATTCATCCCCAACAAATAAACCAGGGAAGAATCGCTATTTCTTGAAGGCGAGAAAAGACGGCTCATCAGCAGCGTTAGCCTATTATGGCCCGAACTGGACTGTTCACGTCTCTCCAAAAGGAGACTTATGGCTTTATAAGGGATGGGGGGCACTTCACGAAATAGCCCACGGGTATCAAACATATCTGGATGGATGTGGAATGTACACTGGAGAAGTATTTAATAATATATTTGGCGCAACGTTCGAGTATCAAGAAATGGGCAAAAAGGAAGCAGATAGTACGGGTTGGCTATTTGGCGGGAACAAAGCTAAAACAGAAAGTGATCTATATGATAGTATGATCAAAAATCCGGGAACCTATGAATCTGTCGGCCTGCGTGAAAAATTAATTTTGCACATGTTGTTACTACAAAAAGCAGGGACTGAGGCTTTTGCAAAAATGTATCAAGGTTACCGCTTGGAAGCAAATCAGCCAGGATATAATGAAGGTTCTTATTTCTTGCCAAATGAGCTAAATCGTTACTATAGCGAGTACAGCGGATTTGATTTTTCACCAGTCTTAGAACGTTGGGGCTTTAAGATGCCGGCCAAACAAGTAAGCATCAATAGAGCGCGAGGTTACAAGGCAGTGGCATCATTGGCCGATGTCGTTCCAGAAAGCCATTTGCTTGCCGCACGTGCTTTAATAGACCCAACGACTTTAATTAATTCTAATTTTGAAATGGTAACAAATCAAGAAATTGCATCATTAGGATTGAAAGGTGCATTAACAATAAAATTAAATGAAGCCAACGTGGTGCATCTAAAAGGCACTAAAATTTTACTCAAGGATGGCAAAAAAGTTGTCCAAGAACAAATGATCAAAGGGCAAGATGTGGCATTTCATCATGTACCAAATGGTATATACACCGTCGAATTTTTAGGAGATGCAATGACATCCTACGAAGTACCGCAATATTATGCGTATGTGAAAGGAGCTCAAAATCAATTAACGATACCAGCATTACAACAACTTAATCCAACCAATTTAACAACACAAAAAATAATGATGAAAGGACTAGGTGATAAAGAAGTTGGTTATATTCAAAGCGATTTAGCGAAGCATCAAGTGACAGTTGCCATTACAACAACCACCCCGCATTCTTATTTTGGAAGCAGCGTTTATGTCGGTGTAAAAATTATCAATGCAAAAGGCGATCTCGTGTATAAAAAAGAAGCTACGGGGTCCAATGCCACAACGGAAACGAAAGTGCTGCCAGTTGAAGCAGGCGATAAAATAGAAATTTACCACGCAGAACCATCTCGTCTAACTTCGACAGAGCCTATCCTTGTCAAAAATAAAGATAATGTGCTCATCATGACGAAATGGGGTCTGAAAAACGATCAACTAAAAAATGATCCAGAACAAGACTTGATCCGTAAAATTGATAAAGAAGGACAGCGCATCATGCAGGATGAAACGTTGAAAGCCACCCCATTTATCCAGTCAACAGAAAAGAAGAGCTTAGAACTCGCGATCGATCTGCTCAATGAACCATTCAAAGGCGAATATTTGGAAAAATATGCACCGATTCTATCTTCCGCCCTGCATTATGGTGACACGTTCGACTTTACATTCAAACGTACCGATGACACACCGTTTGCGACGATGCAAGTAGATATTCCAAAGAAACAAGCGACCATAGATACAGAAGTGGGAAAACCCAATCTAAACTTCCCAGAAAAATATGCCGCCATTTTGATTCAAAGTGGCACAGGCATCAAGAAATATGAGCGAAATTATAATGGTACAACGAACTATGCGGAATCTAAAAAAACAGTGAACCTAGCGATTGGCGATTATATTACGGTTTACCATGAAGCAGGTGACAAGCAGTTGCGCATAGTCAACCAAGACAGTCAAGCGGAA
The DNA here is from genome assembly GCF_014322885.1 of Listeria grandensis. Classification (NCBI taxonomy): domain Bacteria; kingdom Bacillati; phylum Bacillota; class Bacilli; order Caryophanales; family Listeriaceae; genus Listeria; species Listeria grandensis. The sequence goes on along the minus strand of NZ_JAASUG010000001.1, from coordinate 478,189 downwards.
TTACCAACCACCAATAAAGTTGTGACCTACCAACTAACGAGCGAAGGCTTGCACCGCGTAGAAAAAGCAGATATACCCGCGATGAAACAAGCGATCCCTACAATAACAGGGACGACGCACATTGGTAACAAAACAATCAGCGGGACAGCGACACCTGGTATGAATGTCGACGTATTGATCCAAAATCGTGTGGTAGCTACTGTTACGGCTGATGAAGCAGGACAATGGGAAGCGACTGTCCCTGCGTTGCTAGTCGATCAGATTGTCTATGCGACAACCACTTTCGATGACCAAGTCGCAGAAAGTACACGTCACACGGTCACACCAGAAAAACCAAGTATCACATCCATGCTAAGCGCTGGCGAAACAAAAGTAACTGGTACCGCAACACCGGGCGTGAAAATAGGCATCCTGATCAATGGTAGTACGGTATCTACGGTCACTGCATCCGCTGCAGGGCAATGGACAGACACCGTGAGCGACCTTATTGCTGGTGAGAAAGTACAAGTGAAGGCAGAGGTCGGAAACCAACAAGTAGAAAGCGATGTGTATACCATTGCACACAAAAATCCAAGCATCACCTCGACGCTCACAACGAAAGAAGCAACAATGATCACAGGACAAGCCGTACCAGGCGCCAAAGTAGAAATATGGTTGCAAAACAAAATAATAGCCACTACCATAGCAGATCAAGCTGGGCAGACTAGCGTAACTGTCCCAGCATTAGTAGCTGGCCAAGTCCTCCGTTTGCAGGCCACTTTTGGCACACAAACACAAGAAAGCGATGATTATATCGTCGCACCAGAAAAACCAGAAATCACTTCTCCTATAGCTGGGGGCTTATTCACGATAACAGGAACCACATCACCAGGTGCAAGCATAGCAATTCTTGTCGAAGGTAAAGTCATTGCGAATGCTTTAGCGAGGAACAATGGAGAGTGGAGAGCATGGTTTTCCTCCCCATTAGTGGTAGGGGGAACCATGCAGGTTAAGGCTACCATAGGCGCGACGGATCAAGTCAGCGACAATTACACGATAGCACCAGACCAGCCCACCATTGATGACCCCTTGACAGCAAAGGATACGAGGATAACAGGGACCACGTCGCCAGGAGCTACCGTCAAGGTGTTCATTGAAAAGCATATCGCAGCAACCACGACTGCCAATGAAACTGGTCGATGGACAGCAACGGTTCCCCCATTAGCTGCTAGCGACAATGTGCAGGCGGAAGCAATGCTTGCCAATCAATCGCAAGGTAGTAAAAGTGGAGTTTACACTGTCATCCAAGAAAAACCAACGATCACATCGAAGTTGATGGAAGGTGAAACACGCATGACAGGATTAGCGACTCCCAATTCAAAAGTGGATATATGGATTTCAGATAAGTACAGCGGAACAGTAAATACAGATGCAACAGGACGTTGGAGGACACCGGTGCCTAAACTCATCGCTAACCAGAGACTAGAGGTTAGAAGTACCTTTATTGGGGTTTATGTATATAGTAGTGTCTATCCCGTGGGGTTAGACATGCTCGGTAAAGTCAAAGCCCAATTGCATACGGCAACATCTCATGTCACCGTATCGGGAGAAGGCGCGAGTAAAGCAACCATCACGATTAAAGCAGGTACGTTGACGATTGGAACAGGTGTCAACGATGACCAAGGACATTTTGAAATCACCGTTCCCGCGCAAGCCGAAGGAACCGTACTCAGTCTCACACAAACCAAGAATACGAAAACAAGTCCCGTGACAGAATCGGTTGTCTATGTGAAATTAGCGAAGCCAAGCGATATTAGCACCGTGTCCGAAAACAGTACACGCATTACCGGAAAAGGCGTGGCAGGCGCCACTGTTCGTGTGGAAGCCAAAGGGGAAGAAATCGGCCATGCCGACGTAAACACCAATGGTCAGTTCACGGTGGTCATTCCTAAACAAGCCGAAGGAACGACCTTAAGCATCACCCAAGCCAAAGGCGAGAATGAAAGCGACGCAGTCGAAGTAACCGTTGTGAGTGGCCGAGTCGAGCCCCCAACAGTGACGCCATATTATGCCGGTGTTGCCTATATTCGCGGTAAAGCACCTATAGGCGCTTTGAAGGTCACCCTAAAAATTGATGGTAAAAATGTACGCGTAGCGAATGTCAACGCCGATGGTAGCTTTAGTATTTACGCCAATGACATCCCCGCGTTAAAAGAAGTAGGAACCGAGTTTGAGATTGTCGCACAAGATGCGACGAATCATTGGAGCGAAGCCGCCAAAGAGACCGTTCAGAAAGTGCAGGCACCAACGTTAAAACCATACCAAGTAGGGCAAGAATTTGTCACCGGAACCGTCGCCACAGATGTTACTAAAATCGGTCTGTACGATAAAGCGGGGACGCTCCTTCGCTACGGACAAATTAATACAGACGGTACCTATCAAATTTTAGCGAAAGATAAAGCGGCACTTCAACAGGCAGGTGACGTATTCTCCGTGAAAGCATTTAGTGCCACCGGTGCGGTGAGTGAGGAGACAAAAGGAACAGTAGCCACAGCTTCGATCACGTTAGCCCCACCGACGATTGCCGATTATTACGCAGCGAGCACTTATATTCGAGGCAAGGCACCAACAGGAGCTACGAGCATCACACTGGCGATTAATGGCAAAAACATTCGAAACGGGGCGATTGCGGCAGACGGTAGTTACAGCATTTATGCCGGCGATATCGCACTGCTCAAAGAAAAAGGAACAACATTTAGTGTTACCGCACGAGATGCCAACAATCAAGCGAGCAAAGAAGTGACGAGTACAGTTCTCGGCATTCTCCCTCCAGTTGTTGCCCCATATCAGGTAGGCCAAACTTATATCACAGGAATTGTCGAAAAAGGAGCCACGAAAATTGGCCTCTATGACAAAGATAATAAGTTGATCCGTTATGGTCAAATCAATCCAAACGGCACCTTCAAGATTTATGCGAAAGATACCAATCTTCTCCAAACTGTCGGTACAACATTTATCGTCAAGTCGGTAGACGCACAGGGAAGTGTCAGTATCGGAGCACAAGGAAGCGTTATTGCAACTCTATCAGATCCGCTTTCCATCACCAACTATCAAATGGGAGCCGCTTATATTCGAGGAAAAGCACCAGTAGGAACCGCTAGTATTGCCATCCTGATAGACGGAAAAAGCATCCGAACAGGTAGCGTTGCCCCAGACGGGAACTATAGTATCTATGTCAGCGGTGTGGAAGAGTTGAAACAAGTAGGAACCTTCTTCCATGTGGTCGCTTACGATACCAATAAACAACCCATTAGAATAAGCACAAGCGAAGTCAAAGCATCAGTAGTTGTTAAGTAAGTAGAACACAAGAGCAGCCATGATCGTAATAAAAAAGCATCGCCCTATATCAGGTTTTCTAGTTAGAGAAACAAGTTATAGGGTGATGTTTTTTTGTAGCTTTCCGAAACTTTGCGGGACTGCCCCTTCGTGATTGATCCATAAAATCAGTAGAAGTAGCTAGCCCATATTTCGAAAATATAGAAGGAAAGCGTTTGCTGAAACAGGTCTATCGATTTAGCAATATTGAAAAAAATAGGAAAACAAAGCAATTTTTTCTGATCGTTTTCATTGAAAGATAGTTATACCAACGCTTTTGGACGTTACATGTTCCCAAAAAACATTAGTAAATAGCCACAGGGAGTCTACATATTTTTCCGTCTAAATATGATATCTTGAGAGAGTATTTTATTACACAAGGAGGAAAATCATGAAGAAGCTACTACTAACTTTTTTTATCGCATGTCTATTTTTAGGGTTCGGAGCGACTAAAATACATGCGGAAGAAATCCATACAAAAGAGATGTTCAGTATACCACCGCAGAATTGGATATTTAATTCGGGCATGAATAAAGGGAAATATCATGACCGGCAGGACTTAGGATTTATTTTAAGCCCCAACACGGTTCTCAAAGTAAGACAAGTAAATCCAAATTTTAAGGGAAATGTAGCTATCAGATTACTTGCTGATGCGGATGCCGTAGAGCCTTTGGTTTATGCGGGTCCTGAGTGGACAACCATCAGTAGTACAGTAGCAACGGTTCCATTTGCTACGACACAATATGACACAGTGAATCCGAAGCTCGAGTATGTGGTGGAAAGTAAGGAACCTCAAAAACCATTACCTATTTATAATCACGGCGACAGCGAAAAACAATTTTTCAACACGTGGGATAAATACGATTGTGAATATGGTTTGATAAAAGGAAAAGATTTTCAGTTGTTTGTGCCGAAAGCTGGTAAGGAATTAGCGCGATATCCAACAAGTTTTCCATCTTTAGACGGAGTGATTGATTATTACGAGAGAGTATTTGCTTTTTATAATAAAACAGCGGGATTCGATAATTCGTCTCCTACCAATAAGCTCGGAACAAATCGTTATTTCTTGAAGGCGAGAAAAGATGGGTCCTCATCCGTGTTGGCGTACTACAGTACTAACTGGACCGCGCACATTTCTCCATCCGGTAGCCTATGGTTCGGTAAGACATGGGGCCCGCTTCACGAAATAGGTCATGGCTATCAAACCGGTTTGGATGGACGCGGTATGTATACGGGAGAAGTATTTAATAATATATTTGCCGCATTATTCCAGTATCAAGATATTGGCAAGAAGGAAGCCGATAGTACAGGTTGGTTATTCAATGGCAACAAAGTGAAGACAGATGCCGACCTCTATAAAAGCATGGTCAAAAATCCAGGAACGTACGAAACTGTAAGTACACGTGAAAAAGCACTGTTACAATTGTCGATGCTACAAAAAGCAGGTTTTGAGGCATTCACCAAAATGTATCAAGGCTATCGTTTAGAAACAAATAACGGACGTGAAGCAGGTACTTATTACTTGCCAAATGAGCTAAATCGCTATTATAGCGAATATAGTGGATTTGATTTCACGCCAGTCCTCGAACGCTGGGGATACAAGATGCCAGCGGAACAAGTGAGTATTAATAGATCACGAGGCTATCAGGCAGTGGCGTCGTTGGCCGATGTTGTTCCAGAAAGCCATTTGCTAGCTGCACGTGCTTTAATCGATCCGAAAACGGTATTCAATTCGAGTTTTGAAATGGTAACGAATCAAGAAATCGCGTCATTGGGCTTGAACGGTGCATTGACCGTCAAATTAAATGAAGCTGACGTGGCGCATCTAAAAGGTACTAAAATGGTGCTCAAAGACGGCAAAAAAGTTGTCCAAGAACAAATGATCAAAGGGCAAGACGTGGCGTTTCAACACGTACCTAACGGCATCTATACCGTTGAATTTTTAGGAAATGCGATGGGTGCTTATGAAATACCACAATATTATGCATATGTGAAGGAAGCACAAAATGAATTAACGATACCGGCCTTACAACAAATCGCGCCAACCAATGTAGCCAATCAAAAGATCACTTTAAAAGGAATCAGTGATAAAGAAATTGGCTATGTGCAAACCGATGTAGGGAGACATCAAGTGACGGTTGCGATTACAACATCCAGTCCCCATTCTTATTTCGGAAGCACGGTGTACGTCCGTGTAAAAATCTTCAACGCAAAAGGCGATCTCGTCTACGAAAAAGAAGCTACTGGATCCAATGCCAAAACAGAAACGAAAGTGCTACCATTTGAAGCAGGCGATAAAGTGGAACTTTACCATGCAGAAGCATCTCGCCAAACCGCTTCAGACCCTATCCTTGTTAAAAGCAAAGATAACGTGCTCCTCATGACGAAGTGGGGGTTGCGGAACGAAGAACTAAAAAATGACCCAGAACAAGACTTAATCCGCAAAATTGATGCAGAAGGAAAACGGATCACGGAGAATGAAGGATTGAAAGCCACCCCATTTATCCAGTCTCCAGAAAAGAAAAACTTAGAACTGGCGATCGATTTACTCAGTGAACCATTTAAGGGCGAATATTTGGAAAAATATGCGCCGATCCTATCTTCCGCCTTGCACTATGGCGACACCTTCGATTTTACATTCAAACGAACCGATGCGACCCCATTTGCGACAATGCAAGTAGATCTTTCAAAAAAACAAGCGACCATAGATACCGAAGCAGGCAAACCAAATCTAAGCTCAGCAGAAAAATATGCCGCCATTTTGATTCAAAGTGACACCGGCATCAAGAAATATGAGCGAAATTATCATGGAACAACGAACTATACGGAATCTCAAAAAACAGTGAACCTAGTAATGGGCGACTACATTACGGTTTATCATGCAGCAGGGGACAAGCAGTTACGCATTGTTAATCAAGACAGTCAAGCCGCGCTATCAACCACCAATAAAGCGGTAACCTACCAAGTAACGAGGGAAGGCTTGCAGTGCGTACCAGAAGCAGACGTCCCTTCCCAGAAACAAGCAGACCCAACCATTACAGCGAAGACGACTATTGGTGACAAAACACTCAGCGGCACAGCCACCCCAGGCATGAGTGTCGAGGTAGTGATCCAAAACCGCGTGGTCGGTACGGCTACGGCGAATGAAGTCGGCCAATGGGAAACCACCGTGCCGGCGTTGCTAGTCGATCAAGTCATCTATGCGAAAACCAGCTTGGACGGCCAAGTGGCAGAAAGTACGCATCACACGGTGACACCAGAAAAACCAAGCCTCACATCGGTGTTAGGCGCTGGCGAAACGAAAGTCACCGGCACCGCGTCCCCAGGCGTCAAGGTCGGTATCACGATCAATGGCAGTACCGTATCGACGGTCACGGCATCTGCGACGGGCGAATGGACAGGCACCGTCAGTGCCCTCATCGCCGGTCAAAAACTACAGGCCAAGGTAGTGGCAGGGAATCAACAAGTCGAAAGCGATAGCTACACCATTGTACCGAAAAAACCAAGCATCACAGCGACCCTTACAACGAAAGAAGCAACGACGATCACCGGTCAAGCCGTACCCGGCGCTAAAGTAGAAATAGCGACGCAAAATAAAACCATCGTGAGTGGGGTGGCCAATCCAGCAGGACAGGTGACCATAACGATCCCAGCCTTGACAGCTGGCCAAACCATCCGCCTGCAGGCCACATTTGGCACACAAACACAAACCAGTGAGGACTTTGTCGTGGCACCAGAAAAACCAACCATCACGTCTCCAGTCGTAGGAAAAGCAACGAAGCTAACCGGGACTACCTCCCCAGGAGCTGTCGTAGCGATGCTTGTTCAAGGCAACGTGGTGGCAACAGGTGCAGCCAATGACAAGGGCGAATGGACAGCGACCGTCCCCGCTTTAATAGGCGGACAAACCGTGCAGGTCAAGGCGACGATGGATGCGACGGATCAAGTCAGCGATAGCTATACAGTCGCACCCGATAAACCAATCATCCAAGCGCCCCTCACAGCGAAGGATACGACCATCAAAGGAACGACCTCACCAAAAGCCACCGTCCAAGTATCCATTGAAAATACCTTGGTAGACACGGTAAGTGCGGATGATGCAGGCCAATGGACGGCAACCGTCCCAGCACTAACGGCAAGCGATGAGGTGCAGGCAGAAGCCAGCCTCGCGAATCAATCGCAAAAAAGCGATGTTTATACCGTTATCCAAGAAAAACCAACAATCACTTCGAAATTGGTGGAAGGTGAAACGCAAATGGAAGGTTTGGCTACACCAAATTCCAAAGTGGATGTATGGATTCAGGGGAAGAACGTTGCGAGTGGTTTGACAGACACGACTGGACATTGGAGAGCCGTAGTCCCAACGCTTGTTTCGAACCAGAACGTGCAACCAAGAGCCTTTATAGCGGGAGCCTACGTAGACGCGGTCAAAGTGCAAGTAGGCTTAGATAACCTGGCTAAAGTCAAAGCCCAATTGCATACGGCAACATCCCATGTCACCGTATCGGGAGAAGGCGCGAGTAAAGCAACCATCACGATTAAAGCAGGTACATTGACGATTGGAACAGGTGTCACTGATGACCAAGGGCATTTTGAAATCACCGTTCCCGCGCAAGCCGAAGGAACCGTACTCAGTCTCACACAAACCAAGAATACACAAACGAGTCCCGTGACAGAATCGGTTGTCTATGTGAAATTAGCGAAGCCAAGCGATATTAGCACCGTGTCCGAACATAGTGCGAGCATTACCGGAAAAGGAGCAGCAGAAGCGACCGTTCACGTAGTAGCGAATGGTCATGAAATCGGCCACGCAAAAGTCAATGCCACCGGTCATTTCACTGTCCCAATCCCGAAACAAGCTGAAGGAACCGTATTGAGCATCACACAAGCAAAAGGTGACAATGAAAGCGACGCAGTGGAGGTCACCGTTGTGAGTGGTCGATTAGAAGCACCAACGCTAACGCCATATTATACTGGTATCGCCTACATTCGTGGCAAAGCAGCGGTAGGGTCTACGAAAGTCACCTTAAATATCGATGGCAAAAATATACGCACAGTGAACGTCAACGCGGATGGGACTTTTAGTATTTACGCCAATGATATCCCCGCGTTAAAACAAGCAGGAACTAAATTTGAGATTGTCGCACAAAATGCACACAATCAGACAAGTGAAGCAACCGAAAGTACGGTACAAGCAGTCCAAGCGCCAGCTTTGAAACCGTATCAAGCAGGACAGGAATTTGTCACCGGAACGGTTGCCACAGATGTTACTAAAATCGGTCTGTACGATAAAGCGGGGACGCTCCTTCGCTACGGACAAATTAATACAGATGGCACCTATCAAATTTTAGCGAAAGATAAAGCGGCACTTCAACAGGCAGGCGATGGGTTTTCCGTGAAAGCATTTAATGCCTTAGGTGCGGTGAGTGAAGAGACAAAAGGCATTGTGACAGCCCCACCAGCGACATTAGCGCCACCAACGATTGCCGATTATTACGCAGCGAGCACTTATATTCGAGGCAAAGCACCAACAGGAGCTACCAGCATCACGCTCGCGATTAACGGCAAAAACATTCGAAACGGGGCGATTGCGGCAGACGGTAGTTACAGTATTTATGCCGGCGATATCGCACTGCTCAAAGAAAAAGGAACAACATTTAGTGTTACCGCACGAGATGCCAACAATCAAGCGAGCAAAGAAGTGACGAGTACGGTCCTTGGCATCCTGCCACCAGTTGTTGCCCCATATCAGGTGGATCAAACTTATATCACAGGAATTGTCGAAAAAGGAGCCACGAAAATCGGCCTCTATGACAAAGATAATAAGTTGATCCGTTATGGTCAAATCAATCCAAACGGCACCTTCAAGATTTATGCGAAAGATACCAATCTTCTCCAAACTGTCGGTACAACATTTATCGTCAAGTCGATAGACGCACAGGGAAGTGTCAGTATCGGAGCGCAAGGAAAAGTCAGCGCCACCATACCAACAGATCCACTTACGATCACGAACTATCAAGTAGGAGCAGCGTATATAAAAGGCAAAGCCCCAGAAGGCTCTACTAGTATTGCCATCCTGATAGACGGAAAAAGTATCCGAACAGGTAGTGTTGCCCCAGATGGGAACTACAGTATCTACGTCAGCGGTGTGGAAGAGTTGAAACAAGTAGGAACTGTCTTCCATGTGGTTGCATATGATGCCAACAAGCAAGTGATCAAAATAAGTACGAGCGAAGTCAAAGCATTAGCAGCTACTAAATAAATAGCAACACAACAGAGACTTAATCTAAGTTGACTAAAAAGGGCATCTCAAGTTGTAAACAAGAATAAGCGGGGTATCACGAATTCCAATTTCTATGGATAACACGTGAACCCTGCTTATTTTGCTTATCTAGTATTTGATTTGAAAAGCATGAGAAATAGAATCGCTGGAAGGTAAATGTGTACTTGACGGGTGCTTCTTTTACTAAGTACTTTTTCTCTTTTTATTTCGCACCGAGGCCCCATGCTATACGTGCAAAATATGTACCACCAATACATGAATTATTAGTCAGACAAATTCATGGCGCCAGATAACGCTTTCATTAATATTAATGCTCCGTAAGCTACCCGTAACCCCTTTATTTTCAAGGAAATAGTTGTATTTTGTCTACAGATTTATACTCAAAATAAGTGTAGACTATATGTATAGCTTAAGGAAAAATAAAGGAGATGAGAGCATTCTACATGACTCTGAGCTGAGGAATAAGAGAGTTTCATATAATATTTCGTCCGAAGATTCCAAAATTATTAATACGGACAAAAAATACTGAATGAACAAAACCTAAGTTAGACAAGTGAAGTTGGAGGCGCAAGATGAGACAAGTAATAACGGTTAACAGCTTTTTAAGAGGCTTAAAAAAAATGTGGTCACTACTAATTATCATACCTGTCTTGCTAATACTAGTGACATCTGTTAGCACACTATGGGCAAAACCGATTTATACATCATCGACACAAGTATTAGTAACAACGACGGCGCAAAAAGATGAGATGCAAAGCTTTGAAGGAGTGCGAACGTCGATACAGCTTAGCAACACCTTCAGTACAACTTTAGCAAGCGCAAGAACAATGCAAGGCGTTATCGATAAATATAAGCTCAATATCACCCCTTCCGATTTAGCTAAAAAAGTGACAGTCTCAAGTGGTGAGAACTCATTGGTTTATACAATTACCGTAACAGATCGAGATCCTAGTAAGATTAAAGAATTGACGAATGGTATCGCTGAGGTATCACAAAAGGATTTCACAAAGCTATTTAGCTCCACTAAAATGGTGGTTTTGGAAAAAGCAAGTACTCCTGTAGAAGCTAGCAATTTAATCAAGTATGTACTAGCTGGACTATTCGGTATCGTCTTAGCGTTTGTGTTGATTATATTGCAGGCTAGTTATGATAATACGATTCGCCAAAAAATAGCAATTGACGAATTAGGCATTACATTTCTTGGAGATATGCCATTTATCAAAGGAGATAAGGAATGATGGAAACTAGAAGTAAAAAGAAATTACCTTTTTTTGACGGGGATTCGAATTCTTTTGAAGCAGAAAAGATTCGTTCTATACAAGTAAATATGCAGTTTTCCTTATTAACACAAGAGAACCACAAAAAAATTATGTTTACATCGGCGAATAAAGGCGAAGGAAAGACATTTTGTATTATCAATATAGCAAAAGAAGCCGCCAATCAAGGGAAAAAAGTATTGCTAATGGATTTAGATTTGCACCATCCACGACTATCACAGAGCTTGCTACCAAAAGAAAGAAAGGGGTTGATGAATGCGGTTAAAGAGGGAAACAATAAAAACATTCACGATAGCATTTACAAAATGGATGAAAATTTATATGTGTTACCAACGGGTGTATTGCCTCCCAACCCTTTGGGAATTATTAGTTCCCCGCTTTTTTCAGAAACATTAGATTTACTAGAAGATAAATTTGATCATATATTTATTGATACACCACCTGTGCGAGTTTTGGCAGATGGTCGGGTGATAGCTTCATTATGCGATGGCGTGGTTATGGTTATCCGTAATGGTGTCACAAAGCTTTACGAGGTGGAAGAAGCAAAGGATTATATCGACAAAGCTGGTGCACCGCTTATAGGGGCAATATTGAATGGTAGTAAGTATAGCGAGAAAGATAAGAAAGTATATGCCTATTATTAGATGGTTACTAGACAATTATAAATTAGTGATATTCTGCTTATGTTCCATGGTCATAGTGGAAATATGTGTATTCCTTCCATATGGATATGTTTTGTTTTGCATCCTAGTACTAGCAGCTGTTCCTTTCGTTGTGCATATCAATATGGAAAAATGCATGTTCGGATTATCTATTATTCTATTATGTGCCGGTTTTTTTGGCCCTTATTTAGGACTTCCAGCCATGGAGAATATCTTTTTATTTCGCATACTACTGCCGATTCATTTAATTCTATTCTTCTTTTTCTATAAAAAGGACTGGGCAAGATTAAAAAAAATTAAAAGCTTTTTGTTTTTATACGCGGCTTTTATTTTCGCGATGTCAATCACCTTGTTTTGGACAGACAGTATCGGAGAAAGTGTTCGATATATCTACTTTCTTTTTGAATGGATGTATGTCTTCTTTGTTTGTATCTATTTTTTGAAAGATGTGAAAAGCTATCGTACATTTGCGAAATATGTAGTTATTCTATATGTTCTGTTCATGGCGATTGGCGTATGGGAAGTTATTACAGGCACGCATCTTCCGCGTTCTGGTTCCTCGGTGTACATTACAACAACGAGTAAGCACCAACCGACCGGCTTTCAGTTTAATACAAACGATTATGCTTCTATGCTAGCTATTATTTTCCCTATCGTCATCGCTGAAATTGCGAAATGGAGAAAGAAGCTAGCCATTGTAGCAATAAGTGTTGTCTCATGTGTTTCCATTTATCTTATCATCGTGACCTTCTCTAGAATGGCTATGCTAGTTATCTTGATTGAAGTGGCGATACTGTTGATCAGTTGGATGAGAAGTTGGGCATTTACTGGGATACTGCTTGGAGGGATAGGAGCGGGAGTCATTTCTGTTTATATCAAGTTGAACTGGGTGACAGTGTTGTTCTCCGATGTGACAAGAGCTTTCACAGATAAGGATGGTTCGACAATCGAACGCATGGAAATGTATCGGGTCACATGGTCTTTAATAAAAGGCTCTAATTTTATGGGAATTGGGGCTGGAATGCTACCGACACATTTAAGCTTGGTGATGTATGGTTTTGAAAATATTTCAGCAGGATATTGGGCGCCACATAATTATTGGTTAGAAGCATTGGCAAATGGCGGGCTTCTTGCATTTTTACCACTCTTTGCTTTCTTTATTCTATACTTCATTGCCTCCTTTCGTTACTGGATGCAGACGGGATGGAAGGTGGACAGTACCGTTCCATTATTGATAGGGATCGCTTTTGTGTTTGCGAGTGTCGGTTTAAGTGGTACTTTTGACAAAATGTTTCTAGGTTTAGGAATTGGTATAGGATTGTGTTTACTGAATATCTATTATAATGCAACAGATCGTGATGAAAAAAGTATTTCAAATAAAACGCAGGATAGGTGAAAAAATGACTATTATTTTAAAAGAAAAAATATTAGAAAAGAAATTCAAAATAGCAATCATGGGAATGGGTTATGTGGGCTTGCCGCTAGCGGTTTCCTTTGCAAAGAAGGGTTTTGAAACCCTTGGATACGATATCAATATCAAAAAAATTAACGGCTTGAGTCAAGGCATATCTGATATTGAAGATATTTCAAATGATGTACTCAGAACGAGCTTGGAAGGTGGAAAACTACAATTAACGACGACTCCAACTGCTCTATCAAGCGCAGATGCAATTATCATTTGTGTTCCAACGCCGCTTACAGAATCTATGGAGCCAGATATGAGCTATATTCAAGTTGCCGTAGATACAATCAAAAAAAATGCGAAGAAAGGTGTGCTGATTTCTCTTGAAAGTACAACCTATCCTGGCACAACGCGAGAGATTATATGTACAGCAATGGAAGAAGAAGGCTATACGCTAGGTACGGATTTCTTCGCCTGCTACTCGCCAGAACGCGTGGATCCAGGTAATAAAAGATTCCAAACCGAGAATACGCCAAAAGTGGTGGGCGGAGTAGACCAGGCATCTAAAGAATTAGGAGAAACGCTATATAGCCAAGTCATTCAAGAAGTGATTGCCGTAAATTCTACAGAAGTCGCTGAGATGAGTAAGTTACTTGAAAATACGTTTCGAAGTATCAATATCGCTTTCATCAACGAAATGGCGTTGTTATGCGAAAAGTTAGACATAGATATTTGGGAAACGATTGAAGCATCAAGTACAAAGCCTTTTGGATTTATGAAATTTACACCAGGTCCAGGAATTGGCGGGCACTGTATTCCGCTCGATCCGATGTATTTATCGTGGAAAGCGAAATCGAAAAATTTCTATAGTAGATTTATCGAACTCGCGCATGAAATCAATCATTTGATGCCAGATAAGATGTCAGAGCATGTTGTTGCAACACTGAATCAACATAAGAAGTCCATCAATGGTTCACGCGTTCTCCTGGTAGGCATGGCATATAAAGAAAATAGCAATGATTTACGCGAATCACCAGGACTGCAAATCTTTGAGCTATTACGTAATCGCGGAGCCAATGTTGCCTTTTGCGATCCTAAAGCTCCTCAATTTGTGGATGAGCAAGGAGAGATACAATATTCTATTCCATTAGATTATTCTCAATTTGACAACTACGATTTAGTTGTTTTACTGACAAAGCATGACGTGTTTGATATAGCGGAAATTGGTAAAAACAGCAAGCTGATTTTAGATACAAAAGACATCTTAAAAAATAGTTTTGAAGATAAAAAAAGAACGTACGGCAAAGTGGCCAATCAGATAAAACCTATTTCAAAGGAAGAAGTACCTTTATAAAGAAGGTACAGGCAAGGTCGAAGGAGGTGCAAAAAGATGGATTTGTCCAGAGAAGAGCAGTTGGAAATGCTAAATCACTATTTTTTCTCAACAACAGAAGCATTAGATGTACTGCAGATTTCAAGACAAAATTTTTATTCTCTTATATACCGAAATAAAATTACTCGAATTAAAAAGGACGGCGCGGTGCTGTTTTTCAAAGATGAAATTTTAGAACGTTTGAACAAGCAACCCATGTTACGAACAAAGTATCGACCATTTGAATCTGATGGAAACATGGCAATAGAATGTGAATCTATAGAAGAAGTAAAACCAAATGCTTTCAAAAAATGAATCGTGCACAGTAGGAGGCGCAGGTGATGCGGAAGCAACAAATGATAAAGCGTGGCATAGATATCGTCATGTCGATTATACTACTCCTTATTCTTAGTATACCAATGGGGATTTTATATATAGTGTTGATGATACATTTTAAAGGTAATCCAATTTTTACATCGATCAGAGCAAAGTATCATGGTGAGGGCTTTGTCATTTATAAGTTTAAAACAATGCATAACTTGCTAGATGCGAATAAGGAGCCGCTACCTGATAATAAGCGCATTACAACGTTTGGGCACTGGATTAGAAGATGGAGCTTAGATGAATTGCCACAATTAATTAATGTGTTAAAAGGTGATATGAGTTTAATTGGACCAAGACCGTTACTGCTAGAATACAATGATTTATATACAAAAGAAGAGCACAAACGATTAGATATGAAGCCGGGAATGACTGGCTGGGCGCAAGTTAACGGGAGAAATAGTTTGGATTGGAAAACGAAATTTCAAATGGATATTCTGTATGTCACAAAATATTCTTTGCTTTTTGATTTGAAGATTATGTTGCTTACAATCAAAGTTCTTTTTAAGAGAGAAGGTATTAATCAAGATGGATACATTTCAGCTGAACGGTATAGAAATCGGTAAAGTGAGTTCTTATGGGAGAGGTGAATGATAGTGAAAACAACGAGGAAAAATACACTTATTATTGGCGCAGGTTCGGGAGGCGAGTTTGTTATTCAGCAACTCAAAAAAATGCCTAATAGCGAATATGTGCCGGTAGCGATTTTGGATGATAATCCTGACAAATGGAATACTAAGCTACAAGGAGTTCTTATAGTAAGCGGATTAGAGAGTATTCATTATTGCATGGAAGCATATAAAATCGAACATATTATTTTGGCCATTCCAACACTTAGTAATGCTAAGCAAAAAGAAATTATTTGCCAAGTAGGAGGATATGACGCAACATTTTTTATTCTTCCAGCTGTATTTTCGGCAAAACAAAATCAAAAAATCGTCATTCCTGAGTTAAATTATAGTGACCTTATTCAAAATAGATCAGAGTTTCAGTTACATTATCAAGATGTGCACCAAGAAATGAGACAAAAAACAGTGCTTATTACAGGTGCTGGAGGTTCCATCGGTTCAGAAATTGCTTGCCAAATTTTAAAATGCCAACCTAAGAAACTCATTTTATTAGGACACGGAGAAGGGAGTATTTTTCAAATAGGTAGGACATTAGAGCAGGAGAAAAAGCGAGATGCTGCCCAAGTTGAGCTTATTTCGGTGATTGCCGATGTCAGTGATATGGATCAGATTACGCGTATCTTTAAACAACATAAGCCAGATATCGTTTACCATGCGGCGGCGCATAAACATGTTCCATTGATGGAGAATAATGTGCACGAAGCAGTGAAAAATAACGTTGTTGGGACTTATAATGTCATTCAAGCAAGTAAATTAGTAGCGGTCGAGAAATTTGTGATGGTGTCTACCGATAAAGCTGTGAATCCTAAAAATGTGATGGGAGCCTCAAAAAGACTGGCGGAGAAGCTAACGCTTGAAATAGACACAACAAGTAAAACAAGATGTAGCGTTGTTCGGTTTGGAAATGTTCTCGGTAGTCGTGGTAGTGTATTTCCAACATTGTGGGAGCAAATTCATCGAGGTATTCCGCTTACCATTACTAATCCAGAGATGAAACGATATTTTATGACGATTCCAGAAGCAAGTAAGTTAGTGATATCAGCGAGTATGTTAGAGGGACGAAATGCTATCTTTGTGTTGGATATGGGAGAACAATTAGGCCTCGATACAATGATAGATCAGCTCATTACGCTTTCAGGTAGAAATAAACAAGATGTCGCGATGGAATTTGTTGGCGTTCGACCAGGTGAGAAGATGTCGGAGGAATTATTTAATGAAGCGGAATTTTCATCTAAAGTAGGAGACAAAATATATGAGGGCAATTATTATACACAGGTAGAAGAGTTGCGTGCAATCAAAGGTTTGATGGCCACATACAAGATGATGGATAATGAGCTACTACACCAACGATTGTTAGCGCTAGCGAATCAACAAAACTCTCCAAGAAATTTATCTATAGAGGTTTAGCTAATGGAATTGTTAAAAATAACCAGGAGAGAAGGGCATCAAAGGTGAGAGTATTGTTTTTAATATCTTCATTTCCAGCATTGTCAGAAACATTTATTTTAAATCAAATTACTGGTTTTATGGATCGAGGGATCGACGTCGAAATCGTTGCATGGAACAAAGTAGTGA
The DNA here is from genome assembly GCF_014322885.1 of Listeria grandensis. Classification (NCBI taxonomy): domain Bacteria; kingdom Bacillati; phylum Bacillota; class Bacilli; order Caryophanales; family Listeriaceae; genus Listeria; species Listeria grandensis. The sequence goes on along the minus strand of NZ_JAASUG010000001.1, from coordinate 461,254 downwards.
ATCAAAAAAATCATCCAGAAATTGAAAAATATGGTCTACTAGAAAAAACACATTTCTTAAATAATTCGTCCACGAAAAGTAAACGACTCTTTGGTGGGTTGAAATTGGCCTTCCAATGTATCTGGAAGGCTCCAAAAGCAACCTGCCAGGCGTTTAACTATAAAAAATACGGAAAGATGATTTTCACAGTACGATTTTTATATGCTTTGCCATATTTTCTAGAAAGAAAAAAGTTTGATGCAGTCATTTGCCATTATGGTCCAAGTGGTATCGTCGCCGCATACTTACAAGATCAAGAACTATTACCCAAAAATACAATGACCTTTTTTCACGGAAATGATATCACGACGTTTATTAAAAAACATGGCACTAAAGTCTATGATAGCTTGTTTTCCACAGATATCAAATTGCTTCCAGTAAGCCATCAATTTGCTCGGTTACTAAAAGCCTACGGTGCTAATTCTGAGCAAATTAAAGTACATCGCATGGGCATCGATTTAGAAAAATTTCATCCAGTAGCGCTTTCTGAATTAAGCGAAACCATACAGTTCCTTTCCATCGGTCGATTGACAGAAAAAAAAGGCATGGATGTGGCGATAAAAACCATGGGGGAACTGAAAAAACGAGGTTTCAAAGTAGCGCTTGAAGTCATTGGTGAAGGTCCATTAAGGCATGAGCTGGAGTCACTCATTGCGGGTGAAAAGCTCGAAAAAGAAGTGACTTTACTGGGCTGGCAATCACAAACCGAAGTAAATCGAGCAATTGAAAAGGCGGATTTTGTCTTGCAACTAAGTAAAACCGCAGCAAACGGTGATAAAGAAGGCGTACCAGTGGCTTTAATGGAAACCATGGCACGTGGTAAATTAGTTATTTCAACAGAACACAGCGGCATTCCAGAATTAATCACGAATGGTAGTAGCGGTTGGCTTGTTGCAGAGGATAATGTTTTTGAAACAGTGAATAAAATGATAGAAGTAATGAATAAACCTGAAATCTGGCCACAAGTTTCACAACAAGCACGAGAAAAAATAAGTCGTGAATTCAACATCGCCAAATTAAATGATGATCTCATTGTTTCTTGTGCAGGAGGATTACCAAATGCTCAAAAAAATGTTTAATATTAGTTCCGTTCACCCATGGAGCGATACGCGTATCTTCTTTCGGGAAGCGATGTCCATTGCGGAAAACTTAGATTACTGTGTCACCCATATCGCTATTAAAAATCAGGTGATTGTAAATACAAATACCCCCATAAAAATTCGATTGTTACCAAAGCTCCCTAGGCTAAAGCGATACAAAAACTGGCGTCGTATATGGCGCATGATTCGCTTAGAAAAGCCAGATATTGTTCAGTTGCACGATCCAGAACTATTGCTACTCGCTTGGTTCATCAAAAGGCGCATACAACAAGCGCCAATCATAATCTATGATATGCATGAAAATGTCCCACAGATCCTTGCCTCTAAACAAGCAATTCCTAGTATATGTCGAAAAATGGTTCGATACATGTATCAAAAGTTAGAGAAAAAACTGATGCAATCATGTGATGGTATCATTTTTGCAGAAGCACATTATCATGAAAACTATACGGATTTGACTTGTCCAACCGTAGATATTTATAACTATCCTGCGATTACCCCATCATCTTTATCTCCTGAAAAACAAGATATCTTTACTTTTGCCTATGTCGGAAGTGTTTCTGAATTACGCGGTGCACGTCTGATGATTGATTTGGCAGAAAAGCTAGCAGCACAGCGCGCCGATTTCCAAATTCGTGTGATTGGCACAGGCGCTGACGAAGAAGTATTTCTAGCAGAAGTAGAAAAACGAGGCGTCGGTCAATGGATTTCCTTTGAAGGCGCGAAAAAATTCGATGAAGCCTTTCAAATTTTGCAAACATCGCACGTGGGATTATCATTACTTCTTGAAAATGCTAATTTTAAGGGCTGTAAACCGACGAAATGTATGGAATATATGGCTGCCGGCATCCCATTTATTGTTTCGGATTTTTTGATGCAAGAAGATTTGGAAAAATATCCATGTGGTGTTTCGGCACAAACGGACAATGTTGATGCTGTTTTAGAGCAGGCGTTGTACCTTTTAGAAAATCCAAAGATTGTAGAAAAGATGGGAAAATGTGGTCTTCAGGCGTACCAAGAAGCCTACAATTGGCAGACGGAAGAAGATAAACTGCTTTCTTTTTATACAAATTTTGAGGATGTGTCACTATGAAAATCGTCTATTTACATCAATATTTTGAAAAAGATAAAGGCGGAACAAGATCGTATGAAATTGCCAAAAAACTTGTTTCTGAGGGGCATCAAGTGACCCTGATTACTGGAAATGATGTAGCGTCGTGCGATGGCATCACAATCATCTCAACGAAAACACCGTACCACCAAGAGTATGGCTATATTAGAAGGATTATTTCGTTTTTTATGTACATGTTGAAAAGTTTTTTCTACGCTATCCGAGAAAAAAATGTCGATATGATTTACGCGACATCCACACCGCTCACAGTTGGTCTTGTTGGGAAGTGGGTAGCGAGAATTAAAAAATGCGAATTTGTCTTTGAAGTCCGTGACCTATGGCCAGACGTCCCCATTAAGTTAGGCATTATTAAAAATAAACTACTCATCGCGACGCTTTACCGTATGGAATATGGCATTTACAAACAGGCGGATAAAATTATCGCACTATCAGACGGCATGAAAGCAGATATTGTCGAAAAAGGAATCGACGCACGCCACATCGAGGTCATCACTAACTTTGCGGATATCAATCGCTTTAAAGAGATTAGTGTGACCGATCAAATTGCGTTATACACCAAATATCCGCAATTGCAAAACCGTTTTATTAGTTTATATGCTGGCACGATTGGTTTTGTGAACCATATTGATTACATTTTAAAACTCGCCCAAAATACAACAGATGAAAAAATTCTCTACGTTATTGTTGGGGACGGCAAAGAAAAAGCAAATCTGCTGAAGGAAGCAAAGCGAGCAGCGTTGACGAATGTTCTGTTTTTAGATGCTGTTTCCAAAGCAGACGCGCTGACATTGATGACGATGAGCGATGTTGGGATGTGCTTTGTTCGGGACGAGGAAATACTAAATCGCAATAGCCAGAACAAGTTATTTGATTTTTGGGCAGCAGGAAAACCAACATTAATCAACTACAAAGGCTGGCAAGATGAAGTGATGCGTAAATTCAAAGCTGGTCAAGGTTTTTGTTATGAAAACTTAGATGGATTAACGGCCTACCTCGAAGATTTGAGCAGTCATAAACAAAATTATCAAATGGTACAGCAATACGTCAATGAGCTTGCCAACCAATATAAAAAAGAAGATTTACTCGAGAAACTAAGTGATATTTTACAAAATACAAGAAGAGAGAGGACGACTATTTCGTGAAAAAAGCGACAATATTTTTATCTCCGCCACATATGGGAGGAACTGAGCAAAACTATATTGTGGATGCTTTTAAGGCAAATTGGATTGCTCCACTTGGTGCTAATGTCGACGGTTTTGAACAAAAAATGAAGCAGTACACGGGAGCCGCTAATGCCTTAGCGCTCAACTCCGGTACAGCTGCTATTCATTTAGCATTAATCACGTTAGGTGTGACAACAGGAGATACCGTTTTTTGTTCCACATTAACGTTTGCTGCGAGTGCTAATCCGATTGTGTACGTTGGCGCGACACCGGTATTCATCGATTCAGATGAACAGTCGTGGAATATGTGCCCGATTGCGCTCGAGAAGGCATTAGCAGATGCAGCAAGGCAAAACCAACTACCTAAAGCAGTGATTTTAGTTCATATATTAGGTCTTGTTGCTGACTTAGAAGCGATTCAAACCATTTGTGAAACTTATGGCGTCCCGTTAATTGAAGATGCTGCGGAATCCTTGGGCAGCACATACAATGGTCAGATGACAGGTACATTTGGTGAAATGGGTATCTATTCCTTTAATGGTAATAAAATCATCACAACATCAGGTGGGGGTATGCTTCTTAGCAAAACAAAAGCCACACGCAATGACGCTTTTAAATACGCCACACAAGCAAAAGAAGACGCTCCATTCTACTTACATGAAAAAATTGGCTATAACTATCGGCTAAGCAATGTGTTGGCAGGGATTGGGATTGGTCAGATGGAAGTCATCGATAAGCACGTCGCTAAACGCCGCTCTATTTTCAACACATATGAAATGGTTTTTAGAGAAGTGGATGGCATATCGATGATGCCAATTTTACCAGGTACAGAGCCAAACTGTTGGTTGTCTGCGATTCGATTAAACCCTGAAAAAATAGCAGTAACGACTAGTGAATTGGTGGAAATGATGGCAGAGGTAGGGATAGAAGTTCGAATGATGTGGAATCCATTACATTTACAGCCATCTTTCGCTGGAACAACATGTTATCAGGCTGGAGATGAAAATGTGAGTGAGAAGCTATTTCAAGAAGTCTTGTGCTTACCATCAGGATCAGCGATGAGAGAGTCCCAACAAGCGTACGTGATTCAAAAATTACTGGCCCAAATCAGCCGGCTAACAACTATTAATTCTAACTAAGATTAGGAGATGGTACGAAAAATGAAAGAAAAGAAAATGAAGCTTGCGATTATTTGCACAGAAGATAAGCCCGTTCCAGCGCTTGGAGTAGGAGCTGTAGAGGCCATTGTGGAGGATTTGGTTGCTCTAAATAACAAGAAACAACTTGTCGAGATAGATATTTACGCCATCTCGAATGAGCAAAGAGAGGCCGGAGAGCAGCAGAATACAAACCATTACTTTCATCAAGGGAAAAGCAGTCGATTTGAAAAGCTTAGGAATCAGCTAATACTTCGGCTAGGCGTAAAAGAATTGTACCAATGCCAATTTTTGAATACAGCGATAAAAGAAATTAATAAGCAGCAATACGACTGGATTTTAGTTCAAAATAGGCCACAGTTTATTTTAAGTTTGAGAGAATCACTGCAGGATAAGCGTACAAAAATAGCGCTACATTTGCATAACGAGCATTTCTTTAATAAGTCTTTTAAGAAGTCATTGAATGCGTTTATTTATTGTAGCTACGACTGTATTTTAACGGTCAGCGATTATATTAAAGACCAAGTTTTGAAAAGTTCACCAGGCCTCGCTACTTCAAAAGTAAGAACATTGCGAAACACGATCGATGTTGAAAAATTTAAAGAAGCTACACCGCCGGATATCCCCTTACTTGAGAAATTACACGATAAGCAGGTCGTTGCTTTCCATGGCAGGCTCATACCTGAAAAAGGTGTTTTAGAGTTAATCCATGCCTATAAAATAGCACGGCAAACGGTTCCTAATTTGGCGTTGGTCATCATAGGCGAACTCAAGGACACTGCGTATTGCGATCAACTGAAAAAAGCGGCCCAAGGTGAAATAGGTGAAACCATCTTCTTCACAGGCTTCATACCTTATTCCGAGATAGAACTGTATTTGGGTGTAGGGGATGTGATTGTATCACCATCTTTATGGAATGAGCCTTGCAGTTTAGCGCAATTAGAAAGCCTTTCGATGGGCAAACCATTAATCACTACAAGAGCTGGTGGCACATCTGAGTTTGTTATCCACGAAGAAACAGGTTTTTTAATAGACATTAGCCAGAATTTTGAGGAAAAATTAGCGAAACAAATAGTGAGATGTTTCCGAGATATGATAACGACCAATAAAGTTGGGAAAAATGCGAGGGACTTCATGATGAAAGAGTGCTCTAGAGATACGTATTTAGAAAAACTGTTGGCGACGATAGAAGGCTAAATGAAAGAGGTATGAGATAGATGAAAGTACAACAAAAAACAGGTAACGGTCTATGAAAAATACATTAAATCGATTTCTATATTTTTCACTTGGGCCGGTAGCAGGAGCCTTTATTTCTTTTATCACAGTACCTATTACGACGTATTTTGTTTCCCCTGAGGAATTTGGTAAGGCGAGTATGTTTATCATGATTCAAACATTTCTAACCGCCTATCTTTATTTGGGCTTTGATCAGGCATATACACGTGATTACCATGAGTATACGGATAAGAAAAAATTGATACAAAATGCGATGCTTGTTCCACTCCTGATGGCGACCTTACTCAGCATTATCGTGATTTTGTTTAGGCAAGATTTAGCCGTGTGGATTTTTCAAGATAAGTCGATGCAATTACCGATTTTCTTGCTTTGTGTCAGCATGTTCACGCTAATTTTTGAACGGTTTTGTTTATTATCGATTCGTATGGAAGAGAGGGCCAAGTTGTATTCCTCTCTTACACTCCTCATTCGGGTATTGATACTGTGCGTCACGATTTTATATATTTTACTAGGAGATAGAGATTTTACAGTGGTGATTTATGGTACTTTAATTGGTCAGATTATAGGAGACCTAGTTGTTGTGCTATTGTGTTTACCACTTTTAAATATCGCGAATTTTAGGTTAGATAAGCCGTTGATTCGAAAGATGTGGATATTTGGATTTCCGATCTTTATTACACTTGCTATCGAGGCTATTTTTACGATAAGTGATCGCTTTATTATTGGTTTGCGGTCAACCTATACGGAACTTGGTTTGTATACAGCCGCATTTAAAATCGCTAGTTTATTAAAGATTGTGCAGATGAGCTTTACAAGTTTTTGGATCCCGATGGCCTATCGGTGGCATGCTGGGAAAAAAAATATCCATTATTTCCAGTTGGCAAGTGATGGCGTCGCTGGGGGGCTTTCTATGCTCTTTATGATGCTTCTTATTTTTAAACCAGTCATTATGCTTGTTTTTACAGCGTCTTATCAAGGGGCTATTAGTATTTTTCCATTTTTATGCTTTGTGCCAATCTTGTACACCATTAGTGAGACTACAGCGCTAGGGATTGTTTTTAGTAGAAAGACGTATCTCAATATATATGTGGCAATTGGTACCGTTATTACTAACATTTTATTAGCATGGTATTTCGTTCCGATTTATGGGGCGAGGGGTGCGGCTCTAAGTATGGGGATTGCTTATGTTATCTATTATGTCCTGCGCTCGCTACTTTCTAATAGAGAGTGGGAAGGAATTCGGATTACGAGACAGCTTTGCACGGTTGGACTGCTTTTCTTGGCAGCGCTGTACAATACTTTCTTTGACTATTATAGTATTGTGTTTAATATGGGAATTTTAATTTGTATCGCTTTACTGTATGTAGCAACTTTTAATACGCTTAAGAAGTTATATCGGAAATAAAATGGTACCGCGTGTGAACGGCTTTCGATGAGTTATGTTAAAGAATAGGAATAGGGTAACTTTGTGTGCATACTGTACGAAAGGCAAATCTAGAAAGAGCTGGAGTATTGAGTAAAACGAAGCCTTTTAGTATAAAGATAGCAGGGCAAAAAATAGTTGCTACAATACTATTTCTTATGCAAAAGGATCCACTATTTGTGGCAACTGTGAATAAAAAAGAGGTATAGACCCCATGAAATGGAAGGGAGCCTATACCTTTTCGCATATAGAAGGAGAGAAATAAGCCAATAATCGTATCGATGAGTTGCTTAGATGTGTCTGTTAAACACACGTTCCTAAATCTATTGTTATATTTCAAGAAATGAAAGCGCATTCTAAAAGGGTTTTAAAGGGAAAATGTTCTTTTTTCAGATACAGCTATTACAATACTATCCTGATATACTTAAGACGAAAGCAAGTATTATAATAGAGAAGGGATTTGAAAAAGATGAAGAAAGCAATGCCGAAAAAAGTAATGATTGGCGTCATGTCGGCTGGCGTCCTCCTTTTCCCATTCACCAGCCAATACACTCCCATTGCTGATTCCGTGAGTGCAGCATCCCAAGTGCCCGTAACGCCACAACAAACATTCACACCGTATGCAGTATCCGAATTAGAGTACACGTCAACGAATGTAAATGTGATAGTAAGCAATTTTAAATTAGGAACCGCTGCTTCTATTTCTCCACCATTTGGGAATGGGTTAACTATGTCCAATTGGGTCAGTGGTATTAATGGTGTAACAAATTTTAATTATCCACTATCCATCGCTAACGCCAACAACTCTAAATTGTGGACAGGAAATCTTGAACTGACAATTGGAAAAAAACTCTATGCTCCTATCATTAACGAGTTAGTAAATACTAATAGTACGGCTATAACTGGATACGGGATTCCGGGTGCCCAAATGACATTAAAAAAAGGCACACAAACACTAAGCGAAGTATTGGTCAATGAGTGGGGACAGTACAAACTGACTATGCCTAAACAAACACTAGGAACAGAATTAAGCGTTGTCCAATCTAAAAATGGAGAAACTAGCATGGAAACAAAAGTAGCTGTTTTATCTCCTTTTACGATAAATACAACAATCGTTTACAATACAGCTACCGATTGTGTTGTGCTTGGGACGGGATCTCCAGGTGAAGTGATCGTCCTTCGAGATACGACAACCTATGCTTCGGGGCATGCTACTGTTAATGCAGCAGGTTACTATGAGATGAGAATAAGTGAGTCCCGAGTGTCTAATACGATGGGGCTATGGCACGGTAGACCGGAACACTTTACATTCTCTGAAGGCACTGGAACCCCACAAGTTACAGGAGGTGTCACACCAGCCTCATTTAAAGTTGGCAGCTCTTATGTTACTGGAACCTTTACGGGGGATGTCACCAAAGGGCTACTTGTCATCAATGGGACTCCACAATCCATACGTGGGGATTTCACAAGTACGGGATTCCGTTATTACATTGAAGGCAGTCAAATTAAGGCTGGAGATCGTGTCGAATTTGTTGGCTTAAATGCTCAAAACAAGGTCACAACACTTGGAAAAAAAGTCACAGTTTCCCCATGAAAATATTGCTATCCTGCAGAATGGATAATGGCATAGCAAACAAAGAAGGGTTCGCTAACCTCAAGCAGGATCAACAAAAAAACATCAACTTATAACGGATCTTCTATCATATAAGATAGAGGAGCCAGTTATAGGTTGATGTTTTCGTTTGTTACGCTGATTGGTATATTTTTCTATTATAAGAGGCTTACTTTAGGAACCGTCACGAGCAGGTGCTAAAAGTTAGTATTGATAGTTTGGAGACTTGTTACGGGAAGATCATTGCTGTTATAACCAACAATGCTTACTGCATCGCCTTTTTTTATAGCGCCAGAACCAACATAGTAAGAAAATGAGCCATTACTAAAACTTCCACCAAAAACGGGTAGGATTTGTCCGTTTACAGAAACCCTAGCTTTCACGATACCACCAGTATAGGTTCCTCTAATATAGGTTGCTCCTGATGTATACGCACTTGGAGTGAGAGTAGCTAAACTTTTTGCAGTGGTAATAAGCGCTGGACTAGAGTAGATATTGTATGCTTTTTGTATAACAGAAACTTGCGTACCAGCAGCCTGTTTTGGAATTGCTATTGCAAAAGAACCCTGAGCATTACTCATACCTTTTCCAATTTGTTCTCCATCAACGCTTACGATGACATCGGTATAAGGATGCGAACTTCCCTTGATTGTAGTGTCGTTTTCAAGTAAGGCTGATACAAGCGGCATAGCCAGTTTTTTAAGTCCATACAGTTTCAATTCTCCACTTGTAAGGCCATTTAGTTCTTGTACCATCGTGTAATCAAGGACACCATTATATTTTGGAATAGTCAGGGTGAAATTTCCTGCTGCATCTACGAGTGTTGTTATTATTGTGGCGGAAGAACTTTTCATAGTTACTTTGGCACCAGGTGTTCCTATTCCTTTAACCACGGAGTCGCCTTCCACTAAGTCCTTCGCGAGCTTAATGCTTGGAAGGTTTTTCCCTGGTTCAAAGGAGACGTATAACGATTCGCCATAAGTGAAATCATCTGATTGTGGACGTAAAGTAAACTCGTTATCTGTTACACTACTTGGTATACTAAAGGTAGCGTTTCCAGCAGCGTCTGTTCTAATGGGCTCCGCATAGCCTCCACCATCTCTGCTGTAATTTAGCCACACCCTCATGTTTGGGTCCGCATGCATAGTTACAATCACTCCCCAATAATCGCCTGGTATATAAGTGATTTTTGTGACAGAAGGGCGAGCGGGCGCGACACTTTTTTCTGCTGCAAACCCATGAATTGGCTGCCCCAAATTTGACATGCTGATTGGCGCGAGAATCATGGCAGTGGTGACAATAGCAACCCCCATTTTTTTAGATACACTTGTTTTCATCTTAATCATTCCCTCTCTTTACTAAACGTAATAGTCTTACTACATTAATTATAACTTAAAAATTAGTGGAAGAATGTTACAATAATATGGAAAATGATGCATTTTTTTGGTTTACGATAACGCTTTCTTTGGTAAGTTATTTTTTTAAAGGTTAAAGTAGATGCAGTGTCCCATCTTAGTGCTGTATCCAAATCTATAGCATAGTTAATACTGAGAGAGAAGTATGTATGAAGCCTAAGCGATTCTTTTTTATTTACTAACAAAAACATCAACTTATAACCAATTTCCTATCATAAATAAGGATAGAGAAACAAGTTATAGGCTGATGTTTTTCGTTTGTTACGCCACTCCTTTTTGGAGCAGGTGCTTTATTTCACTAATACCCAAACTGCGGATGTGTCTGGTTGATCGCCACGAACCCACCATTTCGCTTGGTATGTTTTGCCGTTATAGATGACTTTGTCGCCACCGTTGTAGGCTTTTGAGCTATTCCAATCAGGAAGGGCTCCACCGATTTGTTCCCAGGCATCGCTTTCGCTTGGTTTATTGCCTAGTGTCCACCATTTTGCGCGGTATTGTTTATTGTCATAAGTGACGATATCACCACCAACGTAGATTCGTATGGATGACCATGTGCCTTCTGGAATGACTTCTGCTGGTTTTGTTTTTGCGGTCAGTAGATTACTTGCATCGGAACGGTTTCCAGATGTGTCAACGGCATATACAAGGTAGCTGTAAGTGGTATCACTCTTCAGGCTAATATCTTGGAACATTGTACCTGTTTGTGTTTTTACTTTGACACCATCACGGTAGATTTCGTAATAGGCTACGCCGATGTTGTCTGTAGCAGCTTGCCAACATAGATCAATCGTGCTCGTTGATTGGGCGTGTGTCATTAACATTTTTGGTGCAGTTGGTTTTTCTGTGTCTACTACTGGTTTTACGGCAGTTTTTGCTTGTACGCTGTCGCTCCATTCCGAGCGGTTTCCTGCAAAGTCCTTGGCACGAACGGTGTAAGTGTATGTTGTGTTTTCTGCGAGGTTTTTATCTTGGTAAGATGACGTGGCTGATTCACCGATGAATTTGCCATCACGGTAAATTTCGTAGGATTCAACCCCTTTATTGTCCGTGGATGCTTGCCAATTTAAAGATACGGAGTTATATGTTTGTTCTGTGGCTTTTAATTGAGCTGGTTTGGTCGGTGCTTCTGTGTCTGGTACCGTGTTGCCACCACTGATGTTTGCATCGATTACTTGATAGAATGCATTTCCTGTATCAGCAATTTCCCAAACGCCTAAAATAACATGATATCCTGTGTGATCTGCAGGGATTGTGATTTCTTGCGATGTTTTCGAAGCGGGGGCTGTACCGTCTGCTTGAATTTTTGTGATGAGCTGTAATTGGTCACGTGTTAGTGGTTTGTTAGGATCCCAGCCATTTTTCGTGATGTAGTAACTCCAACTGCTTGTTTTGTGTGGTGCGGTTAATGTCCATTCAATCGTTGTTTTTCCGCTTTGGATATCGACCTTTGACCAACGATTTTGTGTTTGTTCATCGAGTAAGTTGTATTTTCCGCCACCAGCGATTTGACCGTCTAGTGGTCCTTTTTCTGGGAAACCTTTCGGTGCTTCAATACTTTGTGGCTCCCATTGTGCCGAACCTACCCCTGTGTTAATTCCTTGATTTGCCAGATATACGCGGCTGGCTGGTTTTGAAATATAACCATGTGCTGATGCGTGATCTTGAAAGATAAGCATTGATACTACGGCTGTTGTTGTAAACCCCGCGACTTTAATCCAATTTTTCATTTATGTTGCCTCCATTAATTTTTTTCTTACAAGTTTTATTGTACTTTAAAACTATGTTATTTGGAAGTCAGGGTATTTTATGAAAATGATGAAAAGCTAGCTGTATCAAGGCCTTTGGAGGGTATATGTTATTTTGTTCACAGAGGGTTTTAAAAAATGTCGAGAAAGCGTTATCACGAGATGTAACACTTGTTAAAATTAATTTTAAAAGCCACAGAATTTGACTTGAAAATCCTGTGGCTTCTATATGTTAGCCGATTTTTTATTATAAGACTGATTTTAATGACCAGACTTTGGAACGCCACCTGTAAACCATGAGGCAACCGCGCAAGCCTTCGTCGATGATATAGGCGAGCCAGACGCCGATGAGCCCCATTCCTGCTGTGATTCCGAGGACGTAGGAGAACGGGAGGCTGACGATCCACATGACGATAATGCCAACGATGAACGGGAAACGCACATCGCCGGTCGAATTGAGGCTACTAATAATGATAATATTAGTAGACCGTGCGATTTCTAGGAATATCGATAGGAAAAAGAGTTGTTTCGTCATCGCGATGATGTCTTCGTTGGATGTGAATAAGTGCATGATGGGTTCTGAGAAGAAGTAGATGAGAATGCTGATGCAGACGGCGATAGCAAGTCCTATTTTCCAACTGCGCAAGCCTTGTTTGTAGGCGCGGTCGACTTCTTTTGCTCCGACGGCGCGTCCGATGATAATTTGCGAAGCCTGACCGATGGAGATGGCAAACAGAGCGACGAATTGGCTGACTGTTGAGGCGTACACTTTCGTCGTTAAGGCATCGGTTCCCATGAGGGCTATGATGGCGGTGACGACGAGCTGTGAGCCTGCATACGACATGTTTTCACCCGCGGAAGGTAAGCCAAGACGCAAAATCGAATACATCGTTCGGCGCGATAGTTCTTTGAATTTTTGTAATTGAAAACGGTAGTCGACGTGGCGGTGCAGGAGCCAGATCGATAGGAAGACAGCGACGATATTCCCCACGACGGTTGCTAATGCTACGCCTGTCACGCCTAGATCCAGATAAGAAAGTGGGCCATATAAAACGAGATAGTTCCCGATAACTGTGATGATTCCGGCGACAACAGGAATATACATCGCTTGGCGTACGTGTCCGTGTGTTCGCAAAATCGGCATGATCGAATAGGGAATTGCTGTCAAGATGGATGCACCACCGATAATTTCTAAAAAGGGAGCACCGATGTCGACTAAATGTGCGTCAAGCCCCATCCATGTTAGGAATTGCGTGGATAGAAATAAGAAGACAAGGCTCACCACCGCGCCGATAACGACGGAAAACACGATCCCATTCGTAATGACTTGATCGATTAATTTGTGCTTGCGCGCACCGATCATTTGGGCGACTAGGATTTGTACGCCGACGCTAATAAACGCAAACATAATGACCGAGAGTACAAGAATCTGATTGGCGACACCTGTTGCTGCGACGGCATCATCGGAGTAGTGGCCTAACATAAATACCGTGACATAACTGATCATCACCCGCAAAAATTGCTCAATGAAAATAGGCCAAGCGAGTGAGAATAAATTTAATTTCGTTGCTGATTGGCTTTTATCCATAGGACCTCTTCCTTTCGAATGAGGCTATCTCAATAAACCTCAACGTTAATGAAATATGACGATTCTCACAATAATATCCTTAATTATAAGGCAGGTCAGGAGTAAAGTATAGACTTATGAATAAATGATATTGAACTGTAATAATTACTAATTGGTCAATCCTGTTTTTTCCTTTCATTTAGAAAAAGAAATATCGGCATGTAAAATATAGAGTAGCTGTTCCGCCATATATTCCGGCGTATACTCAAAATCATGTTGTGTCCAGTGGACGATTAGGCCAAAAATGGCATGAGATTGGTAGCTAGCAAAGAGTTCTGGATTAGCTTCGGTTCCCCGAAAGATGACCCCGAAATCGCGCAAGGCGATGCGCTTAATAACATCGCATAATTGGTTTTGGAAACCGGGCCTTAATTTTTCAGCGATCGCTTGTTTGTAGAATAATTGATGGGCATACACGTGATCGAAAATTTTGACCATCGAAGGTGTCAGTGTTTCCACGGAGAAATGATTGGCTTCTTTGTAGGGCTTCTCATAGGCAATTTCGAGCGCAGTTAAGACGTCTGTGATCACTTCTTCCAGCAAATCTTCTTTTTCTTGGTAGTGTTTATAAAAGGTGCCACGGTTCACATCTGCTCGTTCAACAATGTCTGTTACGGTGATTTTTTTGAATTCTTTTTCCTCTAGCAAAGTAAGCAGGGCTTGGGCGAAGGCGGTTTTTGTTTTTCTGATGCGTCGGTCTGTCATTTTTTCACGTCCTTTTTTTGAGTTAGTATACATATACCGCAAAAATGACGCTAAAGCAACAATCAACGCTTTCATTACCTATTGAATCACCCGTTTGGCAGAGCTATACTTGAACTACAGAGCGGGTTTATAGGCTCTAGCGCAATTTCATTTGAAGGAGGAAATAATCATGAGTAAATTAGCTGGAAAAGTAGCGGTAGTCACTGGTGCCGCATCAGGAATGGGACGCCAAATCGCGTTGCTTTATGCAAAAGAAGGGGCAAAAGTGGTCGTTGCAGATATACATTTGGAGGCAGCAGAAGAAACGGTAAACGAAATCAAAGCGATAAATGGGGAAGCTTTGGCTGTTGTTGCGAATGTAATGAAGGAAGAGGACGTCGTGGCGATGATCGATAAGGCAGTCGAGACATACGGCACGCTAGATATATTGGTAAATAACGCTGGAATTATGGATAATTTTGTACCAGCAGGAGGCATTACGGACGACCTTTGGGATCGCGTTTTTGCGATTAATACAACGGGTGTGATGCGGACAACGAGAAAGGCACTACCCATTTTTGAGGCTAATAACGGCGGCGTGATCGTCAATATCGCGTCGGCTGGCGGTTTATTCGGTTCTCGTGCAGGTGCAGCTTACACCGCTTCGAAACATGCAGTCGTCGGTTTCACGAAAAACGTGGGCTTCCAATATGCGAACAAAAATATTCGTTGTAACGCGATCGCGCCAGGTGCTGTGACTACGAATATTGGAACAACACTGCATGAACCAGACGAATTCGGTCAGTCACGGGCGATGATTGGTATGGGCACAAACCCTCGTGCTGGAGAACCAGTCGAAATCGCAAAAGTAGCACTGTTCCTAGCATCGGATGATTCTAGCTTTGTGAATGGTACAGTTATCACCGCGGATGCAGGTTGGACAGCGTACTAAAATAAGAGATGATACACGGCTCCTAGCTTCATTGCTAGGAGTTTTTTTGCGATGGTTTTTGCTTGACTTTCTTTGCGGCAAGCATATACTTAGTTAAGTAAACTAAATAAAAAGGGGATGCGAGGTCGTGTATAATTCGGAGGAAGATTTAGGCCAAACGGTTGTGAAAGCTTTTATGAACTTTAAACGTGCGGAATTGCGAAATTTTAAAGTTCCCGGCTTAAAAAGGTCCGAAACAAGATTCTTGTTTATGTTACACCAAGGTTTGCAGCATACAGAACATGAACTTGGCATGAAAGTATCGGATGCAACGGCAATTCTTAGGGTCTCAAAGCCAAGCGTGACGCAACAGATCAATGCTTTAGAGGAGAAAAAGTTTATCATTCGCAGCCAAGATCCTGTGGATAAGCGAGCCGCGTACATTCAGCTTACAGATCAAGGGAAAGAAGTAGTGGCAGAAATTATTTCAACTTTTCACAAAAGTTTTGAGGATATGACCTCTTTTTTGGGTAAAGAAGAAATGGAGAGATTAATTTCGCTGCTGGGCAAGCTAACAGATTATCTCAACAATAAAGCTGAGAGCAAGGAGGTATAGGCAACGTTATGATGAAATTAATGAAGCGAATGGGTGCCTACAAATGGGGCATAGTATTAGTTCTAGTGCTAACATTTCTGCAAGTGCTGGGTCAGCTATATTTGCCGACCTTGATGGCAGACATTATTGACAAAGGTGTTGCAAAAGGTGACACGGCCTACATATGGAAAGTGGGATCACAGATGTTGGGCATCTCTGCTTTGTCAGGAGGACTTTCCGTTGTTATCGTATACTATGCATCGAAAATTTCGATGGGATTTGGACGCGATCTGCGGGACAATATTTTTGGTCGGGTAGAGAATTTTTCATTGCAAGAGTTTGACAAAGTTGGGACGGCATCGCTGATTACGCGCTCAACGAATGATGTGGTACAAATTCAAAATGTGTTGTACATGATGCTGCGTATGATGGTGATGGCGCCGATTATGCTGATCGGTGGCGTGATCATGGCAGTTGGTAAAGATGCCAAACTGTCACTTATTTTCGTGGTCGTATTACCAATTTTGCTATTGCTTGTGGTATTTATTGGTGGTAAGGCAATGCCGATGTTCAAATCACTGCAAAAGAAAATGGACAAATTGAATCAAGTCATTCGAGAAGGTTTGACGGGGATTCGAGTGATTCGTGCGTTTAACCGTGGCGATGATGAGTTGAGGAAATTCGATGTTTCCAATGAGGATTACGCGAAAACAGCGGTTGGTGTTAATAGGCTGCTTTCCTTGATGAGTCCGATGATGATGTTGATTATGAACTTGACGACTATCGCAATTATTTGGATTGGTGCTAAATTTGTCGGTGACGGCAGTATGCAAGTCGGGGATTTGATGGCATTTATTCAATATGCGACGCAAATTATGATCGCATTTATGATGGTTTCTGCTGTATTTATTATGATTCCACGTGCGGCGGCTTCTGCGGAGCGTATCAATGAAGTGTTGGAAATGGATACAGAAATTCACGATCCTAAAGACGCAAAAAATGCGATGGCTCCAGTTTCTTTGGAGTTTGATAAGGTTACTTTCCGCTATGCAGGTGCTGAAAAGCCTGTTATTGAGGACATCTCTTTTAAGGCAAAAGCTGGCGAGACGGTCGCGATTATTGGTAGTACAGGGGCCGGGAAGTCTACGATTATCAATATGATTCCGCGTTTTTATGATGTGGCGGAAGGCTCTGTTCGCGTGAACGGGCTCGATGTGAAAGAAATGACGCAGGAAGATTTGCGGATGAAGGTCGGATTAGTACCTCAAAAAGCGATGTTGTTTACTGGTGATATCGAGGAAAACATGCGCTATGGTAACGAAACGGCGACAGAAGAAGAAATTTGGGCGGGATTACGGACGGCTCAAGCTGAAGATTTTGTTTCGAAGTTGTCGGATGGCTTAAATAGTCGTGTGGAACAAGGCGGAAATAACTTTTCGGGTGGTCAAAAGCAACGTCTGGCTATCGCGCGCGCTTTAATTCGTAAGCCGCAAATTTACATTTTTGATGATAGTTTTTCGGCGCTCGATTTTAAAACGGATTCGTTATTGCGTGCGGCTCTAAAACCGGAAACGCGTGAGTCGATTACGATTATCGTAGCGCAACGCATTACATCGGTTGTTGATTCAGATCAAATTATTGTGGTAAACGAAGGTAAAGTAGCAGGAATTGGCACACATGAAGAGCTAAAAGAATCGAACACGATCTACCAAGAAATTATGAGATCGCAATTGTCAGAGGAGGAGATAGCATGAGTCCAGGACCAGGATCAGGTGGACATGGCGGCGGCCCAGGTGGCGGAAGAATCGTGATGCCAGCGGCCAAGCCTAAGGATTTTAAAAAGTCCTTGTTTCGCTTATTAGGATATATGAAACCGCGTGCTATCTCACTCATTGTAGTGCTCTTACTCGCGATCTTGTCAACGATCTTTAATGTTGTCAGCCCGAAAGAACTCGGGAAGGCAACGACGGAAATATTCGCTGGTGTGATGACGCCGGCTGGAATTAATTATGATAAAATCTTTGATATATTGTTCATCGTATTAATGCTTTATTTGGGTAGCTCGCTGTTTAGCTTCCTGCAACAATATGTGATGTCGAGTGTGGCGCAACGTACGGTGTATGATATGCGTAAAGAATTGAAGGCTAAGCTAGGTCGTTTACCGCTTCGCTATTTTGATACGCGTTCGAATGGTGATATTTTGAGTCGGTCTGTGAATGACATGGATAATATCGCGAATACGTTGCAACAAGCATTGACACAAGCGATTACGGCGATTGTACAAATTATCGGCGTTTTGATTATGATGTTGACGATTAGTTGGCAGATGACGCTCATTGTTGTGGCGACGGTTCCGCTTAGTGTGTTACTCGTAGCCATAGTCGCTAGCCGTTCGCAAAAGTATTTTGGCGCGCAACAGAAAAACCTTGGTGTGCTAAACGATCACGTGGAAGAAACATTTGGTGGTCACACAGTTGTGAAGGCGTTTGGTCAAGAGAAGAAGACGCTTGGAAAGTTCGATGTGGTGAACAAAGATTACTACGTTGCTGCGAAAAAAGCGCAATTCATCTCGGGTATCATGATGCCATTAATGCAATTTGTTGGTAATCTTGGTTATGTAGCTGTCTGTGTTGGTGGTGGTATTTTTGTAACGAATGGTACGCTAACAGTTGGTAATATCCAAGCGTTTACGCAATATGTACAACTATTCTCGCAACCAATTTCAAGTGTGGCTAACATCTCGAATGTCATTCAATCCACGATGGCTTCAGCAGAACGTATTTTTGAAGTATTGGATGAAAAAGAAGAAGAGGATATTATCCCAGAAAATGTAGAACACCGTGCAGGAGAGTCGGATCGGATTGTTTTCGATCATGTGAAATTTGGTTATACGCCAGATAAACCGTTGATGCACGATTTGAATATTGATGTCCAAGAAGGTCAGATGGTGGCGATTGTTGGTCCGACTGGTGCTGGTAAAACTACAATTATCAACTTGCTGATGCGTTTTTACGATGTGGAAGGCGGTGGCATTCGTCTTGGCGGTGTCGATACGCGTGATATGACGAAGAACGATGTGCGTAATAAATTCGGAATGGTACTTCAGGATACGTGGTTATTTAACGGTACAATTGCTGAAAATATTGCATATGGTCGAGATGACGCGACGACGGAAGAAGTTATCGCGGCGGCAGAAGCGGCTTATGCGGATGAGTTTATCAGACGTTTGCCAGACGGGTATGACACTGTTTTGAATGAAGAAGGCTCTAACATTTCACAAGGTCAAAAACAATTGTTGACGATTGCGCGTGCGATTCTTTCTGATCCGAGTATTTTGATTTTGGATGAGGCGACGTCAAGTGTGGATACGCGGACAGAGCTTAACATCCAGCTTGCGATGGGGAACTTAATGGAGGGCCGGACGAGCTTTGTGATTGCGCATAGGCTATCCACAATCCGTGATGCGGATCTGATTCTTGTTATGAATCACGGAAATGTGATTGAGCAAGGAACGCATAAAGAACTACTTGTTGAAAATGGTTTCTACGCGGATCTTTATAATAGTCAGTTCGCTAACGACCAAGCTGTCTAAACGTCTCTCAGGCGAACGACAAACGCTCCGTTGCTCGGCTTTGCCTAGTAGCTAAGCATTTGTCGTCCGCCTAAGGTGTAGCGGTGACTTCATTGTTGGCGTGAAGGAATTAAAAGATGAAACATTAGGCGCTACTGGCTTTGGCTGGTGGCGCTTTTTTGCTGTAGAAATGTTTGATTTGGCGAAAAGGTGGAACTCTATTAAGATAAGTAGGGGGGATTTTGTTGTGAAAAAAGTTTTTTGGTCGATGGTTGTTGTTTTTATGGCTTTAGGAATTGTTTTTGTAGTGGGTAGTAAGGCGGATGCGGCGACGAATGATGCGCAGAGGTTCAAGACGGTGGGTGCGAATAAGCAGTTGATTTTGGTGACGACGTCGGGTTACAAATCGAACAAGGCGACGATTCAGACGTTTGAGCGGGATGCTAAAGGTGTTTGGCAGCGGAAGGCGTTGATGTATGGCTTTATTGGGCGGGACGGTTTTGCGACAACGATGCGGGAAACGGTTGTGCAAAGCCCACGCGGTAAGTTCACGCTCGGCACGGCTTTTGGGCGTTACGCAAATCCAGGGACAAAAATGCCATATCGGAAAACGACAACGCGCGATGTTTGGGTCGACGATGGCAAGTCAAAATTGTATAATTCGTGGCAAGTATTACCGATTAATAACCGCTGGAAATCTGCAGAAAAACTATATCAACCAGCGTATAACTATGCTTTTGTGATCAATTATAATCCACTTCGCAAACCAGGATGGGGTTCGGCAATTTTTTTCCACGTTTCCAGTAGCTACACGATGGGGTGCACAGGAACTAGCCAAGCGAATGTCGTGAAAATTTTAAAATGGCTCGATCCTAAGAAAAAACCGGTGATTATCCAGTCACCAAGAACGGAATTGAGCCGTTATTAATGATGCAGGGTCCTCTTAATGGGGACTCTTTTTTTGGATAAATGGCTTATGCTCAATGGTTCTCATCGTTTACAATAAATAAAATACGGGTATTAATTACCATTCATGAAACGGTGTGTTTTGCCGAAATAAAGGAGGAACAAATCATGCGAGCTATTCTTAGTCGAATAGCGTTGATGGTCATGATGGTTCTATCGATATGTGTCGTAACGATAGCCCAAGATGGTTCCACAGATTCTTTCGCAGCATCAAATACAAAAACGATTGCACCTGTTACGGTAAGTAAATATCCTAGTGCATCATCTCCACCAGCGCAAACGCCAACGACGGCGATCCCAAAAGTGGGCGCGATACCTCAAACAAATCGGGTCCTTGTTATTTTAGTGAGTTTTAATGATATTGCGATCAAGCAGAGTGAGGCGAGTTGGAATCAAAAGATTTTTAGTACGTCTAGCAAGTCGGTTAAGCTTTACTACACACAAGCAACCAATGCAAAAGTGAATCTTGTTCCTGCGAGTGAGGCTTCGGGAACGGTGAACAATGGTGTTGTCCGTGTAAAATTGAATCGCAATCATCCTCGGACGGGGACTGCGATTGACTCACGGAATCAGTCTTTGGTTCGGGATGCGTTAATCGCGGCGAACGGGTATGTTAATTTCGCCCAGTATGATACGAATCACAATGGGCGTATTGATGCGAGCGAATTGCATATCATGACGATTATTGCAGGGCAAGAACGGGCCTATAACAACGTAGCGCTTTCTGTATGGGGACATATGTGGGGCATGGCAGCGAATGTGACGCCAAAACTGGATGGGAAGACCTTTTTCACGTATACACAATTTGGCGAAATGCACGGCACACATATGGCAACGATCGGCGTCATCGCACATGAACTCGGTCACGATTTAGGTTTGTTGGATCTCTATAACACGAATGGCTCTGGAAGCGGACTTGGAACCTATAGTTTGATGGCAAAAGGCGCATGGGGTATGCAGCCAGGGGACAGTTATCCAGGTCAAACACCGGTACTTTTAGATGCCTATTCAAAAGTGAAGATCGGCGCCGTCACACCTCGAGTTGTAAGTACAACAACGACTTCCGTCCAAACGGTTTACGCAGGCACGACCATTTTGCGAGTGAATACCAATTTGCCGAAGGAATATTTTTTGATCGAAAACCGGCAGTTCATTGGCTTTGATCGTTCCTTGATTGGTAAGGTCTATAAAGGCGGAATCGCGGTGTATTATATCAATACAAATTATGCTAGCAACCAAACGATCGGGAGACAATTAGTGACACTAAAAGAGGCTAATCAAGGAATTTTAGGCTATTCGCAGCTCAATAGTGGATCGACAAGTAAGTCGGATGCTTTTTATTACGTTGGCACTGGGATGAGAGGAAAGGCGCAACAAATCTATTTGAATAATCGAACAAATCCAAGTAACAGACTAAGTAACGGAACCTATCCTAATTTTTCAATGAAAGTCAATTCAAAACCAGGAGTAGCGATGTCAGTGACGATCGGCCCAGCGTATCCTGTAACTGGAATCGCGCTAAATCGTAGCGGTGTTTATATTAAAAAGAATAAGACTTTCCAAATGGGCGCAACGATTATGCCGAGCAATGCTTCCAACAAAGGCATTACTTGGTCAACCTCCAACGCAAAAGTTGCAACGGTAGACGCGAAAGGTAAAATTACAGGCAAAGCAGTTGGTACAGCTACGATCAAAGTAAGAACCGTAGACGGTGGAAAAGTAGATACCGTGCTTATCAAGACAACAAATTAGTCATTAAATGAAAAAGATTGACAAAATAGAAAGGTGCCTTTATAATGTAAAACAAAGGTACCTTTTAATTATGTCTTGATGACAAAAATGAAACATTGGAGGAATTTAAAATGACAGAAGAAAAGAGCAATCTAACCAAACAATTTATGCAATTTAATCGCTTGATGCACCACTATCAAATTCACAGTGCAAGAAATGCTGGGCCATTTGGCAATCCATATAGAGGCCAAGGCCGCGTGTTATCGATTTTGAAAATGAAACCGGAGATCACGCAAAAAGAATTGGGCTATTTACTCGATATGCGCAACCAATCGTTAGGAGAATTACTGGCAAAACTGGAACGAAGTGAATTTGTGACACGCGAACCATCAGAAGCAGATCGTCGTGTCATGAATGTCAAACTAACAGAAGCTGGGAAAGAGGCCGCAGAACAATCACAAGAGAGCCCCTTTGATTTTGATAAACTTTTCGATGTGTTGGATGAAGAAGAACAAGCTCATTTACACGACTATTTACAACGTGTGATAGCTGAATTGGAGAAAGAACTAGGAGACGATTCTTTAGAATTTGAAGGAGGTCCAGTGCAAGGAAGAGGTGGCCGTCCAGGATTTGGTCGCAGCTGGGGAGGTGGCCGCCCTCGTCGTGGTGGTTTCCCAGGTGGAATAGATGATCCGAGGTTCGGAGGAATGGGGCCAGGCGGAATGATGGACCCAAGATTTGGTGGCGGAGGCCCCGAAGGAATGGCAGACCCAAGGTTTATGGGTGGACGTCCTGATTTCGGCGCAATGCCCAGTAGCGAAAGATTTGACGAAGATTACGATGGACCAATGCCAGAACGTGGTACTGATAGTAAAGATAATAAATAATAGAAGTAGCGTCATTGGCTTTACACGGCAATGGCGCTGTTTTTATGTCTGAATTAATTTCATAAGTCAATTTTACAGTGGTACCTATAGAATGGACACTTCAAAAAAGAAATGCATTCTATAGGTACCATTGTAATGAGGGATCGCTCCTTTTTGATTATGTTTGGTTAGCACTTAACATGATATCAAAAATGGGGAGGTATATCTTTTTCATAGCTTCAAAACAGTAGAGCCGCAGGGCCTAGAAATTATGACATTGATTCATATAAATTGTACAAAGATTAATAGAACAGGTGCATGGTTAATAAGAGAAAGGGCGCACTGAAAAAGGGATGTCCTTTCTTGTTTTTCACGTTGTATCAAAAAACATGCTGTTTGATATGGAGCTAAAGCCCAGGAACCATCTACATACTATCTCGTATATCAAAAAAAGGTACACGTGAGATATGTATTTTTGCGTGGCTATGTAGTTTTTACTGTACTCAAAACGCCAATTTGGGCAGAATACTATAAAAAAGTCAAAGAAAGCGTTATCTCGACGGCTTTTAGAAGGGCAATTGTCATACTATTTACACAGTAATTATTTTTGGAAACATATATAATAATTAAGCAGAGTCGCAAGAAGGCAGTTACCTGGTATTGTCGATAGACAATTATGGCACGATAAATCTAATATAGGAGGAGTGAAACACATGGCAACAAATCGAAAAGGAAGGACAAGCTTGGCACTGGCGGGACTTTTAGTCGTGAATGGCTTATTACCGTACGCGGTCCCAACAAAAGCAGTACATGCTGTAGAAACAACACAAGCTACGAAAGAAACAAAAGCGGCAACCATTCCAGCAGGAAGTACCTATCGTTCGCTTTTTCCAGATTCAAAATTAGCAATGACGGTCGCTGCAGAGATAGGGGATTTCGATTGGGATGCGTGGTTACTAAATCTAGATGACTATTCGTTAGATCGTCCAGTGACGCAAGAAAAGCTCAATCAGGTGACGAAAATCACGGAAAATTGGGGCATGACAGAAAATCCGATGCGAAAGATCGAAGGTGTCCAATATCTGCATAATTTAAAGGAGCTAAACATTGGAGATGGTGTATGGAGTGGTTTTGTAGAAAATCTAGATCGATTAGCCGGTCTAGATAAACTAGAAGAGCTCTCCATCTTAAGGAGTAAAGTGCAAGATATTTCGGGGATAAAAAACTTAACCAATCTCACGTATTTAGATTTAAGTGACAACAACATCACAGATGCGAGCCCGATTGCCGGATTAACGAAACTGGAATATATCAATTTGTATACGGGAAATAACATTCAAAGCTTGGCTCCTTTTCATCAGCTGACGAACCTGAAGAAGTTGTATTTGAGTGCGAGTGTCAGTGATTTTCGACCGTTACAACACTTACCGCTCATTCAGGATGCAAGTAATACATGGGAATTACGAAGTGAGGTGCAGCTCCCGGATGCTTATGTCGGGGAACCTGTCTTTATGCAGGCGTTCGACCCCTTTGGGGAAGCTTCTACGTATGGCTCGGTAAAGCTAGATGGCAAGTTACGTGGGGGGAAATATACGACGCCATACATGCGGTGGGAAGAAAGTGGGGAAAAGGGACAAGTCACTTTTCAGGGATCAAATGATGAGGCATCATCAGGCAATTATATGAGAGTTATCTTCAAACAACGAGTACTACCTGCGAAAGCAACCGTCCAAGCCGTCACCGTCCGTTATGTGGATGACCAAGGCGAGGTGTTAGCGCCAGAGGAACGTTTAACGGGAGTGCTGGGCGAAGCGTATGAAGCCCAAGTCAAAACGATTGACGGCTACAAACTCACCAAAGAACCAGCGAATCGGGTAGGGACTTTCAGCACAGAGGCGCAAACCGTGACGTTTGTCTATACCAAAGAAGCAGCAACACTCATTCCAGCCAATAGTACCTATCGTTCGCTTTTTCCAGATACAAAATTAGCAATGACGGTCGCTGCAGAGATAGGGGATTTCGATTGGGATGCGTGGCTACTAAATCTAGATGACACTTCGTTAGATCGTCCAGTGACGCAAGAAAAGCTCAATCAGGTGACGAAAATCACGGAAAATTGGGGTATGACAGAGAATCCAATGAGAGAAATCGAAGGCGTCCAATATCTGCATAATTTAAAGAGGCTAAGCATTGGAGATGGTGTATGGAGCGGTTTTGTAGAAAATCTAGATCGATTAGCCGGTCTAGATAAACTAGAAGAGCTCTCCATCGTAAAGAGTAGAGTGCAAGATATTTCGGGGATAAAAAACTTAACCAATCTCAGGTATTTAGATTTAAGTGACAACAACATCACAGATGCGAGTCCGATTGCCGGATTAACGAAACTGGAATCTATCAATTTAGATGCACGAAATAACATTCAAAGCTTGGCCCCTTTTCGTCAATTGACGAATCTGAAGAAGTTGTATTTGAGTGCGAGTGTCAGTGATTTCCGACCGTTACAACACTTACCTTTAATTCAAGATTCCAGTAGTACATGGCACTTGGATGGAACCGTTCAACTCCCGGATGCCTATGTTGGAGAGCCTGTCTTTATGCAAGCGTTTGATCCGTTTGGAGACACACCGACGTATGGTGCGGTGGAGCTAGATGGAAACTGGCGAGGTGGCACATATAAAACGCCATATATGCGGTGGGAAAAAAGTGGGGAAAAAGGACAAGTTTGGTTTCAGAGTCCCGAGGAAGGTATAACATCTAAACAATATATGAACGTTTTTTTTCAGCAAAGAGTGTTGCCTGCCAAAGCAACCGTCCAAGCCGTCACCGTCCGTTATGTGGATGACCAAGGCGAGGTGTTAGCGCCAGAGGAACGTTTAACGGGAGTGCTGGGCGAAGCGTATGAAGCCCAAGCTAAAACGATTGACGGGTATCAGCTCACCGAAGAACCGATCAATAGGGTAGGAAATTTCGGCACCGAGGCGCAAACGGTGACCTTTGTCTATACCAAGGAAGCCATCCCTGCCAGTCAAGCAGTCACAGTGCGTCATCTAGATACCAACGGGAAGGTCGTAGCACCAGAAGAAGTGTTAACAGGAGCTTTAGGGGATACGTATGAAGCCAAGGCCAAGGCTATTGCAGGATACCGACTTGTCACGATACCAGCCAATCAAACGGGCACCTTTGGTACGGAAGCGCAAACGGTGACCTTTGTCTATGCGCAAGAGACTGCACCGTCCCTAGCACAACCAGTGACGGTACAATATGTGGATGACCAAGGGCAAGCCCTAACACAAGAGGAAATCTTGACGGGGGCATTTGGTGCCCCATATCAAGCCGAGGCTAAAACGATTTCAGGCTATCAACTGACCAGCCTACCAAGTAATCATACTGGGACTTTCCAAGCGGTGGCACAAACGGTTCGTTTTGTTTATACCAAACAAGCGTTGCCAGTCGTGCAACCTGTCACGGTGCAACATGTGGATGCACAAGGGAAAGCCGTAGCGGAAGAAGAAATCCTGCAGGGGCACGCAGGGGAGGCGTATCACGCGAAAGCCAAAGTGATTCCGGGGTACCGTGTCTCTCAGCACCCAGCGAATGTGACGGGGATCTTCGGTCCATCCGCGCAAACGGTGCGCTTTGTGTATGCCCCAGACGAGCCTATCGAAGCGATTGATCCAGTGGAGGAGCCACCGAAGCCTTCACTACCATCTCCTGTGACAGAGGATACAAGGACACCATCTGTTCCTTTACCAACGCATGTATCCTCCGAAGCAAGTCCGTCGGTGGTACCAGTTGTTCCAGGACCGACCCTGCCCTCGTTGGGGGATCGCACCACGCATTCCATCGGATGGGGATTCCCCTTGTTGCTAGTAGGGACTTGGCTACTCCTTCGTCCACGTTACCAATCAAGCAAGCGTAAAAGGAGCTAAATCAATAGCCAAGTAAACGAACATGGATCCAAAAAGCAAGTGATGGTATGTGTCGCTATATATCATGTTTGATATAGCTAAAAAAGCATCAATAAATTAAAGTCTATATATTTATAGAAGAAACGTATAGTCCAACTATTTCAATGGGTTAAATCAGTATTTTTGTTTAATTTACAGCTAAATAGGAGTATTACACAATGCCGTTGTGTGATACTCTCGTTACATATTTATTCGCATAATCGAAAAAAGAGGCACACAACATGTGTCTTTTTTGTTGGGGATGTGCTGGTCGATCTCCTTAAAAACGCCAATTTGGACAGTTTGCGCCAAACGGATCATTGAAAGCGTTATCTTAGGCGGTTTTTGAGAAGTAATGCCTTATTTTGTATACAGCAATTACATGTGAAAATAGATACAATGAATAAATAGAGTCGCGATGAGGCTATTTCCGTCGCCAAAAGGAGTGAATAATAATATGCTAACATATCAAAGAAGAAAGAAATACCGAAGGTGGGTCCATATAGGGCTGTCAGGCGTGTTGTTAGGGAGTGGCATTGTCACATACGTTCCCAAAAATTCGTCCGCATATAGTGTAGAAGCCAAGACGCTGACGACACCCAAAGCAACAAATACAACACCAACCATTCCCGCCAATAGTACCTATCGTTCGCTTTTTCCAGATTCAAAATTAGCAATGACGGTCGCTGCAGAGATAGGGGATTTCGATTGGGATGCGTGGTTACTAAATCTAGATGACTATTCGTTAGATCGTCCAGTGACGCAAGAAAAGCTCAATCAGGTGACGAAAATCACGGAAAATTGGGGCATGACAGAAAATCCGATGCGAAAGATCGAAGGTGTCCAATATCTGCATAATTTAAAGGAGTTAAACATTGGAGATGGTGTATGGAGTGGTTTTGTAGAAAATCTAGATCGATTAGCCGGTCTAGATAAACTAGAAGAGCTCTCCATCGTAAAGAGTAGAGTGCAAGATATTTCGGGGATAAAAAACTTAACCAATCTCACGTATTTAGATTTAAGTGACAACAACATCACAGATGCGAGTCCGATTGCAGGATTAACGAAACTGGAATATATCAATTTGGATATGCAAAATAACATTCAAAGCTTGGCTCCTTTTCGGCAGCTGACGAACCTGAAGACGTTGTATTTGACTACGAGTGTCAGTGATTTTCGACCGTTACAACACTTACCGCTCATCCAGGATGCAAGTAATACATGGCAATTACGAAGTGAGGTGCAACTCCCGGATGCCTATGTCGGGGAACCTGTCTTTATGCAGGCGTTTGATCCTACTGGGCAACAGGTGGCGTATGGTTCCGTTTACTTGGACGATAAATGGCAGGGATTGGACGCATACCAAAATAATCAGGTCATTTGGACAAAACAGGGGACCGTTGGCAGGGTTACCTTTACACAGCGACCCGTAGGTGGCACCAATTCCAATCGTTTTATAAGTGTCGTTTTTAAACAACGAGTACTACCTGCGAAAGCAACCGTCCAAGCCGTCACCGTCCGTTATGTGGATGACCAAGGCGAGGTGTTAGCGCCAGAGGACCGTTTAACGGGAGTGCTGGGCGAAGCGTATACAGCCCAAGTCAAAACGATTGACGGCTACCAGCTTACGGAAGAACCAGCGAATCGGGTAGGGACTTTCAGCACCGAGGCGCAAACCGTGACGTTTGTCTATACCAAGGAAGCGGTCCCTGTCAGTCAAGCGGTCACAGTGCGTCATCTAGATACCAACGGGAAGATGGTAGCACCAGAAGAAGTGTTAACAGGAGCTTTGGGAGATACGTATGAAGCCGAAGCCAAGGCTATTGTAGGGTACCGTCTTGTCACGACACCAGCCAATCAAACGGGCACTTTTGGTACGGAAGCGCAAACGGTGACCTTTATCTATGCGCAAGAGACTGTCCCACCTATGACGCAACCCGTCACGGTACAGTATGTCGATGACCAAGGGCAAGCCCTAACACAAGAGGAAACCTTGACAGGGGCATTTGGTGCCCCATACCAAGCCGAGGCTAAAACGATTCCAGACTACCAACTGACGAGCCTGCCAAGTAATCATACCGGGACCTTCCAAGCGGTGGCACAAACGGTTCGTTTTGTTTATACCAAACAAGCGTTACCAGTCGTGCAACCTGTCACGGTCCAACATGTGGATGCGCAAGGAAAAACCGTAGCGGAAGAAGATATCCTGCAGGGGCATGCAGGGGAGACGTACCACGCCAAAGCCAAAGTGATTCTAGGATACCGTGTCTCCGAACATCCAGCGAATGCGACGGGGATCTTCGGTCCATCCGCACAAACGGTGCGCTTTGTGTATGCGCTAGACGAGCCCATCGAAGCGATTGATCCATTGGAGGAGGGGCATACCACGCCACCGAAGCCTTCACTACCGTCTCCTGCGACAGAGGATACAAGGACACCATCTGTTCCTTTACCAACGCATGTATCCTCCGAAGCAAGCCCATCGGTGGTACCAGTTGTGCCAGGACCGACCCTGCCCTCGTTGGGGGATCGCACCACGCATTCCATCGGATGGGGACTGACCTTGTTGCTAGTAGGCACTTGGCTATTCCTTCGTCCACGATATCAAGCAAGCAAGCGTAAAGGAGCTAAATTTAAATGACGAGGAAACGAACATGGATCAAAAAAGCAAGTTATGGTATGTGCCTAGGGGTCTTACTACTCAGCCCAGCGGAGAGCTGGCTAGAAGATCGGCACCCCGTCGAGGCAGTGACACAAGCGGAGGTCGGGGTGTCCTTTCAAGAGCGATTTCCAGATCCACACCTGGCACACGCCGTGTATCTAGAGTTATATCCAG
Organism: Listeria grandensis; assembly: GCF_014322885.1. NCBI lineage: Bacteria > Bacillati > Bacillota > Bacilli > Caryophanales > Listeriaceae > Listeria > Listeria grandensis. Next base: position 431,475 of record NZ_JAASUG010000001.1, on the reverse strand, counting down.
AAAAAACCTTGTTCCCCGAACGAGTTAACTTAGAAGCGCCTGTGTCTGCGGAGCAATTAGCGACGATCACCACCTTAGCAGATACCCCCGAAAGGCCGATAACAGATTTGACAGGCATTCAACAGTTGTCCCACTTAAAAACCTTGCATGCGGAGGGGAATGAAGGGGGGCGGATTCAACAGCTAGCACCATTGGCATCGATGAAAAACTTAGAGCACCTGACCTTACGAAACGAATTCATTCAAGACTTAACCCCATTAGCCAAGTTGACGCAGTTACAGAGCTTGGATCTCTCCATTAATCGGATTACATCGGTGCAAGCGTTACAAGGGTTGACGAACTTACAAACACTACGGCTGACAGGGAACCAAGTGACCGATTTTCGGCCATTAGAGGCGCTACCAGCTGTACAGGCAAAGGATACGAACCGTTTTGAAGCACTCGCTCAAACGATTCAGGCAGAAGAGACAAAGACGACGGGAGAGACGAGTCAATTGGTGGTGTACACTCCTGAAGGGGAGCAACTAGCCGCGAATGTGGGGAGCTCACAGGGCGAAGTGCAGGCGGAGAATACGGTGAAATGGCTCCAGCCTGGTGACCAAATTGTACAATATCGAGACAGTGATTCGCAAATTGTAGCGTTTTTGCAACAGGACGTAGTGGGAGAGAAGTTAGTCACGAAACAAGTCAGAAGTGTGTTGTCCGCCAATGTACAGCCTATTTCTATCTTAAATGCCAAAGGTGAATTGATAAAACAGGATTCCTATGTAATGATGGCAGGGGATTCAGATGCCGCGAAGGACGTGAACGAAGCATCCATCAAAGCAGCACTTCAAAAGGTAAGTGAATTAGTTCCTGATATAAATCAACATCGTGGTACCATCCGCTTGCCTTCAGGGGAGTGGTATTTAAGCGAAAAAATAAAGTTAATAGATGGGGTAACACTTGAAGGGCAAGGAAAAACAACACTTTATCGAGTGTTGGATGATTTCGCACTAACTGCAATTTCAACTGTGGATCAGGTACGTTATTACGATGCCATGATTGATATGGCAAATGATACGGTGGTACGTAATTTAACCTTAGATGGGCTTCAAACCCCAGTAGCTAGTATGAGTTACCATCAAAACGGTATCACAGCCAAAGGAAACTACGGCGAAGGTCCGAATCCCCAAGCGCCAACAGCGAAGGATTATCTTCAGAATCTCACCATCGAAGACGTGACTGTCCAAAATATGGCTGGCAATGGGATAACGATCGACCTAGCCAAAAACGTCACGATTCGTGGCACAACGGCCGTTACCACGCTCAATCATGCGATGAAAGTCGAGAATGTGAAGCGTGATGGTATTATCGGCTATTCCGTCGAGAACATGGTAGTCGAAAAGACACTAACAAAGTCAATTGGGCATACTGACAAGGGAAAGAACGGAAAAAATTACAACATATGTGCATCAATGCATAAAATGGAGTCCCCTGATCCTGGGCTCGCTTACTACATCCGTTACCCTAATAGTCGCAACGTGACCTTTCAACATAATGTTGTCTTAGACAATCCATACTGGGAGGGACTAGATGGTCATAGTGTGCAAGGTATAACTATGGATCAAAATGTGCTAGTAGGTGTCGATCGTCCTATCGTGGTGGGAGGACAAGATCACACGGATGCCGATGTGCCAGCAACGGATAAAGCATACTACTACCCTTCCCAAGACGTCATCATCACCAACAACCGTATCAATCAAGCGGGGGATCGCCAAAAATGGCAACCCAAAAACGAAGCCAAAAGCCAAGTAGGCATTGCTGTCTGGGGAACGAACCGCCTGTCACCATTTGATACAACGATCCCCCGACTTATTGGCTATACCAACGGCGTGATCCAAGGCAATACGATCGATGCCATCGAACCAAGACGTACAGATACAACTCCCTTTGGCGCCATTGCTGTCAAAATGGTAGGAAATAAAGCCAAATCAGAATCTGAATCCAACCCCCAAGGTATGCATATTGCACAAAATACCATTGGCAAAGCGTCCGAAGGCTCTGTTCAAGTAGCGGGAATGAGTTCTGCGGGTAGTACACGAAAACTCACCGTGACATCGAACCACATCGGTGTGATTGGGAGTAGTAGTCCCGAGGGCCAGGCGGTGATTGGAAAGCGGACCTATGCCCCTATCGTTTTACGAGAAAATGAGAGCCACATGACGTTTCAGCAAAACATCATCGCCAATAAGAATACCGTCATCGTACAGGATGATAAGTTCGGCGTGCGTTCCAAGATGCATCTAGAGGGGCTTTTCACGAATCAATGGGAAGATGCCAAAGAAGCTGGTGCGCGGCAACAGGATGCCTACAGCTATGCTATGACGGATGTACACTGGGATGGCGAGACAGGCACGGTGACTGGGAAAGTAGGCAGCCAAGTAGGTGCTGTCGAGCTTCACCAAGGAAACCAACAAGCTATTTTGGAAAATAATCAACACGTGGTACCCAATACGTATGTCAAAGTGGATCTGAGTACACGGACATTTCGCATCCAAGCAGAAGCCCTGAAGGGGACAGACTACCGCGACATGTCCCTTGTGGCTTTTAATGACCCTATTCAGTTACATCCAGTAACAGGGAATAGCGGGCATCGGTATAAAGTGAATACCCAACCCGTCCAACAAGCCGCTTGGTATCGCATCACACCGGAAGTGTACGACGTCCAACAAGACACCCACTTGAAACTACAGGTAGGTTCTCTCATTAAACAGGTACGTGTTGTCGAGTATCCCCCAGAAGGCAGTAATGAGGCTATACAGGTCTTGCAGGACCAGGTTCCTATCGATCAAGAAGCCACGCAACTCCCTTTCCGACTCCCTCGTCCAACCAAAGAGGATGTGTATCGCGGGATTTGGATCGAAGGCTATGATGCAGAGAATAACCTAGCGACGACACAAAAACTACCATTAGAGGATGTCGCAGGTTTTAAAGTCGCCCCAAGCGCCTATAATGTCGATCATGTCTCGCTGAAAGGGAGCGTTGGGGCACTCGTCCAACGATTAGGACTCGTAGACAAGGGAGTGGTCAAACGCATGCTAACCATTACAGATCCCGCAGCCGAATTTGTTTTTAGCCTGCGAGGAAACGTCGAAGCATCCGATAACCGCGGGATCCAACTGGCTTCCTATGATAAATGGAACAAGCAACGCCAAACGACCAATGTCGAATTTGTCAAAAGTCGCATGGGCATGACCATTCCTACCTACGATGTCGCCCAATCGGAGCTTACCGTCACCTTAGAAGCCAGTCATCCAATCGCTAAAGTGCTGATCCATGTGAATGGCAAGCAGGATACATCGGAGGTCGTTATTCCCGCAGGTGCACGTAGCTTCCAAGTCAATCTTATGGGAAAAATCCCCTCCGCATTGGCCGAAGTCACGTTAACCCCCGTCGATACCAATGGTTTTACCTGGGAAAAATACCAAGCGAGGGTTCCTCTTGTTGACACACGGTATGATTTAGCCTTAGACACAGGGGCAGCCGCTTTCTTTTATGGAAAAACCAACGTGACGGGAAAAGTCAATAGTAGCCTCGTCGGACGGATCGAAATGTGGGTCGATGGCGTGCGCAAAAATAATTACGCCGTGACAGAAGGTAGTGGCACATTCGCCATCAATATGGCTGGGCGTATCCCAAGTGTAAGCAGTCAGATCACCGCGAAAGTTTACGATCGCGCGACAAATACGTTACAAAAAGAACAAGAAGTCCCGATGTTACCAAGCAGGCCATCGTAATACAAAAAGAAGCGTCCGCTCATCCCAAGCGACGCTTCTTTCGAATGGTAATCAAATACATGATGTATGTATGAAGAAAGGAATGAAAACAAGAGGCATACGGAATGGAGCAATGTAAAGAAAACGGCACTACCTCCCATCCATCCGAAAAGAAGGAACAGGGCCCAGAACCTGCCCCTTTATGAACGAAAAGTGCGAGCATCTTGCGCCACTAAAGCTCTTGATGACGCGCTTAGAACAGGAACCAAGCCGAGACGCAGTTGCATGACTTAAATGTGTCCAGAAAACACACGCTTATGTAGTATGGATCACAGTCATAAGTCGAAAACGGCTTGAAATAGATGGATTTTTATCTTATTTTTTATGAAGCCAAGTGGAAATCGCATCCTATCAATGGGAAGATAGACCATTCTTGACTTTTGAAAATCATTGGGTTGCAATGCTTTTGAATTATGAAATTGGTTTGTCTAGGTAGATAACGCAAAAATCCCCTCCAACTAGAAAGTATTTCATTCCCAGTTAGGAGGGGGATTTAGCGCATTATTTCTCCTGCCGCAATGACACAGGTTTATCTAAAATTTCTTTCATGATAATAGCATCTTGCATTTTGCCACGGACACGTTTACGAGTAGCGGTATGGTGATGATGCGAATGAATGACATTGGTATCGACATTCGTGATAGCATCTTTAATTACCGTATCTTTGTAAGCTGTTTGTTGCGTTTTTTTCACAGGTTTTTTTTGAGACTGGGAGCGATTCGAACGCTGTTTAGGGACATTTGGAAGATTAGTTTTCTCCTCTTTCTCCTCGGTTTCAGCATTTTTGAAATAGCTGATAAGGCCAACGAGAATCCCGATAATAACGATTGCAGTACCGAACCAATCACCAATATTAGAAAAAACACTTTCCATTTTCGTTACACCCTCTTTCTCTTAAAGTGAACGGATTAGATCGAATGAAAATGAGTTACAGCATCAATATGGATATGAACGAAGAGAATATCCCAACATCTAAATAACGACGATGCTTGCCAAACTTATTTATCTTCTTTCGCTATAGCTTCTCTCATTGTTGAAGCTGTTCGAATGAAAATGAGTTACAGCATCAATATGGATATGAACGAAGAGAATATCCCAACAACTAAATAACGACGATGCCTGCCGAACTTATTTATCTTCTTTCGCTATAGCCTCTCTCATTGTTGAGGCTGTTCGAATGAAATGAGTTACAGCATCAATATGGATATGAACGAAGAGAATATCCCAACAACTAAATAACGACGATGCCGCCGAACTTATTTATCTTCTTTCGCTATAGCCTCTCTCATCGTCGTATCCGCCTGAACATTATCCATCCGGTAAATATCCATTGCGCCAAGGTTTCCTTTTTCAAGCGCTTTTGCAAGGGCTCTTGGAACTTCGGCTTCGGCAGCAACTACGACGGCACGATTTTCTTGCTCTAGCGCAATCGCTTCGGCTTTACGTTTTGACGCGGCAGCTTGTGCTACTTCCATATCGGCATTGGCTTTTTCGATATCAAGTTTTGCTTTGATATTGTCACCGATACGCATTTCAGCGATATCAATAGAAAGAATCGTATAAGCAGTGCCGTCGCCCAGACCTTGTTCTTGTACTTTTTTCGAGATGCTGTTTGGATTTTCGAGTACATCGGTATGTTCACGGGTTTCACCGACTGTGGAGACTACGGCTTCACCGACACGTGCGATAACGGTATCTTCACCAGCACCACCGACGATACGGTCAATATTCGACTGCACGGTAATTTGCGTGATAACTTTAACCTCGACACCATTTTGGGCAACGCCGGTAAATTCAGGTGTACGGATAACTTTTGGTGTAACGGAAGTTTGAACGGCTTCTAAAACGTCACGTCCAGCAAGGTCAATCGCTGCGGCGCGGCTGAAGTCTAGTTCAATGTTGGCACGGTGCGCGGCGATAAGTGCATCTACCGTCTTGTCCACATCACCACCTGCTAAGTAATGGCTTTCCAGTTGGTTGACTTCCAGTTCCAATCCGGCTTTTACGGCTTTAATTAGTGGTTTAACGACGCGAGAAGGAGTTACCCGGCGTAAACGCATACCGATCAATGTTCCTAGTCCGACACGAACCTGTGCGGAAATGGCGCTGATCCACAAGCCCACCGGTACAAGTGTGAAAAATATAATCAAAAATACGATTACTAAAACTGCAATAATAATTGGTCCAATCATGAATTATCTTCCTCTCTTTTTAGGTCTTCATTTACTAAAACATAGCCAATATCAATGCCGACAACAACGATAGGAGTACCTATGTCTAAATAACCATCTTTGAGCCTAGCGTCGTACCACTCGTTATCAATGATTACTCTGCCAATCGGTTTCAAAGTTGTTCCGGCTGTTCCTCGTTTACCCATCACCTTATCTCGTAGCGCTTTCATTCGTTCGATCTCGCTATCCGCTAAAAAACCACGGTGTACAAGTCCCCAAGATTCACCGTATACAAGATCATCTTCCGTATATTCTCGCGACATTATGCTTCACCATCCTTATGATATAGATTGCCTACTACTAGTATAACCTATTTTGACATGGGAGTGGTGGGGAATGTGGAGATAGTATGAAATTTTTTTTTATGAAAGAATATGATTGACACTGTGGTGCGCTACATGGTTTATAATTAGTGAGGAGGAGGAGAAATCATGTACCGAATTGGTGAGTTTGCTGAAATGACAGGATTGACAAAGGAAACTTTGCGGTATTATGCGCAGATTGAGTTGCTCGTACCGGTATTTGTGAATCCTAAAAATAAGTATAGTTATTATGATAACCATTCGTTCTTGACGGCAAGACTACTCGTTTATTTGCGGCGATTTGATTTTTCTATCCAGGAAATGCTGACGGTGATACATGATCGATCGCTTTTCGAGCTAGAGGAAATTTTAAAGGAGAAGAAAGTGGCTTTGCGTCAGCGGATTGTGCAAACGGAAGCAATTATTACGGAGATTGACGAATTTTTAGAAATGGGGGATTGAAGGATGCAGACTTGGAATGAGGAAATGGTGATTGAGGCGAATATTGAGGTGATCTGGAATTTGTTTCAGCTCGAAAATATGCCGCGGATTATGCCTCAAATTATTGAGAATGAGGTGATTGAAAAAAAGGAAGGCGTTGTGGGTTCAAAATATCGACAAAAATATCAGGAAGGCAAGCGTGTGGAGACGTATATCGTGGAGGATTTAGCACACGAGGATACGCCGAACCGGAAGCATAATACGAGTGGATTTGTGCTCGCAAAAGCATTCAAGATCGAGACGTCTTTTACGCTGGAAAAAATCGATGAGAATTCGACACGATTCTTTTATAGTGGTTCGAATCAAGGAGTTAACTTTCTTGGTAAAGCATTGATGAAGCTCGGTAGCACGAAGAATAATGATAAGGTTGTGATTGATTTTATGAAACGAGTGGAGACTGAGGCTTTGAAGGATAGTAAGTAAAAAAAATAAGGATCGCTACTTTTTGAGGAGTGGCGATTCTTATTTTTTACGCTGATTTCTATTGGGAATAACGGGCTCTTTCAGCACTTCGCTGCGGTGTCAGGCTTCAAGAGCCAGATCCTCGAAATTTTCGAGGCCTCCGTAAAAACCAAATGCGGGTTTTTTCTGCGCCCTCTAACAAATTTTTTCGGATCTAACGGGCTCTTTCAGCACTTCGTTGTGGTGTCCGGCTTCAAGAGCCAGATCCTCGAAATTTTCGAGGCCTCCGTAAAAACCAAATGCGGGTTTTTCCTGCGCCTCTAACAATTTCTGTCGAAGCTAACGGGCGTGTTCAGCACTTCTAGTTAAAATTTATTCGCCAATACTGCTGCTTTTTCAAGACCAGCTGTAATTAGGTCTTGTGCTTGGTCTGGTGTTGCGTTATGACCTTCTACGACTACGGTTTGTGGGTTTGCGATGCCGAGATGCGCCAAGACATTTTTTACATAGTTTAATGACATTTCCCAGCTTTCCATTGGACCGTCTGAGTATACACCGCCACGTGCGTTTAGTAATACGACTTCTTTGTCTGTTACTAGACCTACTGGGCCTTGTGCTGTGTATTTGAACGTTTTACCTGCTTGGTTTAAGTAGAATAAGTATGTTAGGAATTGGGCTGGGATGCTGAAATTCCATAATGGGAATGCCATCACAACTTTGTCTGCTGCTAGGAACTGTTCTAGGTAGCTATTGGCTACTTTTGCTAAGCGTGCTTCGTCTTCTGTTAATGTTTCACCTGTTGATTCTTTGAAAAGCCCGCTCATCATCGTTGCGTCATAATAAGGAAGGTCTGCTTGGAACAAATCAAGTTCTGTGATTGTGTCTCCTGCATTGCTCGCTTTATAGTTCTTCAAGAATTCTTCGTATAATTTCACACTTACGGAACGCTCCGCTGGTAAACCGTTTGCTTTTATAAATAATACATTTGCCATTTTATAAATTCCTCCAATATGTTTTGATTACTTTAACAGTGTATCTTATTGCACTTTACACTTCAAGTAATATGCTTACAAAAAATTAGTTTGTTTCTAAAAGTAAGTAAAAGTGTTTTCATGAACAATTAGGCGCATTTTATGCTAAAATAAAGGAGAAATGGGGTGTTGGTATGGAATTACGGGAAATTAAGGATTCGGAGATTGGGAAAGTGAAGGAATTGCGCGATTATGCATTTCGACTCCCCGCATCTGGTGGTGAAGCTGATTTTAATTATTGGGCAGAAAATGCGAGGCGCCTAGGTTTGTTTTATGGCGAACATTTACTGGCACAGGTTTTGACATATCCGCTCAGCGTGTCGATTTTGGGTGAGCGTTTTTCGATGGGCGGCATTGCATATGTTGCGAGTTATCCAGAGTATCGAAACGGTGGTTTGATTCGCCAGTTAATGGAGGAGTCCCTTGTGAAAATGCGCGAGGCTGGGCAACTGGTTTCCTATTTGAGCCCGTTTTCGATTCCGTTTTATCGGAAATTTGGATACGAGATTTTTACGGAAAAAGTGGAACTGACGATTCCGGCGCATGCGTTGCCTGATATGGGGACTGTACCGGGGCGTGTCATGCGGTTCACGAGTGAGGATGGCACAGGGATTTCGGTCGTTCGCGAATTGTATAATCGTTTCGCTTTGACGAAGAAAAGTGGCATGATGATGCGCGACGATGCGTGGTGGTTGCGGCTGGCTCGTCGTGGATACACGAAGGAAATCGCAGTTTATTGTGACATGAACGGGATTGCGACGGGATACATGCTGTTTGGGCTTGATCACGAGGTTTTTAAAATCCATGAAATGATTGCGCTAGATTACGAAGCTGAAAAAGGTCTGTGGCGCTTTACCGGGTCGCATGGCATGATGGTGGACCGCGTTGTTGCGAAAAATATAGGATCTTTGCGTGATATTGCGCTGGCTTTCCCATCACCAGACTTCGAAAAACGTGAAATTTTGGATTTTATGGTTCGGATTGTGGACGTCGAGCCGTTTCTTGAGAAATACCGATTTGATCGTTCTGACACAACGCTATATCTACAAGTCGAGGACGAGACGGCACCTTGGAATGAAGGACTTTTTGAAATTCGGGGTAGTTTTGTGAAACGCATAGATAAGACAGAAGGCGGGATTTTGACGATTTCGATTCAAGGGTTGAGCCAGATGTTGATGGGATTTGTGCGACCGCGCGACCTCGTGTATTACGGAAAAGCAACGGCAAGTGACATAACTATCGCAGCTTGGGAAAAAGTTATACCCCACGTACGAAGCGATTTTTATGATGGGTTTTAAAGGAACGGAGAAAACACTGGATTTTTATCGAAAAATGCATTAGAATGGAACTTGTGATTGTTCAGGATGCGACGTTTGATGCACTATTGGACGAACATCTGCAATCTGGGGAAATACCCAAGTCCGGCTGAAGGGGACAGACTCGAAATCTGTTAGGCGGTTCCGGCCGCGCCGGGGTTCGAATCCCCGTTTCTCCGTTTTTAGGAAATGAAGGAAAAAGAGAAGACACTGTAAATCGTTGATATGATGCGATTTATGGTGTTTTTTTAATACCATGGCGATTATTTTAAACTGGAAGCAAAGAAAGCGTTCTCTGAGGGCCTTTTTTTTGAATATGTTCTCAATTCATCTACATACCTATTTCAACTTATTCGGTATACTAGGAAAGTATAGTTGGCGATATTTGTCAGTTATATAACGAGGAAGGATGGAGGTAATTATATCGTGAAAAGTGGTGAATCTGAGGAGATGCTAGCTGATAAATCCGCAAATATGGTTGTAAGGCAAGAGGTGGCGAATCTTACAAATCAAAGAATTAGTCATATACTTGCACCTAAACATGATTGGAATAGAGTTGTGCCCGTTCCTGTAAATTGGGGCGAGGTGAGTGTACTCATGTCTGAGGTGCTAGATGAGGGCACGGAGGGACCTTATAGTCGTGTGTTTTTTAAAATTTTAGTTGTTGCGGGACAGACGGTCGAGGTTACTTATGCCAAATTAGCCAGTGGTATCAAAATTTCTGATGCTTGGGTGAGAGATTGCTAAAGGAGGAATTAGATGGAAAAATCACTGAAATTGTGTATTACTAATGGGGAGTTTGAAGAGGCTGAAAAAATAGCCCGACTTTTTTCTTTTCAGAATTTCAGGGACGAGATGCTAGAAATAGCCTTTGATTTAGAGAACATGCAGCCTTACTATTTTATTTCCTATTTACTAACAGATAATGAGGATCAGGAGCTACACATGTTAGCCTCGGAGATACTCAGTACGGCGCTTTCATTCCACCCAGATGCATATCGCTTAGCCTTTGAACATGCAAAAAGTGCTCTGGAGCTGGATCCTTTGAATATCGAATATAAGGAATATATGTTATTGTTTCACCGTATACCAGATAAACTATTGGCGTATAAAGCAGCGAGTACATTTGCGAAGGATGTATTGGAGCAGAAACCAGATAGCTCGGTAGCCTCATCTTTCTTTAAGGACTAGCTATACAAAAACACTCCTAAAATTAGAAATATTATCTAGTTTTAGGGGTGTCTTTGTGTATTTTTATTCGGGCTTAATCCTCGCGATTTTAGGGAATATGCTTTCTAAATCATCGTCTTCATCCCATTCAAGAGCTTCTGGTAAGATAATATCTGCATGAATCGCGGATTTTTCATCGGTTGTTAAAGTTAGCTGATCACAAGCCTGAAAGAAAACCTCTTCATCATCTTCTCCGGTTTTTTCCAAATAAACGTCGCTACCAATGTACATGATCTCTTCAAATTCAGCAAGAAAATCATCATCAATGCCATCTTGCAGCAACTCACCGAGCAGATCCGGATCCTCTAATATCACTAAAAATCCAGCTTCCCCAAGCGAGATAAGCCATGCTCGAAAATAGTCGAAACCATCATCACTAGCGCCATCATTTAGCAGATAAGCGGCGGCCCAGAGTCTATCTACTTTTGAAACTTCAGGGTATTCATCCAAAATAAGTTGCCATTTCACGATATCATCAGGCTTTAGTTTAGAGAGTAGTTTTTCTAAGACTTCTGCTCGTTCGTCTATATCTGCGCCACCTCGTACGATTGTTTTTTAAATGATCTTCCAAAATTTTTTCTTGTTCATTTTTTCAGGCTCCTCTTTAATATTAGTAATTCTGATGATTAGTATATAATATATCTATTTTACTTATTAGATAAATCTTTGTATACTTTACATATAGTCAAGCAAAGGTAGTTAGCAATAATTGATGTAGTGCAATCTGTAGCGGATCTTGCGGAAAAGCGTGATGGTGAATCTGGAAAAGTGGACGAACGATTGGCGTTGGCGGATTATAATACGGCAAATTACGGACGCTCAAATCAGAGAGCAAAGTTTTCCCGATGCCTTGCGCTAACATATTCAAAATCGCCTCATTGCTTGCAATCTCCATTTTTTGCGCTGGGATAATGTTTTCTTGTTGGAAAAATTGATCGGTGTATGTGCGAATTCCCGAACCATCTTCGCGTAATAGCCAGAAATCACTCGTCATATCTCCAGCCAAAACAAGTGAATCATGGGCAAAAATGGTACGCGTAATCATCGGTGCAATCATTGGCGATTCGACTAAGCCAACTTGGTATTCGTGCGTTTCCACGCGTTTAAAAATTACCGTCGAATTCGCAATCGAGATGACGAAATCATAGTTGGGAAACTGTTTTTGAAGTTGTGGTAAAATGAGTGGTAACATGTATACACCAATGGTTTGTGAGGCGCCGATGGTATAGGTTATCCGTGTATTGCCTTGCAGTTGTTGCAAATCACTTAGACTGGTTTCCCATAACGAATCGAGTTGCTTGGCGCGAATATAGAGTAAATCAGCGCTTTCAGTTGGCATAGCATGGTTTCGACCTTTGCGAATAAACAACTCGCTACCCGTGATTTCTTCTAATTTTTGAATATGTAATGAAACGGTTGGTTGTGAGATATAGCGTTTTTCGGCGGCATGTGTGAAATTTTTCTCTTCGTAGACCGTCATAAACGTCTGAAGCCAATGAAACATCAGTGATAGCCCCCCTCATACATAAGATTTCTTATTATTATAACATGGATTTAGGAGATGAATAGAAACATGAAGGTAAAATGGCAGGAAAAAGGATTTTGGATAGGCGTAGCGGTGACACTTACTTGTTCGCTCGCTGGGAAGTACTTAGCGCAAATCCCAGGGTTACAATTAGTTGGTGCGCTCGTTATTGCGTTAATACTCGGAATGCTGGTACAAATGAGTCGGGCGCTTGTTGTGAGTGCACAACCTGGAACGGGTTTTATATCGAATAAATTTTTGCGATTAGGAATTATCTTGCTAGGATTTCGATTGAATTTGAAGGCGTTAGCGGACTCTGGTGTGAAAACGATTGTTCTCGCGATTGTTGTCGTAGCGTTCACGATTGTGGTGGTATATTTTCTTTGTAAGTGGCTGAAAGTAGACAGCACGTTAGGTATGTTAACAGCTTGCGGTTGCGGGATTTGTGGCGCGGCTGCGGTCATGGGTGTGTCACCACAATTGAAAGCGAAAAATGATGATGCGGTTTTAGCCGTTGCTGTGGTATGTATTCTAGGAACTGTATTTACACTGATAGAAGTAGGATTTATGCCTGTATTAGGTATGACTCCGACACAATTTGGGGTGATGGCGGGTTCCTCGTTGCATGAAATCGCGCATGCTGTAGCAGCCGGAGAAGCAGGAGGAACGCAGGCGCTGGACGCATCGATTATCATGAAATTATCGCGAGTTCTGTTATTAGCTCCCGTTGCCCTTATCGTCGGTATTATCGCCCAACGCAAAGCCAAAACAACGACAGCTGAAAAGGCAAAATTACCGATTCCATGGTTTATGGGTGGCTTCTTGTTAACAAGTGCGATTGGAACATTTATTGCTATGCCAGTAAGCCTCTTGAATGGTCTCGTATCACTTGCTTACTTAGCTTTAGGAATGGCGATGGCAGGACTTGGGATGAGCGTGAATTTCCAAGTTATCATCCGTCGTGGCGGTCGTGTTTTTCTGGCGGCTACGATCGGATCAGTGGCATTGCTCGCATTATCCATCACTGCTAGCAAATTATTTTTCTAAATAAAAAGAGCGCATCCTTTCGCGGGATGCGCTCTTTCTGTAAAAACTATTATTCAATTACAAACTGATTATGATACAACTCAGAGTAGAAACCTTCTTCTTTGAGCAGTGATTCGTGTGTTCCTTGTTCGATAACTTCTCCTTGATGCAAGACTACGATATGATCGGCATCTAGAATTGTTTTCAAACGGTGGGCAATCACGAAACTAGTACGACCAGAGATAACGTTATCCATCGCTTTTTGTATGCGACTTTCGGTTACCGTATCCACATTACTTGTCGCTTCATCGAGAATAAGAAGGGACGGATTCGTAATGATGGTACGCGCAATACTAATCAATTGCTTTTGACCAACACTGAAAATGTTGTTTTCATCGGTGATTTCTGTGTCATAGCCGTTTTCAAGCGTCATGATAAAGTCATGGATGTTGGCTTGCTTCGCGGCATCCGTAACTTCTGCGTCCGTTGCTTCTGGGTTACCAAAAACGATATTATCGCGGATAGTACCAGAGAAAAGAACAGAATCTTGCAACACGATACCCACTTGTTTACGAAGGGACGCAAGCTTGATGTCACGAATATCGATATCATCAAACAGGATGGCGCCGTTGTCAACGTTGTAGAAACGGTTCAGCAAGTTCATAACGGTTGTTTTACCAGAACCAGTTGGGCCAACAAGGGCTACCATTTTACCTTTTTCAACATCGATAGAGACATTTTTAAGGACTGGTTTTTCAGGTGTGTACGCGAAATCGACATTTTGTAGCTTCACGCTTTTGTGAACGCCATCGATTGTTTTTAAATCTTTACGCTCCACTTCTTCTTCTTCGTCAAAAATTTCACTAACACGACGCGCACCAGTAATTGCAAGTTGAAGCATGCTGTACTGGGACGAGATTTGTGTCAGTGGCATATAAAATTGTTGTGAATACTGTACGAACATAACGATCAAACCAAGTGCCGCGGCGCGTTCAATACTGCCGTCAAGCGCGAGGTAACCACCGAAGAAAATAACAACAGCGGTATTGATCAGCGAAATACCTTGCATCATTGGGAAAAGTAAACCGGAGTAAACTTGACCTTTAAATGTGGCTTCTTTTACGATATTGTTATGTTTCACGAAGCCATCAATGGTTTCTTCTTCTAAACCGTTTGTGATAACGATTTTTTGCCCAGAGATTTTTTCATCGATGTAGCCGTTTAGTTCACCAAGACGATCTTGTTGCAGATCCACATATTTACGCGCTTTGCGAATGATAAGGGCCGCAATAATAATCGCAACAGGAGCTAGAATCAATGTAACAGACGCGAGTTTCACGTTTTGTTGGTACATCATGATAATAACACCAATCATCAGTGCCACGTTAGATAAAACTTGTACAAGCGCCTGGTTCAGCGTGTTCGAGATGTTATCTAGGTCACTTGTAAAACGACTAAGCATTTCACCATCTTTGTGTCCATCGAAGAAACGAATCGATAATTTCTCCATCTTACGGAACAACCCAATACGCATCCGGTTCGTCGCACGACCAGAAACACCAGCCATCAAGATTGTTTGAATAAATGTTGCGGCGGCAAGCAAGACGTAAAACATGATCAGCATCCAAATAATATGCACGAAATCGGTTTTGTCATCGACGCCTGTCGTGAAGAGGCGTTGCGCATACGTTGCCAGTTCTTGAATGGCTTTCCCGATATATTCAGGAGCCTTGACTTGTAAATAAGTAGCACCGATAATCGCGATAATAATCACGCTCAGTTGCAACTTGTAAGCTTTTAGATAGTGCCAGAAAAAGCGGCAGATACGTTTAAATTCAACCATTACGCGTCAACCTCCTTTCCCTTTTGTGTGTCATAGATTTCTCTGTAGGTCGCGCTTGTTTCGACGAGTTCTTTATGCGTTCCAACGCCGACAAGTTCACCAGCATCAAGAACGAGAATCTTGTCTGCATGGATAACGGAAGAGATTTTTTGAGCAATAATGAAGGTTGTTGTGTCTGCAAGCTCTTTATTTAGAGCTTCTTTCACGAGTTTCTCACTACGCGCATCCAAAGCACTTGTGGAGTCATCGAGAATCAAGATTTTTGGTTCACCGATAATACCGCGTGAGATGGAAAGGCGTTGTTTTTGACCACCAGAGAAGTTATTACCACGCTCAACGATTGGTGCATCATAGATATCTGCTTGGCGTTCGATAAATTCTTTCGCCTGCGCAATGCGTGTTGCTTTCTCCATATCATCTGGCGTTGCATCCTTCTTACCATGACGCAAGTTCTCTGCGATCGTACCTGAAAATAGAATCGCGCGTTGTAATACAAGAGAAACCGTGTCGCGCAACGTTTGCTTGCTTAATTTCTTCAAGTCCGTTCCACCGATCAAAATTTCACCTTCTGTTGGGTCATATAATCGCGGAATCAGTTGGGCCAGTGTTGATTTACCCGATCCAGTTGCACCGACAATCCCGACCATTTCGCCCGGCTTCGCTTCAAAAGAAATATGTTTCAGCGCTTTGGTTTCATCGCCTTCATATTGGAAGCTGACATCGCGGAACTCAACGCTACCAATTAGATCTTGTTTTGGCGCATTTTCGTCGTACGTAATATCAGGCTCTGTTTCTAGCACCTCACCAATCCGTTTCAGCGAGATCATTGCACGTGACGCCATCATCATCAGCATACCACCGATAATAATCGCCATCATAATTTGCATTAAGTAGTTCATGAATGACGCGATTGCCCCAATAACTGCTGGGTCTTCTTTCACCAAATCACCAGCAAAATAAATGGCGCCAACAACGGCCATGTTCGAGACAAGCATAAATGCCGGAATCATAATGGAGAATAGTTGTCCGACTACGATTGTGTGATGCGTCAGTTTGTCACTCGTTTTTGTGAAGCGTTCGAGTTCGTTGTCTTCTTGCACAAATGATTTCACAACGCGCATACCAGCTAAGTTTTCCTTCGCAATCGCGTTGACACGATCAATGAAGCCTTGAATTTTGCCGAAATGCTTGCCCATTCTTCCAAAAATCAGGAAGACGATCATGAAAACAAGGATAACAAGCGCGATAATAATCCACCAAAGTTCAGGCAGGGTATACATCGCTAAAATAAAACTACCAATAAACATAATTGGAATTCGAGTTAGTGATTGTAAAGAAAGCATCACTAAGTTTTGAACTTGCGTAATATCATTCGTTTGACGAACAACGAGGTTTCCTGTAGACAGTCTCTCGATATTGCTGAAGGAGAATGTTTGAATTTTGCGGAAACTAGTTTCACGAATGTCGGCTCCTACACCTTGTGCCACTTTTGCAGAGAGGATGGTGTTGAGGATACCTGCGATAAGTCCGATGATGGCAATGACAATAAGTAAAATACCAATTCTTGTGATTTCATCCATCTTATCATTAATAATTGCTTCCATAACCTGTTGCAATAATTTCGGTTGCCATAGTTGTGAGATAACCATGATAACGATAAACAGTGTGGAAAGCGTGGTTTGAAGCTTGTATTTCTTTAAATGTTGAAATAAAACTTTCATTACATACCTCCTTTTATATGTGTTAAAAACCAGCACGAACATATATTCTAAACTAAAAAGTTTCAAGAAGCAAGGGAAAACTAAAACTTTATTCTACTATTTTAACACTGTTCAAATAATGGACATAAATTCGATCCTAGTAGTGCCAGCTCTAAGCTTTGATGAGGCTTACATGCGTTTGAAAAAGTGTTTTGAAAGGTAAGATTTTTTGCACATGAATTGCACTTTTTTTGGATTAATAAGTTGTTGGTGAATGTATGCTACACGTTTGATCTGAAACGCCTTTCATCTTGTATAATAAAGGCATAGGGCTATCGACATATTGGAGATACTATGGGATAATCATTTTTTACATATGTATGCATTCGATATGAAGTAAGGAGCCACTGTTATTAAAGGGAGGAAGTACACAGATGAATATTATGATAGCGCTAATACCAGCCTTGTTATGGGGCTTCATGCCATTACTTATTACAAAAATTGGCGGGACAACGAGGCAACAAACAACAGGAATCACGTTTGGTGCGTTGATTTTTGCTTGTATCGCTTTTATTTTTACAGATCCAGTATATACTGCTGAAACCGTTATTGTTAGTTTCGTTACAGGGTGTTTGTGGAGTGTCGGGCAGATGTTCCAATTGAAGTCGTTTAAGCTGATCGGTGTTTCTAAGGCGATGCCGATTTCGACGGGAATGCAACTCGTTGGGACGACACTTTGCGGTGTGCTGTTATTTCACGAATGGGATACCACATTCCGCATTGTATTTGGCTTTATCGCGTTGGCGCTTATCATCATTGGAATTTTTATGACGTCTTACGCTGAAAAAGAAGAGGCTGGACAAGCGACGCTGAATCGTGGTTTGTTGGCATTGGCAATTTCTTCGGCGGGGTACATCAGTTATGTCGTCATTATTCAAGGGTTTGCGATTAATGGCTTCGATGCGATTTTGCCGCAAGCGATTGGGATGGTGATTGCTGCACTGATTATGACGGCGCGTAGTAAGGACGACAAAGAGAGCCGATTCATCAAGAGAACGGCTTGGCTTACAATTCCTGGTATGATTTGGGCGATAGGAAATGTTGCGATGCTGTATGCGAACAGTCTTGTTGGTGTGGCAACAGGATTCTCCCTATCTCAGCTCGGTGTGGTCATCTCGACGCTTGGCGCGATTCTTCTATTAAACGAACGCAAAACGCGAAAAGAGATTCTTTTTGTGATTATTGGTGTGATTTTAGTCGTTATCGGTGGCGTGCTAATAGGTATCACTAAAGCATGACCGCACTCTATACACACGCTAATTATAGGCTTATCTGATTTTCATTTTTTTCTGGGTTTCAATAATTTTTGATTTTATGGCTGTTTCATCCATTTCTCGTAGTATTCTTATGTATGTAAGGTACACACACAAATAAAAAACGAGAGAAGGAATGGATAGTATGAAATTAACGAAATTCGTAATTGTAGGAATGATAACGGTCGCGACATTCGTCGGAACAGGTACAGGAACAATAGCATCGGCAGCAGATGGAGGGACACTAGGCTCTAAAGCAGACGTGAACTTTATTCCAAATGACACGGTCACAAATCCGGTAGATCCAACCGATCCAGGCAATCCCGAAGTAGTCGAGCCCGTTGATCCAGATCATCCAGCAGGTACAGCAGGACCTCTAAGTATTGATTACATCTCCAACATTCACTTCGGCGAGCAAAAAATTTCCGGTAACAATGAAGTTTATAGCGCTCAATTAGACCAAATTAAAGTAGGCGAGGCAGGAACAGTGAAAGATATTCCTAACTACGTTCAAATTACAGATAACCGTGGATCTAACGCAGGTTGGCATTTAACAGTAAAGCAGGACGGTCAATTCATTAATGGTGCGTCCGAATTAACAGGTGCCGTACTGAAATTCGAAAATCCATCTTTGAACTCTGCATCTGAAAGTGATTCACCAGTAGCAACAGGATTCTCACTTGATCCAGCAGGAACGTCATCTGATGTTATGAGTGCAGAAGAGAATCAAGGTATGGGAACATGGGTTGAGATGTTCGGCGCAGACGAAACAGAAGCTGCTGAAAGTATCACGCTTAGCGTACCAGGTAAAACTTCAAAAGTTGCAGGTAAATACGAAGCAACATTGACTTGGGAATTAACAGATACACCAGCATAATATTTTTAGCGCATCGAAGCGTCTACTATCATTATAAAAAGGCATGAAACCTCTGATATCAAGCGGGGTTCTCATGCCTTTTTTTCATTATTTCTTCCTTGTTAAAAATAAATCGAGCTGTTCAAAGTCTTTCTTCGCAGGCGGTATATTCCAAACAAGAATATCCGCATTAATTCCAGTTTCTTCATAGAAAGGGAAATCACTAATAATCAGATCGATGTGCTGCATGTGTTCATGCGAATGTAACTCGTCACAAATAATAATCTGCTCTTCCGAATATCGTTTCCGCAACTCTGTCCGCAAAAATTCCTCCCAGAAATAGCCGTTTTCCGAAACGATTTTTACATGCAAAATCCGATACTGCTGTTCCTGTTGAATGATAATGTTGTAGAAATCCGTAAGATAGTGAACCATCATTGCTTTGTTAGAGCGAATATAACGATAGTTTGGATTCGTTTCATGCTTGTTTAAAACAGCTCTTATTTTTTGGCTCAGCTCATGTTTATCGGGAGCCACGTTGATGTAAGGTATCTCCGGTAGAATATTGATCTTATCGATAAACAAGAAACGCGTTAGAAAATCAATCGTTCCTGCTAAGATCTGATTGCTATTATGAATATCATACTCCGCCAATAAGGAGGTTAACTCTTTTGCTAGCATATGTTTACTCGGATTGATCTCTTTACTCGATTTAATACGAACGTCCGCCTGACCTTCGTCGATATACGAAAAGCGTGTCCAAAACGCCATTAAAACATTGACATAACGCTCATTTTTGGGTAAAGGAAAGCCAACGATATCATCTAAAATCGTATAATCGACTGGATGAAACTCACGTTGAGCCTCGGCAATACTTTTCCAAGAGGCTTGATCCGATGCTGACATAGTATAATGATAGCCCTGTTTCAGACGAATCAAGCAAACCGCGATCGCGATCGCATAGTTAATCCGAGCAGACAGCGAAAAATAAATCCCGAAACAGCTCTCTACCGTTTGAATAAATGCATTCACCTGCGTATAAGGCACATCAGGGAACGGCCATTTCGTATAAGGATAAGACCGACTATAGATCTGGAAATAGTAAAAGCGTAGCCGAATCTCAGCCCCCTTGATGTCCAGTGGCGTTGTTTCAAGGACAAGGCGGCTCTCCGCTAAATACGTATCAATCTGGCGAATCCGGCGATACGTCGTTGGCAAGCTACTAAAGTTCTTCTCCGCCCAATCAGGTAAATTTAACTTATGCCCTAAAAAAATGTCTTTAGAAATCAGATACATATAGGAATTGCTAACAGTCATAGCATAGAGATAGGAAAAATTGATCTGTTCACCGACATCAAAGAGCACGTGGTATTCATCTTCATGAACATGAGCAATGGCAGGATCAAAAATTTCTTGCAATCCTTTAATATCTGCATCGAGCGTTTTAATAGAACAATGTAGCATCTGGGCTAATTCTTTTTTCGTATAGTTTTGTTCCGACGTAAATAAAATATGTAGTAATCTCAATTTGCGATATTCCGAAGCAATGACAAGGTTTTTCATATTAAACTCGCCTCCCTAAGACACGATTATCTTCTTGCCAAATATAGCATCATAATTCCAATTTGTCATTTCTTCTCCCTTTTTTTCGGCGGTATAGAATCAAAAAATTCCTGATTTGAGAAGTTTATGACAATACTACGGTTTTTGTGTTTTTATGTAGTATTCTTATAACTGTAAGAGGCACCGAGAACGACGTAAACAGCATCCACTAAGCTTATAACACTCGGCTCTAAAACGTAAATAATTCTTCTACTGGTCATCCCCCGACCACTTTGCAACTCAAATTAAACTTCAGAGGAACAGCTAAGCTCCTCTAAATCTTCCGAACATCCTTCATTTAACAACAAATCTCTAACTAGTAAAAATATAATACCTTAATACATTAAAGGAGGTGATGCCCAACTTCAAGGGAAAGCAGCCAGAAAGAACTGTCAATGATGTATGGCAATTCCATAACAAGAAAGATAAGTTACATCAAAAAGTTATAAATCTGCCAATTTAGAGTTAAACAAGCAAAAACAGGTTAAAATAAGTGAAATTTGTTACCAAAAAAAATAATTTATTTTTAGCCGTAAAAGTAGCCTAAATAAGAGAGATAGGCTCAGAAACAAGTGAGAAAGTGTGAAACACAAGAAAATATTTATTTCAGCAACATTGTACTAGGGGAGAAAAAACTCATAGTAGCATAGGAATATGCAGTATAAGCACGACGAATAAATCATTTCCAAGCTTTTATAGATACAAATCAGAATTTAAAGAATAATTCAACTTTAATTTTGCTAGATTTAACAAAGGTTTCACCTAACTATTCTAAAAGTAAATTAGTTAACAAAATTAAAAGGATCTATCATCAAACTACATTTCTTTTTAGAAGAGACTGGCGATTTACAGAAAAAAACATCGCAAAGTAGTTCCAAAATATTGTGATATAATCCAATCAGCAAGTATGAAGTAATGAATTTTACTTTGAAATTTGCAGAAACGTATTCCATCACAGTAATAAAATACTCCTCAGATGATTCGATATTTTTAGTAAATAAAAATGAGAATACAGTTTCATTGCGACTTAGGGGGTGTTTATTATGTGAAGGCAGCATGTTTCACGCAGGAAAAAAAATAGACAAATAAACAGTTTAAGGAAGAAGGAGAAAAATAAACATGAAATTCGAACAAAAGGGACCAATTAACGTCTTATCTATGACGACGGTCAAAAAAGCAGCCAAAACACTTTTAGTAGCTACAGTTATTGCAAGCCAAGTATTTACAGTATTACCAGCAGGATCATTCGCAGCAGAGGCGTCTGGTCAAGAAGTAACAACACCAACATTGCCAACTGCTGACCAAGCAGCGAGCAGAATTGCAATCGAACCGATGTCATTAGCTCTAGACAATGGGGTAACAGAACGACGTGCACAAGTTTCTACATTTGCAGAGTTTAAAGCAGCAGCAGAATCTACAACAATCAACGTAATCGAAATCACTGGTAACTTCCAATTCACAAGTAATGTATCCATCAACAGCAACATTCGCATCGAAGGTAACGGCTATGCAGTAACTGCTGGTAGCTACCAAATGATTATGCGCTCTACTTCTATTATTGATGTACAAGACTTAAGCATCTCAAACGTTGGAACAAAAGGTGTGTTCACAGGTTATAACTCATCTGCAGCACCAACAGTTAACTTGACGAACAATGTACAAGTATGGGGAATGATCATGGGTGGATCGGGTAAACTTTCCCTATCTATCGGTGGAACAAACAATAAAATCGTCAGCCCAGATCAATATGGTATGGATGTTGATGAATTAGTTATCGAAGACAATACACGTATCGAAGAATTATCAGCTCTAAACACAGCCGTTAAAGTTCGTTCATCAGGTAATGTAGGCATTGGTAATAACGCTTATATCAACATGAGTTCAAACAAAGGCTACGCATTTGATGCATCAACTAGTGCCGTTGTAATTGGTGAAAACACAGTCTTGAAATCAGCATCTAAATACGGAACTGTAAGAGCAGCAACATTAGTCGTTAAAAATGGCGCTGACTTAACACTAGCATCTGGTGATGTTGGTAACGGTATCTATGTATCTGGAAACATCACAATCGGCGATGACGTAAAACTTAAAGCAACTGGTACAGGTACTGCCGTTTACGCATACAACACAGGAGCAGCAATCGTTGTAGGTAAAAATGCTAATATCGATATCGTAAGTGATAACGGTCATGGTATCTACGGTAATGCAACAATCACATTCGGTGACGGTTCATCTCTAAAACTAAGAACACAATATAAAGGTATTTATTCAGCAGGAGCAGCAACAATCCGTTTCGGTACAATATCTAACCAACCAAAAGCAGCAGCAGATCGCGTGAAGATTGATATTGATTCTGCTATCGACTACGGTATCTACTCTGGCGGACCAATCATTTTCGGTGATGACACAGAAGTTAACGTAAAAGCGAAAGCTGGATCCATTTATGCAGCAGGAAACTCACGTGTAAACTTTGGTTCAAACACACAAACGACAATTTCATCTTCAGCTGGTAGAGGTATTGATGCTGGTGGAGTAGTAATCGCTGATAACTCAAGCATGGATATTAAAGGTTACGTAGATGGCATTTACACGACAGATACAAGCGGTGAAGGTCTATCAACAGGTAAAAACGTCAACCTAAACATCACAGCATCTAATCACGATGGTATTTATACAGCTAAAGATACAACTTTTGGAGCAAATAATACAGTCGTAATTAAAGCATTGAACAGTCATGCGATTCACTCGATTTCTGGCTCAGTAGTTAATATCGCTCCTGACTCAAGCTTTGACCTATCTGGAACAGACGGTATCAGACAAGAAGGTGGCGCAGCGGCAGCACTTAACGTAGGAACGAACTCCACAGTTAAAATTGCAGCAGCAGACTATGGTATCTATACTACTGGTTCTGCAACATTCGCTACTGGTTCAAAAGCTAACATCCGCGCTGCTTCAAAAACAGCAAAACCAGCAGTAAAAGCAAACGGTGTTGTAACATTCCAAAAAGATACAATGGCGTATGTTGAATCACTTTACCCATCATCAACAACATCTGTATTTGACTTAAGTGGCGCATATAACTCTAAATTAGTGCTTAACAGTCCTAAATTTATTGATTTCCGCCAAAACAACAATGATGGATCTAAGAAAACGGGTCATATTGTGAAAGGTGCTGGTACTGCAACAGTTGCTAGCCAATCACGCGTAGAAATCAACAACGTTAAAAATCTAATGGCATGGAATCACGGAACAGACTGGTCTAAAACACCAAATGCCGAATGGACTGACATTGACGCAGGTCGTGTTACGCTATCAAATAAAAACGGTACAGTAACAACAGCTTACTACGGTGGTGTAGCAACAGGAATTGACGGATTCAGCCTATTCGATTACACGCGCCTTTCAACAGAAGGATCAAGTGCTATCGCTCGTCCAGTAGTTAATCCAATCTACACTAACACGAAAGCAATAACTGGTACTGGTGTAGCAGGTAACGACATTGTTGTTACATTCCCTAACGGAACAACTGGAAAAACGACAGTTAAACCAGACGGCACATGGTCATTAGACGTACCAGCAGGCGTTAATCTTGCTAAAGATCAATCTGTAGTTTCATACCAAACAAACGGTGTAAACGACAGTGCAAACGTAACAACAAAAGTACAAGAAGATTTACGCGCACCAAGTGCACCAACAGTTAATGACATCAAAGAAGGCGACACAACTGTTAAAGGTAAAGGTGAGCCAAATAAAGACATCACTGTCATACTTCCAGACGGAACAAAAGTACCTGGTAAAACAGATGCTAACGGTGACTTCACTGTCACAGTTCCAGCACAAAAAGAAGGCGATGAAGTTAAAGTAACACAAAAAGGTGACAATGGTGTTGAAAGTCCAGAAACATCAAAAATCGTAGCATCAAATCAAAAACCAGTCATCACAGCAGCTAACAAAACAATCAAAGTTGGCGACACATTTGCTCCACTAACAGGTGTAACAGCAACAGATAAAGAAGATGGTAACTTAACATCTAAAGTAACTGTAACAGCAAACAACGTTGATACAACAAAAGCTGGCACTTACAATGTAACTTACTCAGTAACTGATGCAGACGGCAACAAAGTAACAAAAACAATTACAGTAACAGTAAAAACTAACGAAAAACCAGTCATCACAGCATCTAACCAAACTATCAAAATGGGTACTACATTTAACCCATTGACAGGCGTAACAGCAACAGATAGCGAAGACGGTAATCTAACATCTAAAGTAACTGTAACAGCGAACAATGTTGATACAACAAAAGAAGGCACTTACAGCGTGACTTATTCTGTAACTGATGCAGATGGCAACAAAGTAACAAAAACAATCACAGTTACAGTTGAAGACCTAACTGGTTCAGTACTTCCAAATGTCTTCTATCTAAATGGCGACACTTACCTTGAAGGAACTTACACAGGTAAAGTAGCTAAAGTGAAACTACAAGTAAATGGCGTAGACTTCACAACAGTTGCCGTAACTAATGGTGTACTCCGTTACTACGCAAAAGATAAGATTTTGAACCTAACAGATGATGTTAAAATCTTAGCTTACAGTGCAAGCGGCAAGCTTATCGAAACGAAAAAAGTAACAGTTTTAGATGCAGCAGCATTGAAAGGTACTGTTGTTCCAGTGAAATTTAGCCTAGGTCAAGATCTACGTGTAGCAGGAACGTACACAGGCGACATCAAAAAAGTAGCTCTATCTGTAAACGGAACAGTTTACACAAGCGTAGCAGTAGCAGCAGACGGAACATTCACTTACTACGGAAAAGACAAGATTCTAAACTTAACAGATGATGTTAAAATCATTGGTTATAACTCAGCAGGTACAGTCGCATCTACAGTGAAAGTTGTTATTCAAGATTCAGGAGCACTTTCTGGAACAATTACAGCAAGTAACTTTGTAGTAGGTAGTGATCTACGTGTAGCAGGAACGTACACAGGCGGCGTGAAAAAAGTAGCCCTATCTGTGAACGGAACAGTTTACACATCAGTTGGAGTAGCAGCAGATGGAACATTCACTTACTATGCAAAAGATAAAGTTCTAAGCAAAACGGATGATGTGAAAGTATTGGCTTACAATGCTAATGGGGATCTAATCCAAACAGTTAAAGTTAATTTGACAGATTCATCAGCATTACAAGGAACTGTAACACCAGCGAAATTCACTATCGGAGCTGATCTACGTGTAGCAGGAACATATACAGGCGGTGTTAAGAAAGTAGCGCTTGAAGTAAATGGAACAGTCTATACAGGCGTAGCAGTAGCAGCAGATGGAACATTCACTTACTATGCAAAAGATAAAGTTCTATCTACAACAGATGTAGTGAAAGTACTAGCATACAACTCAGCAGGTACGTTAATTGATACAAAAGTAGTAACTCTTGCAGATTCAGCAGCTCTACAAGGTAACGTTTTCCCAACAACATACAATGTTGGTGACCTTCGCGTAGCAGGAACATATACAGGCGGCGTGAAAAAAGTAGCACTTGAAGTAAATGGAACAGTTTACTCATCAGTTGGAGTAGCAGCAGACGGAACATTCACTTACTATGCAAAAGATAAAGTACTAGCAAAAACAGACGTAGTGAAAGTTATTGCCTACAATGCAAACAATGACGTTGTAGACACAAAAACAGTAACAGTAACAGATGGTTCAGCAACAGTAACAGGCGACATTTTCCCAGTAACATACAAAATCGGTGATGCTCGCGTAACAGGAACGTACACTGGAGCTGTGAAAAAAGTTGGTCTAGAAGTGAACGGAACAGTATTCGCTTATGTACCAGTAGCAACAGACGGAACATTCCAATATTATGCAAAAGACAAGATTTCAGCTGATACAGACACTGTAAAAGTTATCGCTTACGATGACAAAAACACAGTAATTAACACAAAAACAGTTACAGTAACACAATAAAACAAACAAGAAGCAGGTTGGTGAGGGAACAAAGTGTTCCCTCCCAGCCATGCTTTATAAAAGGACGGTAATGATGATAAAAAAAATAGCAATTTTTGGTCTTACAATTTTAACAGCAACGACGCTAGTAGCCTGCGGAAATCCTGATACAAGTACTGATAAAACACCTAAAACAGAGGAAACAGCAAAAGATAAAGTATCCACTACTAAAACAGTAGACAACATTGACATGAAAATCGCAAACTTAAAACTAACCGAGAGTGGCGATGGTAAAAAAGACATTCTACAAGTTGAAATGAACATTCAGAACAACAGTAATACACCATTTGCAATTGGCGGTGGCGATTTCAAGCTAAAAACAGCCAAAGACAAAACAGTAAAAGTAGATCCACAAGCAAGTAATTTTGGTGATGAAATAGCAGCAGGAAAAACATTGACTGGAAAAGCGTATTTTAATTTACCAAAAGGCACAGAAAAAGCAACATTAGTCTACCAACCAAAAGATAAAGCCGAAGCAGAGTGGGAAATCACAATACCAGAAAAAGAATAATCTTTTTCTCGATGGACAAAAAAACTATAGATAATTAGGAGTGCTATATTTTGAAAATTTTAGTTATAGGTTTAGGATATATTGGTTTACCGACGTCTATTATGTTTGCTAATCACGGACAAGAAGTGGTTGGCGTGGATGTGAGTGAGCGAGTAGTTAAATCATTGAACAACGGAACGATTCATATTGAAGAGCCAGGTTTGCAAGAAGAACTGGACCGTGCAATCGCAGCCGGAAACTTCCGAGCTAGCTTGCAAGCAGAAGCAGCAGACGCATTCATCATCTCAGTACCAACACCAAACAATAACGATGCTTTAAAATCATGTGACTTATCCTATGTGAAATCCGCAGTCGTTTCTACATTACCTTATTTGAAAAAAGGCAATACCGTGATCATCGAATCGACCATTGCCCCACGCACAACGGAAGACCACATCTTACCGCTAATCGAGCAAGCTGGTTTCACTGTAGGACAAGATATTTTCTTAGTACATTGCCCAGAACGCGTATTACCGGGTCAAATTATTCACGAATTAATTTATAACAACCGCATTATCGGTGGTGTAACCGATGCTTGTACAGAAGCTGGAAAAGCGGTCTATGGCGTTTTTGTAAAAGGTGAATTGATTTCCGCAAAAGCATCTACAGCAGAAATGTCCAAACTAATGGAAAATACGTATCGTGATGTTAATATCGCACTTGCCAATGAACTTGCCAAGATATCAGCTGACTTAGGAATCAATGCACTTGATGTTATCGACATGGCGAATAAACACCCTCGCGTGAATTTGCACTTCCCAGGCCCAGGAGTTGGTGGTCACTGTCTAGCTGTTGACCCATACTTTATTGCCGCAGCCTCTCCAGATTATTCCCCGCTTATTCAACAAGCCCGCGCTATCAACACATCGATGCCAAGTTATATCGTAGAGCAAGTGAAAACGATGATGGAACGCGTAGCTGGTAAGAAAATTGCTATTTTTGGCTTAACTTACAAAGGCGATATTGACGATATTCGTGAAAGCCCAGCAAAAGAAATCTGGGAGATGCTAATGAACGAAACAAGTTATGAAGTCGTTGCACATGATCCACATGTTGATGCTCCTTTTGTTGAGAAAAATAGTGAAATTGCAACAGCTGATGCAGATTTATTATTGATATTAGCTGATCATTCAGAATTTAAGACATTAAATCTTGATAATATTGCGAACATGAAGCAACAAAATGTATTTGATACGAAGAATATCGCAAAAGAATTAACGGCTGCGAGTAGCTATACCCACATGGGGAATATTTCAGAAATTTCTCAGTATCCAGCCGAATCCAAGGTTCTTTCCGTATAAGGAGTCGAAATGAAAAATAAGGAACTGTTAGAACTACTCGATGCCAACTTTATGTCAACCAGTGAAGCAATTGAAGCCTTAGCAGTCTCTAAGCAATGCTTTCATTCGCTCGTCACAAGAAATAAACTAACGAAAATAAAAAAAGGATCGTGTGTTTTATATTTTCGTTATCAAATTGAGGATAGAAAGATGCGCCAAGAAGATCTTAGAAATAAGTACCGGCCATACGGTGTTTAGTATGTATGGCACAGGCGTGAAATCTAGCCGGAAATGGGAAGCCATATGAAAAAAATCCTAATTATTTCACAAAATTTTTATCCTGAGATTGGGAGTGCTGCAAACCGCACAAAATTCCTATTTCAAAAATTGTCTGAACGCAACCAAGTGACACTTATCACAACGGATCCACGGTACCCAAATCAAAATTTATATAAGCAAGATGATTTTTGGGAAGAAGCTTTGGATGAAACGCGTGTCATTCGAGTAAAGCCGCGCACGAAAAAATATGCCAACAACATTTTAAAACGTTTCCTGTTCTACCTAGAAGTAATGCTCCAATTCATTCGAGCGATTGTGGGACAAGGAAAGGATACAGATACTGTATATATTTCAACACCGCCGATTTCAGTGGGTGTTGCGGGGCTTTTTGCCAAGCGCTTTTTGAAGGCCAGGTTAATCGTCGAGGTAAGAGACTTGTGGCCTGAAACCTTGATAGGTGTCAAGCGTTGGAATAATCGGTTCTTTCTCCGCTTTGCTTACTGGCTAGAAAATAAGATCTATCACCAGGCTGATGAGATTGTTGTCAATAGCGAAGGATTTGTAGATTACATTATAGCCAAAGGTATCTCGAAACAAAAAATACACTTTATTCCGAATTCGTTAACAGAAGCAGAGTTCGAGTGTAGCGCTACTCAAAATCGAGTAAATGATAAGGAAACTAAAACAATTATCTATACCGGAAATGTTGGCTTAGCGCAAGAGATGGATGGTTTTTTTGAACTAGCAGCACGATTTAAAGCAAACGAGGCAATAACATTTAAGATTATCGGCTACGGATTCAAACTCCAAGAAATAAAGCAACGATTACAGCAATATCAATTGACAAACGTCACAATTTTACCACCACAGAAGCGCTCACAAGTTTTACAAGAAATCGGTAAAGCAGATGTTGCCTATGTTACGCTCGTAGATCACCCTATTTTTGAAAAAGTGATACCAGGAAAAATTATCGATTACATGGGAATGGGTGTACCAATCATTGGAAACGTGTCGGGATATAGCAGCTGTGTTATTGAAAAAGCGAACTGTGGATACACATTCCAACATAATCAAATCGATGAGATGTATCAAAAAGTAAAAGAGCTCGTCGAAAATCCAGAAATGGCGCAGAGAATTGGCTGTAATGGATATCAATACGCGTATCAGCATCATCGCTGGCAACAAAATTTTAAGAAAATGGAGGGCATCATCGATTGTGGCAAATAAAGTAGGCATGTTTGTATGGAACTATTTCACTAACGATGCACGCGTTTTACGAGAATGCACAGCGCTTAGCGAGGCTGGATATCACGTTGATTTAATCGCAGTGCACCAAGCAGGATTACCAGAAACAGAACAGCGTCATGCGAATTTTCACATTCATCGGATGTCTCGAAAGTTCCCATTTAGTCCGGTCGTTGGCTGGCTTAAAAATAGAAAGTATTTACTTGGGTTGATCGCACTGACCTACGGGATTGCGTGTTTTTATTGGCCCCCCCTCTTCATCCTCCTCTTAATCAGTATTCTCCCCCTTACAAAACCGATGCGCACATTAATGTTTCGAAGTGTTGTTTTTTTACGGATGATACGTGCAGGTTTTCGTAAGCGATATGACGTGTATCACGCGAATGACTTGAATACGTTACTGCAAGCCGTAATATGTGCCAAATGGTTGGGACGTAGCAAGCTCATTTATGACTCGCATGAGGTTCAGACGAGTAGAACAGGATATGATAGCCCTTTATACGGTATCATGGAACGCTTTTTACTACGATTTGTCGATGTTTGTATCCATGAAAACGATACGCGCGCAGCATATGTGAAAGAGCGCTACGGTTTTTATCCAGAGGTTGTGCATAATTATCCATTTAAGCAGAATTATGATGAAACCGTATCGGTGGATCTACATCAGCAATTAGGAATTCCACCTCAAGAACCAATTTTACTATACCAAGGCGGAATCCAGTCAGGACGAGGCTTAGATCGATTAATCGAAGCCGCGCCACACATCACAACAGGAACAATTGTTTTGATCGGAGATGGACGCATTAAGCCTGAACTAGAAAAAATGGTAGCAGAACGAAATTTGGAAACCCGCGTGAAATTTATGGAGAAAGTCGCGTTAGAAGTATTACCAAACCATACTAGAGCCGCATATATAGGATTCCAATTACTCAACAATACATGTTTCAATCACTACTCAGCCTCATCTAATAAGTTATTTGAATATATCATGAGTGGTGTTCCAGTAATCGCTTGTGATTTCCCCGAAATAAGCCGCGTTGTCAAAGGATATGAAGTTGGGCTAACGGTCGATTCACACGATCCAGCAGCGATTGCCAATGCTGTCAATGAGCTCGTGAATCAGCCAGAAAAAAGACAAAATATGCATCAAAATTGTTTGCAAGCACGTGAAATTTTTAATTGGGAGCAAGAAAAGCCGATTTTTCTAGCCATATACGAAAAAATAGCAATGAGGAGTTAAAGCAATGACGAATGCAGAGCAACAAATAAAACAATTGAAGGAAAAAATCACTGAGCAAGAGCAGGTCATTCAAAAAAATCAAATAGAGAGCACGACGTTTAAGAAAACCATCTATGATTTGTTAGGACAGCAGAAATCGGCGCTCGCAGCCTTAAATATCGAACTGACGGAACGGCAAAAAGAAGTACGAGAATTGAAAGAAAAGTGTGCCGTTTCGAAACGGAAATTAGAGCAAATGAATGACCGTTATGAGCGTTTGAACGATTCAAAACTTGTAAAAATATCACGAAAGTATTGGGCTATGAATAAGAAAACAAAGCTTAAAGGAGAGAACCAATGATCGACATTAATGAGCTGTACGAAGAAATAGAAGCTGTACAAAAGGAAATATTGGATGATACGAATCCGAATATTGTCGACGTGAAGCAATTAAACGCAATCGAAAATTGGCATAGCCCAAGCCAGAAATTAGTAACCTACGAGCAAAGCGGACATCTCTATATATCAAGTTCGGATGCTGGCTACGATTACCTTACCTTTCTTGAAAATAACAATGTCTTCACACGCGAGCCAGAACATGGTATCCCTGTGTTACCCAAAGAAACACTAGAACTTCATTTTGAAGCAGAAATGATGGGAAATGTTTCCGCGAAATTGGCATTGATTGAATATAACCATTCTGAAAAATGTAATGTTACATTTTATGATCCGAATAAAGAAGTTAAAATTATCTTGTCAGAAGAAACAACACAAGTACGATTAGCCTTAAAAGTGACACATGCAGGCGTGACAATAGTAAAACGAATACAGTTAGAACGTGTAGTGGCAAGCGAGGTAAGCAAGCGAACAGCGAGCCATGGAGTAATGAGCCATGCACCGGCAATTAAGCGTTTGAAAGATCTACAAGTGGCCTGTATTTTTGATGAATTCACACGGACTTGTTATGAAAAAGAAGTGCAACTTTTACCAATTACACCAACAGATTGGCGCGATGTACTGACTGAAAACCGCCCGCATTTTCTATTTGTGGAGTCGGCATGGAAAGGGAACTACGGCGCGTGGGAGTTTAAGATTGCCACTTATAATAACCAGTCGAAAGCTGAACTTTTTGAATTGCTAGATTGGTGTAAGGAGCAAGGAATTCCGACTGTGTTTTGGAATAAAGAAGACCCGATTCATTTTGATAAATTTATTGATACAGCGGAACGATTTGACTATATTTACACGACAGATGCCGATATGATTCCGAAATACCAGGAACGTGCTGGGCATACGAATGTGTTTGCGCAAAGCTTTGCCGTACAGCCTTCGATGCATAATCCGATTGCTTTGGCTGAGCCGCGGGTGGATAAGATGTGTTTTGCGGGTTCTTATTATGGTAATCGCCATGAGGAGCGACGTAAGGACATGGAGGATGTGCTTGATGTAGCGCTTGATTATGGATTGGCGATTTACGATCGTAACCATGGCAAGCCGTTAAAGGATAAGGCGATGTTCGAATTTCCCGAACGTTATCAGCCAGCCGTTCTTGGAAGTTTGCCTTACAGCGAGATGGAATTAGCATATAAAGGCTACAAATATATGATCAATATCAACAGTATTAAGTACTCACCGACGATGTTTTCCCGCCGTGTGTTTGAAGGGCTGGCGTCTGGTACACCAGTGTTAAGCAGTTATTCGAAAGGGATTCGCCGCCTCTTTGGCGATGTCGTCATGATTTCAGAGGACACAGATAAATTACATCAACAAATGCAAGCCATTACGAAAGATGACCAGATATATGATCAAAAATCTTTAGCTGGGATTCGCGCGGTATATCGAGAGCATACGTATCAACACCGTTTGGCAAGTATGTTAGGCGATTTACAACTGGCTGTGCCGAAGTTTACAAAAAATGTGACGGTGATGGCGGTTGCGCGTTCCAAACGAGCTTTTTTAAACATTTTGAAGCAGTATCAAGCTCAAACCTATCAAGGGAAAAAGTTAGTCGTTTTTGTAACGATGTTTGACGAAGCAATCCAGTTAATGAATCAGTACAATACAGCAGATATCAGCGTATTTGTGCATAGTTATATGTCGCATTATGACAAGATAACAGAGGTTATCGATACGGATTATTTCGCCTATTTCTCAGATAGTCATTTTTATGGGAAGTATTATCTGGAGGACTTGGTGCATGCAGGACTTTACAGTGAAGCTGATTTCATTGGCAAAAGTAAGGCGCGGTATGAATTTGTGACAGATCTCCATTTCCAGAGTAGTCTCGTCGCTGCCAATTGGCATTTTGGTAAAAAGTTACCGAAATTATTGCAAGAGATGGAGGAAAACGCCTCGCTTGCACCGTATTTGAAACAAGGCGCGCGATTATTCAGTGCGGACACCTATAATTTTATCGAAAATAGTCAAAAAATAAAATTGGAAGACCGACAACAGATCGAGATCTAGGAGGAATAGTGTTGAGAACTTTAAAAGTGTTAGTGTATGGGGATGTGGATTTGAATATTATGGATGGCTCGGCGGTATGGCTTACTTCCATGGCGGGAATGCTCGCTACGAGTCCTGATATTCAAACCGATATTCTGCTAAAAGCACGTATCAAAAACACTCGATTAACCGAAGAAATGGCGGAATACTCTAATGTGAAGATGATTCAGCCTTATGAAGACTTGGAGAAGCGAACATTTGCGAATGGAAACCGGATGAATGTGGCAGAAGCAGTGCGCGTGATGAAGGAACTGGATGCCAAAAATAAATACAACCTTATTATTGTTCGCGGGTTCGATTTAGTACGCCAGCTATTGCAAGAATCTAAATTAGCGGGAAAAACGGTACCTTATATTACTGATTTTCATCATACACTCACCGAGTCATCACGAAAAGAACGGTCGGAGTTGAGCGAAGTATATCGACGTTTTCCAAACCTTTTTATGCAAACTGAGCCAATGAAGCAAGCCTTTATGCGACTCATGAATGTGGATGGGGCAAAAATTCAGATTTTATTCCCGATGGTACCGAATATGACGGCAGAACCAAGCTTCCGAAATCAAAATGATCGTTTAATTTATACAGGAAAGTTTGCCGCAGATTGGTATACAGAAGAACTATTAGAACTAGCACCGAAACTAGATAAGAATATGATGATCGGCATTGCTGGAGATAAATTTCAAGGAGAACTAGCAGCGAAAAAAGAGCAGATTATGCAACAATTTACGGAAGAACCGATGATTGATTGGCAGGGAGCCATGTCACGTTCGGCCAGCCAACAATTTATTGAAGACGGAGACGTTGGTATTAGCTGGCGCAGTGAAGCAATCGATAACGATGAATCAGTGGAGCTATCGACGAAGTTATTGGAATATGGGCGTAACGGGAAACCAGTCTTATTGCGTCGTACAAAGATGCATGAAGATTTACTAGGCAAAGATTATCCACTATTCGTGATGACAAAAGAGGAATTTATCGAAAAAGCAACACAGAGTTTGACAGATAGTAAATTATACGAGCGAGCAGCACGCATGACATATGAAGCCAGCAAATATTTCACGATGGAAGCAGCTTATAAGCGTTTAAGTTCTTTTTTATGGAGCTACCAAAAGGATAAGATTCGAGTTGTTTTTGCAGGTCATGATTTGAAATTCTTGACGATGGCTATTGCTGCATCTGAAGCTGACCCTCAGTTAGAAGTGAAGATTGATACGTGGCAAGGACATGCGACCCACGACGAAAAAACGAGTCAAAAACTACTAGAATGGGCGGATGTTATTTTTTGCGAATGGGGTCTAGGCAACGCGGTTTGGTATTCGAAGCATAAAAAACCGCATCAAAAACTTATTGTCCGGATGCACTTGCAAGAACGCGAAACGCCACACCCAGCCAACTACACGATTGAAAATATCGACCAATTTATCGCCATTTCACCGTATATATTTGAAGAATTTCACCGGGTTTGCGGAATTCCACGGGAAAAGATGACAATGATTTACAATATGATTGATACCGCGCAATATCGCCGTAAGAAAACAATCGATAGCCGTTATAACATCGGTGTTTGTGGTATTTTACCAAGTCGAAAGCGTCTGGATTTAACACTAGACATTTTAGAAAAGCTATGGCAAAAAGATAATCGTTACCGTCTTTATGTGAAAAGCAGGATGCCACAAGATTTGCCGTGGCTCATGCAGCGCGAAGACGAAAAAGCATATTACGATGCTGTTTTCAAACGTATAGAAGATGCACCGTGGAAAGATGCCGTCATTTTTGACGAACATGGGGATGATGTTCCCGAGTGGATGCGCAAGATTGGTTTCATGTTATCAACGAGTGATTTTGAAAGTTTTCATTTAGCACCGATGGAGGGAATGGCGTCAGGAAGCGTGCCGTGTGTTTTACACTGGTCAGGAGCCGAAACGATTTATCCAGAGGAAAATATTTTTGAGACGACAACAGAGATCGCGGACTACATTCGAGCGTATAAGCGAACACCTGAAAAACAAGCAGAACTACGCCTGTATCCACAAGCCAATTTTGATAAACTAATCATCTGCAAAAAAATAGAAAAAACGATAAAGGAGGCTTTCTTATATGGAGCGAGCAACAAGCTTTGAGATGGAAGTAGTGACGGGAAAAACACCAGTACAATATCATATTGCTAAATCGAGCCCGGCTAGTGAGTACCTTCTTGTTTGTTTTGCGGAGCTTGACAATGCAGACAAACCGTTTGACTATTTAGGCGAAGCGAGTAATACGGATATCCATCACCGACTGTTTCTAATGCCGCCTGCCAAAGAGAATAACAAAATCACGCTGGCACAATATGAAAAAGTGACGAATGAACTTGTGGAATCTGTCGCTAAAAAACTGAAAGTGAATCGCAAAAATATCATTATTACTGGATATGGCGAAAGTGGAACGGTAGCGATTTATTTTGCTATGCGATTCCATTACAACCACACGATTGCGGGCGACCCAAAAAGTTTGAAAAACCACTATGTTTTTCATCAGAATGTGGTCAAAGCATCTCTGAAAGGAAATCAACGTGTCGATCATCAATTCGCACAACTGCACATCGAGGACTTCAATCGTCCCCAGATCTACTTCTACAGCGGATCTAGCTCAAAGAATTATGAAGATGAGACGAAATATCTATTAGATGTCTTGAAGGATAAACAAGTGTTGAGCACGGTTTGTCGCCGCCGTAATCTAGGCGTAGCAGGTTTCCCAGACTTCTTGAAAAGCGAATTGTGTGAGCGCACGAATCAATTGACTTGCGAGGAAATCATCGCTTGGCAAAATGACAACAAAATACTCGCGGAATGTGTGTTACCCGATTATTTAATGAAAGACCCGAGCATTGAATTTGCTTATTACTTCTATAAAATTGGAGAACAAGAAGCATTGCATAAAACAAAATACCAAAAAAGTCCTCAATATCGCTACACAGCTGAGGATGGTGGCAGTTATTTTGTTAAAGTATTCATCAAGCGAAACAAAGAAACAATCACAAAAAACTCAGGAAAAATCCGCATTACCGTCGCGGTGGATTTCTAAAATGATAATGGAAAAGGTGAAATTATGTTACATGGTAGACATTTGAAGAATGGGAGTAAACATCTGATCCTTGTTTTCCAATCAGTCAGTAAGAAAGTTTTAGACGAGGTACCAAGCGTCTTAAATGGTACTGCAAATCATGCGAAAATCAAAAAGCTGCATGAACGATACAACTGGATGAATTTTTGTATGGACTATAAAGAGAGCGATTATCTATTCGTTCAAGATTGCTTTTCAGATAGTTATGGGTGGTATTTGTTCGACGGTGGCAAGGCGATTTACAATGAGTTAAATGAGGAGTTAGAGCAATTCATTACTAAGCACGGGTATGAAAAAGTGATTGCGTTTGGGAGTAGTAAAGGCGGAACAGGAGCCTTGGTATATGGTGTTTTGAATCGTTACATTACCGATGTTTTTGCACTTGTTCCGCAAGTGAAAGTAAGTAGTTTTATTGACCGATATCATCCGACAGAAAAAGAGGCATTTTATCGGGGCAATACCGCACTGGAAGGTGAAATAGACACATTTTTCTTTAACTCAAAAAATTACCAATCCGATGCGATAAAAAATACAACATTCCATTTATATACAGGGAAAAACGATATGCAATTTGCGGAGTTAATGGCATTAAAAGACTATTTACAAGAACAAGATGTCCGCGTAAAAGTGATTATCAATTCGTACCGGAAAAGCCATAGTCCACTCGTTACGGAGCATACCAACTTGATTTATCGAACGATTCGAGACATCAACGAATCACGCCCCTTTGGATTTCCAGAGTTGATTCGATTAAATGATGACGCGTATATGCTTTAATTTTGCAATAGGGCTATAAAAAAGGGATAACATTAAAAAACGCCAAGCCAATATATTGTTATAGCAGGGTTGTTGGCTTGCGAATCTGAAGTAGAGTTGATCAGCTTTTGGAAAAAAGGGGAGTACGCATTGTAGCATCACATATGTTGCTTTTAACGAGCGATATCGTAAATGCTGTGTTCGCAAGAGATCTGTGATTCGTAGTGCATCATTTTTAGCCACTTTATCTTCATCAAACAGACGATACAAGTTTCATTTGCTCCAATCAAAAATTTATCCACACCCCCCTCTGACTTGCGCCTAAGTAAAATCATTGAAGGCACTGAAAAGTCAAAGAAAGCGACACCCCTCAACTGATTTCCCCTTATGCCATCACAAAATACTTGAATTTTTACGCGAGCACGCACGGTTTTGAATATAGAGTACTATGTTACGCCAAATCCCTAATGGAGAATGCGGTGTTGTTCTAATTTTTATAAATAATATTTTAGTGGATAAACCGTCTGTGTAAACGATGTATGCAGATATGCCAAATGGCTATACGCGGGATTATGTTTATGTTGAGGATGTGGTAGAGACCAATCGGCTAGTATCTGAAAAAGCAGTAAATACCGTTATTCGTATCAGTTCTGAAGAGGAAATCGCGATTTTAGAAATGCTCAAAAAAATGTTACGATGACTATTAAAGGCCAGGCCTAGGGTGGCATAAGATATGCTGTTGTTGCTGGCGACCGCGCCAAAGAAGGACCGATCAAGTAAGTTTGAAAGAAGATTTAATGGTTTTAAGAGATACTATTGCTACAGCAACAAGCTCAAAAAGTTATGTGAAAATTAAAGGAGGCATTCATTATGCTACAAACATTTGGTGTTGAAATCGACGAGAACTTTCTGGAAATACTGCTGTTTTCCAATAAATCATTTGATAAATATTCCAAGAAAAAAGTATTACCAGCTAAAACAGTTATCGATGCCACGGTGACAGATAATCGTTCTTTCATCTATATAGAAAAAGGTCTGACCAAAGTTGTGGCAAGCCATAACACGAAGGAGACAACAATCTCATTCTCTGGAGATGGCGAATTTATCGGTTTTGCATCATTATTATCAAGGGGAAGCAATCAGTTTGAATTAGAAACGATTTCTGAAACGACGGCATATTTCATTGATCCGTACTTCGTTTTAAATGTAATCGATGAATCAGGTTGGGGGACCTCGATTCTACTAAAAATCATTGAAAATCTAACACAATCCGTGAACTATTATGGCAAGTTCAATCTTTTACCAGCGAAAGCAAAAGTAGCAGCGTCCTTGTTGCACTTAGAATCTAAAAAGCTAGGCAAATCGGAAGGACATTTACCAAAAGAAATCTGTCAACACCATTTAGCTAGCTATTGCCAAATCACGCGCGAGTATGCAACGACGATACTGTCCAAGTTTGAAGAAGAAGGGCTCGTTAAATTAACGCCGAAACCAATTACAATCTTGGATATACAGGTCTTAAAAGAAATGGTCGGTTTTGAAGTATCAGGATCTTTGCATTAATTGATAAAGAAATAGAGTTTAGAATACCAGCCGGGAAGCGTAGCCTATTTTCGCGTTACGCTTCTGGTTTATATAAACATATTTTAGAAAGGTGAGTAGTAATGCAGATTTTTGAACGGAAAGAAAAGAAGTATATCTTGAGTGAGGAGAAATACACTTTGCTGTTAGACAGAATTTCTGAGCATATGAAAGAAGATAAGTACGGCTTACACACGATTTGCTCGCTTTATTATGACACAAACAACTATGATTTAATTAAGCGATCTAGTGAAAAACCTACATTCAAGGAGAAGTTCCGAGTTCGAACTTACGGGGTTCCGAGTAATGATCAGATGGTTTATTTAGAAATTAAGAAAAAATTAAAAGGGATTGTCTATAAACGGCGAATTTCGATGCGTTTGAGTCAAGTAGACGCGTATATGAGAAGCGATGAAGCACAGCAATTTGATGACAGATTAAATCAACAAATCAGTAACGAAATTTTTTGGCTAAAGAAGAAAGACATAATCGCGCCTAAAGTTATCATTTCGTATGATAGAAGAGCCTTTAGTGCGTATAAAGAGGACGAGTTTAGAGTAACATTCGATGCGAAAATAAGGTGGCGCAACGACGATCTCCAGTTGGCAAATGGTCACGATGGGGAACTTGTGGCACCAGAAATAGATGTATTAATGGAAGTGAAATCATTGCATGCCTATCCTTTATGGTTTGTGAAAATACTTTCCGATTTAGACCTCTATCCTTCCAAATTTTCCAAATATGAACAAGTATATAGACGCTATTTAACGAATCAGAAAGTAGGAGTTTTATAATGTTAGAAAATGTAGTGAAAAGTTCAATGGTGAACTTAGATGTATGGGAAATAATAATGTACAGTGGGGCTTCGGTTCTTTTAGGGATATTAGTTGCTTGCGTCCATATGTACCGCAACACCTATTCACAAAGTTTTATCGTGACGTTAACGATTTTGCCAATCTTGGTGCAATCGGTTATTATGCTCGTTAATGGAAATGTTGGTACAGGTATCGCTGTCCTGGGAGCATTCAGCTTGATTCGTTTCCGCTCTGTAGCAGGTGGTGCGCGCGAAATCAGCAGTATTTTTTGGTCGATGGGGATTGGCCTAGCAACAGGAATGGGGTATCTTATGTATGCGCTCATCTTCTCTGCCTTTGTTGCGGTTGTTTTGATTGTCTTAACGCGCACTAGGTTTGGCTCGAAAAGTAAAGTGGCTGAGCGAAGTCTCCGTATTTCGATTCCTGAGGACATTGATTATGCGAACCTTTTCGATGATTTATTGCAACGTTATGGATATGAAATCTCACTGGAGCAAGTGCGGACGACGAATATGGGGAGTTTGATGGAGTTACGATATTATATTAAATTGAAAAATATCGAGCAGGAAAAAGAGCTGATCGATGCAATCCGTACTAAAAATGGGAATTTACCTGTTATCTCGGGTCGTGTTTCGAGTATTAAGGCAGAGTTATAACCATTAGGTATAGCAAGGAGGATAACCACTGAAAATCAGATGATCTATTTCGGTGGTTATTTTGTATGATTGTTAACATTGACGGAAAACTTAATATTTTCTTTCTGTTTTCTATACTTTTCTTTAAATATTGTACGGTAGAGTAGTATTTGTACAACATAATTAGGAGGGGTTGAAAGAATGTTTTTTAAAAAATGTTTATTAGGATTGATGTTTCTTTTTGCAGTAACGGCTTTGGCGGCATGCGGCATGGCAGATGAGGATGCGGCAGCTACTAAAACTAAAAAGGAAACAAAGCAGGAAAAAGCGTTGGCAGAGGCCAATGCCGAGTTGGAAAAACTAGAAAAGAAATATGATGCAACGCTAGGTGTTTATGGTGTTAATTTAGAGGATAATCAGAAAATCAGTTATAATGAACAAGAACGATTTGCGTATGTGTCTACATACAAAGCGATTGCTGGAGGATTACTACTTAAAAATTTGACAGCAGAACAGCTAAATAAGCGTGTCTATTTCTCAAAAGAGGATCTAGTTGATTACTCACCAGTTACAGAAAAACACGTGGAAAGTGGCATGACGGTTAAGGAAATTATTAACGCGGCCATGACGTATAGTGATAATACAGCAGGAAATATCTTATTTCATCAATTGAATGGACCTAAAGGCTATCAAAAAGAGCTCGCGAAAATTGGTGATAAAACAACACAGGCAGATCGATTTGAACCAGAATTAAATGAAGCTGTGCCTGGAGATAAGCGTGATACAACCACGCCAGAAGCGATGGCGAAAGTCCTATCATTCCTTGTAACAAAAGGAAATATGGCTTCTGATCGATTGGATTATTTCAAGCAAACGTTGATTGATAATACGACTGGAGATAAATTAATCCGAGCTGGCGTTCCAGAAGGTTACGCTGTTGGAGATAAAACTGGTGCTGGATCATATGGTACTAGGAATGATATTGCGGTCATCTATCCTAAGGAAAAGGATACGAGACCATTAGTATGGATTATCTATTCCAAAAAAGCGGGCAAAGACGATGAATACAACGATCAATTGATCGCAGACGCTGCAAAAGTGCTTAGTAATTATTTTTCTTTATAATACATTTCTCAGGTTGAGAGAAAAGGAACTCGTTTCATAGGGGTTCCTTTTTTTGTTATCACGAAATAAAATTGTCATGAATGAATCTATGCGGCGCACAACTTTGGGCTGAAAAAGGAAATCAATGTGGTACGGTTGGAGGCCTTTTTATGGTATTATTAGAAATGGAAGTAATAGAGAGAGAAGCTAGCGAAGGGAATTGTAAAGTGTCATATACAGTCGCACTTTTCTCACTATTTGCAATTAGTCGTTGATCACACATTGACATTCTAAAAACAACATCGTAAATAACATAATAAAGACTAGAACCACTCGTAAATTTTGAAATGATGCTACTTTTGATCAGAAATAGTTATTGGAGGGGTTGTAGTTTTTTTTTTCGGGAATAGTATAGAATAGCTGTATGATTGTTACATAAACCATCAAGACACGAATTGTAAGATTACTTTAATAGCGCAATTATTTTGGTAGGGAATCACGTATGGAGAAACATAGTGTGGAGGTAATCAGGATGAAATGGATGGAAAAAGCAATACAGGATATTTTTACGGCGCTTAATTCGAATGAGAGCAAAGGGTTAACGACAGGTGCTGCAACGAGGAAAAAAATTGAACAGGGAGCAAATAAGTTCGAGGAAGGCCAAAAGGAAACATTACTTGCTAAAATTGGGCATCATTTACTAGAGATCACGACGATTATTTTACTTGTAGCAGCGGCAATTTCTCTGTATCTGGCAGTAACGACAGGATACGGATATCCGAAAGTAATTGTGATTTTGGCGATTGTTGTGCTGAACATGGTGTTAGGGATTTATCAGGAGAATAACGCAGAACGGGCGCTTGAGGCTTTGCAGAACATGAATGCGCACATGACGCTGGTGATTCGTGATGGTGTGAAGCAGGAGATTGACGCGACGCAACTTGTACCGGGAGATCTGATTGAGCTTGGTGCGGGGGACATGATTCCGGCGGATGCGCGAATCATTGATAGCAGTAGTTTGCAAGTCGAGGAGTCAGCGCTTACGGGTGAGAGCTTACCGGTGGAAAAGGATGCAAACGCGATTGTGACGGAGGCATCACCGCTTGGAGATCGCTTTAATATGCTGTTTTCGGGATGCTTAGTCACGGGAGGACGCGCGCGTGCGATTGTTGTGGAAACCGGGATGCAGACCGAGATGGGGAAAATTGCGAGCCTGATTAATGCGACGAAGAAAACGGAAACACCGCTGCAAAAACGCTTGAAGGAGCTTGCGAAGCGTCTGAGTATTGTTGCGCTCGTTGCTGGTGTTCTTGTTTTTGGAATCGGCTTATGGCACGGTGAAACGATGATTGAGATGTTGATGATCGCGGTATCGCTTGCGGTTGCTGCGGTTCCGGAGACATTGCCGGTGATCGTGACGATTACACTGGCTTACGGCGTGCAGAATATGGTGAAGAAAAATACGATTATTAGACGGATTCCAGCTGTGGAAACGATTGGAAACACGTCGGTTATCTGTTCGGATAAGACGGGGACGTTGACGCAGAACAAGATGCGCATTCAGCAAATCTGGTCGGTCGGTGTGACGCCGAAAAAAGTGGAGGAAACATTTAGCGCGCAAGAAGATACGCTGTTGGAAATGCTGAGCTTATCAAATAATGCAACGATTGAAGTGACGGAGGGCGTCGAGAATATCATTGGTGACCCGACGGAATCTTCTATTATCAGGTTGCTAGGTGAGAAAGGCTTGACGAAAAAGGAATTGGAACAGAAATCGCCTCGTGTATTTGAATTACCATTTGATTCGGAGCGCAAGTTGATGACGACTATTCATGAAGTGGAGGACGGTTTCTTAGCGATTACAAAAGGCGCTTTTGATAGGATTCCGGTTTCTTTTTCGGAGGAGTTGTTAGAGCAAGCGCGTGAAATCCATGATCAATTTGCGGAAAAAGCGTTGCGGGTCATTGCGGTGGCTTATAAACGTTATACGGAGATGCCGGTAGATTTAACTGCAGAGGCGCTGGAACATGATCTGACGTTTGCAGGGATGGTAGGCATGATCGATCCGCCAAGACCTGAGAGTAAGCGTGCGGTTTTGGAGGCGAAGAAGGCGGGAATAAAAACAGTCATGATTACGGGAGACCATATTGTGACCGCTTCTGCAATTGCTCGTGAGATTGGCATTTTGGAAGAAGGAGATAAATCGATTACTGGCGTGGAGCTTGCGGAGATGTCACAGGAAGAATTGGAACGCACAGTTCGCGACTACGCGGTTTATGCCCGAGTGAGCCCTGAGGATAAAATTCGGATCGTCCAAGCTTGGCAAAAAAATGGCGAAGTAGTAACGATGACCGGAGATGGCGTCAATGATGCACCTGCTTTGAAAGCGGCGGATGTTGGAGCTGCGATGGGAATTACCGGAACAGACGTATCAAAAAATGCAGCAGATATGGTGATCACGGATGATAATTTCGCGACCATTGTAGATGCGGTGTCAGAAGGTCGGACGGCGTACGAAAACATTCGCAAAACGATTTATTTCTTGCTCAGCACAAACTTCTCGCAGATTTTTATCATGTTTATCGCGATTACGCTTGGCTGGGGAGCACCAGTTGTGGCAGTACAGTTACTGCTCATTAACGTTGTTGCAGATGGGATTCCTGGTTTTTGTTTGAGTCGTGAAAAAGCAGACGCGAATGTGATGGATCGTCCGCCGATGAAGAAAAATAGTGGCATTTTTGCGAATGGTTTAGGTGCAAAAGTAGCGACGCAAGCCGTTGTGTTTACCGTGGTGACCTTGGTCGGATTTTATGTCGGTAGATTTGTTGATATCAATGCTACCATTGGCGCAAGTGCAGACGTTGGGATGACAATGGCGTTCGTTATTTTAGCCTGGTCGTCCGTGTCGCATATTTTTAATGTTCGTAGCGATGAGTCCATTTTCAAAATCGGCTTTTTATCGAACAAACCGCTATTCTTTAGCGCGATGCTATCGATGGTCATTATTTTACTGATGGTGCTGATTCCACCAGTTGCAAACATGTTTTACCTGGTACCGCTTAGCTTGACACATTGGTTGTTAGCATTTGGTTTATCAGTTTTTCCATTAATTTTTGTAGAAATTCAAAAAGCGGTTAAAAATCGCAAACAAAAAGGAGACGAGAAATATGCGTAAAGACAAACAAAAAGTGATTTTAGTAGGAGCGGGAGATGTTGGAGCAAGCTATGC
This sequence comes from Listeria grandensis, assembly GCF_014322885.1. Taxonomy (NCBI): domain Bacteria; kingdom Bacillati; phylum Bacillota; class Bacilli; order Caryophanales; family Listeriaceae; genus Listeria; species Listeria grandensis. The sequence goes on along the minus strand of NZ_JAASUG010000001.1, from coordinate 386,479 downwards.
CTTCGCACTGACTTCGCAAAATATCGCACGTGAAATCGGTATTATCGACTTAAATGTAGGTAAAAAAACAGGTGACGCGTTGGATTTGTCGCACGGCCTAGCTTACACTTCGCCAAAACGGATCTATGTGGCGAGTTATGACGATTGTACCGATGCAGATCTCGTTGTTATCACAGCAGGCGCAGCGCAAGCACCTGGTGAAACTAGGCTCGATTTGATCAGCAAAAATTTGAAAATCACAAAAGCCATTGTGGATAGCGTGATGGCCAGCGGTTTTGATGGTATTTTCCTCGTAGCAAGCAATCCGGTAGATGTTTTGACGTATGCCGTTTGGAAATACTCAGGATTGCCAAAGAACCGTGTCGTTGGTTCTGGAACATCGCTTGATAGCGCGAGATTCCAACAAGCACTGGCAGAACTCGTTGGCGTTGACGCCCGTGACGTACAGGCTTACACGCTAGGCGAGCATGGCGACAGTCAGTTTCCGGTCTGGTCACACGCGAATATTGGTGGCTTACAGATCAAAGAATGGATGCGAGATCATCCCGAAATCACGGATACAGTGCTTGATGAGCTATTCCATCGCGTTCGTGACGCAGCTTATGAAATCATCGAGTACAAAGGTTCTACCTACTACGGTATTGCGATTTCGCTTGCTCGGATCACAAAAGCGATTTTTAATGATGAAAATGCGATTTTGCCACTTTCGGTTTATTTAGAAGGTGAGTACGGTCATCGCGATATTTATATTGGTTCAACGGCCGTTATAAATCGTGAAGGAATCAAGTTTATTATTGAAATGCCGCTAAATGACAAGGAACAACAAGACATGGACAAATCGGTGGGAGAAATTAAAGCGATGATGCACGACTTCTTCTAATCTTTCACCGGGGCGAGAAGGCCTCATTTCTGTCGTGAAAAGCTGTGCTCCGATGCTCATGTACAACCCGTACGTGCCGCTTCGGTGCTCGCTTTTGCCCAGGAACTGATGCTTTCTCGCTTCCGATGAAGTTTGGAGTACATATTGGCTCATAGTATTGGAATAGAACGGAGGGGTGCTTTTGGATGAGGAACGGGAGAGCGCTCAGAAACCGGATTTAGAGAAGCAGAAACGGTTTTTGATTCGCTTTTTGTATATTGCTAGTATTGTTGTTATTATTTTTCTGTTTATAAAGTATGTTTTGCCGCTTACTTATCCGTTTTTGATCGGGTTTGGGCTGGCTTGGATGTGTATGCCGCTGACAAGGTTACTCGCCCGGAAAACAAAATGGCGGAATCGCAAGGCTTGGGGACTTATCGTGATGTTACTTTTCTACACGATCCTCAGTGGACTGCTTTTTCTTGGATTGCTCGAGTTGTTCAAGTTACTCGGTAGCTCGATTAGCAGTATTCCAGGTCATTATCAAAATGATGTTTTACCGGCATTGCAAAAAATTGAAGATTGGGGTGCCGACTGGATTGAGAATATTGCGCCTGATCTTTTGAAACAGTATACGGATGTGTTCCATGCTGTCATCGCCAAAATTGGGCGATTTGCGCTTTCGCTTTCGGGAAGTATCGCGAGCTGGGTCGGTTCTGTAACGCTTTCTTTGCCAAGTATTTTTATCTTCTTTTCCTTCAGCATGTTATTTTCCTTTTTCATTGTGTGGGATTTTGATAAGGTTGGGGAGTTTATGCGTAAGCAGTTGCCAGATCGCGTGAATGAAACGGTGCAAAATGTGCATAAGCATTTCAAAACTACGACGGTCGAGTACGTAAAAGCTTATCTTATTATCGCGGGAATTACTTGTGTGGAGCTGTTTATCGGACTTACCATTCTCGGTGTGCCAAATGCGATTTGGATTGCGCTTGGGATTTCTGTTTTTGATATGATCCCGGTATTTGGTACTGGCGGCATCATGATTCCGTGGGTCCTGATCACCATGATCAACGGCAATTTTGCTTTTGGGATTGAACTACTTATCCTGTACGGCGTGATTACTGTCATTCGAAATATTATCGAGCCAAAAATCCTCGGTACAAAACTAGGCTTAAATCCAGTTGTGGCTCTATTTACACTTTACATCGGGCTCCAACTGTTCGGCATTATCGGGCTCATCATGGCACCAATTGTGACGGTTATTATCAAAGACTTGCACGATGCTGGGAAATTCAAGCTTTGGAAATATTAATAAAATGTGTCGCGCTCGGTAGAACTAGGCGCGGCCGTTTTTGATAGAAGAGGACAAACGCAGACATTCGATGTATAATGAAAGCAGAAATATTAAAAGTCTAGTGGTATAAAATCTAGTGGTAGTAAGTCTAGTGTGAAGAAAGAGTAGATCTAATAAAAGAGGCCACACGAAACGAAGCCCGCGGCGTAGATTTTACCGATACCTGGAATGCTCGTGTCAAGTACTGCAGCGCTGTATACTTTTCCTTTTTAACAGGGGATGTTGTAAAGCGCGTGGTGATTCATTTTCATTCACTATTCTTTAAACAACGTTTGTTTTTTTCGTTTTCAAAGAACAAATAGTTGACTATAAATATACTATACAAGGGAGCCATGATATGCCAAAATTAATTCAGTTTATCGTTATTTTAGTTTTATTTGCGTTTGTAGGTTGGTTTTTATATACTTGGTCGGGGTTTATTCTAACCATTCTAACTATTATCGGAGAAATCACGGCTGTTTGCATCGCTTTGCGCCTACTTCTTTTGGATCAGCGCAATACTACATCCAAAATTGCTTGGTTGGCTGCTGTGTTCGTGTTACCAATATTAGGTGTTGTACTCTATTTATTCTTCGGTAGAAACCCACAAAATCGTATCTTTTCGGCAAATCAAATCAAAGAAAGAGAGAAACTTATTGAGACGATACATAATTTGCCCATCCACCAATCGGAAAAAGAGTTGCCGGAGCTTTCAAAAAGCCTCTATGCATTAACCGATATTCGGCCGATGAATGGGAATAAAGTCAAGATTTTAACGAATGGTTCGAAAACATTTCCAGCTATTTTAGCGGCCTTGCGCGAAGCAGAGGATCATATCCACATGCAATATTATATTTATCGGCAAGATAAAATTTCAACAGAAATACGAGATATCTTGATTGAGAAAGCGAAGGCCGGTGTGACGGTTCGTTTTATGTTTGATGGCATGGGATCGGCACACTTAAAAGACGAATTTTTGGAACCGCTAAGAGAAGCGGGGGCATCGATTTATGCATATGATCCCGTGCGTTCAATTTGGATTGCGCGTACAGCGAACCTGCGGAACCATCGTAAAATGATTGTTATTGACGGGAAAATTGGCTTTACAGGTGGGCTTAATGTTGGCGAGGAATATCGTAGCAACACATCTGACTTTGAAATTTGGCGGGATACTCATATGCAAATTGAAGGTACCGGTGTCATCGAGTTGCAAGAATCTTTTCTATGTGACTGGGTCTACATGGAGAACTATGCTGGTAGTGCGGATGAGTTTATTAGTGAAGCTGGAATTGCGCGCTATCTTAATGCACAGCCAGCCACAGGTGCAGATGATTGGATTCAGGTCGTTTATGGCGGACCGTATGACAAAGAGAAGTGGGTGCGTGACGCCATGCTTGATTTAATGAGTTCTGCCAAGAAGTCTGTCTGGATTGCCAGCCCCTATTTTGTACCAGATGAAGAATCACTTGCTGTTATTCGGCGTATTTCCATGAGCGGAATTGACGTTCGCGTTGTCGTCCCAGGTAAGGGTGACCGAGGCGTGTCTTTCAATGGAAGTAATGCCTACATCCAGACCATGATTGATGCAGGAGCAAAAATGTATTCGTATCGTGACGATTCCTTTATCCATGCGAAGGTAATGCTTGTTGACGGTGAACGTGCAGCAGTAGGGACAGCTAATTTTGATATTCGTAGCTTCCGTTTAAATCATGAATTAATGGTATTTTTATATGATCGCAGTGAAGCTATTGTACAGATAGAACGAGATTTCAACGCAGATTTTCTTGAGAGTTATTTATTCACTGACGCTGATATGAAAGCCAAATCAAGAACACAACGGATGAAGGAGACATTGGCGAGTCTACTGTCCCCAATCTTATAAAATTAAAATCGGTCGATCGCCAGTAGAATGAAATGATGGTGATCGACCGATTTGTTGTAGGAGATGCATCACTTGTCATGTGAAGTTAGTTATGGGCACGAAATTATGCAACGTATCATCGGGCATGTAAAAATAACAACAAAATAGGCATATAAATGGATGACCCGATAAACGAATGTATGGTATAATCCTTTTGCTATACAAGTTTTACTTTCTTTTGTAGATTGGTCGGAGGTTAAAGAGTCGATCTATTTTAATTTAATTATCAGATAAAAGTAGACTTAATTACGTTTTTAATAATATTTTATCACGATAGCAGTTTCAAAATAAAAAATTGGGGGATATATATGACAACACAAGTGAAAAAATTAACATTGATTGGGCTTATACTGATGATTTTTACTTCGGTATTTGGATTTGCAAACAGTCCATCCGCGTTCTATCTGATGGGCTATGGCGCGATTCCATGGTATATTTTATCCGCGATTTGTTTTTTTATTCCGTACGCTTTGATGATGGCGGAATTTGGCTCGACATACAAAAAAGAACAAGGCGGTATTTTCTCATGGATGAATGATAGTGTGGGGCCACGGTTTGCTTTTATTGGGACTTTTATGTGGTTTGCTTCCTATGTAATCTGGATGGTGAGTACATCTTCCAAAGTGTGGATTCCGCTCTCAACATTCATTTTTGGTGGGGATAAGACGCAAGAATGGCGCCTATTTTCATTAACATCAACTCAGACAGTCGGTATTCTGGCAATTATTTGGATGCTTGCTATCACATTCTTTGCGTCGCGTGGTTTGAAACAGATTTCGAAGGTAACGGCGGTTGGAGGGATTGCGGTTACCGGCTTGAATGTTGTGCTTCTACTCGTAAGTTTGCTGATTATTTTCCTGAACGGTGGGGAATTTGCACAGCCGATTACTGGCTGGAGCTCTTTTGTTGAATCACCTAATCCGTCTTATGTGACGCCACTTGCAACGCTTTCGTTTGTCGTTTTTGCGATTTTTGCATATGGTGGAATTGAGGCGGTTGGAGGACTTGTGGATCAGACGAAAAATCCAGAGAAAAATTTCCCAAAAGGAGTTATTATTTCGGCGATTATTATCTCCGTTGGTTACGCGCTTGGGATTTTCCTTTGGGGCGTGAGTGCGAATTGGTTACAAGTACTTAGTGGTAAAACAACGAACCTTGGAAATATCACATACGTATTGATGTATAACCTTGGTTTTGAGCTCGGGAATGCGCTTCAAGTGAGTACAACTGCCGCTGCTTCTATTGGCACCTGGTTTGCTAGAATCACTGGGCTATCGATGTTCCTAGCCTATACGGGCGCATTTTTCACCTTGATCTACTCACCTCTGAAAACGTTGATTCAAGGGACACCTGCTAAAGTTTGGCCGAAAAAAATGACAGAGATGAATAAGGCGAATATGCCGGAATTCGCAATGTGGATGCAGGCCTTAGCCGTAACTATCATCATTCTTTTAGCCTCATTTGGTGGCGATAATGCTTCTGCTTTTTATAATAAATTAACACTGATGGCAAATGTTTCGATGACATTGCCTTACTTATTCTTAGCGTTTGCCTTCCCATTCTTTAAGGCGAAGCAAGGCCTAACAAGAGAATTTGTGATTTATAAAAAGAAATGGCAGACATATTTGGGAACTGCTGTTGTATTGATTGTTGTTGGGTTTGCAAATATCTTTACGATTATCAACCCATCTCTTCAAGGTGACTATAGTAGCACGATTTGGATGATTGCGGGTCCTGTTGTTTTTGCTCTTGTTGCCTACCTTTTATATGAATCTTACCTACACAGAACAAAAAATAACCGATAAATCGAAAAAACGCTACGCTTCAAAATGAGGGAGTAGCGTCTTTTTGTGTTTATTTTGCTAAAATTGATTATTTTCCTTGGCTAATTCATACATATTTTGTTATAATTATAGGGTAGTATAGATATAATAAAAATGAAATAAAGAAAGGTGCTGTTAATATGCAACGGGATGCATTAGAGAATGGCAATAAAGATACAACGTGGAGCGAATGCGCGGAGGCTTTCCAAGTGGTTATCGATCAGATGCGTGCGCAAACGGAAGAGCAACAGCAACGATTGCAAAAAACGATCGATATGTTTAAGGAGAGACAAAGAGAATTGCAGGAGCTCATGGATAAGTAACTGCTGGCGAATATGTATAAGTAAAGACTGGGAGAATAACTCCCAGTCTTTTTCAGTGTTTATTTATCGAGAGTATCCGTTGAAATGAGTGTTTTTTTGCCGTTTTGAAGAATCACCGCGGTGTGTGCTGGTATTTTCAACTTGTCTGCTTGAAAGTCTTTATTAGAAAAGTTGGCGATGACTTGAAGCCTAGAACCAAATTCTGTTTTTTGAACGAGACGATCTTGATCGAGTGTTTGGAAGTTTGACATTTCATGTTGCAAGGCTTCTTTTTGAAATGGTGTCCAGTTTTTCATATTCGCGGCAATATCAGCGCCGTGAAGTTCCCAATTCGCTTCATCGAGATGGAAGAGGGGCGGTGTGTTGTATAAATATTCCTTGAGACGACGCTCGCCTGTTTGTCCTTTTATTTTGTAACTATCCCATTCCCAGTGATGCGTACTAATGACTGAACGATTATACACCAATTTGAAAAGTGGTAGGGAATAAACTGGACTCGTATAAATCGGCTTGTATTCGTCTTTTATTGGGACAATTTTGCTATAGCGTGTCGGAATGGAGCCATCCATTGAAGCATATTTCCCGATAAAGTACGGGCTATCTTCATTTTCACGCATATCAGGATCATCCCATTTAATAACAGGTGTTTCCAATCCATGGGCAAAAGCGATATCGGAGGCAGCGTAATCATTGCCGCCTTCTGAACCAACAACGAGTCCTTTTTTAGTTAGAAAATCGAGTCGTTTCATTCGAGCTGCAGCATCTTCTTTTTGCGTAGTTGGATGTGCTTTTGCGAAGTCATCGTGGAGTTCACCGGCAGCATCGACGTCCATAAACCATGAATTAAAACCAATACCGCCTGCTAAAATACCGTCAACGCGCGTTTTCACGGCATTAAAAACAAGCGTGGGATTAAGTTTGCGACCTTTTCCGAGGAAACCAGTGAGTTTCTCGCCTTGCTCGTTTTCAACCGTTGCATCTTCGTAAAGTGTCGGATCTGGGAAGGAGGCGGTGTTCCAATCGATGCTCGCATTTTGCTGAATAGACTGATAGGAATCGTATGGTCCAACGAGATATCCTGCTTTTTTGGCAGCATCCACAAACGCCGGATTCATCAAGCCGTTCACCCAGTTGGGAAGGCCAATCCAGGCGTTTTTAATTCCTGCTTGTTGCATGGAAGCAATAATATCCTTGGAATTAGATTGTCCCCATTCATTTATTGGTGTAGTAAGGTCCGTTATTTGGTTAGCGACCAGATGTTTGTTTAAATCGTAAAGTTCTTGCTCGTTCAGGTTTTTTATTCCCTTATCAATGTACTTTGCCGCGGTTGCATCAGGATTTTTAAAGATATCAGGATTGTAAAGTTGCTTCATTTGTAAAGTATATTGGAGAGAATTTAAGATCATATTTTTTTCATAGGCATAGAGCTCCCCGTTTTTTATATTGGTTATTACGGTTCGATACTCTTTTGCGCCATCATCACCGTATTTGTCTAGTAAATCTCCAATCCATTCGAAAAGTGGATCATTGATGGCACTCTTTAATGTATTCCAATGCATATCATCAGCGGTCAACACGCGGCTGTTCCAAAGATAAGCGTGCGGTGCGCCGTATAGTTTTTTGATTTCAGGATTTTGCTTTTCTTTTTCAGCAAGTGTGGTGAACTGGTGGTGGTCCTTGATATAATTTTGATAATTTTTGGCGATTGCTACAGGATTGTTATCCGTAACAAAAATTTGATAGTTATAGTTTTTTTCCTTGTTTACGGAAGAAAATGTGTGCTTGATGCTAAACTGAATAGCTGGGTCTGTGTGAAATAAAATATCATTGTTGAATGTATCAGGCGTAACATAAGATACAGCGAAATTCTTTTTATTTAGTGTGAAAAATTTCATTGAGAAATATTCATTCATCGTCTGCTCATTATCCGAGGTGAAGTATTTTTTCCAAGCCGTATCGTTTTGAGGAATTTGTTTTCCTTCTGAGATAGGAAGTGTGTAGGTTGGTGCATTTACACGAGGCCACTCCAAGTGCGATGTTTTTGGATCGGTAGAATGAATGGAGACAGCAAGTGATTTTTTCTGTTTTTCGATGGTAACGTGGAGCTTATCATCTGGGAAATCCCAACTTGTTTTTGTGGCTGATTTTTGGAGATTGCTCACTTTTCGTTTGGCTTGGGGTTCTGCGATGGTTTCTGTGGTGCCGTCTTTTGTGATTTTTAATGTGAATGTTTCAGGAATAACCTCATATTCAAAATCACCTTGGGCATATTCGATTCGTTTATTATTTTCTTTGTCGATCTGTGATGGTGTTTGGGCACTTGTGTCCTGTGAACAAGCAGTGCCGATGAGTAGAAACATTACTATGCTTATGATCATCATTTTTTTCATTTTTATTCCTCCTTCATTGGTTCGAGGACAACTATAGCATCTGTATGTGACGTTAATTTGACAACATAATAATATTTCCCGGGAAATAGTGTTATAATTTGAGAGAAGGAGTGATGGGAAATGCAAGTATATCGTTATGATGCGTTTAGTCATGTGCCGAATAGGGGAAATCCGGCCGGTGTGTTGTTGGAAGCTGATAAGCTAACTGGAGACGAGATGCAGGAGATTGCGAAGGTAGTAGGATTTAATGAGACTGCTTTTGTGCTACAATCGGATATAGCGGATATAAGATTGCGCTATTTTACTCCTGGACATGAGATGGATCTGTGTGGACACGGAACAATGGCAGCAATTTATGCGCTATACGATCAACATTTTTGGACTGAAATGGGTGAAATGCGGGTAGAGACTAAGGCAGGCATTTTGACGGTGAAAACGGAGCGTTTGGATCACGGGCAACTGGAGATAACGATGGAGCAAGCTACACCTGCTTTTAAGCTGTTTTCAGGTTCTCGCTTGGATTTAGCCGAAGCAATAGGGATTGAGATCGATGATTTGTCTGAGGAATGGCCGATTATGTATGGAAGTACCGGGGTTTGGACGCTGCTCGTACCAATTAAAAACAGGGAAACCTTTCAAAAAATGAAACCAGATAATGCGAGGTTTCCAGAGATATTAAAAGAAATACCTCGGGCTTCGGTGCATCCATTTTGTTTAGAAACGATAGATCCGAAAGCTTCTATGCATGCGCGCCATTTCTCGTCACCATTTTCCGGGATAATCGAGGATCCGGTTACAGGGACGGCATCAGGTGTTATGGGTGCTTATTATGCCACGTATATTTCACCAGATTTCGAAAATCAGCTGAATATCATGGTGGAACAAGGTACGGAGGTTGGTCGCGATGGTAAAGTAATGGTGCACGTTCACAAAAGAGAGGCTACATACGAGATCAAGATTACAGGAACGGCGGTTTATGTGGAAAGCATAGGCGTATCCATTCAACGTTGAGGTATGTAACTCTGCTATAATGAAAAGGATCAAGGAAGACTTTTGTAAGAAGAGGAGATGAGAACAATGTTAACAAAATTAAAGGGAGTGAGCATCGCGCAATGGATTGCGATCTTTATTTTCGTTTCAATGGGGATTTCGATGATTTTTATCACCGTTGAAATTTTCTTGGCGCCAGTGGAACAAACGCCGGGTCAGCCAAAAGTAACACTGCGCAGTGATTATATTTTCTTGCTATTTGAATGTGTGTTAGGAGTCATTATACTACTTTTACCAACGATTTTATCCCACCGATTCAAATTTGAGATACCAGGGTTAGTCTATATTTTATTCTTAATTTTCTTGTATGCATCTATTTATCTTGGAACGGTGCAAAAATTCTATTCTACGGTGCCGCATTGGGATAAGATTCTGCATACATTCAGTGGTGCCATGCTCGGGGCCATCGGTTTCTCCTTCGTCAACTTGCTGAATAATGACAAGCATGTCGTGATGAAAATGAAACCAGGTTTTATTTCCGTTTTTGCGTTCTGCTTTGCCGTCACGTTAGGTGCTTTTTGGGAAATTTATGAGTACACGTTTGACGGGTTGATGAACTTAAATATGCAGCGTTATAATTTGTCGAATGGGACACCGCTTGCAGGTCGTGCGGCATTAGCAGATACAATGGGAGATATTATAGTCGATGTTCTCGGCTCACTTGTCTTTGTGTTGATCGGTTACTGGGCATTGAAAAAAGGAAGACCGTGGATGATCAATTTTGAATTTAAGAAAAAGCAGCCAAAAGAAGGAGGAGCAAAATGAAGATTGAACACGTAGCTATTTGGGTGGCAGATATTGAGCAAGCAAAGGATTTTTATACACGCTATTTTGAAGGTGTTGCTAATGAAAAATACACCAATGAAACAAAAGGATTCTGTTCTTATTTTATCACGTATCCGACAGGTGCACGTCTTGAAATTATGAATCGACGAGACATTACCGAAGAGAAGGGAAAAGCGCAACTTGGTTGGGCACACATTGCTTTTTCAGTTGGTAGCAAAGAGCGTGTGGATGAGCTAACCAAGCAGTTACAAACAGATGGCTATGTTTTAGAAAGCGGCCCACGAACAACCGGTGATGGTTATTATGAAAGTGTTATTTTGGACAGCGAAGGAAATCAGATCGAAATAACCGCATAAAAAAGAGGCGATGCACTGAAACTAGTGGCATCGCCTTTTCGTTAGTTCAAATAGGTATACAGTTTTTCTTCAAATACAGAATTGCTCCATGTTTCTCCAAGGCTATACTCAGCGACTGCTTTTGCGACTGTCATCGACACAGCATGAAGCTCTGGTATGGCTGGGAGTAGGGCGTCGTCACTTGTTTCGAATGCACCAATCGCTTCGGCTGCGACAGAAAGCATCTTGGCATTAATTCTTGTGGCATTGCCTAAAATTGCGCCGAGTGCTAAGCCAGGATAGGCCAGCGCATTGTTTGCTTGAGCGACTCTGTGGCGTTTTCCACCTATCATGACATCCTCAAAAGGACTTCCAGTTGCCACAAAAACACGGCTTTGCGTCCAATCTAATAAATCTTGGGGTGTAGCTTCCGCTAAGGCAGTTGGATTGGAAATTGGAAAAATGATCGGTGTTTCGCAGGATTGTGCCATCGATGTCACAATTTCTCGCGTAAAGGCTCCAGGCGACGTCGATGTGCCAACTAAAACCGTCGGATGAATCTGATTAACTGCTTCTGCAAGGGGGAGTCCTGCGAGTTCTTTTTGTTTTGAAATCAATCCCTCTTTCCCAAAAAAGTAAAAACATTGATCTGCTTCCTGCATCGTCAAGCCCTGAGTTACTAGCCAATCTTTTATCTGTGCAGCGATCCCTCGTCCAGCACTTCCCGCGCCGAATATAAAAATTTTCTGTGCAAAGAGGTCTGCCTGAACTCGCTTGAGAGCTGCACTGAGCGCTGCTAAAACAATAATCCCAGTACCTTGGATATCGTCGTTGAATGTAAACGAATCCGCATATTTTTGCAATAAACGGTCTGCATTTTCCCGGCCGAAATCCTCCCAATGTAGTAACGCTTGGGGATAAGAATGGTTGAGCTCAGTGATAAAAGCGGCAATAAAGGCATCGTATTCTGCTCCAATGGCACGTTTTTGACGCAATCCAAGGTAGTATGGATCTGCCAATAACTCCGGATTATTTGTCCCCACATCAAGCATCACTGTCAGAATCCGCTCTGCTGGAATGTGCGCTGCGACTGTATAAACGACTCCTTTACCAGCTACAATCTCGCTACCACCAACGCCCCAGTCACCGATTCCCAAAATACCTTCCCCATCTGTCACAATCACAATATCAATCCGCGGATATTTTGCTTTCACTTGCTCCATTAAACGAGGCAATTCCGCCATTTGATCGATCGAAAAATAAACACCAGAGGTGCCATCATAGCACTGACTAAAACGTTGAATTGGCTCACTAATTGTTGGTGTATAAACGATTGGTAGCAGCTCCTCGATATGTGCACTAATCAAATGATAAAACAGCGCCTTATTCCTTTCACGAAGCCCACGTAAAAATAAATATTTCGCAAAATCCGTCGGCATTTCCCGCATACGCGAGAGTATGGTTGTCATCTCTTGTTCCAAATCGAGTACTTGACGCGGCAAAAAAGGTGTTATACCAAGCGCATCACGTTCCTCTTTTGTTAACTGAAGCCCCGCTACTACTCGATGCTGATTCTGTACGGTATTCACATCATTTCTCTCCCTTAAGCACAGATTTTACAAGGCGATCGTCTTTTTTTGCGGCCTCGGAAAGTGTTAAATTTTTTGTTTCCGGTGCCCATGCAATGGATACAATCGTTCCAATAATAAGGATAATGGCGAGCCCCATCGTCGAAAATTGAATTCCAAAGCTTGCCGTCGAAATCGGTAATAAAAACGTTCCAATTGCAGAGCCCAACCGACTCATCGATGTTGCAAAACCGACGCCTAGCGAACGAATTTCCGTTGGGAAACTCTCAGCTGGGAAGACACCAACAAGGTTACTAACGGCGGACATAATGAGCGTAAAACCTGCAAAAACAAGGATCATCAAGAAACTAGCACTCGTTGGAAGCAAACTCAAAAGCACCAACATCACGCTAAGAAAAATAAACGAATAGATCAAGAAGCCACGTCTAGAAAAAATAATGGTAAACCAAATACCAAGTACAGCCCCAACGATCAAGATAACATTAAGCAATAGATCCGTTCCGAAGTTCTCGCTAAGTCCCATCAAATTCAGAATAGATGGCAGGAACGTATAAATCGCAAAATAAGGAATGACAAGACAAACAAAGAATAAACTATTAAAAGCTGTCCGTTTTCGCATCTCTTTACTAAACAAAGTCATGAAGCTACGTTTTTTATTCGTCGTCGTTTCTTCTTCATCATCTAGCATCACGTTTGAACCGACATGCTTCTGCACAATTGCCAGCGCTTCCTCCTTACGACCTTTACTAATCAACCAACGTGGCGATTCCGGTGTCCCAATTCGTAAAATTAAAATCAAGAAAGCAGGTAAAGCCGAAGAAGCTAGCATAATCCGCCAGGCATCAGGTCCCATCGACTGCATGAAAAAGCCAACAAAACTAGCGGCTACATAGCCAAATGTCCAGATCACGCTAAATGATCCTAGCAATACTCCACGATGTTTTCGCGGTGCAAATTCAGCTAGCATCGTATGCCCGACGCTATAATCACCACCTAGTCCAATGCCAAGCAAGACGCGGCATAAAAACAATTCCAATGGCGTATCCGCAAAAAATTGCAGGGCTGATCCAAGTGTAATAATAATAAAGCTCGTTACAAAGATTTTCTGTCGTCCAATATAATCAGAAATCCAACCTAAAACAAGGCTACCTAAAAACAAGCCAATCAGCGCAGAGCTACCAATCAAGCCAATCCAAAGCGGAGTGAGCCCCATTTGTGGCTGAATCAAAGTTAAAGCAAAACCAATGACACCAATAATATACCCATCTGTAAAATGTGCACCAAACGTTAAGCCAGCTATCTTAATATGAAATTTATTTAAAGGCGCATCGTCTAAGCGTATCAAATCTTTCGTAGTCGTCGACATAAGTAAATCCTCCTATTTTCAAAATGTAAGGGATTACAAAAATATTTTGCTGGGGGATTAATAAAAGTTCGAATAACGAAAAAGTAATTTCACTATTCGATTTCTATCCTACGACAAAATCACAAACTTTGTCAATGGTTTTATTTTAGGGAAGATAAAATAGCATAATGACAGAATTTCATTGTGAGGCTATAGACAAAATGACATGTGAAATTGATCGCAAAAAAAGAATAGGTTGGTTAGCACCTACTCCATTTCTGTTTCGCGAAGAATTGCCGTCGTCATCAAATCGCGATATTTTTGAATAATTGGTAATGCTTCTTTCATTTTATCTTCCGTGAAGCGAAAGCCTGGGCCAGAAACGCTAAGCAAGGCAATCAGCTGTTCATTTTGGTCGGTTATTGGAAGGGAAAGTCCATTTTCAGCGGTTTCTAGTTCGCCAAAAACAGTTGCATAGCCATTTTTTTTGATGGAAGCGATTTCGGCTCGTAGCTTGTCAGGATCTGTCATGGTGCTTGGTGAATAGCTTGTCAAATGCCCAGCAAGAATCGCTTCTAAATCACCATTTTCCAATAGACTAAGCACGATCTTACCGCTAGAAGTGGAATGGAGCGGCAACTCAACGTTGATATAATCGATTAGTTTGACCTGATCTTCGGGAACGAGTTGCTCAATTGTTAGTGTCGTTGTTGTAAGAGGGAGGCTTAAGTGGACACTTTCGTGAACTTCAGCGCACAATTCTTTCATCAGATGATGCGTCCGCCGAATGAGAAATTGGTGGTAATTATGTTTGTTGGATAGCAAATAAAAAAAGGTGCCAACCGTATACAGTTTTGTCTGCACATTGCGTTCAATAAGGCTTTGCTCTGCAAGAGAATTAAGCGATCGCCAAATGGTTGTACGGTTAAATCCCGTTTTGTCGATGAGATCATTAATGGAAAGCCCAATCTTACTTTCACTGATCATTCTTAATAATAAAAGCGCATTATCAACGGATTGCACAGTAGAAATATTTTTTTTAGGTGAATCTTCTACTAGTTTCTTCATACTATTCATTATAGCTTTAAAAGTTCATTTTTTCAATTCAGAGTCGTTGGGGCAGAATGATAATCAAACTTTATAGCGGAAATTAAGTGCATAAAAACACAAAGTTGACGCCTCCTATTTTATACCCTATAATGGCTTTGAATTCAAATAAAGAAATAATAATTTCGTAATATGAACAAATGGTTGGGGGATTATTTTTCAAAAAGACGACTTTATAGAAGATCGAATAGGTCTGATACGCTGTTTAGTAAGCGGTTTCTTTATTTGGACGCAATCAAAAGTAGAAATTCAGGGAAAGGTCGGAATTAACTATGAGTGAAACAGTTGAATCACGAATAGAGCGAGATTATTTTGGTGAGGTAGAAATTCCACAGAACCACCAATATGGTATTTTGACGGCGCGCGCAGTTGCCAATTTATCTTTTTCGGGGGTTTTATTGTCTGGAAAAACGAGTTTTATCCGAGCGATGCTGGAAGTGAAAAAAGCGGCAAGTTTGACGAATGTGGCGATTTCAGAACTAAGTGTGGCAAAGGGAAATGCGATTGCGACGGCGTGTGATACGCTTTTGGCAGATGCTGACTGGGGGGCTTTTGTTGTGGATGCTTACCATGGGGGTGGCGGGATTGCAACGAATGTCAATGTGAATGAGGTGGTGGCACATGTGGCAGGTATGGGCGTTGATGCGACGGAGGACGTGAATCGCTCGCAATCGACGGCGGATGCGTGTCATACAGCGCTACATATTGCGCTATATCGTGATTTTGAGAAGTTGCTAGATGATTTGGAATTACTGGAAGTTGTGGTGGTGGACAAGGCGACTCTGTTTGCGGAAATCGAGACGATTAGTCGGACTTGCTTGCAAGATGGCATGCGCTTTACCCAGGGGGAACGTTTCAGTGGTTATGCAGATGTGCTAAAACGGCGCCGGAAAAAGGTGATGGATAGGATGCCTGCTTTATTGACGGTGAACCTTGGTAAAACTGTTATTGGATCTGGAATTGGCGCGAGCCCATTGTATCAGGAAGAAATAACGCATCAACTATGTGAAGTCACAGGTTTGAAACTTCACTTGACAGAAAACGGTTTTGATAGTGCGCAAAATATGGATGATATTGTAGAACTTGCAGATGGTATCAAACTTTATGCAGAAACTTTGCTAAAAATTTGCCAAGACTTGCGTTTTTTGTCGTCTGGCCCTGAGGCGGGTATCGGAGAGCTCGTATTGCCTGCCCACATGGCTGGATCGACATTTTTTCCAGGGAAGGTGAACCCTGTTATTCCGGAAACTGTGATGCAGGGAGCTTTTAGCATTATTGGAAAAGTGGCAACGATACATCTTTGTTACCGTCACAGTGATACCGATCTGAACGTTTTTGAGCATATGGCGGGAATGCAGTTACTAGAATGTGTGGCACAGCTTCGTGCGATGGTGGTACTTCTTGCTGAACGATGTCTGCAAGGTTTGATGGTAAATAAAGAGCGCTGTGCGAGCTATTCGAAGGCGCTAATACCGACCGTTGTAGACTTAAAGGAACATTTCACGTATAAAGAAGTCCAAGCTTTATTATCCGAAAAGACGAGATCGGAATTGATAGAAATTTTAAAAGGAGTGTCGACAAATGATAGCAGAATTTAAAGGAATTGAGCAACCGAAGTTAGACTGGGCTAAGGAATGGTTACGTACACCGAAAAAATTATATATCGGTGGTCAATGGGTGAAAACTGCGCAGATAATTGAATCCATTAGCCCAATCGATGGAATGGTGATTGGTTCGATTTATGCGGGTAGTGAAGAAGAGGTGAATCAGGCCGTGGCAAGCGCTAAAACGGCTCTTCAAAGCACTTGGAAGAAAGTTACACGCAAAGAACGAGCGCAGATGATGCATGGTATTGCGCGTTTAATTAGGCAGCATCAAGCGGAACTGGCAACGCTTGAATCGCTTGATAATGGGAAATTATATACCGAATCTTATCAAGATGATGTGCAAGAAGCGGCAGATTTATTTGATTATTATGCAGGCTGGACGAATAAATATTATGGTGAAAATAATCCAGTGGAGGGCGATTTTCTTAGTATAACAACGCGCGATCCAATTGGTGTTTGTGGACAGATTGTGCCATTTAATTTCCCAATTGATATGGCTGCGTGGAAACTGGCACCAGCGCTTGCAATGGGAAATACAATTATTTTGAAACCGTCAGAGAAAACCTCTTTTTCAGCAATCCGTTTATTTGAGATCATCGATGAAGCTGGAATTTTACCAGATGGCGTGATTAATTTAGCACTCGGTGGAGGCGTTGTGGGGCAGACGTTGGCGCGACATAGAGAGGTGGATAAAGTAGCCTTTACAGGGAGTACAGAGATTGGTCGTGATTTGGTGCGAGCATCGGCAGAATCTAATTTAAAGGCAGTATCACTCGAACTTGGCGGGAAGTCCCCGAATATTATTTTTGCAGATGCCTCGGATTTAGATAAAGCGATCGAAACCTCGTTCTATGGTCTGTTCACACATAAAGGCGAGAAATGTTCCGCCCCAACACGCCTGATTGTTCAAAAGCCGATTTATGAGCAGGTGGTTGCAAAACTCGCGGAATACGCGGATAGCTATAAGCTCGGTAATCCCTTCGACCCAAGTGTTCATCAAGGCGCGTCCGTGTCTGAAGCACATATGGAGAAAATTCTTGGCTATATTGAGAGTGCAAAAGAAGAGGGAGGCACCGTTTCTGCAGGTGGTTTCCGTGATACTACTGGGGATAATGCGCGAGGTTTTTACGTCCGTCCAACGATTTTGTCAGATATGGATAATACGATGAAAGCCGTACGCGAAGAAATTTTTGGCCCAGTTTTGTGTGTCATTCCATTTGAAACCGAGGAAGAGGCTGTAGGGATCGCGAATGATACAACATATGGCCTTGCTGCTGGTTTTTGGACGAATGATGCTAGCCGTACACACCGTGTGGCGAATCAGCTCGAAGCGGGGATGGTTTTCGTTAATAAATACGGGTGCTATGATTTTGCAAGCCCATTTGGAGGCTGGAAACAAAGCGGCTGGGGTAAAGAGTTCGCCGTACACTCCCTCGCTGCCTACACAAAACAAAAAGCAATCTGGTTCGCCTATTAAAAAGATTAAAAAGCGTCGCGCATCGGCGCTTTTCTAGGAGGATAAATCATGAAAATGCAAGCTGCGGTAATGATCAAACTTGGTCAGCCACTTGAAATTAAAATGGTCGATTTGGCCGATCCGAAAGAGACGGAAGTACTTGTTAAAATCAAAGCTACAGGTGTTTGTCACAGCGACTTGAATGCTTATGAAGACGACAGCACACCGACGCCGAGCATTTTGGGACACGAAGGCGCGGGAATTGTTGAAAAAGTTGGCAGCGCTGTCACTGGCGTCCAACCAGGCGACCATGTGGCGTTAAATTGGGTGCCGTTTTGTGGAACTTGCGAATATTGCGCATCAGGAACACCGCACTTGTGCGAATCGGCATTTGGGCCGATGTTTGATGGGACTTTACTAGACGGCACATCAAGACTTTCTATCAATGGTGAAAAAGCCTATCATTATTCTTTACTGTCGACTTTCGCCGAATATACAGTTGTCCCGGAAAAATCATGCGTGAAAATTCCAAAAGAAATGCCGTTTGCTGAGGCTGCTCTCATCGGCTGCGGAGTGGCGACTGGATATAATGCTGCTGTTCGCGCTGCAGGAGTGACACCTGGTTCTACAGTTGCGATCTTTGGCATTGGCGGGGTTGGTGTGAATGCCATCCAAGGGGCTAAAATCGCTGGAGCTGAAAAAATTATTGCTTGCGATATTAAACCAGATAACTTGGAATTAGCTAAAAAATTTGGCGCCACACATACTGTCAATTCACTAGATAAAGATGTTGTGGAGCAGATTAAAGCGCTGAGTGGTCACCTTGGTGTGAATTATGCCATCGATTGCTCTGGAAATACGATTGCGACAGAAACAGCTTGGAAAGCAACTCGAAAAGGGGGCACTACAGTTGTTGTCGGAGCTTTCCATCCAAGTAAACAGGTAGCGCTCCCAGCAGGTGGTTTTCACCGAGTTGCGAAAACATTACGCGGCAGTTTCTACGGTGATTCCCAACCGTTCCGCGATTTTCCGATTCTTGCTCAGCTTTATCTGGATGGTAAACTGAATCTAGACCATCTCGTATTGCGCAAAATCAAACTGGACCAAATAAACGAAGCCTTCGCTGACTTCCATGATATCGGCGCAGTGAATGTTGGCAGAACTGTCATTGAGTTCGCATAAAGGTATAGAGAGGAGGGCCGATGAATATAGCCCTTCCTCTTCCTAACTAAGCACATTGCTTCGTTTGAGCACCGGCGCACCATGAAGTAATAAAAATTCGGGAAAACGATGATTTTTTCTTCAAGTACATCTATGTTATAATACGTTCATATGTGAGCAATCAGAAAGGATGATGAAGTTGGAGAAAATAATCTCAAATAGTCCGTATCCTCTTGCGCTCGATTTGTTTTATGACGAACAGATAGATAAGTTCCAGGATCTAAAAACGTATCTGGCTGAAGTAGAGGTTCACTGTATTCGAAAAACGATAGCAAGAAATAATGGAAATGTGACAAAAGCTGCGGAACAACTTGGTATTCATCGCTCGATATTATACCGTAAATTAAAAGAGTATGACGAAAAATAGGAGCACTAAATTGCTTACTAATTGTAAGCGGAATGATTGGACTTTTGCAGATGAGTATGTTGTAATATTATTAGTTACAACAAAGGAGTGATTGAATGATACAAATAAATCCACATACAGAGATTGGCAAAGTTGTTTTAAAAACGAAAAATAATCAAAAGCTAGCGGCCTTTTATAAAGAAATAATTGGTTTGAAAGTAATAGAAGAGTCAGCGGACAGTGTCTCACTAGGTATTGGGAAACGTATTCTTGTGGAATTGGTGCAAGTAAAGCGAGCCCAAATACCAAAGGAGGCCAAAACTGGTTTGTATCACACGGCTTTCTTGTTGCCGAGTCGTGAGGCATTGGGGAGTTTTTTGCAACATCTACTAGAAAGTGAGTATCCCCTTGATGGCGCCGGGGACCATATTTTTAGTGAGGCACTCTATTTTCGGGATCCAGAAGGAAATGGGATAGAGGTTTACGCAGATCGGCCAAGAGCAGAGTGGCAACGAGATGAGGCTGGTAACCTACCGATGGCGACAAATCAAGTGGATGGGGATGGCCTTTTGATGGCTGGTGCCGATATGGATTGGTCGGGTGTGCCAAAGGATACAAAAGTTGGACATATCCACCTGCAAATCGGTGACATCGAAGCGACGCGGAACTTTTATCAAACTATGTTAGGCTTCACCATTATGACAGAGATCCCATCAGCGCTCTTTTTTGCAGCTGGAGACTATCATCATCATATCGGCGCTAACATATGGGCTGGGCGCGATCTGCCGAAGCTTGCAGATGACGAAACGGGCTTGGCCTATTTCACAATCAAAACTGCAGACATAGAAAAATTGCAAGCGTATCTTATACAACAAGGGATTGTTTTTCAAGAAAAGGATGATGATATTCTAGTAGAAGATCCGAATGGGATTAAATTACGCATTACTGAGCATAGCTGACAACAAAAAAGCTAGGCGTCATTTTCGACGCTTAGCTTTTCTTTATGAGCAAAATTTTGCTATAATTAACTTTAAGAATGTTTCCAGTTCTTTTGACGCGTTGCTGTTTTCTTTAACAGCCAGTGCGCTAGTCCGAGTGCGGCTTGTATCAACACAAAGGTTAGAATACCTAAGTTCAAGTAAAATAGGGCAGTTTGTGCCTCTTCTGGAAACGCGCGCCCAACAAGTAGGAAGGCTAGGAAGAAGCCTGTATTTGCACTGAGCGATACCCAATAAATAGGGAGCTTTCCAAGTTTACTAATGATAAAAGATAGCACGAAGAAAAAGACTGCAAAACCCAAACCAATCATTATCATTTGGAACGCCATGATGGACACCTCGATTTGTTACGAATTTTATTTTATTGATAATAATTGTAACACAAATGAAATGTATTGTAAAGTTCACTTGTAATGTTAGGCTTGGAGGAGAGAAAATGATTGAGTATTATAAAACGCAAGAAAACGGTGAGATGGGGCAAATAAACAGCTATGAATCGGGATGTTGGGTTCATGTCATCGCGCCTAATCCAGATGAAATCGACTATTTATCGGAGAAACTGGAGATACCGAAAGATCATATTCTTGATCCATTGGATGAGCAGGAACGTTCACGTATTGAATTAAAGCATGTGGAAGAGAATTTCAAGCATTCACTAGTCATTGTTGATTGTCCGGTGGAAGCGAAAGATGAGATGGGGTTTTTAGAGTTTAAAACGATGCCGATCGGGGTGATTACGACGAAAGAGGTTGTCGTGACGGTGGCTTTGCGGCAGGTTCCTGTTTTGGAAGATATCATGGACCGGCGAATGGAGCAGTATAATACGGCTAATCACATCCAATTTGTCTTGCAAATTTTGTACGCGGTTTCTTATTATTTCCTCAATTATTTAAATAGGGTCATCGAGCACATGCATGAGCTTGAGAAAAACATCCACGTATCGATGAAAAATGAGGAATTGTATGCATTCATGGCAATTCAACGCAGTTTAGTGTTTTTTGCAACAGCGCTTCAGTCAAATAAAGCTGTTTTGGACAAGATGGCACTGGCAGAACATTATACTAATAAAATGGAGAACCAAGAGCTTTTGCAAGATGTTATCATTGAAAACAAGCAGGCGATTGCGATGACAGATACGTACACACAAATCGTAAGTGGTATGTCTGATACATTTTCGTCAGTTATTGCGAATAATTTAAACCGTGTCATGAAATTTTTGACGTCGTTCACGATTATTCTATCTTTACCGACAATTGTCGCGAGCGTTTACGGGATGAATGTGAAGCTACCGTTCTCTGATCAAGAGTATGCATTTGGCCTCATTATGGTGGGGACACTGGTCATTACAATTATCACAACGATCATATTCTGGCGCAAAAAGTACTTTTAAAAAGACTTCGAGAGGGACGATCGACTTGGAAAAACAAAACTATGAGAAAAAATCTTATGAAACAATTAAGGAAAAAATACTAAATGGACAATTACGGACGGGAGACCGTGTCCCTGAAAATGTGATTGCAAAAGAGCTTGGGATTAGTCGTACTCCTGTGCGACGTGCGCTCATGATGCTTGAAACGGAAGGTTTTTTAACAATTGAGAGCAATCGAGGGGCTATTGTTTGTGAGAGTAAAGTGACGGTGGGTAAGTTTATTGAAATGTTGGAAATGCTTGAGTTGTTCACGATCAAGACGATGGATAAGATTAATAATAAGGGTATTTCTTACGAGCCAAAACTATTTTATCGTCGCTTGGAGGTAATGGAAGCATCTTTTAAATTGGGGGATAATATTGCTTTTGTGGAAGAGATTTGGCAAATTATCTTTGATTTTATGGGCTATTTGGGCAATACATATGCGGCAAATACAGTTCGTAAGATGGGAATTGATTTTTTAACTAGGGCACCAAAAGAAATTCTTCTAATTCCATTTCATAACGGTGTATTTCTGATGGAGCAGCTATTGAAATTGAATGAGTTACTGCAACATAAGGATTTTGATGAAGCAAAAGCGACTGTGAGGGATTTAGTAAATTATTTTATAATCAAAACTTTCCGCTAACACTTGGTAGGTATTTTATCTATAGTGATGTAATGTTTTGTAAATTGCTTTTTTTTTCCGAGGGCTTATGCTACAATGTTCGTAATTAAGATAGGGAGTGGCGGATCAATTGAAAAGTAAACGAGAATATAAGACGCTAGACAGAATGGTGTATTTCAGCATTATCGAAAAAATTAAATCTGGTGAGTTAAAACCGAACGAACACTTAACGGAGGAACGCTTAGCAAAAGAATTAGATGTAAGTAGATCACCGATACGTAAAGCGATTACAGCACTGGTTTCAGAAGGTATCCTAGACTATCGTACATATAGCGGGGTCGTTGTCCGGGATTCGATGATCGATTCTGCTAAATATGCACAACTTTTAGAAGTTATTGAAGTATTTATAGATGCTACCATTCAGAAAATGAAGAAAAACAAGACACAATTGGATATTGATGCCTTTCGTAACTATATTGCTTCTATGGATCGATCTTCTTATCTGCAAAATATGGAGGACTATATTTTTAATCAGCATCAATTTTTCTTCCGAATTTTAAAATATGATCCAAATCCATATTATTATGAAAATGTGAAGCGTACTTTCTTTACGATTAACAATTTCTCGATGGAGACGGTTGTGAAACAAGGATCGGAGGATAAGCGTGATTTGACAGTGAAGAAATTTACAGCTATTGCAGATGCTTTTGAAGCGAACGATTATGACTTGGCGAATGAACGGATTCAATCTCTATTTGCGGATTTTGCATTAAGCGCATTTCGTGAATAGTCCAAATGACAAAAAAGAACGCAGGATTAATTCCTACGTTTTTTTTCGTATATACAGAATCCATCTACCGTCGCGATGTTGATAAAACCAGCGTTCTGATACAATGTGTTTAATTTTTGATTATCAGCGATGCAATCTAGGCGTACGGCTACATGGCCAGTGTGTTCGGCTTCTTTGCTTGCCCAATCAAGTATCGCTTGACTGAGGTTTTTACCAGACCATTCGCGCGCAATCATTAAACGATGCAAGTATCGGGCAGGCGCATCTTTTCCGTGGTCGTTCCACAGACGTGCATCCCAGTCACTAGCAGTTTTTCGTAAAATGAAGGCTGCCGTTATTTCCGCTCCTCTTAAAACTAAAAAAACTTCGCCATCTCGAATGCGGTCGCTGAGTCCGTGGACATCCATTCCTTCTAGAATATCAGACCACTGAGAGGAACCGCGGCTTTTTAGCCAAGAGGCAGTATCAATCATTAATTGTTGTAGAGAGGCCTCTTCTGATACCGAAGCCTCTTTCACAACAAAAATGTCATCGCCTAATGGAATGTTATTTTTGTTCGTCGTCATTTTTTTGCTCGACAGATTGTTCAGGTTGAGATGGACGAACGGTTTCGCTTATCGTGTCGTTTTGTGCTTCTTCGATTGATGGCGCCTCTGCTGGTGGCGTTTCCTCAGATTCAGGTGATGCATCTGGTGCTACCATAGACGCAGAGCCCCATGTTTTATTTTCAAAATGCGGTGCTTCGGGTTCCACTGGTGGAATAGCGCCAAATGTTGTATCATCTTCTGGTGCGTGCAAGTCTGTATCGCCGCCACCAAACGTACCAGTGCTCGCGTAAAGATCATCATAAAATACCGCACAAGCAATAAGAACTTGTGGATAAATCCAAATCGCTAGACCAAACAATACGGCAGCCATCAAGAAGTAGCCTAAAACAAACACAAGCACAAAGACTGGGCTCATATCAGGCATACTTGAGTAATAATCATATGAGTATGAATGGTAACCATAGTCGAACATAGCAGTTGTTGCCATCGCCACAATTGCAAGTATCATCATAATAATCACGGGGATAAAGAACACCCAAACATAGGACAGCACAAGACCGAACAAACGACCTTTATGTCCATTCATACGATGACGACTTTCTGTAATCGCATCCAGTGGTGAAATATTCGGATCATCGCGCAAAATCATAAACGTTTGGGAATACGAGAACGATTTAATAATACCAGGAATAAGGAATAGCAAACTCCATAAAAATGTAAAAATAAATACTAGTACGGCGGCAAGTAAATTGCGTCCAAATGTTTTAAATCCACTAAATAAATAGCCAATCTCAGGCTTTTCTTGGCGGCTAATAGCAAGGAAAAACCAAGTTGCGCCAATCATAAACGGTCCTGCAAAAACATAATACGCAATCGTCCCTAGAACCGGAATGAAATTGAGCATGGAGACAGCCGCTAAAATCACGTAAGCCAATGCTATTCCACCAATTGCTAACCCCCAGTTACCCTTCAAGGCTTGCTTTGTCATCTTTCTAACTTCTGAAATACTCATCATAAAATTTATTATCTCCTTTCAAAAGATACATATATACTTAAAAGTACCATAGAATCGTTACGAATGACAGCAATAATTAGGGATTTTACAAAATGATTGACTTTTCAAGTAAAGGGGAATAGTCTATAAGGTAAAATGGATGCTGATTACTTTCGGAGGTGAAAAAGAAATGGCATATGAAAAACAAGATTTAGAAGACCGCTTGATTGAACTGCGTCGTCAACATCAGGAACTGCTCGGTGAAACAGATCAATTTAATGATACCAACTTAGTAAATGGAACGATTTCGGCGACAGAACTACGAATGCATGCACTTGAAAAAGAGATCAAATCGGTTGAAAAGAAATTGAATAAACTTTAAAATGATCTAAAGACGCGTATACACAAGTTAGATCAGCCTTTTTAGCGCCTGATTTACCAAGGCGAATAGAGAGGTACTACATATGGGGTGATAGAAATGGATTATATTTTTGCGGTTGGCGATGTGCATGGAGAGATAGCGGCATGGGAGGCATTATTGACGAAATGGAATCCAGAGAAGGAACGCTTGCTTTCAGTCGGGGACTTAATTGACCGTGGCAAGAATCCGGGAGCGGTTGTCCGTAAAGCAATGCTACTTGAGAAGCAGTACGGAGCGATTTTTTTGCGAGGAAATCACGAGAACATGTTGCTAGATTGGCTGGCGGAACCAAGTGAGAAAATGATGTATTACATTAGCCAAGGCGGAATGGAGACGATTGAGAGTTTTATAACCTACAAAGCAATGACAAGAAAAATAACACCAGAAGAATTAGCACGGCGTGTGGAAGACGAGGCTGCAGAAGAACTTGCTTTCATTCGAAAACGGCCATATTACTATGAATGGGGCGATTTTGTTTTTGTCCATGCTGGTGTCGATTTAACAATGGCAGACTGGAAAATGACGTCAGAGCACGATATGGTCTGGATTCGTGAACCTTTTCAACAGGGTGAAAATAAAACAGGAAAGACATTTATTGTTGGGCATACCCCCACAGAGAGTTTAAATGAAGATGGATCAGCGGCTATTTGGTATTCACCAGATCGCACAATTATTGATATTGATGGTGGTGCAGTGTTCGGTGGCGATTTGCACGGCGTTGTGGTATCACAAACAGGTATTGAAAAAACATATCATATTACGAATCAGGAAAAAGCATGAAAATAAAGCCGAAAACTATTCTACCAATGATAGCGGGTAAATTAGTTTTCGGCTTTATTTAGTTCGCTATTAAAGCTTTTTCGATTTTCGTGGATGCTTGTGCGTGGCATTACGCCGTCTAGTTCGTTTGCTGTTCTTTTTTTGCGTTTTTCGCTTTCTATTCGATCCTTTGCGATCAAACAGGCTCATAAATGCTTCCCCAATGAACGAAAAAATAAAATAGAGCAATCCGTCTAAAAGTAGCACCTAAAACCACATTTCAGCTAAGCGTTGATAACTTTTTTGTTTTAACATAGGATCATAGATGTTCGACGCAACAATAATTTCGTTTGGTTGGTGAACGTCGATAAATTGTTTTAATTCGGTTGTGACTTTCTGCTGGTCACCAATAAAGCTATATTTCATTTGGTGTTGCAGCGCATGTTTTTCATAATCGGTCCAAATTTGATCGATATCTTCTCTTGGTTTTGGAAGTGGAGTAGGGTTGCCGCGAGTCAGGTTTAAAAAGGATAGGTAACCAGATGTTGCGAGAAAATTAGCTTCGTCTGTTGTATCACTAACAATCGCATTGACGGTGACCATCGCATAGGGCTCATCTAAAACATCGGATGGCTCAAAACGACTTCGATAAAGCTCCAGTGCATTTTCTAGTTCATCCGGTGCAAAATGGCTAGCAAAAGCGAACGGTAAGCCCAATTTCGCAGCAAGTTTGGCGCTGTATGTGCTAGAACCCAGTAAATATAGTGGAACGTGCAAACCGCGACCAGGAATGGCGACAATACCATCATTGCCAGCATCGGAAAAATAGTTGGCAAGTTGCATCACTGAATTCGGAAAAGCTTCCACGGTTTCGTGTAAATCGCGACGCAACGCACGGGCTGTTTTGAAATCAGTTCCTGGCGCGCGTCCGAGACCAAGATCAATCCGATTTGGATAGATCGTAGCAAGTGTCCCGAACTGTTCTGCAATGATGAGCGGAGAATGGTTTGGCAACATGACGCCGCCCGAACCGATTCGAATTTTTTCGGTTTGTGCTGCTAGAAATCCGATTAAAACGGCTGTAGCAGAACTTGCAACGCCCGCAATCCCGTGATGTTCAGCGACCCAATATCGATGAAATCCCGTTTCTTCCGCAAACTGAACTAACGCCTTACTATTTTGAAAAGCATCCGATTCATTAAAGCCTTCGCGGATCGATGCTAAATCGAGAATGGATAAAGGAATTTCTCCAAATGTACTTTTTGCCATAAAAATCACTGCCCTTCTTTGACTAATAGTATAATCATCTTGGCAAGTAGAGTCAAAAAAAATAAACTACCCGTCGATGAAAACGAGTAATTTATTTCTACTTAGTCTTTCAAAAAGTCTTGTAAAGCTTTCGCATTGGCGGCTACATCAATGTCTAGTACCGCTCCATGAGAATTGCGGACATCTTTATATGTGCCATCGACAGGGAGGCGAAAATCTTTGATATCTTTCGCATTTCCTAGAATGAAGTCTTTCCCAATGGAAATCATCAGACCAGTGGACACATTTGTATTTGTGTAACCTTGCATCGTCCCGATTAGACTTGGAAGTTTTGTGACAGTACCAATGCTTTGCGCCTGATCTTTTAGTGCTCCCAGTACTTGTTGTTGCCGTCGAACACGACCGAAATCGCTCTCGGCATCATGACGGAAACGTGCATATTGCAACAATGTCTCGCCGTTCATGGACTGCTTACCAGCCTTGATATTGGCTTCAATATTTTTAGACATATCTTTTTCGGCATCGATTTCAATACCATTTGGTGCAAGCGTATCAACAATTTTCGGAAATCCTTCAAAATTAGCAACAACATAATACTCAATATTGACACCAAAATTTTCTTTGATCGTTTGGCGAACGAGCTCTGGACCACCGAAAGAATAAGCAGCATTGATCTTGTTCAGACCGTGACCTGGGATGTCGACATATGTATCACGCATAATCGAGACCAGTTTTGGAGATTTTGATTTTGTATCGTAGTGGGCAATAAGCAGTGAATCGGAACGACCTTGGTCTTTCCCACGAGAGTCACTACCGATTAGTAACACGTTGAGATCATTCGCGTCTTCCGCTTTCTGACCGTTAAATTCAAAATCTTTTATTTTATTATCAGATTCAGCCGCATTTAAACTTGATTTGTATTGATAAAAACCTATTCCTGCGATAGCCAAAATGATGACGAGGATGACAGTAAAAATAGTTCTGCCTTTCCTTAATTTCTTCTTCTGTGTTGGGTTGTTACGATCTTGGCGAGTGGCCATATTTTTCACCTCATTTGTTAGTTTAAAGCTAACAGCACAACAATTCTCCCATGATAATTATAGCCAAGCAATGTTACATGAATGTGGCGAAGCTCAGTAATACGGCGCCATAAACAAGTAAACGAGCACTCCGGTTAAACTCACATACAGCCAAATAGGCATTGTCCAGCGAACAATTTTTTTATGTTTGCCGATTTGATTGGTCCAGCCCCAAACGAGTGCGAATAGTGCGAGTGGCACAACGACAGCTGCAAGGAAACTATGTGTAATCAGAATAAAGAAGTAGATAGGACGAACGATTCCCTCACCACCAAAAGTCGATGTTTCCGCGGACATGTAATGGAATGTCAAGTAGCTCACTAGGAAAAATAACGTCGATGTAAAGGCAGCTAAAATGAAGCCGCGATGCATCTTAATATTTTTCTTCGCAATAATGGCCCAGAGTGCAATCAGCAGAAATACAAACGTAAAACTGTTAAAAATCGCGTTTAAGCGTGGGAAAATAGATAGATCATAATCGACTTTGCCTTGGTAACCGATTGGTGAGAAGAACAACAGTAAAATAACGACTACTGCTACGAACGATAAAATCATAATTGGCCAGAAATAATTTTTTTCAGATGTCGCTTTATTGATCGCATCTTTTTTTTGTGTCATGAATTTAAATCCCCCTAAAATAAGTTTCGTTTCCATTATACCATGTTCAGATCGTGAATTGGTATGAAAAGATAGTCACATAAAAAAACCTTACCTGAAAAATCAAGTAAGGTCACTAGTTGGAAGGGGTTTATCTATTTTCGGCGTTATTGTAAGCACCGTGCCATACCGGTCCGATAAATTTGTTTAGCGCAAAACCGCCTTTAATCGCTGCGGTCACGAAGTCTTTTGCTTTGTGCACGGAATCTTCGACAGTTAGACCTTTCGCAAGACCTGCTGTGATCGCTGCTGCAAAAGTACAGCCGGCACCGTGATTAAAGTTGGTATCAATTTTTGGTGTTTCTAGCACAGTAAACGTCGTGCCATCATATAATAGATCGATTGCTTTATCACTTTTTAGGGCTTTGCCGCCTTTGATAACGACATATTTCACGCCTAGAGCAACGATTTTTTCAGCAGCAGCTTTCATATCGTCAAGCGTTGTTAATTTACCAAGACCGGAAAGTTGACCAGCTTCGAAGAGATTTGGTGTCGTGATTAGTGCGCGAGGCAATAACAGATCGCGAATTGCTTCGGCATTTTCAGGTTGGATGAGCTCGTCTTCTCCTTTACAAACCATAACGGGGTCGATGACAACATTTTGCAAGTTGTATTCATCAATAGCATCACGTGTTGCTTCAATAATTTCGACAGAACCGAGCATTCCTGTTTTCATAGCGTCAACGGGGCCACCAGAAAGAATCGTTTTTAACTGGGCACGCAATAAATCTGCATCGAGTGGTGTCACACCATGACTCCAGTTGTTGTCTGGATCCATCGTTACGATCGTTGTAATCGCTGAAAATCCGAAAGTACCGTATTCTTCAAATGTTTTTAAATCCGCTTGGAGTCCAGCGCCACCGCTAGAATCTGAGCCTGCAACAGTTAATGTTTTTTTGATTGTCATGATATTTTCCCTCCGAATTATAAAATTAATTATTGGTTTCTAGCATTTTATGAATGGCAGTTGCCACGCCATGTTCATCATTAGAGTCGGTGACATGCTTTGCAAGCTTTTTAACAGCCGGTTCGGCGTTACCCATCGCGACGCTGTATCCTGCCATTTTTAGCATCGAGACGTCGTTGAAATTATCGCCAATTGCGAAGGTTTCATCCATTGTTACGCCCATACGCTCCACGTAGTATTGCAAAGAAAGTCCTTTTTGGGCATCGATATGCGTGATTTCGATATTGTCGGAAAACGAGGAACTAATCGCCAAATTTCCTTCTGATTCTAGCGTATCCTTCGCTTTTTTTAGCACCGCTTGGTCAGAAGAGAAGGCGATAAATTTCAGGATCGTAATATCTTTATTTCGGAAAAGACGCTCAGGATCATCAATCACATGGACGTCCTTGCTTTCAAAACGCTCCTCAACATAGCGATGGATCTCCTCTGCGCTCAAGTCAGGATGAACCTTATGCTGAATTTCTTTCATTAGCTCAATACCTTTATCTTTATTTGGCGAGATCGGACCAATATCAGTGAAAAATTCACAATACATCCCCAAATCTTTCAAAACTTGATACGTGTATCGTGCAGATGCTTCCTCAATCGGAATTTGTTTTAATATTTTGCCGTGCTCATCTCGAATTTCAGCACCATTCATGCAGATTGCTGGTGCATAAAGATTGGCATGATTGATGAGTTGCGTGGCGTCATCATACATACGGCCTGTACACAAAACGAAGTGAATACCTTTTGCACGAGCCATCTCGATCGCTTTCACACCCTCTGCGTCTACTTGGATTTTGGAATTAAGCAGTGTGCCGTCCATATCTGAAGCAATTACTTTTATCATAGAATATAATCCTCCCATTTTTGTACCTATATAACTAGAATATCATTTTTCCGGGAAAATTGCAGTAAGTAAAATCGGCTCATAAAATTAAGAAAAATTTAATACCTAGTTAATCAGTGGGATATAATTTTTGGGCATAATAAGCTTTACTACTTTAGAAAAGGAGAGGAAGGATATGAATAAATACGGTATTTTGCTTGTCAGAATTTTATTAGGCGGATTGATGTTTCTTCACGGACTACAAAAATTCACAAATGGGATTGGCGGAACGGTAGGCTTTTTTGAGAGTCTAGGAATTCCAGGATTTATGGGATATGTTGTTGCTAGTATCGAATTAGTCGGTGGCTTAGCACTTGCTTTTGGTGTATTAGTTCCTTATATTTCGATTTTGTTCATCGGTATTTTAGGTGTCGCGATTGTGACCGTGAAGTTTTCGAGTGGTTTCCTAGGCGGATACGAGCCAGAATTTGTGTTAGTCGTGCTTTCTGTCGTAACCTTGATTACAGGATCATTTAAAAAAGTATTTCAATTTCTACCAACAAACGAAAAAATAACAGAATAAAGGAGACGTAGCCTTGTTCAAAAAGATATTTTGAATGAGGCTTTTTTATGTAGGTTTTTAGCTTGAAAAACAGTATAATGGGGGAGTAGATAAAAAAGGATGGTGGTGGGAGAATGATGACAGAACGTGAAAAGATGATCAGTGGCGAATTGTACCGGCCGGGAGATGCAGAATTAGTGGCGGATCGTGATCGGGCAAGACATCTGAGTGCAAAGATTAATAGCGTGGTAAGTGATAAGGTTGAACGTGCGGTACATATTCGTGAATTATTGGGCATGGCGGGGAAAGAGGTTTATATGGAGCCTAATGTTCGCTTTGACTACGGTTATAATACAGAAGTCGGCGATTATTTTTATGCGAATTTTGATTGTGTCTTTTTGGATTGTGCACCGATTAAAATTGGTGATAATTGCATGTTTGCGCCGGGTGTTCATATTTATACGGCGTATCATCCACTGGACGCGACCGAGCGCAATAGTGGTTTGGAGCTTGCGAAGCCTGTCATAATCGGTAACAATGTGTGGCTTGGTGGGCGGAGTGTAATTAATCCTGGGATTACGATTGGAGATAACGCTGTAATTGGCTCAGGATCTGTCGTGACTAAAGATGTCGCGGCGAACACCGTTGTCGCAGGAAACCCGGCACGCGTGATTCGCACGCTAAATGATGCGCAAGGAGGCAAGTAAACGATGACAGTATCAGATCAGGCTTTATTTGCCAAAATGGAGCAGGAGCTAAGCCTTGCTAAGAATGCTAGTAAAGAGCAAGAAAAGCAGCTGCATTTGCACGGGCTGGCAGTTCTGGTGGAAGTGATGCGTGGGCAAGCAGGCACCACAGAAAAAGCAGAGACACTTAGCTCCAGCATGGAATATCAAGCGATGACCGGCGAATTGCCAATCGCAAAACCGATGACATTGGATAGTAAAAAGATGGAAACAGAAGATGGATCCAATGGGGATTCATTGCTAGATTTTTAGGGGGTTCTAATGAGAATATGAGAAAGATGTTGATTTTAGGAGCTATTTTTGCAGGATTAGCAGTAGGAATTGGGGCATTCGGTGCACATGCGCTGAAAGAAACGCTGGGAAGCTATCACACAACATTTGAAACAGGCGTGCAATACCAAATGTTTCATGCAACAGCGATACTGATTGTTGGTTTACTCCTTGGAAAAGCGGATGTGGGGTTAATGCGGGTGTCCGGATATTTATTTGCGATCGGAATTGTATTGTTTTCAGGAAGTTTATACGTGCTCAGCATCACGAAAATAACCGTGCTTGGCGCAGTAACACCACTTGGCGGCGTTGCATTTATTGCGGGATGGATATGTTTTATTATTGCTGTAGCGAAAAATAAACCGACTCTGTAATATAAAAAGTGTTGCATAGCAACGAGTTTCGTATTTTTACCAGGTCTGTGGTAATTTTTGTTATCAAACTTTAACAAAAAAATGTTTAAAAAAAGGGTTGCATTTCAGATTTGCGGGGTATTATACATGTAAGCAACGACATCTTAATTACTTTTTCTCCCTTTTTAGTAATTGAGAGTCTTTCTTACCTTAAACTCCCTTTTAATCGCTAAACCTGCTGACATTGCCGGTCTAGCGATATTTTTTTGTTTTTAAAACGCGTGATGGTATAAACTACGAGATACGCTTGTCCATTTCGAAGCTTTTTTGTTGCGCTTGAGTCTAAACAGGCTATTTATATGGGAAAAGGATTAAAAAGAGGTTGCCTCCGCGCAAGAATTGATGACAGGGTATATGCCAAAACAAGAAGTGGGTTGATTATGTTCAATTTTTGCTCAAAAAAAAACGCCTATAAGGTAAGGCGCGTGATGAGTCTATTTTCTCCAAAATGTTTCGCAATTAGCTTTATCGGAAATGTTAAAAGCAATCATTTTTCTAAGTAATTCGAAATCGACTGGACCGTCCCACGGAATACGGACTAATAACTTTGTATGGTCATACCCAGCCTCAGCAATCGCGTCTGTAAAATGTGTGATTCCTGCGCCTTCTGGTGAAACAGCCAAGTGTTTTTTTGAAACGCTAAAGCCAATGATATACGTGCCATGATCTGAAAACATCGGCTGATTCCATGCAATTTTAGGTTCCAATGTTGGGAATTCTTTCATGACCCAAGCGAAAATTTCTTCGGTGCGCATGCGATTTTGTGGATCATCAATTTTTGTTAAAAAGTCTTCTAGAGTCTCCATTACCTTACCTCCTGAAATGATGTTTCCTACTAATTATATTTTAACGTAAATAACTAGAAATACAAGTATTTATAATGCGAAAAAAGACTGGAACAACAAGGAGCCAGTCTTTTTTCGTGTGCATCTAACTTATTTATTTTTACCCATTACGATGTTGGTATACGTATTTACTGTTACGAAATAGTAAATGGTAAACATCAAGGTGTAGGCTCCAGTACTTAGAATAACTGGTAATGTCAGATCCATTTGTAACATGTGAGATAAGGCGACAAGTGCGACGGAACTGTGTACAATTCCTAAAATCAGTGGAACTAGGAAGATGATGAGCACTTGTTTGGCAATCGTTTTGCGAATTTCTTTGCGATCTAGACCGATTTTCTTCAAAATATCGTAAGTTGCCACGTCATTGTAAGCTTCGGTCAGTTGTTTGAAGTAGATGATACTTCCGGTTGCAGCTAGGAAAACTAGCCCTATAAACATACCGATGAATAAAAGTACGCCAATCGTGCTCATCATGACTTCATAACTTTGTGGAAAGCTTTGGAACATCGCGTCTTCTGGAAGTACTTTTGACATTTGTTCGCTGAGGGCGACGGCATCTTTTGGCTGATCGACCATAATGGATTGTACATTTGTTGGTTTGTTAGCTGGTATCGCATTGGCCACATCATCCGAGACGATGAGTAAACCATAAATTGTACTAAACGGTGATTCTTTGATGGTTTTTGTCAGCGTTACTTTTTGCTTTGTGGTGTTTTGTAGGGTGAAGCTTTGATCTTTGACGATATCTGCTGTGTCAGGTGAATATAAAGTACTTGGTGCGACAAGAATTGCTTCATTATCTTTTAAGGCTGTAGCTTTTAAATCGTCGTTGCCTTCTAGAGCTAGTAATTTATTGTAAGCTGTGCGGCTAATGACTGCAAAACCTTCCTCTTGGCTGTATTCTAAAGGCATTTCTCGATCGCTCGTAGCTTTTACATGGTTCACAATGGTTTCTTGGTGCGCGGTCATGGGTGTTTCTTTATTGCTTTTTGCAAGGGACAAAGCCTTCTCGTTGCTTGCTTCATCCACGATATGGTATTCAAAAGTGGCAGGGTAGCTGGAATTGGATTCTTTATTCACGTTGTAGTAAAGGCTACCAATCGCGCCGATTGCGGTTAATGTTGTAGCGCTCAAAATCGCGATAACAGCAAGTGTTCTAGCGTTAGAAGCAATCCGGAATGCTAGTTGTGAATTACTGATAATATTCGTGCCATTGTAGAAAATTCGTTTGTTTTTGCGAATCTGATTGAGTAAGAACGGTAAAAAGTTACTAAGTAAGAGCCCTGTTCCTAAAATAACGGATACTAAAATAACTAACGCACCAGGTCCAAAGCCGATTTTCCCCCAAATAGAAGTTTCATTGAGGGGCTGTAGGGCGATAACGTAGCCGCCTGCAATCAAAACGAGCGCGAGTATGGCTAAGAAGGGATTGCTTTTAGGTGTTTTTTCGCGTTTGCTTTCTGAGTGGAATAGATCAAGTAATGTCGTCCGATAAATGATGCGATAACCAGTAAACGAGGTGATCAGTGTGATGATAATAAAAATCACGATCGTGTTCATCACAGCATCGATAGAAAAGACGAAATTACTAATCCCACCAATATTCATGATCTTGAGCAGTATCGTGACAAATAGTTTTGACAAGAGTGTGCCAAGGCCAATCCCGATAACTAGAGCACCGATACCCATTAGGAAATTTTCATAAAAGAGCATCCGGCCGATTTCTTTTTTACGAAGGCCGAGAAGGGAATAGATACCAATCTCCTTTTTTCGTTTGCGGGTAAAAAAGTGATTCGAGTATAAAATAAAGATCGCGACAAAAATAATTAAGACGATCGACGACGCGTCAAAAACCGTAGAAAGCTTGGCGCTCTTATCGATACGTGCGATAACCGCAGGATCTTGCGCTAGCGACACGAACGTATAATAAATCATGATCGAGAAAATCATCGAGGCAAAGTAGAGGAAATAATGAATAAAATTATGTTTAATGTTCTTTTTTGCTAAATCAAATAACGTCATTCATGTCCCCTCCTAATTTCGCCAACACATCCAGAATTTTTTGGAAGAACTCTTTGCGCGTTTTCGTGCCACGATAAATTTCGGTGTAAATGGCACCATCTTTAATAAATAAAATACGTTTACAGAAACTAGCCGCGTAAGCATCATGGGTTACCATCATGATTGTTGAGTGCTCCTGTTCGTTTAGTTCCTTCAAGCTTTCTAATAGGTCTGTCGCTGATTTTGAATCAAGCGCACCGGTAGGCTCATCCGCAAAAATCAGGCTAGGATTAGCGATAATTGCTCGACTCGCAGCTGTCCGTTGTTTTTGCCCCCCAGAAATCTCGTTGGGATATTTGTCGAGAATATCACGAATGCCGAACGTATCCGCCACTTTTTCCAGTTGGATTTCCATTTCTTTCACAGGACGCTTGGCGAGTGCGAGTGGCAAAATGATATTTTCGCGAACACTAAGCGTATCGAGTAGATTATAGTCTTGGAAAATGAAGCCTAACTGATCCCGACGGAACGAAGACATTTGTTGCTCGTTCATTGTTTCTAGCTCCTGGCTAGAGATTTGAATCTCACCTGAGGTTGGTTTGTCGATCGTTGAGAAGACGTTGAGTAGTGTGGATTTACCAGCGCCACTAGGCCCCATGATGCCAACAAAATCCCCTTTTGTGATTTCCAGACTAATGTTATCTAAAGCTGTGTAGACGTTGCCTTTAATGCCGTATACTTTACGAACGTTCTTTGCTTGTAAAACTGTTTCCATGCAAACTCCTCCTAAATAACTTATACCCCTAGTGTAACGGTAAAACAAGCATCAAACCATTGACTAAGATGACATTATGAAGGAGGGAACTTACAATATTGTAATACTGAAAAGCGAAACACGCCCGTTAGGCTCGAAAGAATTTAGTAAAAGTCCTCTTTTGACTTTTGCGGAGGTTCCGAAGGCGCCAAATATGACACAGCGTATGATTATATGATCACTTTGTTTTTATGCATAGTGGGTTATGTGCTTAGTCTTTTGTTTCATCTAAATCTCCTCTCTTTTTTTGCCCATTACAATATTAGTGTACGTATTTACCGTTATGAAGTAGTAAGCGATGAACATCAATGTATAGGCTCCTGTACTTATGATGACCGCGAATGTTATATTCATTTGCAGCAAGTTGGATAATGAGACAAGTGCGACAGAGCTGTGTACAATGCCTAAAATAAGCGGGATTAAGAAGATAACGAGTACTTGTTTGGCGATTGTTTTGCGAATTTCCTTTCGATCTAGACCGATTTTTTTCAGGATATCGTAGGTCGCCACATCATTGTAGGCTTCGGTGAGTTGCTTGAAGTAGATGATACTTCCAGTTGCTGCTAGGAAAACTATACCGATGAACATACCGATAAATAGCAGAACGCCACTCCCTCTCATCAGTGCTTCATAGTTTTCAGGATAGCTTCGGAACACGGCGTTTTTTGGAAGTACTTTCGCCATTTGTTTGCTGAGTGCGACGGCATCTTTTGGTTGATCGACCATGATTGACTGGATTGTTGTTTTATTTTTATGAGATAGTGTATTTGCGACATTATCGGAAACGACGAGAAAACTGTAAATTGTGCTAAAAGGTGTCTCTGTGCTTGTTTTTGTGACTGTTATTTTTTGATCGGTACTATTTTTTAAGGTGAAGCTTGTATTTATTACATCATTTGTAGTGTTTTGGGCAGTTAGATCTGGTGAGATAAGTATAGCTTCATCATCTTTTAATGCTGCCATTTTTGAATCATTGTTTTTTTCTAGAGTTAGCAGTTTACTGTAAGCTGTAAGGCTAATGACTGCAAATCCTTCTTCTGGACTATATACAAATGGCATTTTACGATCACTTGTTGCTTTTACATAGTTGATAGTCGTTTCTTGATGGCCAGTCAATGGCGTATTTGTGTTGTTTTGTGCAAGTGCTAATGCTTGTTCATTACTTTTTTCATCCACAACATGATATTCAAAAGTGGCAGGATTATTTAAGCCAGCATCTTTATTTACGTTGTTATAGAGGCCGCCAACCATGCCGATTGCAACCAATGTCAGGCCGGTCAAAACAGCGATAGTAGCAAGCGTTCTGGCGTTTGAAGCGATTCGGAATGTGAGCTGCGAATTGCTTATAATATTCGTACCATTATAGAAAAGCCGCTTATTTTTACGAATCTTATTGAGTACGAATGGTAGGAAGCTGTTGAGTAAGAGCACGGTGCCTAAAATAACGGATATCAAAATGATTATCATTACTGGCCCAAATCCGAGTTTTGCCCAAATAGAATCAGCAGTTATTAGGGGTTGCAAAGCAATAAAGTAGCCGCCTGCAATCAAAACGAGCGCGAGTATGGCTAAGAAGGGATTGCTTTTAGGTGTTTTTTCACGCTTGCTTTCTGAGTGGAATAGATCAAGTAATGTCGTCCGATAAATGATGCGGTAGCCGGTAAACGAGGTGATCAGTGTGATGATAATAAAAATCATAACTGTGTTCATCACAGCATCGATAGAAAAGACGAAATCACTAATCCCACCAAGATTCATGATCTTGAGCAGTATCGTGACAAATAGTTTTGACAAGAGTGTGCCAAGGCCAATCCCGATAATTAGAGCACCGATACCCATTAGGAAATTTTCATAAAAGAGCATCCGGCCGATTTCTTTTTTTCGAAGGCCGAGAAGGGAATAGATACCGATCTCCTTTTTTCGCTTACGAGTAAAAAAGTGATTCGAGTATAAAATAAAGATCGCAACGAAAATAATTAAGATGATCGATGATGCGTTAAAAATGCTGGCAAGATTGTCGTCATTATTGATACGAGCAACGACTTTTGGATCTTGCGCTAGCGACACGAACGTATAATAAATCATGATCGAGAAAATCATCGAGGCAAAGTAGAGGAAATAATGAATAAAATTATGTTTAATGTTCTTTTTTGCTAAATCAAATAACGTCATTCATGTCCCCTCCTAATTTCGCCAACACATCCAGAATTTTTTGGAAGAACTCTTTGCGCGTTTTCGTGCCACGATAAATTTCGGTGTAAATGGCACCGTCTTTAATAAATAAAATACGTTTACAGAAACTAGCCGCGTAAGCATCATGGGTTACCATCATGATTGTTGAGTGCTCCTGTTCGTTTAGTTCCTTCAAGCTTTCTAATAGGTCTGTCGCTGATTTTGAATCAAGTGCACCGGTAGGCTCATCCGCAAAAATCAGGCTAGGATTAGCGATAATTGCTCGACTCGCAGCTGTCCGCTGTTTTTGACCCCCGGAAATTTCGTTGGGATATTTGTCGAGAATATCACGAATGCCGAACGTATCCGCCACTTTTTCCAGTTGGATTTCCATTTCTTTCACAGGACGCTTGGCGAGTGCGAGAGGCAAAATGATATTTTCGCGAACACTAAGCGTGTCGAGTAGATTATAGTCTTGGAAAATGAAGCCTAATTGATCCCGACGGAACGAAGACATTTGTTGCTCGTTCATTGTTTCTAGCTCCTGGCCGGAGATTTGAATCTCACCCGAGGTTGGTTTGTCGATCGTTGAGAAGACGTTGAGTAGTGTGGATTTACCAGCACCACTAGGCCCCATGATGCCAACAAAATCCCCTTTTGTGATTTCCAGACTAATGTTATCTAAAGCTGTGTAGACGTTGCCTTTAATGCCGTATACTTTACGAACGTTCTTTGCTTGTAAAACTATTTCCATGTAAACTCCTCCTTGATAAATATCTTATACCCTTAGTTTAATGATAGAAGGAGGCGTAAACCATTGATTAAGATGACATTATGAAGGAGGGAACTTACAATATTGTAATACTGAAAAGCGAAACACGCCCGTTAGGCTCGAAAGAATTGGTTAGGGGGCGCAGTAGTGAACACCGGATCTTTGAATACAGGTTGAAGTTCTTTAGGAAAACTGCTACTTATTTGTTATACTGGTTAGATGATCACGTTGTTCTCATGCATATTGAGTTTCTAATTCAGCAAAAGACGCTTCATAAACCTTAACAAATAGGCACCGCTCTAATTCCGAAAACTCGGATCGAAGCGGTGCCCTATATCATCACTTATTTATTTTAAATCCTAAAAAAATCTTGCAATGCATCTGTCGCTACATAATTACCAACTAAAAACGAACCAAACTCAGCGAAACGAGCGCTAGATTCATCAAATCTCATTTCTGTCACAATCCGTTTGAAATCAAGCGCGTCATCTGCAAACAGCGTTACGCCCCACTCGAAGTCATCCAGACCAATTGAGCCACCAATAATCTGCTTGATCTTTCCGGCATATGTTCGACCAATCGCACCATGATCACGAATCATCGCTTGTCGTTCTTCCATCGGTAGCATATACCAGTTATCTGAGAGACTCCGTTTTTTTGTCATTGGGTAGAAGCAAATATGTTTACGTGCCGGCAATTCAGGATACAAGCGCTCTCGAACATGCTTGTTCTCATACGGATCTTCACCTTTTGCCATGTGATTCGCCAAATAATTGCTGAGCTCTACGACTGAAATATAGGAATAGGCTGGCAATAAATAGTCCGCAATCCGCAGTTTGTTCAATTGGTTTTCGACCTCGTTCAAACCTTCGAGCGTAGGTCTAAGTGTGAAAAATAGTAAGTCTGCTTTTTGGCCAAGAATTGAGTAAATCGTGTGTTCTCCTTCGCCCATTTTTTTCGTGATGTCCATATCTCCCAAGAAATTTTGTAATTCATTGAGCATAGATTCGCGATTTTCTGGAGAAACTTCTCTTAAAGCAGGCCAGTCAATCGATCTAAAATCGTGCAATGAAAACCAACCATCTAATGTTTTTACCGCTTCGTTCATACCAAGCACTTCCTTCCTATGTATTACTTGAATTGTAACATAGAAATACGAAAATTGTCCCAACGCATGTTTGTGAAAAAAAGCCTCCACAAAAAATGTGAAGGCAAATCGAACATATTATTTGGCTGGCGTGGAGACGATACAGCTAACATTGCCATCGATCGTCCAGTTTTTACACGTGTTTGGTAGGATGAAGTGATCCGCTTTTTTGATCGTTGTTGTGTCGTCATCAATTGTTAACGTTGCTTCACCAGCAAGTACGCTAACCAATGTGTATGGTGCAGTAGCAGTGAAATCAGCACTACCGGCAATATCCCATTTATAAACGGCGAAAAATTCACTGTCGACAAACGTCGTTTCTGTTAAAGCACCGATCGTTTTTGTTTGGATATCTAGCACGGCATCGTGGTGCGGCACTGTCGTTACATCAATTGCTTTTCCTAAATGAAGCTCGCGTTTATTGCCATGATCATCGACACGGTCGTAGTCATAGACACGATAAGTCGTATCCGAACTCTGTTGCGTCTCCAAAACGAGCGTCCCAGTACATAACGCATGAATCGTACCACTTGGCACATAGAAAAAGTCACCTGGTTTAATTGCAACTTTACGAAGCAACTCTCCCCATTTTCCGTCGCGCGTCCATGCAATCAATTGCTCTTTCGACGTAGCATTATGTCCATAAACAAGCTCAGCACCAGGCTCACAGTCAATAATATACCAACATTCCGTCTTGCCTAGCTCGCCATTCTCGTGCTCTTTAGCGTAGGCATCGTTTGGGTGAACTTGCACCGAAAGATCTGTATTTGCATCCAAAATTTTTGTGAGTAATGGAAAAACAGCCTCGGTCGGATTTCCGAATAGAGCCGGTTCATTATTCCATAATTCGATCAGTGTTTTCCCTTTGAATTCGCCATTTTTTACTGTAGAAGGGCCGTGTGGGTGCGCCGAAATCGCCCAATATTCACCGGTCGTTTCAGACGGAATCGTGTATCCGAAAAAGTCGCGTAGTTTCGTGCCCCCCCAAATACGATCTTGAAAAACGGAATCTAAAAATAAAGCCTTTGTCATTGTTTTTTTCCTCCTAATTATAAATCTTTCATTACAAACCCTTGCTTTTTAAGCGCCTCTGCGATCGAAGGGTAATAATCTTTGTCGTAAAATGCAGAAACGCGCTTTGTCCAAGAAATCCCACCTTCACGCGTCGAAAACGGAATAATCGTTTCATCATATGCCGCAAGTGATGCCGCGACATCGCTTTGATATGTTTCTTCAAAATAAATAGCTTCTTTGGGAAGTCGTGGTTTGATAGGCATCTCTACATCAGGATAGCCAACACAAAGCCCTACAACCGGAAAAACGTGTTTTGGTAATTGCAAAAAATCGATAACTTCTGCCATATTTCGGCGAATTCCACCGATGCAGACGACGCCGAGCTCTAATGATTCTGCGGCGATAATCGCGTTTTCACAAGCAAGTCCAACATCCGTCGCACCGACGAGCAGGGCATCGATATTTTCCACTGCTGACAACGAGCCACCATGTTGTTGACTCGCTAACTGTGCCCGATAAAAATCAGCAACAAATACTAGAAAAACGGAACTTTCCGCTATGTACGTCTGATTACCACACAACTCCGCCATTTTTTGTTTCCTTTCTGGATTTTGGATGGCTATAATCGAATACTGCTGGCCATTAATCCAGGATGGTGCACTTTGCGCAGAACGAACGATGGCATCAAGCTTTTCTTTTGGAATTGGTTGGTCCTTTTTAAATTTGCGGAATGACCGATGATTCCGCAAATGATCTATGATCGGATTCAAATGAAAACCTCCATTTCGATAATAGTAACAAATTAAGTATAGCCCTTTTTTGAAATAGATGAAAGCATTATTAGGCCAAGACTTGAAAAAGACCCCCAACATCCAGTAAAATAACAAATAGAAAGCGGGTGGGAAAAGCAAATGGAAA
This sequence comes from Listeria grandensis, assembly GCF_014322885.1. NCBI lineage: Bacteria > Bacillati > Bacillota > Bacilli > Caryophanales > Listeriaceae > Listeria > Listeria grandensis. The sequence continues at coordinate 343,982 of NZ_JAASUG010000001.1, read as the reverse complement.
AAAAGAAAGCGATCATCCTTCTTGAAAAATACTTCCTGACTACAGAAGAAGCCGCAGTATTTCTAGGTATATCCAAACAAGCCCTGTCATCTCTCGTCAAACGAGGCAAGCTAGAACGCGTGGAAAAAGGAAAGATCAACTTATTTTTCAAAGCTGATATTGAAAAGCGTAAAGAAGAACAACTGGTACTGCGAAAAAAATATCGACCATATACATAAAAAATAGGAAGGCGGCCTGCACGCGCAGACCGTCTTCCTATTATTATGGAGCGTAGGGGGATCGAACCCCTGACCTCTACACTGCCAGCGTAGCGCTCTCCCAGCTGAGCTAACACCCCGATATCTTGAAATCATTGTAGCATAGCGCTTTTAGCTCTGTCAATCCTTTTAGCTTTACACTGTGAAAAGTACTCCGTGGGTGGAAGCAGTAGCAAAAAAATCATCGGAACTAGCATGCACAAATTCCGACGATTTTCCTTTATTTCAAAACAGTGATGATAGAAGCCGTTATTCCTGGTATCGTGACGGTATTGCCGCTGGTTGTATCATAGGCATAGATACCATAAACAGTACCGTAAACTTCGATGATATCATTTTTTACGGCAGTTGTTGTTCCCGCATAAATGACAGTCACGGGATTTTTCCAACTGTCACCATCTTGCGTCATATTCACCCGAAGAAGTGTTGTGGCGCCACTATCTGTTACTTGGCCTTTTAGATAATAAGGTTGGTGCGCGAATTTGTTTGGATCTTGATTTAGCACATTATAAGGTATTTTTGCTGCGTTTGGTTTTGCCGCGGTTTTTATTTTGTTTAGTGCCTCTTGTTTTGCGGCTACTTCTAGCTCTTGTTTCTTCTCTTTAATGGCAACAGGCTGCGTCACGTTGATTGTTGCGTAGCTTTTTTCTAGCCCTTTTTTAGTAGCTAAAACTTTGTACGACTTGTTACTCTCATAGACGTGGCTTAGCTCAAAATCCCCTTGCTTGTCCGCTGTAACAGTTACATCATCTATACTCACAGAAGCGCTCGGAGTGGTCTTTCCTGTAACGGTGAAAATATCATTTACTCCTGCGATCACGTCTTTTTTATCAAGTTTTAATGTCGTCTTGGTTTCTGCTTTTTCTTCGCTGCCGGATGGGGTTGAGCATGATGCTAAAAGTAATACAAAGCTCAAAAGCAGTATCCCGATGCTTTTTTTCATTTTTTGAATCTCTCCTCTTACCATTTTTATGGAACTCTCTTCATTATATAATCATTATTTGGAGGATGACAGAGGATCTTTCCTTTTTTTGTTGTAAATGCTTCTTTTGTGTCGAAATTAAGTAGCGGATTGCTGTCATGGTTGGAGAGAGGATAATCATCTGACTTATGAGGAATTGTAAGGCATAAATCAGGATTGTAAAGAGGGCGAGCCACTTCAAATAGGACATTGGAACGTTAAATGGTAAACATAATCCGAGGCAGAAATAATGATGAATAGCAGATGAAAGGTGCCTGTAATATTTCCTTTGAGCAAATATCTTGCAAGTTTGCTGGAAAAGAGTAATATAGTTGATACATCAATTGATAGATCAATTAATGGGGGGATAAAGATGGACGATGGTTGTTCAGAGCGTGCGATACTGCTTGCTAAAATGCATGGTTTATGCAAACAGATGAATCAGAAATTTGAAGCTACGCTACAGATGAGTGCGACGAAAGTCGAAATTTTGTACCGTTTATCTTGTGTTGGGGAGCAGAACCAGCAGGCTTTGCAACGTAGCTTGGACCTTGATGCTGCAGCGATCACAAGACATTTAAAAAAACTGGAAGAAGACGGTTTGCTCATTCGTGAAAAGCGGGTGCCGGATCGGAGAGCAACTTTTATTCGGCTAACGAAATTGGGTGAGACAAGACTTGTAGCGTTGACGGCACAAAAAGAAGCTTTTCAGAAGGAATTATTAGACGGTTTATCAGAACAAGAACTAGCTCATTTTGCAGATATTTTAGAACGGATGTCGGCGAATGTGACACGTTCATTTTAGAGGAGGAAATAGAGGATGAAAGCAGTTATTATTGAAAATTATGGTGGTAAAGATGTATTGAAAGAGGCGGAGGTTGAGACGCCAAAAGCGGGTGCTGGACAGGTTGTAGTGAAGCTTACGGCAACATCGATTAATCCGATTGACTGGAAACTTCGCGAAGGGTACTTAAAACAAATGATGGATTGGCCATTTCCGATTATTCTTGGCTGGGACGCGGCAGGTGTGATTTCAGAGGTCGGTGCTAACGTGACAGATTGGAAAATTGGCGATAAAGTATTTGCGCGTCCGGAAACCACACGTTTTGGTACGTATGCAGAATATACCGTAGTCGATGCGCCATTACTTGCCAGAATTCCAGATAATGTGTCATTCGAGGAAGCAGCTTCGATTCCGCTAGCTGGTTTGACAGCTTGGCAAGCGCTGTTTGATCATGCAACACTACAAGCTGGTGAAAAAGTGTTGATTCATGCCGGGGCGGGAGGCGTCGGAACACTTGCGATTCAACTTGCAAAAAATGCTGGGGCGCACGTGATTACAACGGCAAGCGAGAAGAATGCGGCTTTTTTGAAGGAGCTAGGTGCGGATGAAGTGATTGATTATAAAACGACCAATTTTGCGGACGTGTTGACAGATGTCGACGTCGTTTTTGATACAATGGGGGGCGATATTCAAAAGGATAGTTTCCGAGTCTTGAAGGCTAACACAGGACGGTTGATTTCCATCGTATCGGAGCCAGATCAAGCGATTGCCAAAGCGAAAAATATCGTTGCAAAAAGCATTTGGCTGACCCCAAACGGAGAGCAACTTCAAGCATTCGCTGATTTAATGGCAAGTGGAAAAGTGAAGGCGATTGTTGGTGCAACATTCCCATTCTCCGAACAAGGTGTCTATGATGCGCATGCGTTAAGTGAGACACACCACGCAAAAGGAAAAATCGTAATTAGCTTCGAGTAAGAATGTTTGGCCTTTTTTCAGTGTGGTAAAGATATAGATGACACAAATCTAGGAGGGTTGCAGATGCTTGGTATTATTTGGGGGATTATTGTTATCCTGTTTGTATTCTGGGTCATCGGATTGATTTTCCATATTGGTGGGGCATTGATCAATATTTTATTGGTAGTCGTTCTGGTATTGGTTATTTGGAATTTAATTCAAAGCGCTAGAAATAAGCGTAGTTAAATAAGCAAAAAGCTATGCCATTCGTAACCTGTAAAAGGAGATACGGACGGCATAGCTTTTTTGTTATTCAAATTTTTTTAAGTAAACGTCTTTCCAGTTTCGAGCCAATAAATAGTGATGACAGGATTGACTGTATAGCAAAAATAGGGCGCTACCGCTGAGAACGATCGTGCTACCAAGCAATAATCCAGCGGTGACATCAGAAGGATAATGAACGCCAAGATAGACGCGCGTGTACATAATCACTAAAATGATGAGGAACGCAAGAAGACCGATTACGATACGATGCCATAGTTTTGTAAAAGCAATAATGAGAAGTGCTGCAATCATACCATAAAACGCTGTCGAGCCTGCTGCATGCCCACTTGGGAAACTAAAACCACCTTGTTCAATTAGCATATCACTGGGGCGTGGACGTGCGATGATCTGTTTAATAAGCCAAGGTAAAAGCGCACCACCAACTAAAACCGTTCCACCAAACCAAATCGCAATCGTGTAGCGCTTCATAAGGATAAAGATTAGTAAAAGCAGGATGGTCATCACTACAATCGCAGCAACGCCACCAAAATTAGTGATAAAAGCAATGATGTCCGTTTTTGTTGCTGAAATATTAACGCGAATAATATCAATCCAATAGGTATCAAACTGTGTAATAAAGCTAGCATTTGTAGCGACACCGATCAATAGTACAATAAAACCGACCGCTGTCATCGCACTAAGCAAAAATAAGATGCGCGCATTTTTTTTCGTATTCATCATGCAAAGTCTCCTTTTTGATCGATCCAATCAAGGACAGTTTGAATTTCGCGATCCCAGTATTCCCAGTTATGCTCACCTGGTGCTTCCCGATAAATGTAAGGGAAATCTGTTTTTTCGATATGCGCCTTAAAAATACGGTTATTGTCATAGAGGAAATCTTCTGTACCACAAAGCTGGAGGACACGCGGTTTCGTGGTAAATTCTTTGTCTAGCAAAGCCAGTAAATCATTAGTAGAACTTCGCTGTTCGGCAATAGAGCCAAAAGTTGCTAGCATCTCGTTTTCTCCTTCAGGACGCGCCTCGCGCAACCCTACCATATCAAGTGCGCCGGATAACGATGCAATCCCCGCGAATTTCTCTGGGTGGCAGAATCCCCATTTGAATGCCCCAAAACCTCCCATGGAAAGCCCTGCTACATATGTATTTTCAGGCTCAGTCGGCAGTTTAAACCAGCTGTGAATAAGCTGTGGTAATTCCTCACTTAAAAAAGTCCAGTACTGATTTCCAACTTGCATGTCCGTATAAAAACTGCGATGAACTTGCGGCATAACAATTGCAATATTACGATTATCGGCATAGCGGACCAGAGATGTGTTGTTCAACCAAGCTGTATCATCATCGGATAAACCGTGTAATAAGTACAATAGGCGCAACGGTTTTTCAGTATCAACCTGATCAGGGATAAAGACTTGCAAAGAGGTTCTTAACTGTAATGATTTTGATATGAAATGAGTAGAAAAAGTAGCCATATTAGAATTCCTCCTTTAAATCGAAAGTAGTATTAGTATAACATAAACACCATCTATGTAGCGGAAGTACGCAAACCTTCAAAACAATTCTCTAGAAAAATGCTCTTTTTGTAAAATGTCATGAAAAGTACGCTAAAAGTCCCAACTGTTCTTAGCTCCTATATTATACTCTATGTATAGCAAGTTACGAGCCATAGGAGATGATAATAATGCAAGTACAAGAGAAGCAGCAACGTATAGTAGAACGTTTAAAAACAGAATGGAGGTTCTTATTGAAATTAGGAGACACTAATAAAGCATATTATGACATTGATCATTTTGAATCATTTCAGTGGTTGGTTTCAGCAGAATTAGTACACGCGTTGTTTGATGATGAAATGATTGTATTCGAAGGATTGACGAAGCAAGGAGAGAAATTACGCGATGCGCTCCATTTTTATATGGATGGTAAAACGGGAATGATGCCAATCTTACTGTTTGATCAAAAAGGATTTCCGGTGCAGGTATTTATCACAATGGAAGAAGCAGCAGAGCAGTTAGGTATGAGCAAAAAAAGCACCCAGTTCTATTTGGAAACGGGAGGGGTAAGTATTTCTGGGCAACAACTGAAATTCATTATAGAGTAAATACGTGCGCTGTTCAAATGCAAAAAAGAGATTGATTTTTAAAATCAATCTCTTTTTATGAGCCGTGATGGGCTCGAACCATCGACCCTCTGATTAAAAGTCAGATGCTCTACCAACTGAGCTAACGGCTCTAATATGGCTGGGCTAGCTGGATTCGAACCGGCGCATGACGGAATCAAAATCCGTTGCCTTACCGCTTGGCTATAGCCCAATAATAAAAAATGGTGGAGGGGGGCAGATTCGAACTGCCGAACCCGAAGGAGCGGATTTACAGTCCGCCGCGTTTAGCCACTTCGCTACCCCTCCATATAAAAACATAAATCTAATGCCAACTGCAGGAATTGAACCCGCAACCTACTGATTACGATTCAGTTGCTCTACCAGATTGAGCTAAGTTGGCAAAACAGAATATTCTGTTCGACCGCCCAAGAGAACTGTTTCCTAAATAACAATTACAGATGAATGGTGGGGGCTAACGGGATCGAACCGCTGACCCTCTGCTTGTAAGGCAGATGCTCTCCCAGCTGAGCTAAGCCCCCGATAAAAGATACTATCTCATAATATAACATATTTTCTGTTTTGACCAGTGTTTTGCTACAAAAAAATTTAAAAAGTGACCCGTACGGGATTCGAACCCGTGTTACCGCCGTGAAAGGGCGGTGTCTTAACCGCTTGACCAACGGGCCAGATGCTAGCAAATTTACCAGCCGAAAACTATTATATAAAGAGAATGGGTGGTTTGTAAATACTTAAATTAAATTCTTTTTATTCAGAAAAATGGAAAATAGGTTTCAAGCCTAGAATAACAAGGGAATAGGAGGATATGTTATTTTTCAGTAGTTGCTAAAAAATCGACTTTTAGAGCGCAGATTTTGAAGGGATGCCTAAATAAGTACTAGCTAATCACTCTAAATATAAAAGGGTATTCCATTTTTAAATCGCTGTGTTATAATGTGACGTATGCTATTTTTAAAGGGTAAATTCATAAAAAATTTCGTTAAAAAAGGTAGGGAGCAAAATGGCATCTCCATTAAAAAGAATGCTGATTGGTAGACCTCTTAAATCTTCAGAGGCCGGGGATCAGAAACTAGGAAAACTAAAGGCGTTAGCTGTATTATCATCGGATGCGCTGTCATCTGTTGCTTATGGAACTGAGCAAATATTACTTGTATTGATTACTGTGGGAGCCGCAGCAATGTGGTATTCTTTACCGATCGCGCTTTGCGTATTAGTACTATTATTTGCGCTCAGCCTATCGTATCGGCAAATCATCTACGCTTATCCACATGGCGGCGGTGCTTATGTTGTTTCCAGAGAAAACATTGGCAAGAACGCAGGTTTGGTTGCTGGTGGATCTTTGTTAGTCGACTACATGTTGACTGTAGCAGTAAGTGTCTCATCTGGAACAGACGCGATTATTGCGGCGATACCGTCGCTGTACCAGTTCGCAGTGCCACTTGCAATTGTGCTAGTCATTGTGGTTACCATCATTAATTTGCGTGGGGTGACAGAATCGGCAACTATTTTGGCGATCCCAGTATATTTATTTGTTTTCTCGATGATTGTTATGATTGTTACTGGGCTAGTCAAATTAGCGATGGGACAAGATGTCACGCATGAAACTGCTTCTGTTGGTACGCATGTATCTGGCGTCACGCTCATCCTATTATTGAGAGCATTTGCATCTGGATCTGCATCACTCACAGGTATCGAGGCTATTTCAAATGCAGTGCCGTTATTTAAAGATCCAAAAGCAAAAAATGCTTCTCGGACATTAATTATGATGGCATCTATTCTAGGGTTCTTCTTTGTAGGCATCACACTACTGGCTTATTTCTATGGTGTGGTACCTGAACTAAAATCTACGGTACTATCACAAATTGCTGAGAATATATTTGGTCGAAACTTCTTTTATTATTTTATTCAAGCGACAACTGCACTTATTTTGGTCCTAGCAGCTAATACTGGATTCTCAGCATTCCCATTACTAGCTTTTAATTTGTCAAAAGATAAATATATGCCACGGATGTATTTAGATAAAGGGGATCGGCTAGGTTATTCTAATGGGATCATCACATTGGCGCTTGGCTCTATCCTTTTGATTATTCTTTTTCAAGGGAAGACGGAATCACTTATACCACTATATTCGGTTGGTGTGTTCATTCCCTTTACGCTTTCACAAACGGGCATGATTATCAAGTGGGTAAAAGAAAAGCCTGAGGGTTATATGAAAAAACTATCTGCTAACTTACTTGGAGCACTGATATCATTTACTGTGCTTATGGTCTTATTTATCACTAGAATGAGTGAGGTGTGGCCAGTATTTATCTTCATGCCTGCAATGATTTATGTTTTCCATAGAACGCGTTCACACTACGCAAAATTAGCGCCACAGCTACGTATTGATGAACAAATAGATTTACCTGCGTTTGAAGGAAATGCTGTTGTTATTTGTGTGTCTGATACGACGAAAGTGGTCGAAGGGGCTCTACGTTATGCGAAATCAATCGGAGATACAGTTATTGCGGTTCATGTGTCATTAGATAGGCAAGAAGGAAAAGAGTTTGTAGAACGATGGAACAGGATACATCCGGAAGTTCGTATCGCAGATTTATACTCTACGTATCGCTCGATTACAGAGCCTCTAATGAAGTTTATTGATACAGCACAGCAAAAAGCTAACCAAGATAATTACTCATTAACAGTGCTAATACCACAATTCATCCCGAAGAAAGGTTGGCAAAACGTTTTGCATAACCAAACAAGTTTATTGATTCGAACCAAGCTTTTATTTAAAAAGGACGTTGTCGTAGCAACTTATCCATATCATTTAAAAGAATAGAAATTGCAAAGAGATGGCATAATTAAACCTAAAAAATTCTGGGGGGAACTTCTAAGGATAAAAGGGGGGAGGTGCCATCTCTTTACGCTTTCTTTGCAATTCATCTACAACTATACAAAAGGTTTGTACAGGAGGACTACCATCATCCTAACAGAAAAAGAGTAGGACGTAAAAACAGTAAAAACAGCTTTTGAAGCTCTTTTTTTGTGTGAAATCTAGTTTTCTTTAAGGTCAAAAACGGTTTTTCAGTACAGCAAAGACAATCAAAATACAAAATTAGTAATAAAAAGAAAAAGTTTATATTTTGGAAAAGATAGGGACTTATGATAGAATGTAAGATAATATATATAGAAAAGGTGAAGTGGATGGAGAAGCTCGGGATTCTCGGTGTACCGTGGATGTTTCATGAAGAAAGGCAAGGCGTAGCTTTAGCACCATATGCGATCCGATATACGGGGATTGTGGAAATGCTAGAGAAAATGGTAGATGACGTTGTAGACTATCACAACATGGCGTTCTTTACTGATATGGAACAAGAGGCTATTTTGAAATCAAAGGATTTGAAAGCGATTACATATAAATCGAAAGAACTAAGAGAAATCGTCGCAGATATGAAGGCGGAAGGTGGTATGCCGATTATTTTTGGTGGGGATCAATTTATATCACTTAGCTCGATTGCTGGGGTACAGAGCGATGGAAATGAGCAGGCGGTCATTTGGGTAAATGCACATGCGGATATGGGGACGCAACTAAATCAAGAGAACTTATGCCACAATGTGATGGCGACCGTTATCGGAAGAGGGCCTGAGGAACTAGAAAGTATTATGAACCATCGTTTTGTTCGAGGTGATAATGTATGTATTGTAGGGACAAGACGTATTGATAGAGAAGAAATACATGTGATTGAGTCAGAGAAAATCCTTCATTTTGAAATGACAACGATTGATCGGATGGGCTTTGCGATGATGACGGATGAAATTATTCAGTGGCTAGCTAGGAGGAATGGGGATGTGCATTTAGTACTAGATGTGGATGCGGTTGATCCAGAGTTTACACCAGGAACAGATTTTATTTCACAGGGTGGGATTTATTGGAGAGAAATTCGCTATTTCATGAGAAATCTAGCACTCAGTAACAAGATTAGTGCAATGACTTTTACTGGAGTAAATCCACTAAATGATGATAAAAATAAGACGGCTAAATTTGTTAATTCGCTCTTAGAAGAGTATTTTAAGGCGAAAAGTATGCAAATAGATCAACTGGAAGGCTGAAATGAATGTTACAATTTGTAGACAAATGTTTCTTTTTTGTGATGGAATCGAAATAATTATGAGGTAAATGGGTGATAGCAATGAATACCGCTTGTTCACCATTTTTTTATAAATATAAAATGTAAGCGCTTTTCTTGTTGAAAAAAGCGGGGTTTGGGAGTATACTGGAATTATGATTTAGGCATAAAAGTTTAGCAGAATATTATTTTGCAAAGGAGCGTTTGGTGTGGAGGAGCATGAGATACGGTATTTTGTCATTCCGATGATTGTTGTTTTTATTCTGGGTATTGCTACTATTAGTGGACCTACTTTTCCGGTGTTTGAGTTTATGATTGTTGGACTCATAGCTGTTCTTATCGGAACTATATGCGGTTGGCTAGCTGTAGGAATTAAATTGCTTGTGAAACTACTCCAAACGTGGAAAGAACATCGCGCTGTAAAAAAAGTTATTGTCATTTCAAAAAGATAAATTACATACGTTCAAAACATTTTTCCTCTGGGGAGAAGTGTTTTTTTGTGCTTTAAATCACGTTTTTAGTTATCGGGAAAGAAATTAAAATGCTACCTTTTTACAGAAAAACTGCTACAATAAAATGGAGAAGAAGTGGCAAGGGAGGATATGGATGGCTACATTAGCTGATGTTGCAAAAAAAGCAAATGTTTCTAAAATGACTGTTTCGCGTGTGATTAATCATCCGGACCAAGTTTCTGACGAGTTGAAACAATTGGTGTATAGCGCAATGGAAGAGTTGGAGTATGTGCCTAATTATGCAGCTAGAGCACTTGTACAAAATCGAACACAAGTTGTAAAGTTTTTAATTTTAGAGGAGATTGATACGGTCGAGCCTTACTATATGAACCTTTTGACAGGGATAAGTAGGGAGCTCGATAAGCATTCCTATTCGTTGCAACTGGTGACACAAAAATCTAAAAATATTGGGCCGTATGATGGGTTGATTGTGACAGGAATGCGTGATTGCGAAATTGAGAAGGTGATTGCAGGGCTTGAAAAACCGGTGATTGCGTACGGGGAGAATAGGCGTGATATCGATGCTATTGATGTCGATAACCGAATGGGTGCCGAACTAGCAACAAAACATGTGTACGAGATTGGCTTTCGACACATTATTTTTTTTGGTATTAATTTGTTGGAAGAGGAATTTATGCGTTCTAGGCTCACCGGCTATTCTGAAGTGATGAAAGAACATGATCTAACAGAGGAAAGTTATTTTATGAAAAATAGTTCGCGGGTTGCGGAGAAGAAGGCGCTAGATATTTTGAGTAAGGCTACTGAACCAATAGCTGTTATATGTGCATCAGATCGGATGGCGGTAGGCGTCATTCGGGCCGCGAATTTTCTGCACAAACGATTTGGGGAAAATATTGCAGTGACGGGATTTGACGGTGTTTTTCTAGATCGAATTTCTTCACCCAAAATTACAACCGTGCGTTCTCCCGTGATCGAGATGGGGGAGACGTGTGCACAGTTATTGCTGAAAAAAATTAATGAAGGTGGTGCAAAACAGGGTTCTATTTTGTTTCCACCAGAGCTAATTGTGAGGGGCTCAACGGTGATTGGGAGAGAGTAGTGGATAGGACAGAAATGTTGGCGCGTAGGGGTAAATTCCTGCGCGTTTTGTTGCTGTGTTTGTGCTATGAGTATGTGTAGTGGGACGTCAGTGGGCTTTATGCGGGAAACAGGGATTCTCATTCTCAAAGAAAATAAGGAGACTCCCCCCCTCGGCTTTCCTAACTTCTTGAAAACTATGGGCATTAGATTTTTTCTGTTAAGTACCTGTTTAGCTGAGTCTTGTTGTAGGGGTTTGTGCTTGTCCGCTGTTTTCAAAATTGGCCTGGTGCCTCGTTCTCGAGTTCTGCGGTTAGTCGTGTAGGGTAATCTTGTTGGTGGGAATGCTTTGTTCTTTTACGTAGCCTAATTTCGCGATCTAGCTTCACGGGCTAGCTCCTCGAAAACTTCACGCCCTCCATAAAAAGCAAAAGTGGCTTTTTACTGCGGCCGCTCCAGTTTTTTTCGGCGCTGAACGAGCCCGTTCCGCTTTTCATTCTGTTACCGATAACAATCATAATTTTATTGTAAGTGTTTTCAAAGCATGCTAACTTGGAAGAAGATATTGAAGGAGGTTTTTAGTGATGGAGAAATCAGCAATTTATCACCAGCCATTTAGTTCGTATGCATATGGCTATGATTCGGAAACGCTACATATCAAGATTCGGAGTAAGAGAGGTGATGTGAAAGAGGTCACTTTGATTGCCGCAGATCCGTATTTGCACACAAAAGCGGGATGGTCGTCGAAGGAAACATCGCTTCGTAAGGTGGCAACAACGGAAGAACATGACTATTGGTTTGTCGCCATAAAACCGGAGCAACGCAGGTTACAATACGGATTTGTTTTGGTTGATACTGACGGAGTAGATATTTTTTACGGAGGACGGGGTTTTTATGAAAATACACCTGAGAACCGCGCGATTATGGACTATTATTTCAAATTTCCTTTCTTGCATGAGTCGGAAGTTTTTAAAGCACCAGAGTGGGTGAAGAAAACGATTTGGTATCAGATTTTCCCAGAGCGCTTTGGCAATGGTAATCCTGATCTTTCACCGGAAAATGTATTGCCGTGGGGAAGCAAAGATCCTGGACGTGATGACTTTTTTGGTGGAGATATAGAGGGTATTATCCAACATCTGGATTATTTAGTAGAGCTTGGCATTAACGGTATTTACTTGACACCTGTATTCGAGGCATCGACGAATCACAAGTATGACACGCTCAATTATTTTGAAATCGATCCGCATTTCGGTGACAAAGAGACATTCCGTAAACTTGTAAAAGAAGCGCATAACCGTGGTATTAAAATAATGCTTGATGCTGTTTTTAATCATATTGGGGATAAATCTCCGGAATGGCAAGATGTGCTTGAAAATGGTTCTGAATCAAGGTTTGTAGACTGGTTTCACATTCATTCATTCCCAGTAACGCCAGGTGAAAATGGTAATATCGAAGGCGAAAATACGCTCTCTTTCGATACGTTCGCATATACGATGCACATGCCGAAACTAAATACAACCAACCCGGACGTACAGAAGTATTTGCTTGATATTGCAACGTATTGGGTTCGCGAATTTGACATCGATGGTTGGCGCTTAGATGTTGCTAATGAGGTGGATCACGCCTTTTGGAAGGAATTTAATAAAGCTGTGCGCACCGAAAAAGAAGATATCTACATCCTTGGGGAAATTTGGCACGATTCTTGGGCTTGGTTGCTTGGAGATGAATTCGATTCTGTGATGAACTATCCTTTCACGCAAACAATCATTGAGAATTTTGTAGAAGAGCGTATTAAGCCAACGAAAATGGTATCTGGAATTAATGAACAGTTGATGCGCTATCAAGAGCAGGTGAATCATGTGATGTTTAATATGCTTGATTCGCATGATACGGCTCGTCTATTGACGCGATGTGAGGGGGATAAAGAGAGGGCGAAATTAGCGCTAGCTTTTATGTTTGCACATACCGGTTCTCCGTGTATCTATTATGGGACTGAAATTGGCATGGATGGTGCGGATGACCCGCTTTGTCGTAAATGTATGGAGTGGGATGAAGCGAAGCAAGATAAAGAAATGCTAGCCTTCATGAAGAAATTAATTGTTTTCCGCAAAGTGAATCAAGAGATACTGACGTATGGTGATTTAGAATGGCATGTTGTTGATGATATAAATCGGATTGTAACATTTTCAAGGGCACTTGGCGTCAAGCGCTTGATCTTCCTTTTCAACCAAAGTGAAGTAGTGCAACGCATTGAAAAATCGGATCTTGGTATTCAAACTGAACTTCGAAATGTTTGGACGGATGAAACTGTTACAGACATTCAGGTAGCAGCGAAATCATTTACCATTCTAGAGAGCTAATATCCCTTTCACAAACTTACAAGGCGCGGTAACAGGGCCCGATTTCCAGGATAACACTTACCCTGTTACCACTACCCAAGTCATACCAATAATCCTGTTATCGGTAACACGGAAATAAATCTTGAAAACGTTTTCGTTATCAGCCATAATGACTACAGAGGTTAACCTGTTTCACAATGCTTTACCAAAGAATAAAATAGGGCGTGGAGAAGGAATGTACAGACTATGATTGATAAGTTGTGCATGGATTTTCCAAAAGAGGAGGAAAAAAGGTAATGAGTTCATTCAAAAAGTTTAGCTTATTAGCAATGGTTTTGGTAATTGTAGCAAGTCTTGCAGCATGTGGTAGCGGCAGCTCATCAAAAGATAGCAGTTCGGATAGCAGTAAAAAAACATTAACGGTTTCCGTTGATGAAGGCTATGCAAAATATATTGATAAAGTGAAATCTAAATTCGAAAAAGATAACGACGTAACAATTAAAGTAGTTAAAAAAGATATGTTCGAAACACTGGAAGCATTGCCACTAGATGGTCCAGCGGGAACAGCGCCAGACGTAATGATGTCAGCGTATGACAGAATCGGTAGTCTTGGACAACAGGGACATTTAGCTGAAGTAAAATTGGGAAATAAAGATCAACTTGACGATAATGATGTGAAACAAGTGACGATTGACGACAAAATATACGGTGCACCAGCAATCATTGAGACACTCGTGCTGTATTACAATAAAGATTTACTAGACAAAGCCCCAACGACTTTTAAAGAACTAGAAGCGTTAACAAAAGATCCTCGTTTTAATTTTGAAACAGAAAAAGGAAAATCAACAGCCTTTCTTGCTAAATGGACAGATTTCTATTTCTCATATGGTCTGCTAGCGGGCTACGGCGGCTATGTATTTGGTGATAACGGCACGAATCCGAAAGATATTGGTCTGAATAACGAAGGTTCTATCGAGGGAATTACGTACGCAACGAAATGGTTCCAAACTTATTGGCCAAAAGGAATGCAAGACAATAAGAGCGCGGATGACTTTATCCAAGATCAGTTTATAAAAGGTAAAGCGGGCGCCATCATCGGTGGACCTTGGTCAGCAGCGAGCTATAAAGAAGCGAAATTAAACTATGGTGTTGCAGAAATTCCAACACTTGATAATAACAAGCCTTATTCGCCATTCGCTGGTGGTAAAGGTTGGGTTATCTCGAATTACTCTAAAAACAAAGACGTAGCTCAAAAATGGGTAGACTACTTGACGAACACAGATAATCAAAATACATTGTACGAAATGACAAATGAAGTGCCGGCAAACCACGAATCACGTGATACAGCCGCGGCTAAGAAAGACGAATTATCAACAGCAGTTATTGCACAATACGCGAATGCACAACCAATGCCAAACATTCCGGAAATGGCCGAAGTTTGGACGGGTGCTGAGAACTTAATGTTTGACGCAGCATCGGGTAATAAAACGCCGAAACAATCTGCAAACGACGCTGTCAAAGTAATCTCAGACAATATCGCTCAGAAATATCAAAAATAAATAAAAAGAAGTTTGGGAGATGGGAGGCTTTATTCCACTCCCAAGCTTTAAGATAGGGAGATAACACGATGAATAATGAACCAATTAAAAATGTTCGTAAGGCGACGCTGTTATCGATCATTCCAGGACTCGGACAATTTTATAACGGGCAAATTTTTAAAGGTGTGGTTTTTATCGCCGTTTTCATTGCCTTTGTTATCGAATTTATCGCAGTTGGTATTAATGCATTTATTGGTCTTATTACGCTCGGATCAATTCCAGGTGTAGATCACTCGTTGTTCCTGATGATTGAGGGAACGCTTCAACTGATTGTTACTGTCCTTTTTATCGGCTTTTATATTATTAATATATTTGATGCGAGGCGGGTAGCAATAACGTGGAACTTGGGAGAAACAGTTAATACAAAAACGATCGATATTCTAAAAAATATGGTGGAGAAAGGTTTTCCATATCTTTTCACGCTACCTGCATATCTTGTGATGACATTTGTTATCATTTTTCCAGTACTGGTCACGCTATTTATGGCATTTACGAACTATGATTTTTATCACATTCCACCAGCGAACTTAATTGACTGGGTCGGCTTCAAGAATTTCTTTAGTATCTTTTTCCTGAGCTCATATCGCGATACATTCTTGAGTGTATTCTCGTGGACGCTCATATGGACGCTTTGCGCAACGACGTTACAAATTATAATCGGTGTTTTCACGGCTGTTGTTGCCAATCAAAATTTCATCAAAGGAAAGCGCCTTTTCGGAGTTGTTTTCTTGCTTCCGTGGGCAGTACCAGCTTTTATCACGATCATGAGTTTTTCTAACATGTTCAATGACAGCATCGGTGCAATTAATATGCAAGTTATCCCACTTTTAAATCATCTGCCGTTTGTGGATATTCCATCGCTTGCTTGGAAAACAGATCCGTTCTGGACAAAAGTAGCCTTAATATCTATTCAAGGATGGTTGGGATTTCCATATATTTACGTTATGGTTACCGGGGTTTTACAAGCAATTCCTGGTGAACTATATGAAGCTGCAAAGATTGATGGTGCCAGTGCCATTTCGCGTTTCCGCAAAATTACAATGCCGATGATTCTTTTTGTGACGGCTCCTGTATTTATTACACAGTATACATTTAATTTCAATAACTTCTCTATCATCTACCTATTTAATGAAGGTGGACCTGGAAGTGTCGGCGCAGGTGCTGGCTCAACGGATATACTTATTTCTTGGATATACAAGTTAACAACTGGGACCTCGCCACAGTATGCGGTTGCAGCGGCGGTTACGCTCCTTATATCGATTGTTGTTATTTCCGTATCTATGATTGCGTTTAAGAAAACCAATGCCTTTGGTAATGAAGGGATGATGTAGGATGAAGTCGTTTTTTAAAGATCAACGGACAACGAATTTCTTAACAAAATTTTTCACGTACTTCTTTTTGATAGGTTTAACGATTGTCATTTTATATCCGATTTTGATTACAGCATCATCGGCGTTTAAACCTGGTAATATTGCAGCATTCACACTAGAGTGGAGCGATAATTGGACGCTTAATAACTTTGCGAGACTTTTCAATGATACATTGTATTTAGATTGGTATCGTAATACGTTGATTATTGCAGTTACAACGATGATTTTCCAAGTTGCGATTGTGACGATTGCGGGCTATACGTATAGTCGTTACCGCTTCAAAGGACGTAAAAATAGCTTGATTTTCTTCTTGATTATTCAAATGGTGCCGACAATGGCTGCTTTAACCGCTTTTTATGTGTTAGCAATGCTTTTAGGCGCGTTAGATCAATTCTGGTTCTTAACATTGATTTATATTGGTGGGGGAATTCCGATGAACATTTGGCTGATGAAGGGCTATTTCGACACAGTGCCGCGCGATTTGGATGAATCTGCGAAGCTTGATGGTGCAGGTCATTTCCGGATTTTTGGTCAAATTATCTTGCCACTAGTTCGGCCGATGATAGCGGTACAAGCTTTGTGGGCGTTCATGGGACCGTTTGGAGATTTCCTTTTGGCAAAATTTCTACTACGGACACCGGAAAATTTGACAATTGCTGTTGGCTTGCAGAGTTTTATTGCGAATCCGCAACAACAAAAGGTTGCACTATTTGCTGCAGGTGCTATTTTAGCGGCTTTACCGATCTGTTTATTGTTCTTCTTCCTACAAAAGAACTTTGTGTCAGGGCTTACGGCCGGCGGAACCAAAGGCTAGTGATGGAAGCTTAATGTTGGAGTTGTTCGCATACAGTAGCTTATGCTCCGGTGTGCGTGCAAAGACTAGGGATCTATTTGTCGCCTTTCGGACGCTTGATTTTGGCCTTTGTTTTGAAAGAAGGTTTTAGTTGTTAAAGTTTTCCTTGGGGTGCTATGATAGCTTTGAGGATGAGATTTTTAGATTGTGATGTGATTAGTTATGAAGCGTGGGTTTCCGATGAGTTATTTTTGGGGAATGTGCTCGCCAAAGCGAATGTTTGCTAGTCGAACGTCGTTTGGATGGGGAAAGTTGATGTTTATATTTGTGTTTTTGACGGCTTGTTTGTTGATCCCGGTGTCGCTTCATTTTGCGAAGCAGGATTCGTTTGATTTGGAGTCGTTGATGCCAAATATGATGCAGCAGGTGGATGAGGCTTTTGTGGGTGAGGTTACGGCCAGTTATGCGCTACAAAATGGAACGCTTTCGGGACAACCGAGCGAGACGAGGCTTGAAAATAAGAGCGGTATCGCGATGGTTAACCTGGCAAATTCGGATATGCCAGATGCAAAAAATATGCTTGTTTTAGGAAAAAATAGTATGGAACTTCGGGATAGCTCAGGATATGCGTTCACGGTGAAGTATACGGATGACGCGAGTCTTGAGGGGATTACGAGTCCGACGGATATGCAGGCGTGGATTAGTGGGCAATGGTATGTGCAGAACAAGGCGTTTGTATTTTTGACGATGTCCGCGATGCTTGGTTCGGTACTTTTCGCGAGTAGCCTCATGTTGACGCTGTTTGCGGCTCTGTTTATTTGGTTTACGAAGCGAAATCAGATGTCGGAAATAGGTTCTTACAAAGAGGCGCTGTCACTGACGTTGCTCGCGCTTGGATTACCAACGCTCCTTGCTACTGTGATCGGGTTGATTTATTTTGATGTGACGGTGATGATGGCGGTTCAGTCGCTTGGTATGGTGCTGATGATTGCATTCACTTTCATTAAGACGCGTTTTAGACAGACGGATGATATTTTGGAATTGGGGGGACGAGCAGGATGATGCAACGCTTATTTGAAATTGATGAATGGAAATTAAGATCTAGAAGTGTGGAGAAAGAGGCGAAACGATTACAGGAAAGTCTTACTTCACTTGGAAATGGCTATATGGGGATGCGCGGCAATTTTGAGGAGCGATATTCTGGGGATACGCACCAAGGCACGTATATTGCGGGTGTTTGGTATCCGGATAAAACGCGTGTTGGCTGGTGGAAAAATGGCTACCCTGATTATTTTGGAAAAGTGATTAATGCGCTGAATTTTATCGGTATTGATGTGGAAATAGATGGCGAAATGCTGGACTTATTTAAGGATGAAGTGACGGATTTTGTATTGGAATTGGATATGAAAACAGGGATTTTGCGCCGTTCTTTCAAGGTTACGAAAAACGGGAAGGCATTCTTCGTGGAAACGGAGCGCTTTCTTAGCATTGTGAAACAAGAACTGTGCTTGATTCGCTATCATGTTACCTCGTTGGATGTGGATGCAATCGTGATTTTAACGCCTTATATCGATGGGAATGTGACGAATGAGGACGCGAATTATGATGATATGTTTTGGTTGGAAGTGGCGCAAGAGGCAAGTGAAAACAAGGCAACCATTGTGACCAAGACGATTGAGAACAATTTTGAGATTCCTCGGTTCACGATTGCAGCTTCGATGGAATCACGCGCAGAAAGTGCAAGTGAGACTGCAGCTGAAGCATCAAAACTTTATGTGGAAAATAAATATCAATTTACGGTAGCAAAAGGAAAAACAGCAAAATTGGAAAAACGTGTGGCGGTTGTGACTTCGCGAGATTATGCGGAGCAAGAATTAGCGCCGAGCTCACAGCGGATTTTGGATGATTTAGAAGGTTTAGACTACGAGACGTTGCGTCTAGAACATGTAACTGCTTGGCATGAGCGCTGGAAAAAAGCGGATGTGTTGATTTCAGGAGATGACGCGGCACAACAAGGGATTCGCTTTAATATTTTCCAATTGTTTGCGACGTATTATGGTGAGGATGCGCGTCTTAATATTGGGCCAAAGGGTTTTACGGGTGAGAAGTATGGTGGTGCGACTTACTGGGACACAGAGGCGTTTGCTCTGCCGCTTTATTTATCACTAGCGGACAAGAACGTATCGCGTAATTTGTTGCAATATCGTCACGATCAATTGGATGGTGCAAAGATTAATGCGCGTAAAATTGGCATGAAGGGTGCGCTTTATCCGATGGTCACGTTCACTGGTGTGGAGTGTCATAACGAGTGGGAGATCACATTTGAGGAGATTCATCGGAACGGCGCGATTGCCTATGCGATTTATAATTATACAAATTATACAGGGGATAGCTCCTATTTAGAAAATGAAGGCATGGATGTGTTGACTGAGATTAGTCGCTTTTGGGCGGATCGGGTGCACATGTCGGAACGATTGGATAAGTATATGATTCATGGTGTGACAGGGCCTAATGAATATGAGAATAATGTTAGTAATAACTGGTATACAAACTACATTGCGACATGGACATTGCGCTACACAATCGAATCGCTTGCGAAAATAACGCCAGCTAAAAAAGCGGAACTGCAAGTTTCTGATGCTGAAATCGATCTGTGGCAGGATATCATTGATAACATGTACTTTCCATATGATGAAAAGTGGCAAATATTTGTGCAACATGACACATTCTTGGATAAAGAGTTGCGTTCAACGGATACGTTGACAGAAGCAGATAAGCCAATTAATCAGAACTGGTCATGGGATAAAATTTTGCGGTCATGTTTTATCAAACAGGCAGATGTGCTACAGGGAATTTATATATTCGGGGATGAATTTGATTTTGAGACGAAGCAGCGAAATTATGAGTTTTACGAACCGTTGACTGTGCATGAGTCAAGTCTTTCACCGGCAGTTCATACGGTATTAGCCGCGGAAATTGGGCGTGAAGACAAAGCTGTCGAAATGTATAATCGAACGGCACGTCTGGATCTGGATAACTATAATAACGATACGGACGACGGGTTGCACATCACTTCGATGGCGGGTAGTTGGATCGCGATTGTACAAGGCTTTGCAGGTATGCGTACCTATCAGGAACGCCTGTCATTTGCACCATTCCTGCCGAAAACATGGACGAAATACGCTTTCAAAATTAACTATCGTGATCGCCTCATCGAAGTTTCGGTGAACGCGAAAACGGTACGCCTTGAATTACTAGATGGTGCGCCACTAGAGCTAGAGTTATTTGGTGAAGCTGTGCAGTTGGTGGATAAGTTAGAAAAACATGATTACCATAAATAGTACGAGAGGGGGCTCCAAAGGGGGTTCCTTTTCGTGTTTATAAAGGCAGTCATCACAACGATTTTTTTTATAGTATTCTAATGTAATCAGGAAATACTTGGTTTTGCTTGCTTCTTTTTAAAGATAGATACTTCTTTATAAATTCTTAAACAATTTCCGTGGCACAAATCTTTTTCCACCTCCTATTCTGTGCTATAATGGCAAGTATAAGCAATTTTCATACGCTTAATAATGGAAGCAGCAAAGGAACACGAACCTTGCTTTTTTGAAAACGGAGGCGAATTTATGACCATTCCAGACGGATCGATTTTGCATTATTTGGCAAATGTAATTGATATTTTAGTAGTATGGTTCGTTATTTATAAAGTGATTATGCTGATTCGCGGAACGAAAGCGGTACAGTTATTAAAAGGTATTTTTATTATTGTGGTTGTAAAGATTGTCAGCAGTTTCCTAGGATTACAGACGGTGGAATGGATTACCGATCAGGTGTTAACTTGGGGTTTCTTAGCTATTATTATTATTTTTCAACCCGAATTACGCCGAGCGCTAGAAACACTTGGGCGTGGTAGTTTTATCTCGAAAGCAGGGACTAAGCGTGAGAAAGAGCAACAACATCTGATTGATGCCATTGAGAAATCTGTCAGCTACATGGGCAAGCGTCGTATTGGCGCCCTTATTTCTATTGAACGTGGAACGGGGCTCGATGATTATATCGAAACAGGTATTTCAATGGACGCGGATATTTCTTCGCAACTTCTAATCAATATTTTTATTCCGAATACACCGCTACACGATGGCGCGGTTATTATAAAAAATAATAAAATCGCAGCAGCAGCAGGTTATCTGCCATTGTCTGATAGCCCGTTTCTCTCAAAGGAACTTGGTACAAGGCATAGAGCTGCACTTGGTATCAGTGAAGTAACGGATTGCTTAACTGTTGTCGTTTCCGAAGAGACGGGTGGCATTTCGATCACAAAAGGCGGCGAACTTTTCCGCGAAGTAACACCAGAACGTTTACATGAAATTTTAGAGTTTGAGCTCGTTGTACCGATGCAGAAGAAGCCGTCAATTTTCAGCAAATGGAGAGGGGGCGGTAAAGAATGATGGATCGCATTTTAACCAATAAATGGTCTGTAAGAATCATTTCTCTAATCTTTGCAGCAATCCTATTTACATCGGTTACATCGGCTGCTGGCAATAATTCATTAACTACGACAGAAGGTGTGTATGTCGATGTTATCAACAATGTACCAGTAGAAGTTTACTATGACAAAGACAACATGAATGTCACCGGCGTACCAGATACGGTTGATGTGACAGTTAGTGGCTCGAAAGGTCTCGTGCAGCTCGCGAAAACTCAAGCAAATCTCATTGCTTATATCGATCTAACTAACGCAAAAGTTGGGACACAGAGCGTCAAAATAGAAATCAAAGGCTTATCAGATCGTTTGAAAGGAACGGTCAATCCACCAACTGCCAAAGTCACACTCGCAGAAAAAGTCACGAAAAAATATTCGGTAGAAGTGGAATTAAATAAATCCGTGATTGCAGATGGCTATGAGGCAGGGAGTATCAAAACCGATCCCAAGAAAGTCTCCATTACCGGATCGAAAGAAATACTCGACCAAATCGCCTATGTAAAAGCAACGGTATCTAATGAAAAAGACCAGACCAGCGATTTTACAACGAAAGCTACAATTAGCGCTTTTGATGTGAATTTAAATAAACTGGATGTCGAAATCGATCCAGAAGAAGTTGAGGTAACCGTTCCAGTTTCAAAAATAGGTAAAACCGTACCATTACGATTCCAACAAAGTGGCAACCCAGCAGATAAAACCGTAACGATTACAAGTATCACATCTGAAGATGAGAAGGTTACCGTGATTGGTAGCGAGGCTGTGACTGACAAGGTGGAGCAAATCACGATTCCAATTGATGTCACGCAAGTTACGGAGGACAAAACACTAGAGGTCCCAGTCCCAGTTCCAACTGGCGCAGCATCTGTCACCCCTACTTCGGTAAAAGTAAAGATAAAAACTGGAAAAAAGCAGAATGACCAGAGTTCCAATGAGCCAAGTGAGAGCAATGGTCAGCCAACTAATAAAAGTCCGAATGTAACGGAACCAGGTACACCGACGAAAGATGCAGGAAAAGACACGGATAAACAAGATGATTCAGCAGATCAAGACGCCTCCACAGGACAAAAGTCGACGGAATTTAAAGATGTTCCAATCAGTATTATTGGGCTCGTTCGTTCTGAAACCTACAACACAGAATACTTGGACCCCAAAAGTGGGAAAGTGAGTATCACAATCAGTGGCATCAAGAAAGATATCGATGCATTGGGACGAAATGATTTTAATATCGTTGCCAATATGTCGAATTTACAAGACGGGACACATACCATTCCACTCACAGTTCATGGATTAGCACCAAATTTTACATTTACACTATCACAGTCTAAAGCAGAAATACAGGTCACCAAAAAAGTTGCAGATGCATCAGACCAGATTTCTAATTAATTTACAGCCCGATGAATATCGCATTATATGGCAGTTCATCGGGCAATTACATACGAATAGGTGTAAAAAAGATTAAAAAAAGGTATAATGAGTAGATACACGGATCAAAAATTGTGACACAAAAGTTGGTCTCCACTAGGAATGAAAAACGAAATGAAGCAGACATTAACAAATCAGCGTGACCAACCTCTTAATTAAGAAGGAGCGAATTATAAAATGGGAAAATATTTTGGTACTGATGGTGTTAGAGGAATAGCAAATAAAGAGTTATCTCCAGAATTGGCATTTCGCCTAGGAAGATTTGGAGGATATATACTAACAAAACACGTTGGGGAACATCCAAAAGTTTTAGTAGCCAGAGATACAAGAATCTCGGGTGAAATGTTAGAGTCTGCTTTAATCGCAGGTCTCGTATCCGTAGGAATTGAAGTTATGCGTCTAGGTGTAATCTCGACACCTGGTGTCGCTTATTTGACAAAAGCACAAGGTGCAGCAGCGAGCGTTATGATTTCCGCATCACACAATCCAGTAGAAGATAACGGTATCAAATTTTTTGGTTCCGATGGTTTCAAACTATCAGATGACCAAGAGTTAGAAATCGAAGCCTTACTTGATGGCGGAAACGATGAGTTGCCACGCCCGAGTGATGCCGGATTAGGAACAGTAAGTGACTATTTTGAAGGTAAGCAGAAGTATTTACAATATCTAAAACAATCTGTAGAAGGCAACTTTTCAGGTTTACATGTGGCATTAGATTGTGCACACGGTGCTACATCATCGCTTGCAACGCATCTATTTGCTGATCTTGACGCAGATACAAGCTCTATGGGTGCATCACCAAATGGACTTAACATCAATGCAGACGTGGGCTCCACACACCCTGAAAAACTTGCTACATTTGTGAAAGAAAAAGAAGCACATGTTGGCCTTGCATTCGATGGTGATGGCGACCGTGTCATTGCAGTGGATGAGAACGGTGAAATTGTCGACGGTGATAAAATCATGTTTATCTGTGCAAAACATTTAAAAGCACAAGGTCGTTTAACCAATAATACAATCGTATCTACAGTAATGAGTAATCTAGGTTTTTATAAAGGCTTGGATGAACTAGGAATTAAAGCAATACAAACCGCAGTAGGGGATCGTTACGTGGTAGAGGCCATGCGCGAAGGAAGCTACAGTCTTGGTGGGGAACAATCTGGCCACATCGTATTCCTAGACTACATTACAACAGGCGATGGTTTATTAACAGGTATTCAATTAGTCAATGTAATGAAAGAAACTGGGAAAAAGCTATCCGAGTTAGCAGCAGAAATGCAAACCTTCCCTCAAAAATTAGTTAATATCCGCGTTACTGATAAAAATCATGTCACGGAAAATGCAAAAGTTCATGCAGCAATCTCAGCAGTGGAGGCAGAAATGAACGGAAATGGTCGCGTATTAGTTCGCCCATCTGGAACAGAGCCACTCGTTCGCGTCATGGTCGAAGCAGCATCTGCGGAAGACACAGAACGTTTTTGTGATAGTATAGCAAGTGTTGTCGTTTCCGAAATGGGTCTCTCGGCGGAGTAACAAGCACTCATCCCCGCTGTTAAGCCTCTGCCCTGGTTTTCAGATTTTCGGCGATGAGTCACGGTTTTAGGGATGAAGGCAAGTGAAATTAAGGGTAAGCGAGCAGTTTTTGCTCGCTTTTCATTTGTGGGGAGGTTTTCTGGTGAAGAAATATAAGATTATTTTGCTTACTATTGTCACGCTAGCTCTTTTTATTGTCGGTGTGCAGTTGATTGTGGATACGCATGCGAAAAATCTGGCGGATACGAAAGCAGAGGCGAATCAGCAAGTGATGCGCCATATTACAAACACGCAGATGAAGTCGATTTTGGCAGAGAAGAAGACAGGGTATGTTTATATTGGACGCCCGACTTGTCCTGATTGTGAGCCGTTCCGTAAGAAGCTTGTTGGAGCGCTGAAGGAAACAGAGCGCCAGGCTTTTTATTACAATACGGATAAGGCTAGGGAGGCTGACAAGAACTATACAGCGATTATAAAAGAAATGGGCGTCAGAGTTGTGCCAACGCTTATTTATTACACAAGAGGGCTGGAAACGGACCGTTATAAAGGAGATCTCGACGATCAAGCGCAAATCACAACCTGGCTTGAAAAACAAAAATAGAGTGTCAAACATATCGCTGAGCTTGTTCAGTTCTATGTTTGGCACTCTATTTATTTTGGTGAATTAGTCTGTAGTCCGAGGCGTGCGGTGTATTTCCAATTGCTCACGAAGCTTCAGAATGTCCAAAATGACGGTTGGCTTTGGTTTCAGTCTGATAATGCCTTGCTCTCGTAATTTTTGAAGCTCTACATTCGCGCGTGTTCTTGGAACTTGTGAAACTAGGGCAAGATGGTTTTGCGTGATGCCGCGCGGAAAACTGATACCATCATCTGTCTTGATTCCAACTGTGTTTGCAATGTAAAGCAATGCCGAAATAAGTCGGCGACGAGGATCATGGTGGGCAATTTCAACAAGGGCATTACGCTCGTGTACTTGACTGTAACCATCAAAGTACAAGAACCAAAAACCGTCTGAGTCTGTTTGGAAAAGGCGAAGAATATCATTTCGGTTGTAAATTCTGATTTTTGTATCTCGCAAAGCAGTTACATTAAATTGAAAAGGAGAATCTAACAAGAAATTAGCACTACCAAACCAAGTATTACTATTTAAAAAACGAGTAATTACTTGTAACTTATCTGAGTTTGTTACACTAAATGAAATAAGTCCAGAATCCACTATGTAAAAATGGGAATCTATTTTGCCTTCCTCCACAATGAGTTCATTTTTCTTGAAGCTCGCCGTCTTGTGTGGAATATCCAGTTCGGTTATCTTTTCAATTAACTTTTCTCCATTAAAATTTTTTACTAAGTCAGCTACATACATAATTTGATTTCCCCTTCTCTTTAACGATTGATCTTACTTCTTATTATAAAGATTTTTCAAAATAAAAAAAGTCATAAATTATACTTTCGTAAAGAAAATTAAGTATAATATGTTACAGTTTTATGAATATGTTAAAAATATGCAACTTTATAGAGGAGTAATTGGAAAAATTAAACTGATTTTATAAAAGACGAATGTTTTTTCATCCGATCCATGAGAGTTGCAGAATAATTTGATCTTGGGCTAAAATTCCATTTTCCCAGATTGATTTAGAATAAGATGTAGTAAAATAATTTGGAACAATCTCGACCATTCGAAACCCAGCTTTTTGATAAAAAGCAAGTGCCTGAATACTCGAATTAGCTGTTTTGACGATCAAGTTTTTGCTATGTAATTGCTTTACATGGGAGATAGCGTAATCTAAAAGTTGTTTTCCATAGCCTAGCCCTTGGTACTCTGCTAAAACAGCGATATTGACGATTTCTGAGCAATCTTCTTTATTTTGTATACAAACAACTCCGACTGTGTATTCCTCTTCTTCTATCAAGAAAACGTCAGATTGATAAAAGTAACGCTTAATCTCAGATATATTAGGATCTGCCAAAAGTAAGGCTTCATAGGGTATTATATCATACTCTGCCCATTTCTTAATTTCCATGAGAGCACCTCCATCCTAATAGTAGCAATGATATCAAAAAAATACAATTAATATGGAAATTGCATAGTAGTATAGATTCAGGTTAATACTAATTGATTATGGATGATATTGTTTTGGCGATAATAGTGTTAATAAATCCATTATATGTAAAGAGAATGCTTACTTGGTTGATTTTTTGAAAAAAATGAACATAAATACAACATAATAGGAAATATAATGAAAATGTTCACAAAAAATTCACAAATAGAATCAACAATAATTAGTTCTTTTTTGCTATAATGGCAATATAGCCCATTAGGCTATGGTATACCTCAAGACCTAAAAATAAAAAGGAGTTGAATGACATGTCAGGACAAATTAGGATGAGCCCTGCGGAACTTCGCGATCGTTCAAAAACATACGGTCGTAAAGGACAAGACATCGAACAAATTTTAAGAGAGTTAGAACAATTACAAGAACAATTACGTAGTGAGTGGGAAGGGGAAGCGTTCCGTAAATTTGATGATCAATTCCAGCAATTGAAACCAAAAGTAACGGATTTCTCCAACTTGATGCACCAAATCGAACAGCAATTAAGCAAAACAGCAACAGCGGTGGAAGAAAACGATGCGAATTTATCGCGCAATTTTGGATTGAATTAAAGCGTTACCAATTGCATAAAGTACATAATACATCTTTGTGCAGTTACCGATGAGGTCGTACATTGTGATGTGCGGCCTTTTTAATTTGATTAAAAGGAGATGGAAGAACAATGTCAGGACAAATTAGAATGAGCCCTGCGGAACTCCGCGATCGCTCGAAAACTTACGGCCGTAAAGGGCAAGATATCGAACAAATCTTAAGAGAATTAGAGCAATTACAAGAACAATTACGCAGTGAGTGGGAAGGGGAAGCGTTCCGTAAATTTGATGATCAATTCCAGCAATTGAAACCAAAAGTAACGGATTTCTCCAACTTGATGCACCAAATCGAGCAACAACTGGCTAAAACAGCAAATGCGGTGGAAGAAAATGATGCGAATTTATCTCGCAATTTTGGATTGAACTAAGAAATATTAGATGCTGGGGCTATTTTTTAGCCTCAGTAATATAGTAAACGCCTCATTTGGAAATTCGAAGTTGGGAGACTTCTTACATAAATAAAGCATCGGGAGTGGATACAAGTGAAAAAAATAAAGTGGAGTGTGTTGGCTTTTTTAGTGCTGGCTTTGCTTCTTTCGGCTGGAACGTCTTACTTGGCGTTGGAACAAAATGCGGCTAAGAAAGAAAATGGTATGCAAACGAAAAAAATGTCCATCGCGCTTGTCAATGAAGACATCGGAGTTAGGACGGATGACGGCGAGAAAATTGATTTTGGTGATAAATTTACAGCGAAAGTTTTGAAACAGACGGATCATAAATGGGCGACTACTTCTCGTGGATTTGCTGAAAATGGTTTGAAAAATCGGGTGTACGATATGATTATCTTTATCCCACAAGATTTTTCAAAAGCGGCGATGTCCATGACGTTGGAAAAGCCCGAGAAAGTGAAGATTTCTTATCGAATTAGTGAGACTGGAAATAAAGATGTAGCAGCAGAAGCGGAACGAGCGGCAGCGGCTGTACTAGAAGACTTTAATAGTCAGATTATTGATGTTTATTTTGCGAGTATTCTTACTAACCTTCATGGAGCGCAGGATAGTATAACAAAATTGGTCGACAAGGAAGAAACGTATGGTTCGATATATGATGCGCATGTTAATTCGCCATTATCTAACTATACGCAACAATTCAAAACGGTGCAGGATTACACGGTTATGTCTAAAGATAGTTTTAAAGGATTGCAGGATATTTTAAAAGGATTTGGAACAGGGCTCGCGGAAGGAACGAAAACGAACGAGACGTATTTTCAGTCTTTAGAAAAATTGGCGAAAAGTCAAGAAACGAATGCGCTTGTTTCAAAGTCGTTTGCTGAGCAGATGTCAGGAAACGATACAGCGATGTCAACGGCAGATGTATCGGAACAACTTTCTAATCTGAAAAGTTCTAATGATGCGCTTTTCAAGCAGTTTCAGAAAATGGAAGAGGAACGGACATTATCGACGCAGGTAGATAGTGTACAGACATACCTAGATGCAGTGAGCGAGCAGGTTGCCATGATAAATACAGAGGTTACGACAAAAATGGGCGAAAGCTTGCGTGGAAGTGTGGAAGGGGACTTACTTAATTATATTTCGGATGAGGGGAATCGGAATATTACGCTAGATGATTTGACGGATAAGACGTTGAATAATCGCTTTAATGATGAAATTCAAAGATTAATGAAAGAGATTCCGAATTACGATGCTTATTTATTGAAAGATGATGCTAGCGCGGAGGAAAGAGCGGTTTTCAATGAGTTGCGGAATGTGATTGAAATCGCTAGAAGGTATATGAGTTCGAATGCAGGCGATTGGTCGGAGGGACTACTGGATAAGAAAAAAGAATTTCCAAAATATGAAGCGGTCGAAAATGCGATTGATAAATTGAAACAGGAGAAGATCGCTGGGCTTGGGACGCGTAATTTGGTTGACGGAAATTACTATATTTATACCTTTAGCCAAGATTTCCAGATTGAAAAATCGGGAGTTAAAGATAATACACAAAAATTGATTTTTAAACAGCCAGAAGGTTTTGCAGTGCCTAGCAGTGAAGCGACTTATTCTGTTAAGCTTACGAAAGAAGATGGCAGTTATGTATACAGTACGACTAACTACGATGAGGCAAAACAGGAGTGGACGATTGATATCGATCCAAGTGTGACGGACCCTGATGGATCGGGTGTTACAGCCTTGGATTTGAATTTATTCATTGAATTGTATATTAAAGAAGAGGCGCTTACAAATACGGAAGGAACGGGGTTTGATTTATTTGCTCCGATTAAGGTTGATGTGACAAATATCGAGACTAGGTTGGAAGTGGAAGAACCTGCGGACCCAGACAATCCACCTGATCCACCAGTTACTAATCCGGTAGAAGATAAAAACGTGAACATCGAATTAGGGCCGCAGTACATTATTACGACGCAAGAGCGAGATGATGCGATAAAAGAAGTACACGATACGATTGGGGCTATTGAGAAAGAGACAACAATGTTAGCGGATAATGTGGCGGATTATGTCAAACCGTACTATAAATTATCTGAGCTCTTTAAGACGTATTACGGTATTGATGCTCGCGTTACGCCATTAGATTTAGACGGAAAATCATTGACGGAGTACGCAGCGGACAAGAAGAATTCCTACTACTATCAATTCAATATTGAAAATCGAATTGCAAGTATGGTAACGCTGATTACAGATAATGTCACGAATTTTATCCATCGGGATTTAGAAATTTTCCAGCAGCAAGTGGATGAGTCACAGATGCGGACGGCGATTACGAAAGAGAATGCGAATGTGTTATCGGAGCGTTTAACAGAAACAACGACACAGGCGGCGACTATGAATACGAGCGTTGCCCAAACGCTTGCAAATGTAGAAGCATGGCGTAAAGCTAGCCTAGAGTTGCTTGAAAAAGGCGGCATCGTTGTGACGAATAGTGGCGATGAAAAATCCGCTACTTTATCTTTGGGAAGTGAATTTGGCGCGTTACTATCGCAAAGTAAGTCATTGGCGGATTCTTCAAAAACGAATCTTAACTCGGCGGATAATGTATACAAAACATTTGATGCTATTGATAAACAAGCGAAGAACATCCAAAACAGCGGTTTAGGCATTGTAACGCAAGCGCAAAAACTATCGGCAAATATGGCGAATAAGCTAGGAACGGATCAGGAGTTTGCTTCTAATTTCGCGACTATGATGAAAAATAGTCGTGTTGGTGATCGCCAAAATGAAAATTTATATAGTTTTCTGAGTAACCCAGTCGAGAAAGTAAAAGGGGAAACGATTGCGGCGGGAGATACGTTTACACCGTACTTGATTGTTTTAGTTTGCTTTATTGTTGCTTTATTTACGGGTTATGTGATTGCGGCACAGGAGCGTAAACGTAAGCAAGAGGATGAGTTTTCCGAAGAAATGGCGTTGGCGTATCAAAATACACCGATTACGCTCATGACGGTTGGAATTGCCTTGATTGAGGGCGCGATTATTGGTGTTATTTCTGCCTACTTCTTGGAAATGAAAGGCGTTATTTTCGTTTCTTGGATGGGTGTTATTATGTTGGTTGTATTTGTTTTTGTAACGATTTCTACTTACTTGTTACGACAATTACGAATGATTGGGATGTTCTTGTTACTCGTTATTTTAGCGCTTTATTTATTCTTAACGGAGGCAGTTGGGCTTAAAATTGACCAAGATTCGATGTTAGCTACGATTCGTTCGTTGTCGCCATTGCAATATGTGGAGAACTTGTTGAATGGGTTTATGAGTCGCACAGATGATTGGCTTGTTCTGATGTATAGTCTGATTGGCGCGGCGGTAGTTGGTATAATCGTGAATTTATTCGTATGGCATCGGAGTAAGCAGGCAGGAGGAAACGACGATGAAGCATAAAAAAAGTATGATTTCTGCGATTCTGATGGGGACAATTCTTGCTATTCCTGTAGGTGTCTTTGCGGCGAATAGTGAAGATTCGTACCTTGGCGATGATGGGAAAATGGAAATGCAGTTGGACCGGGCGACAAAAACGATTGACGAGAAGAACACGGATATGGATACAGAGCAAACGGAGCTTGAAAAAATGGGAATCACGTTATTCACGCCTGAAGCTGAGAAAAATGCTGCGGAGATAAAGGCGCAAGAAAAGAAACAAATGGATGATATAAAAGCTGCTCTGTTTACTGGGGAATCAAAAAAAGATAATTCCGTGCAAGTGATGAAAGCTTCTTTGTTTTCTGAGGCAGAGGAAGTAGCGGGGCAAAATGAAGTGACGGCAGTAGGTCAAGATGTGCCAGAAAAAACGAATAAGACGATTTGGTGGGTTCTATCGGGTATTGTTTTGGCTGTAGGCGCGTTGCTTTATATGGTTGTTCGGAAAGTATGGGAATAAGGAGAGGGAGATAGAGATGGCACAAGATACGCATATTAATGTGACGATCAATTTTACGAAGTGGGGTGGGCGAATTCACGATTTGCGAATCCCGAAGCACCAACCGGTCAAGGCATTGCTACTGAATTTGGTAGAGACGTTAAAGTTGTCGCAGCCGAACATGTCGCATTGCGCGATTAAGGTGGCTAATAAAGAACTATTGTTGACAGATGATGATAAGTTGACAGATTTTCAAATTACAGACGGGGACATCATTGAAATTTTATAAAAGGGAGATTTGAGACACATGATAACGAGAAAAATAATGGTAGATGCGATGGAATATAATTTTCAGGTGGATGGGACGACTTGGCAGGTTGATTTTTCGAAGTCACAAACGAAGGTGAAGGATATTCGTCAATTGGCTTTGTTGAAGGAGAATTCGACTTTTTTTGTACCGGCTTCTTTTGAGGATAAGGGCGATGCGTTGTCGTTCCAATTCGATACAGCTGGAAAAACAACATGGGATGAGTTGTATGGACTTGATCGGAATGAGAAGTTACGAGCGATTGGTAATGTAGCACGTTTCGCAGAGTTGTTGAAGACGCGATTTACGTTCTTCTTACATCCAGAAAATATGGTTTTTGATGTGAATCAAATGCCGTTTTTAGTGTATCGTGGGATTCGTGATGTGTTGCCGCCGTATACGATGACAGACGAGAAGTTTTTGAAGCAGTATAAGTGTTTGATTGTGGCGCTGTTTTCGAAAAAGTACGCGTTTGATGAGTTGATTTCGGGATCGCTTGATAATGCGAAGGGGACGAGTTTTGATCGGAGTATTATTGAGGCGAAGGATTTAGCGGCAATTGAGGAGATTTTAGCGGAGAGTTATGCGAAGGAAACGGCGGCTGTGAATCGGAAAATGACGCTAGTGCAACGGAAGAATTATCGTTTGTTTAAAGGGCTTACGATTGGATTTATTATTGCGACGCTTGTTCTGGCGGTTCCGGTTGCTTATTTTGCTTTTGTGAAAGTGCCATTTCAAGAGACATTGCTGAGCGCGAATGAGGCGTTTATTGCGGATGATTATGGAAAAGTGACGGAAACGTTGCGTGATGTGGATCCAGAGAAGTTACCACAAGCGAGCAAATTTGAATTGGCGAAATCGTATGTGGAAAGCGCGAAACTGAGCGATGTTCAGAAGAAGACGGTGCTACAAAAAACAACGCTAAAATCACCGGAAGAGTATTTATTGTACTGGATTTATGATGGACAGGCGGAACTTACGAAGGCCAATGATATCGCGCTAACGATGAAAGATAATGATTTGCAGGTTTACAATTTAGCGAGACAGATTGAGCAGTTGGATGCGAATACGGAAATGAAGGCTTCTACGCGAAATGAGGAACAGGAAGCACTCAACGACAAAATCAAGAAGGTAAAAGAGAACGAAGCGAAGTTAAAAGAAGAGATGGCGAAAGAGGAAGCTAACCAAAAAGAACAAGACAAAGCAAAAGCAACATCGGAGGTCGAATAACATGGAGAAGCAACTACTAACGATTAGTTATGGCAACCAGCTACATAAATGCCAGCTAGATTCGAAAAAAGAGGTAACGATTGGTGGAGATTTGAATCATACGGTGACCTATGAGAACTTGGCGGATTCGTTGCAAGTGATTTGGAACGAGGACGCGGAGCAATGGTTTTTAGGTGATTTGCCGCTTGCTTTGAATGAGCGTCTGAATTTGGAGACGTCTGACGGGGAGAAGATCCAGTTTTATTTGACGGAGGATTTGGCCGCGCAGGTTTTTGATACGACGACGAAATATTCGATTACATTTGGTGAGAAGGATTTTAATGATGTTGTGATTGCGGGCACGACGGCGGATTTGTTGTTTATTCGTGAGGAGCTTGGTGCGACGTTTAAATTGAACGTGTACGGTGGGATTGTTTACCATAACTATTATCGTGTGGAATCGGAGTGTATGTTGCAAGCCGGGGATCAGCTTTATTTTGATGGCGTGACAATTCGGGTTGGTAAGGAGGACATCGAGATTATCGCGGGAGATGGCCGTGTTCATGCGACGCTTGCGCAGTTGGTTGCGCCGGACAATGCTTTTAGTGCGGATTATCCGGATTATCACCGGTCACCGCGGATTATTTATCGTGCGCCAGAGACGAATTTGACGATCGCAAAGCCGCCGGGCAAGCCTTCGAAACCGAGCGAGGAATTGATGAAAATTTTGATCCCGCCGCTGATTATGATTGTGATGTCGATTGTGATGATGTTTTTACGTCCGAATCCGATTTTTGTGTTGATGACGCTTGGGATGACGGGCGCGACGGTGATTTTCTCGGTGATTACGTATGTGAAAAACCGCAAAAAATATAAGGTGGACATGAAGGAACGTGACGCGAGTTATCGTCGTTATTTGAAAGACAAGACGTCGGAACTTCACGCAGCAGCGGAGGAACAGGCGCATTCGCTACATTATCATTTTCCAACGGTGACGGAGATTCGCGATATGGCGCTTTCTGTTGATTCGCGGATTTATGAGAAGACGATGTTTCACCATGATTTTTTGCAGTATCGGGTTGGTACTGGGGAGGAGAATACGTCGTTTCAAGTGGAATTCCAAGAGGAGGAGTTCACGCAGGACAAGGATGAGTTGGTGGAGAGCGCGAAGGATTTGAAGTCGCAGTATTATTCGGTGAAGGATGTGCCGATGGGGACGGATTTGATGAACGGGCCGGTTGGTTATATTGGGCACCGCGCGCTTGTGTTGGAGCAGTTGCAGTTGATGGTGATGCAGACCGCGCTTTTCCACAGCTACTATGATTTGCAGTTTATTACGGTATTCCCGGAAGAGGAAAAGGAACAGTGGGACTGGATGCGTTGGTTGCCACACGCGAGTTTGCGCGATATTAATGTGCGTGGCTTTGTGTACCATGAGCGTTCGCGGGACCAGGTTTTGAACTCGTTGTACCAAATTTTGAAGGAGCGCAAGATGGCTTTGGAGGAAAAGGGCAACAAGTCAGAGCAGATGTACTTTTCGCCGCATTATGTGGTGCTTGTGACGGACGAAAAACTGATGATGGATCACACGGTGATGGAGTTTTTCAATGAGGATCCTAGTGAGTACGGGGTTTCGCTTGTGTTCGTGCAGGACGTGATGCAAAGTTTGCCAGAGCATGTGAAAACGGTTATCGATATTCGGGATGCGAAGAACGGGAATGTGATTTTGGAGCAAGGTGAGCTTGTGAATCGTAGCTTTACGCTGGATCATTTCCCTGCTGATTTTGATAAAGAGAGTGTGAGTCGTGCATTGGCGCCGCTTAATCACTTGCAGAACTTGAAAAATTCGATTCCAGAATCGGTGACATTTTTGGAGATGTACGGTGTTGATCGCGTGGAAGAGCTTGGAATTAGCGCGCGTTGGGAGAAAAATGAGACGTATAAAAGCTTGGCGGTTCCGCTTGGTTTGCGTGGGAAAGACGATATTGTCAACCTAAATTTGCATGAAAAAGCGCATGGTCCGCATGGTTTGGTCGCGGGTACGACGGGTTCTGGTAAGTCGGAGATTATTCAATCGTATATTATCTCGCTTGCCGTGAATTTCCATCCGTACGAAGTTGCGTTCTTGCTGATAGATTATAAAGGCGGCGGAATGGCGAATCTATTCCGAAACTTGCCACATTTACTCGGTACAATCACGAACTTGGACGGTGCGCAGAGTATGCGTGCACTCGCTTCGATTAAAGCCGAATTGCAAAAACGTCAACGTCTATTTGGCGAGCACGATGTCAACCATATCAACCAATATCAAAAATTATACAAATTAGGCGAAGCATCCGAAGCGATGCCGCATTTATTCCTGATTTCCGATGAGTTCGCCGAGCTAAAAAGTGAACAACCGGAATTCATGAAAGAACTTGTTTCAACGGCGCGTATCGGGCGTTCGCTAGGTATCCATTTAATTCTAGCAACACAAAAACCGAGCGGTGTCGTGGATGATCAAATCTGGTCCAACTCGAAATTCAAACTGGCGTTGAAAGTACAAAATGCGTCGGATTCCAATGAAATTTTGAAAACACCAGACGCAGCCGAAATCACGCTACCAGGTCGTTCGTATTTGCAAGTCGGGAATAACGAGATTTATGAATTGTTCCAAAGTGCTTGGAGTGGTGCGGATTACGTGCCAGATAAAGACGATCAGGAGCAAGTGGACACGACGATTTACGCGATTAATGATCTCGGTCAGTATGAAATTTTGACGGAAGATTTGAGTGGTTTGGGCGATAAAGAGGATATTTCAAAAGTGCCGTCAGAACTTGATGCGGTGATCGACTATATTCACGATTACACGGAGGAAGCGAACATTGCGATGTTGCCGCGTCCGTGGTTGCCGCCGCTGGAAGACATGATTTTCTTGCCAGAGCTGCATCCAATCGATTACAAAGACGCATGGCAAAAAGGCAAGCGAGATTTGGAACCAGTTATAGGGATTGTGGATCAGCCACATTTACAAAGCCAAGATGTCCATACCCTTAATTTAACAAAAGACGGTCATCTAGCTGTATTTTCAAGCCCTGGTTTCGGTAAGTCAACATTCCTACAAACAATTATGTTAGGCCTTGCTCGTGAGCATTCACCAGCGCACCTAAATGCATATTTATTTGATTTCGGAACAAACGGCTTATTGTCTCTGAAAAACCTGCCACACATCGCAGATACAATTGGTATTGAAGAACTTGAAAAATGTCAAAAATTTGTTCGTCGATTAACAGCCGAGATTAAAGAACGCAAGAAAATGCTTAAAGATTATAGCGTGGCTAGTCTAAAAATGTATGAACAAGCAAGCGGTAAAGAAGTACCATATATCACGATTGTGATCGATAATTATGATGCTATCCGTGAAGAGGAAGTACTCGTAAATATGCTAGAGCCGCTCATAACTCAGATTGCCAGAGAGGGCGCGGGAATTGGTATTCATTTACTAATATCTGGTGTACGACATGCCGCTCTTAAAGTTCCACTTGCTTCAAACATCAAGATGCAATTAGCGCTGTTCCTAATAGATAAATCGGATATAAGCTCGATTGTAGGCAGAACAACAATGGCGATAGAAGAGTTACCTGGTAGAGGGCTTGTCAAAATTGATGAACCGACACTTTTCCAAGCAGCATTGCCGAATATAGGTGAAAACACACTAGAAATTATCGAAGCAAATCAAAAAGAAGCAAATGAGATGAGAAGTAATTGGAAAGGAGAATTGCCTAAGCCAATCCCTATGGTTGCAGAAGTATTCCCTATCGAGGAGCTGTTTGAGATGGAGAAGACGAAGAAACATCTTACAGCATACGGTGAGTTGCCACTGGGAATTGATTACGAGTTTGCTGAACCCGTAGCAATCCCACTTTATAAACAAAATATTGTCATAGCTGCTGGCAGTTCATCGGTTGTTGTTGATAATTTAACTGCGATTGCAAAAATAATGAATAGAAAAGAAAATGTAGAAACATCGGTCATTGATCAAAGTTCCATGGGGCTCGTAAATGCTCGACAACTGGTGAACAACTACCTAACAGATGTTGAGGAAATAGAAGAATTCATTGAGGAAATCTATGACGAGTTTAAAGACCGTGAAGCATCCTATTTAGAAATGGTTCAAACGAGCGATATTTCTGGGACTCCATTTGAGTTTTACCGTCAGTACGATCCAAAATGCATTATTTTCAATGGTTTAGTACAAATTAGTGAGGCAGTATCATCAAGAACACAATCGCAACTACTAGAAATGCTGCATCAAGATGGTAAGACGGGAATTTGGTTTGTTATTGGTAATGAGCCAGCGGTTATTAATAAAGGATATGGCGATATCGTAAATAAAATTAGAGATAGTAAGCTAATTGTTCTATCTATGCGTGTCTCCGATCAAAGTGTTTTCAGTACAACGAATCGTATGATGCAAGAAAAGCCACTTGAAAAAGCAGAAGCCTATATAATTTTTGATGGGCAATTACAGAAGATCAAATTAGGAATGTAGTTGTAAGACATCTAGCCTACTGGATAGTAGGCTAGAATATAGGAGGGATAAGATGGCTGCCAATGATGCTGAGCTACTGGAACGAATCAATCGAAATAAAGAAAAAAGAAAAAAATATAAAGCCGTTATAAAAGTAATCGACTCTAATCGATTAAATCAGTCTCGATCCTCCGATATGAGTTCTACAGAAAGTTTTGTTGACTCTAATCGAGAAAAAGTGCAGACGATGGAAATGACCAATGCATATGACTATTTAGATACACTCTCGTCAAAATTAAAAACCGATTTAAAAGATATTGATACGTATATTGATTTTGCAAAAGACTCCATAAAATCAATTCAAGACTTGCACGAAACTTTAGAGTCAAAAAAGAGAAGTCTAGATGATAAAATAAGTGACGATGTAGATAAATATAACGATGGGAAAATGCTCTGGGAACGCGAGTTAAAAGGAGATGGATTGTTTGGTTGATATGACAGATTTGAAAAATATAAATTCCATACAAGATAAATTTACCTCGGATAAGGTCAAATACAATAGCACGAGAACTGGTGAGGCGTTGCAAAAACTACAAGCGGCTGAAACGTTATTAAATACAACAATACCCGAAGATATAAAAAGAATCACTGGGAAAGAATCGCTTTGGAAGGGGAAAAGCAAGACAGAGTATGACGAATTAAAGAGCTTTTATACAAGGTTTAGGAAGGATTTTAATGAAGCTGTGAAAGAATATAGAAAAGCGGTTGAAGGCGCTGATCATCTGTTGAATAACATTAGCGATGCCAAAGTACTTAAAGAAATAGGTGATGCATAATATGGAGTTTACGAGTGAAGCTTTATACGCGTTGAACATGCTGAATGATGATTCTACTGATATATTTAATGTACCTATCCCAAAATATAATGAAGAGGGTGAACTGGAAAATCTCAAAATAGTGCTTGAAAAAGGATATAGCGATCTAGAAAAAATTGGCTTGTTTCAAAATGGTGAACCGACAGAAGAAGGCTTGAAATATGGCTATATTTTGAAGAAATATCAAAAAGCAAAGCGTTACATGACGTTAAATAGTTTTACATGCGCTGTTGATGTAGACAAGAATAAAATGTTTTCACATGTACTAGAAAAAACAGACGAAAACATATACACGCTAGAACGAACAGATAAAATGATTTTGCTAGCAGTCTTTTATCAAAACATTAAATTTCTACAGCAGTTGGATAATAAACAGCAAAGTGAAGATACAAAAATCTGGCAAGACTATGCGTTATTGCGATTAGAAGCATATTATAGCCAGAATGAAGCTTTTCAGTTACAGTATTTTGAA
Source organism: Listeria grandensis (assembly GCF_014322885.1). NCBI lineage: Bacteria > Bacillati > Bacillota > Bacilli > Caryophanales > Listeriaceae > Listeria > Listeria grandensis. The sequence goes on along the minus strand of NZ_JAASUG010000001.1, from coordinate 305,046 downwards.
TATGATAAATGTACCTATTCAGCCTTGATTATCGATAATGATACAGAGATTATTGAGTATGATTTACCAAGACAAAAAGTTCGTTCCATAGCAGGGAAAACATTGAAAAAGCAATTTGTTAAATTTATGAAAGTGCAGGTGTGATAAAATATGGGAGCAGGTGAAATTTCGATCTCGCTTACTGAACAAGAACAACTGCTTGTTGAAATGCAGAAATTAGCACAGCATTCAGGAGAGTTGACACAATTGCTGAAAGAAGCAGGAGAAGCAGTAAGTGCGATTTGTTTAGAAGGTCAATTTAAAGATAGAATTGTTAACAATGATCAAGGAACAATATCACGATTCACACTCAAAGCACAGACACTCCAAACATTGGCAGAAGTTTTGTCAATCCAAACAGAGAACACGTATAAAGCAATGATTGACACGGATAAAATGCTAGCGATGCAGGTGGTAAATGCAATATTGAATGAGCCAGGGACAACCACAGAGTTCAAATTAGCATGTGAGCAAGATCCTAACGCAGTGATTGACCAGGTGAAAACCTACATGAAAGAAAACAAATAGGGAGGTACGGGCATGGTAATGTATAAAAGTGATAAGTCTCTCTGGGAAAGTAGTAATGGTGGTAGCAGCGGTTATAGTTACACAGGATCGTACTATTCTTCGTACTCAACAGAAACGCCAGAATCCTACGCGGTAAAGAGGATTGGAGAAATCTTAGATGGCATTGAAGAAGTAAAAGCCGAGTTAAGAAGTCAGGGTTTGTCTGATTTATTCCCGTCACGAGGTACATCTTCATTATCCGCGAGCAAAGGAAAAAGTGGGCTAGAGAAAAAATACCAACACGCGAATGAACTCGTAACATTAGCCGGGCGCGTGCATAAAGAAGTGTTGCAAAATATCGATGGAAAAATTACACAAGCAATGAATGATGCAGTTAAAAAACTTGATAACGTGAACGAAGGCAAGAACGCATATAAAACAGATAAGCTAACATTTAGCGAAACGTACACAACAACAGATCCTTATTCAGGGATGACCTCAACATACACAACACAGAAAAAATACACACTAGATCAAATACTTAATTCCAGCGATAGTCCAATTAAAGCGACTAAATTATTATATGACGAACGCCTAAAATTAATAAATGAGCTTATGGATAGTGGCGAAATTACAGATAAGGAAACCATTAAAGAACTTAAAGGGATGAGTAATGACGAACTGGTGAGAGCCTTTTTCCCAACCCAACTAGGCGAATTCGAAGAGCTGAAATCAACGTGGCATGAAAATAATGCGGGCTGGTTGAAGTGGGTGGATATTGGTTTGACCGTCGTCGTTGGCGTGGCGCTAGTTGCATCGGCTTTTGTGACGGGTGGCGCATCGTTACTACTCGCAGCCCCAGCACTCGCCTATTTAGGAACAAAAGCAGTGGTCGGTATTGCTGGCGGAACAAATATGATTACCGGTGATATTCTGGACACAGAGGATAAAGTCTGGTTAGGCGTGGATTTTGTCGCATCGACATTATCGTTCGGAGCAGGAGCGATTGTGACGAAACTGGGTAGCTCGTTGCGCGAAGGCTCGACATTGGCGAGTACACTGAAATTAGCAAAGGGAGCAGAGGATATAGCCGGAAAAGTAGATTTAGCGATAACAACGATACGAAATCCATTACTCGGAGCGACACTAATAGGTGGTGAAAAAGGAGTCGGAATGATAGCGTCGAAGGTTATTAGTAAGTTTAACGTGAGACGTGTGGCGGCATCGATTGATGAGTCGAGTCTTGGCCGAGGATGGCATGATTATTTTTCCACAGGAGACTATAGTGACTTACACGGTGTACAGCGAGGCAGATTAGAGAACTTGTCATCACAACTTGGCGGCGAATTCTCAGTAGAAGACTTGGCGATTATTAATAAATATTATGATTTCCAGTTGCCACAGGGTGTTGGGGATAATGCGTTTACAGGGATTGGGATTAGAGAGTGGAATCCTGGAAATTTGATTGATTCTGGAGATCAGAGAATTATTTCTGAGTTTGAACTGAAAATAGATGAGTATAATTTAGCACATTCAACTATAGTGGACAGATTTAGTGAAAAGCAAACAGAGGCAATCGCTCAAACAGCAGGTGATGTTTCTAAGGCACTAATTGATGAAGGTATTCCAGAGAACCTTTGGGATACTATATACGATAAAATAGGGATTCCTAAAGATCTTAGAAATCCTGCTGTTAATTAATAAAAAATAGGAGGGGATTGCAATGTCTTTTTTAAAAAAAATATTTGGTGGAGTAAATACAACTTCTGCAAAAAAATTATATGGTACAGTGGAGGAATGGCGTAGCGCTGATAAAAAACAATTGTCTTTATACAAAGAAAATATTTCACAAGCAGTCAAAGAAGGTAGAATATCGCCTTTAATGCTAGGGAGGTTTTTGATAACTATAAATGAGGTGCTTGAGGGGGAATCAATTTTATATAAGGCTACGCAGGATAAAGTAGCGGGCGCAGAAAGTGACTATGTAGATTCAATGTCTTATTACTTTATGGTAAAAGATAGATATAATCAATCCGCTAAGCAAGATAAATGGTTTACTAGATGGATTGAGATGGCCAATAGATGTGTCGAAAATGGAGAGGAAGATGCAGAGGTAAGGCTGGCTGATATTTATAAAGCTTGTTATAGCATAAAAGACCCTGAATTTAACGACCTAGTACCAAAGATAACCCATTTGTATGAAGTTGCGGCGTCGAAACATCAGACCAAAGCAGCATTAAACTATGCTGTTTTCATTATGGATAAAATAGGTAGCGAGGAGTATGGGAGATTAAATCCTGTGCAAAGCGTACCATGGAAAGTAGCAGAAAAGTATATTTTACAGGCTTTATTGGATGAAAAAAACACTCAAGATAGAGATTATGCTTATTCAACCATGGCGCATTATTACACAGAGTTTATCCGTATAGATTTAGAAAATGCAATTGGTTTCTATTTTGATGGGAAAGAGATATCAGAGATAGCGAAAAATATTGAAAAGAATAAGAAGGAAATTATCAAACATCAATCTAAGGAAATTACTCCTAAGAGTTTTATACAATCAAGCTTGAATAATTACAGTATTCATTTTGATTTTCTATGTTTATCCAGTGCATTAAAAGCAGAGAACAGAATGATTTCTATAGCAGATGATTATGTATATCAAATTAATAGAAAACGTTTTGCGGATATTCAAGTTAGTATGAAAAAAGAAGAAGCAATGGATGCTTTGAGTGAGTATTATTTAACTAATGAACGGGAACTGAACAATAAGGGTATAAAGTTTACAACGGCAACATATGAATTTATGAAAAAGCGGAAAGAAGGTATGACCAATGCATAATAAAAGTTATATGGTTGAATAATGTTGTAAATTAGCGTTTAGTATTGTACGGAGAGTGGTGAGAATTTTGAAATGAAAATGATCACCACTCTTTACATAGGATTCAAAAAAAAAGAATAAGTTTAACGTGAGACGTGTGGCGGCATCGATTGATAAGTCGAGTCTTGGCCGAGGATGGCATGATTATTTTTCTACGGGAGATTATAGTGAGCTGCATGGCGTACAGCGAAACAGATTAGATAATTTGTCATCGCAACTTGGTGGCGAATTCTCAGTAGAAGACTTGGCGATTATTAATAAATATTATGATTTCCAGTTGCCACAGGGGGTTGGGGATAATGCGTTTACTGGGATTGGGATTCAAAGATGGAATTCTGGGGCAATGGTAGATCCCAGCGATCAAAGGATCTTGAATAAATTCACAAAAAATGTGGCAGACTTTAATAATAGCAAAGTAACCTTAGAGGATGTATTGAATCATAATCAAGTAAAAGGAATAGAGACAATAGCAACAGATTCTACGGGTAAAATCCTAAAAGGTGGTATACCAGAGGAAACGTGGGATAAAATATATGATAAAATTGGCATCCAAGGTGGGGCTGTAGATTTTGGTGCAGTGAGTCAATAAATTAGGGAGTGAGATCAAATTGTCAATACTGAAAAAAATATTTAGTGGTATCAGCACAAAAAATGCAATGACTCTATATGGAACGGTGGATGATTGGAAAAAAGCCAGCCCAAGCAAACGAGAGGAATTTAAAAAGAATATTGAATCAGGGTTAGAAAATGGTCAAGTTACGTCTGACATGTTGGGTAGATTTTTAGTAGTTACAGATGATGCTGAGCGTGGCGAAGAGATACTTTATCAAGCTATCAAAAATGGCGTAGAGGGTGCTGAAGGAGAGTATGTAGATACAATTTCATACTACTACATGAAAAATGGAAAGTACAATAGTCTAGCTAAGCAAGATAAATGGTTTAGTAAATGGATTAGTGCTGCCGAGAGAAGCATAGATTCAGGCGAAGAAAATGCAGAGGTTCGATTGGCGGACATATATAAAACGTGTTACAAAATAACAGATCCAGAATTTAACAATATTGTAGATTGCACTATCGAATTGTACTATACAGCGGCTAGGAAACATCAGAGAAATGGAGCCTTAAATTGTGGCTTATTCATACAGGATAGAATTGGTACAGATGAGTTTAAAGCGATTAACCCAGAAAAGTATCAAAATTGGGAAGAAGCAGGTCCATTTTTAATGCAGTCTTTGAAAGATGAGAAACATACGAAATATAAGGGATATGCACATGAATCTGTTTGTTGGTTTTATATGGAATATATTAGGGGATATTTAGATGGAAGTATAGACTATTATTTTGAAGAAAAAGAGCTAACTAACCTAGTAAATATAATCATGACAAACAGAGCGAAAATATTAGACAATATAAAGGATTGTGGAGAAATGGCAGATTCGATTGAATCGTCACTCAATAGTCGTATGATTCATTTTGAATTTTTACTGTTAGCCGATAAATTAAGAGGAGTAGATGAGTTTCAAGACATTAGTGATAGCTATGTCCGACAAATAAATAAAAAGAAATTTCCTGGAATCACTAATAAGTTTATGAAAGAAGAAGCTGTGGATAAGATGTCTGAAATATTTTTAGGGGACAAACAACAGTATTTTTATAATGGGAAAGATTACACTAAGGATTTTTATAATTTTATTGAACAAAGAAATAGTATTAAGAGGTAATTAGATCACAGTGCAAGAATAGAACTAACGAATAATCGAAAAGCTATAATAATCATTATAAAGTAACTCTCAATGTAGTACGGAGAATGGTAAGAATTTTGAAATGAAATTGCTTATCATTCTTTACATAGGATTCAAAAATTAGGTAACTGTGAATAAATGTAGACAGTAAGGCAACTATTGGAGCGATATTAATCGGGATGGCAGCGTCGAAGGTTATTAGTAAGTTTAATGTGAGACGTGTGGCAGCAACCATTGATGAATCAAGCCTTGGCCGAGGATGGCATGATTATTTTTCCACAGGAGATTTTAGTGACTTACACGGCGTGCAGCGAAGGAGGTTAGAGAATTTGTCAACACAACTTGGCGGCGGATTCTCAGCAGAAGACTTAGCGGTTATTAATAAGTATTACGATTTTCAGTTACCTCATGACGTTGGGAATGAATCGTTTACAGGGATTGGGATTCAAAAATGGAATCCTGGAATGGACATAGACATTGACGACCAGGCTGTTATACGTAATTTTCAAGAGAAGATAACAAACTTTAATAATGCTAAGATTTCTATAACTAATGTAATGACTGACTCGCAAGCAACACGTTTAAAAGGGCTCGCAGAGGATATAACTTCAAAATTAATAAAAGATGGTGTCCCAGAACAATTATGGGATGATATATATGATAAATTAAAGATTCCTAACAATTTACGGGGGATTGAAATATTTGGGAAATAGAAATAAGAGAGGTGCTTAAATGACTTTTTTAAAGAAATTATTTGGTGGAATTAGTAATAATAATGCTCAAAAAATGTATGGGACAGTTGACGACTGGATGCATGCAAGTCCTAATGAAATTAAAAGGTATCGGGAAAATATCACGACTGGAGTACAGAGCAAAGTGGTTCCACCTGGTATGTTAGGAAGCTTTTTAATGGTTTTAGGGGAGGGGGAAGCTGGCGAAAAGATATTAAGTGATGCAATTGCAGATAATATTGAAAACGCAGATAAAGATTATTCTGAGGGTTTATCATATTATTACGTGCATCATGAGAATTATAATGCTGCGCTTAAGCAGAATAAGTGGTTTAAAAAATGGATTGATTCAAGTGAGAAATGTGTGCAACAAGGTCAAAAGAATGCTGAGTCACGACTTGCGAATATTTATGACACTTGCTATTCAATCAAAGATAAAGAGTTCGAAAATATAGTGGGTAGAATAATCGAATTATATGAAGTTGCGACTGCAAAGCATCAATCACTAGCAGCTTTGAATTATGGAAGCTTTATAAAAAATGAACTAAGTAGTACTGATTTCAAAAAAAGAAGTCCACAAAACTATAGACCATTGGAAGATTCAGAACTATATTTGATACAGGCAGTGCAAGATGAAAAAGGGACTGATTTTGAAGATTCTGCATGTAATATACTTATTAGTTTTTATTCTGAATTAGTAAGTAAAAATTTATTTGAATCCTTAGATGTATATTTTAAAGGAGGAGAATTAAAAACTTTAAGAAACCAAAGTACACAAATATATAATAAAGGAATAAAACACTTTAGGAGAAAAAGTTCAGATGCTTTAACAGATGGATTTCAAGAGTCCCTAGATAATTACATGGCACATTTGGAACTTGTAATCCTAGCAGATAAATTACGCGAAAATAAGTCTTTTAAAGACGTTGCTGATAATTTTGTGTGGCAGGTTAGTAAAAAACACTTTCCAAACGCTGTCATTACAATTCCTAAAGACGAATGTCTCAACACCATGATCAGCTACTTCACAGAAAATAAACAAGCGTTAACTAAAGATGGAGATTTTAGCCAAGCTTTCTATGATTTTGTAGATAGAAGGTTAGCAAGGGTCTGAATTTAGGATGAGTACTGGCGAGGTATTCGATATTTGGATACTCCGCCAGTTTAAAATACGAATGGGTCTAAGCTATTTGAAGGCTACATATCAGGAAACGGGGTAAATTATGAAGAAAAATATTATATTTGTTAGCATCGCAGGTTTATGTGTTATTACAGGAATTATTATTTTAGGGATTAATGATATACCACCGCAACCTTTAATTTTCTATCTAATCGCATTGAGTGCCGTCGCTTGGTTCGTTAAATTTCTGCACAGCGATAAAAATGCTAAACCTAAAAATGGTTTGATATACGGCGTACTGGTTCTCTATGTATGCGTTGGAGCAGTAATATTTGGAACGACTTATCAGAGTGGTCTGGAAGCTAATGCAGAAAAAGAACGGCAACAACAAGCGAGAGAACGAGCGATGGAACTTCAAGAAGAACTTCAAATCCAACAAGAACTAGAGGCAGAGAAAAAAGAAAAGGAAATGCAGGAGTTGAAAGATAAAATAATGGATTCCTATACGCCAGATGCAAATAAATAAGTAGAGAAAAGTCCGTCCATCCCTAACGAGTCTGAATGGACGGGCTATTATTGTGTACAGCTTTTTGATTCTAACATATATAGTTAGGGAGGGTACATCATGTGGAAACTAGATGAGAGTTATTTTTACCAATTGAAGAATGTTGCGATTAATCGGCTTTCACTGGGAAGTGTCATCGTCTATTTAGTGGGTCTGTGTTTATATTTTTTCGTTATATTAGGAGTCTCAGCATTTGTTCTATGGGGAAATCAAGGAAGAGTACCCTTAGGCGAAATACTTAATACGGTCTATTTCATCTGGCTAATAGTATTTCTAATTCTTGTTGTGTACCGTAGTATATGCCTAATCTCAGAGAAATTTCTATTCAAAAGTCAGAAATTTGGCGGTGTTGTGATGGTAGTCTATACACTGATGATGTCGATAGAACCATTTTTTCTGCTCTATCTTTTTGCCATGGATGGAAACGGAAATCAGGATGATGGGATTGGTCTTTGGATTATAGTAGTACTAATTGCAGGTTGCATTCAGTTTATGATGCATTTTGCGTTTGTCCGACAAGGAATAAAGAACGGATCGATGAAAAAGGCGGGCCAAGGATTATTCAGTAGTAGTTCAAATTTGAAATGGATAGTTGCTATAAACGGGATTTGCTTTATCGGCCTAATAATTTGGCTACTTTTCATGAATGGCTCCATTATAGAAGGTTGTGTTATATATTTATTCTTATTTTTTGCATTTATTGTAGCAGTGCAAGAACTTATAGTATTAGCTATATGTAGGTATAGATTTCAAGCGTTTGCTGTAACCTATGAAGAAGCTACTAAGTACAGAATGAAGAGGAAATAGGTAGCTTACAATGATACTATGGAGGAATTATTTTGAAGGTTAATGATTTAGAAGCTAAATTAAAGAAAATCACAAAAATCGCATTTGGATTCGCGATATCGATACCAATTTCTATAGTTTTATTTGTAGATATGGGCTTTATTTTGGCATTGGTTATAGGAATCGATGAGAAGAATATTTTATTATTTATCAAATGTTTTATGTGGCTTGAGCTCGTGATGTATTTAATCAATGGGGTATTTTGTTTGAGAAGCTTGTTATGGATTAGGAAATTCAAGAAAACAGTGGGTACCATTTCTACACCGCAGTTAAGGTTGATGAAAGTTATTCAGGTAGCTTTAGCACTATTCATTATCCCGTTCACAGTACCATTTGCAATGATTTTACTAGGGACTGCTAACAGATTGGCGCATGGGAAGTTTTCCATTAATCGATTAAGTGGTGTGTTACATGAAAAATATATAATGTCCAGAAACGAAGGGGAGTTAGGCTAGATGGGGAAATTTTTGAAATGGTATATATGGCTACCATTAGCGATAATTATTAATGTGATTAGTGTATATAATTTTGTGTTAGGTTTGTTAGGCATTTTCTTGTTTATTTTAGTGTGTGTACCGAAAATAATCTATGCTACAACGCAAAAAGTAAATATGAACTCTTTGCAATACCCAACTTCTAAATGGATGGACGTTTTAATGGCTGGCTTTGCAGTTTTTATATTGGTTGTGGGTTTTATTGCAGATAATTTATTGGGACCGAACATAGGCTTTTTCATGCGCAATAATAGTTCGTTTACATACGCGGAATCGCTTGCTCCTTATTTGGGTGTGGTGGGCAACGTGGTGATGATTTTTGCCACGGTTTTATGCGTTTTAGAAACTAGGAAAGATCATAAAAGGATGAGAGCGATATGAAGATTAGAGTACTGTTTTTGGTATGTGTGGTTACACTATTTTTAGCAGGATGTGTGACGAAAGAGCAACAAGCTTTTCTAGAGGATTCAATGACGAAAAAAGAGGCTGTTAGATTGGTAAGAGAATCGCTTAAGGAGCAAGGAATTGAGAAAGCTGATATTTCAGATGAATTAAGATATGCTAATTCTGGAAAAAGTAAGTTGACATCTATTATTGAAGTTAATTATACACTAAACTATAGCTTTGAATTTATAGGAAGAGCTCGAATCGATGTGAAGAATAATGAGGGTGGGAAAAAAGCGAAACTTGGAAAAGTCACTAGAAATGGCCTGGATAAAACAAATAGTAACGTCGGTATTCAGTCGGAGCTTATGTTTGCATTGCAAGCTATGAGTTTTGGAGATGACTTGTACCAAAATCTTAAGAGTAGGAGCTTTCTTAAAGAACATTCTGAATTGGAGTTGGGGTGGCTAATCTCGAGTAGAGAAGAATCGAATACAAACCTTGATAAAGCAATCGAATATTATATAGAGGGTATAACCGATAAGGCAGAAGCTAAAGAAGTAATAAATCAGATTGCTACTCCTGTTTTTAGTACTGATGAAACAGGATATGCGAGTGCACATATCCAAAAATTCAATCTAACTTTTCGACAGACAGCTCCATGGACGGAAGATGCTAAGGAGCAATTTCTAAAAGAGTTGAGTGCTATTCCTGGTTTAGAACCGGGACATTACGAAATTCTATTAGAAGCTAAAGACGCTGATACATCTGAAAAAACAGGGTTTTATATAAAACCAAACGGAGGCGTAGAACCTAATTATTATGATCCAAGTGACGAAAAGGAATTATGGATAAACTGGTATAAATAATTTAAATAGCAAAGCCGAGTTCCCGGACCACAAATCCGCGAACTCGGCTTTTTCCCATTCCTCTAAAACCTCTGCTATAATCACAATACCCACCAAAAACCCAATCTCACCTCCAAACGCACCACACACTTTGTACTCAAATCACCTAGCTATCTTTATGTAACCGCTTTAAAATAAAAAGTAAGGAGGAGGCAATCATGTTTGATCAACGTGCATTTCGGCTTTTTGAGCAGATTATTCGGTATGAGAAAATGACGAGCGGGGCGCTTGTTCGAAAAATGGGACTGTCGGAGCGGCAGTTTCAATATGATTTTGAAAAGATGAATCAGGCTTTGCGGCATGTTGGAAAATCGGAAATTGGCATACGAAATCAGCGTTTTATTATGGAACCTGGGCTGAAAACGGCTTATTTGGAGGGTTCGGAGTTATTTATACGGCAGGAGGAGCTTTTTCTCGGGGAGCAGGATCGGGTCTATTTACTTTATTTGTATACATTTATACGGCAGGAGGAAATATCGAATTTTCATTATCAGCGGGTGTTGCATGTGAGTCGGAATACGGCGCTGAGTGATGTGAAGAAGGTGCGTGGGTTTTGTGCGGAGGCGGATGTGCAATTGGTGTATTCGCGGCTTTCTGGGTACCATTTGGTGGGGGCAGAGCGGGATAAGCGGGTGCTGGCGGGGCGGTGTGTGAATGCGTTGTTGGTGTTGCCGCTCGGTGAGGTTGCGCTGAAATTTGTTCTGGAAAGCTGGGGACTGCGCGCGCGGTTAGATGCGACGGAGCGGGTTCTGCTTGATTGGCAAAAGGTGAACCGGGTGGAGCTCGTGCAGGATCGGCAGCGGGAATGGCTTTATTTGGCGGCGTTTCTGAGGTGTCGCGGGAAACATGCGGGGCTTGCGTTTTCGGATATGGAGCGGGAGTTGACCATGCAGCAGGCGGTGTATCGGATGACGGAATCGCTTGTGGTGGCGCTGTTTGGGACACAAAACGAGATGGAGCGGCTTTACGTGACGGTGCAGGTGATTGGGGCGCAGCGGACGGCGGAGATTGGTGAGCATGCGGTGTTGCTGGATTTGGCGGATCGGATTATTGCGGCTTTTGAGAAGCTGACGTTGTTGACGCTGGATAATAAGCGCGAGTTGCGGCGGAGTCTTTACGACCACCTGGTGCCGGCGTACTTCCGAATCGTGTTTTCGCTGCCACTGATTGCGCCAATGACGGAGCAAATTAAGACGGCGCACCCAGAGTTGTTCGCGTTTGTGAGACAGGCGTTGTCGCCACTTGCAAAACTGACTGGGAAAACCGTAAGCGCGGCGGAGATTGGTTATTTTACGATTCATTTTGGTGGGTATTTTGAGCAGAAGCGTGAGGCGCGGCGGGATTTCGAGGCGTTGTTGGTTTGTCCGAATGGGATTAGTACGTCGCTGATGATGAAATCGCAGTTGCGCCAGTTGTTTCCAGAGTTGCGGTTCGTTATGGCGGACGGGGCGAATATTCCGGAATCGGGATACGATATGATTTTTTCGACGGTGTATGTGCCGACGCGAAAACCGGTGTACTTAGTGCAGCCGCTATTGACGTCGCTTGAAAAGAACTACTTGATTCAGGCGGTTGCGGCGGATTTTCCAACGATTGATCATCGCCATATTTCGGTGGATGCGTTACTCGAAATCATTGAACGGCACGCGGTGATTGAGGATGAGCAGAAATTATATGATGCCATATTTAATAAGATTTACGGAAAAGTGTCGATAGAGAGGGGATATGCGCCAATGCTATCAGAATTATTAACGAAAGATATGATTCAGTTTACGGATGAGGAATTGGGTTGGAAAGAGGCGATTCGACTTGCGGCAACACCGCTTGTGACGGGAAATCGTGTGAAAACGGATTATGTGGATGCGATGATTGAAACGGTCGAGGAAATGGGGACGTACATTCATATTGGAAAAGGGATTGCGATTCCGCATGCGAGGCCGGAAAAAGGTGTGAATCAAATTGGGATGTCGTTTTTGCGAACGCGGACGCCGGTACATTTAGTGGATGCGTCGGGACCCGCGATTGATATTTTTATTTGTTTGGCGGCTGTGGACAACGAGGCGCATTTGAAGGCGTTGTCGCAGTTGACGAAATTTTTGACGAATGATGTGGCTTTGGAGAAATTGAAGCAAGCCGAAACAGTGGAAGAAATTACGGATTTAATAGAAGGAGAGGAACAGGAATGAGAATTTTAGCGGTTTGTGGGTCTGGTTTGGGTACGAGTTTTATGGTGGAGATGAATATTAATCAGGTGTTGAAGGAGCTGGGCGTGACGGATGTGGAGGTGTCGCATTCGGATCTCAGTTCGGCGACTCCGGACAGTGCGGACGTGTTTTTCCTTGCGAAGGACATTGCGGAGGGCGGTGAATCGCTCGGTGAGGTGATTGTGTTGGACAGTATTATCGACATGGATGAGCTGCGCGAGAAGGTAACGGCGGTCGTTCGGGACAAGGGCTTGATTTAAAAATGGGGAGGGGTAAGAGATATGAATGACTTTCTAAAAGTATTAGTGGATATTTTGAGTCAACCGGCGATTTTGGTGGCGCTGATCGCGCTCATCGGTTTGATTGCGCAACGGAAAAAATTATCGGACACGCTAAAAGGGACGACAAAAACGTTTGTTGGTTTCCTCGTGATTTCGGCGGGGGCTGGGATTTTATCGGCATCGCTCGCGCCATTTGGGGAGATGTTTAAGGCGGCTTTTCATGTGACGGGAGTCGTACCGAACAATGAGGCGATTGTTGCGATTGCTTTGACGGAATACGGGACGAATACGGCGTTAATCATGTTTTTCGGGATGATGGTCAATATTTTGATTGCGCGGTTCACGAAGTTTAAATATATCTTTTTAACGGGGCATCACACGCTTTATATGGCGTGTATGTTGGCGGTAATCATGACGGTGGCGGGCTTCACGTCGGTTCCGCTGATCATGGCAGGAGCTGTGGCGCTCGGAATCATCATGTCGCTATCTCCGGCGATTGTGCAACCGTTTATGCGAATTTTGACGGGGAATGACAACGTGGCGTTGGGCCATTTTAGCGCGGTTGGTTATGCGGTGAGTGGTCTTGTCGGCAAAGCGGTCGCTGGCAAAAATCCGAAATCGACGGAGAAAATTAATTTTCCGAAAGGATTAGGCTTTTTACGGGACAGCACGGTGAGTATTGCGCTAACGATGATGGTAATTTATGTGGTTGTCGCGCTGTTTGCTGGGCCTAGTTATGTGGAGGCGAATTTGAGTGATGGCACGAATTATCTTGTGTTTGCGATGATTCAAGCGGGGACTTTTGCGGCTGGGGTGTTTATTATTTTATCTGGCGTGCGGCTTGTGTTGGCGGAGATTGTGCCGGCGTTTAAAGGGATTTCGGAGCGCTTAGTGCCGAATGCAAAACCTGCGCTGGATGTGCCGATTATTTATCCGTATGCGCCGAATGCTGTGTTGATTGGGTTCTTTTCGAGTTTTATCGGTGGGATTGTGAGTATGGTGATCATGACGTTTACGGGTGGCGTGATTATTTTGCCTGGTGTGGTGCCGCATTTCTTCACGGGTGCTGCGGCTGGTGTGTTTGGGAATGCGACGGGCGGTGTTCGTGGCGCGGTTCTAGGGGCTTTTGTGAACGGGATTTTGATTAGTTTCTTGCCTGTTTTCTTGATGCCGGTGCTCGGAAATCTTGGGTTTGCGAATTCGACGTTCTCGGATACTGATTTTGGTGTGAGTGGGATTTTCTTCGGTGTGCTCGCGAATCATGGCGGGACGATTGCGATTGTGGTGAGTCTGGTCGCGATTCTGGCCGTGATGTTCTTGCTTAGTATGAAACGGAAAAAGAGGAATGCGGTAGAGGAGGAAGCATGATGTTGACTGAAAATTTGGATGTGGCCGCGAAGCAAATACGGCTGTATACGTTGAAGGAGCTACGAGCGCTTGGATTTGGTCACTTTGGCGGGAGTTTATCGATTGTGGAGGCGTTGGCGGTGATTTACGGGAAGCATTTGGTGGTGGATCCGGAGAAGCCGGAGGACGCGAATCGTGATTATTTCGTTCTGTCGAAGGGACATGGTGGGCCGGCTTTGTACGCGACGCTGTTCTTGAAGGGATTTTTTGCGGAGGAGGAGTTGTATACGTTGAATCAGAACGGCACGCGTTTGCCGTCGCATCCGGATCGGAACTTGACGCCGGGCGTGGAAATGACAACGGGTTCGCTTGGTCAGGGGATTTCGGTTGCTGGCGGGATTGCGTTTGGGAATATGTTGGCTGGACGTGAGAATTATACGTATGCGATTGTTGGTGACGGCGAGCTGAATGAGGGGCAGTGCTGGGAGGCGTTTCAATTTATTGGGCATCACAGGCTGGACCGCATGATTGTATTGATTGATGATAATAAGAAGCAGTTGGACGGCTTGACGGCGGATATTATTGATCCGCTCGATTTGGAGTGGAAGATGCAGGCGTTTGGATTTCATACGTCGAAGGTGGATGGTAGTTCGACGCAGGCCATAGATGCAGCGATCCAGACGGCAAAAAGAACCTCTGGAAAGCCGCACGCGATTGTGCTAGATACGGTGAAGGGGCAGGGTGTGACGCATATTGAGGAGAAGGCGGATAATCATCATTTGCGCCCAGATGACGCGGATTGGCAAGCGATTGACGGTGCCATTTTGGCATTAGAAAACGATTTGGAAGGGGTGGCACAATGACGCTCATACTTGAAAAAGACCAAATAGAGATGCGCCAAGTTTACGCAGACACAATACGAAAACTAGCAGCCGCAGATCCGAATGTAATTGCGCTGGAGGCTGATTTGAGTAGTTCGATGTCGACTGGAGGGCTAAAAGAGGAGTTACCAGGCCAGTACGTGAACGTCGGGATTATGGAGGCAAACATGATGGGCATCGCCGCGGGACTTAGCGTGCTTGGACGAAAGCCATTTATTCATTCGTTTGGCCAATTTGTGACGCGTCGTGCCTTTGATCAGGTTTTTGTATCGCTAGGTTATGCGCAACTTTCAGCGGTTATCGTGGGCTCGGATGCAGGCGTTTCCGCAGAACATAATGGCGGCACGCACATGACGTTTGAAGATATCGCCTTAATGCGCGAAATCCCAAATGCGTATGTTTATGAGGCTAGCGACGCGATTCAATTCGGATGGCTTCTCGAACAAGCCTACGAAAAAGGCGGCTTACACTATATCCGGACAATTCGTAAAAACGCGACACAACTGTATAAGCCAAATACCACCTTTGAAAAAGCACAAATTTTGCATCAAGGTACGGACATTACGATTTGCGCCACGGGAATTATGGTTGCGGAAAGCTTAAAGGCGGCGGCAAGCCTTAAAGAAATCGGCATCTCGGCCGAAGTTATTGACTTGTTTTCAATCAAACCATTAGATGGTGCAACACTTCTCGAATCTGTCAAAAAAACAGGACGCGTCATTACCGCAGAAAATCACAACGTAAACGGTGGGCTTGGAAGTGCTGTCGCGGAATTTCTCGGAGAGCACCATCCCGTTCCGCTGTATCGCATCGGTGTCCGCGAACAATTCGGTCAGGTTGGTTTGATGCCATATCTCCAGGAGTTTTACGGACTTACCGCTGAACATATAGTTTTACAAGCGAAAAAAATGATTTCATAAAAAGAAGGTTGGGCAATGAATTCACGCCCAGCCTTTTCATTTTGTGTTAGAATAGATGGAAGAGGTGAATCCACATATGGCAATGAAAGATCAAATAGAAACAGAAGTCAATCAATATTTAGCGGACAATGGCATGTCGACGAGTTTTCAGCGTCTCATGTATGCTGGCCCGTCGATGCGTACTAGGCACAGTCTCGTCCTCGTTTTCACAGAAGTCGGCCTGATTACCTTTTCTTTTTCCATCGTCAGCAAATCCGAAACACAAATGTACTTTTTACCAAAAGACAAAATCCGGGCCATTCGCCTTGATAAAAAACGTTTCGTACATAAACTAGCGATGGAAGCAGAAAATGAAGAAGGGCAAGTGGAACGCGCCCAATATTTCGTCAGTAAGCGGGTTTTTGGAAGACCTTGGCATGCGGAGACACTTTCCTATCTTTTCGAAAAAAAGATTTTTTCACCACTATAACCATATTTTAATCGTGGAAATATCTTTTTTCTGATACAATGGTGAAAAGGGTATTTTTTATGGAGGTAACTACTATGGAACTAACTTGGTCACTTTATGATTTGCAGAAAAGAGAAATGGTAAGCACTTTTCCGTCAATGGAAGATATTTCAATGAGCGAACGAATTATGGAACAAATAAAGGAAGGTAAAGATGCGCGCTGGGAGATGGAACTTTTCCCATTTGGTCTAGAAATCACGGAGGAGAATATTCATTTCAATATTGTTCTCGCCAATTTCTTAGAAGTGCAAGTGCAACAAATTGTATTTTCCTTTAATATTACTGTTGGTGGTAGATCGATTGGTACAGCTTATTTTGATGCCGGCCAGAATGATATCGGCATGATTGAGCCAGAAGTGGGTATTATCCAACGCTTCACTTTCGAAAATCCAGGATTCAGAGTCGGTGCGACAGATGATTACGTTTTCAATGCGACATACCGCTATGTCTACAAAGAAGAAGAGTTCTGGCGTTTATCCGAGCTTGAATATATTGTGGACGGCAAAAAAATGAACCTGCTATAGGCACAGAAAATACAGCTTCCCAGAAGGTTTTCAAAAAAACAACGAGGAGTTGTAGGATGAAGAAACAAGTAAGTGGATTTATCATGTTATTTTTAGGGGCAACGTTGCTACCTAATGTTAGTAGTTTTTTATACAGCTGGGCATTAAATGGCTCCGATTTCAAGTCAACGTGGATTTTGTGGGTAACATTGGCTTTAACCGTATTACTATTCGTTTTTGGTATATTGGCACTGCTAGATAAGTCCTCTTTAGCGGCTAATTTAGTCATTTTACTTGGGTTTAGTGTTTTTCAAGGTTGGATGTTATGGCAAAATCAAATGAAACCATGGATCGATGCAGGCGAGTTAGACATGCTAGATTATTCCCGTATTATCACGCTTTTAGTTGCACTCATCGGCCTCGTTTCGCCTTTCATAAACACAATGGAGAAGCCGTCAACACCAAGCATAGATTGGCAAAAAAAATGGCGTTGGGCAGGCGTATTTTTCGCAATACTTGGTTTAGGACTGTCGGTTACAATCGCGGTCATCGTCTTATCCGGCGAAGAATTCTTTTTCACAACACCGTTTGATGCGTATCTTGGAATCGGTATTGCATTTTTCTTCCTACTTGCTATTCTATTCGGATTTAAAAAACCAAATGCCTTCATCACGGCGCCGCTACTAGGCCTATCTTTCAATTTCTTGACAGAATATCTATGGCTCGAACAAATACTCCAAAAAATTGGCTCACAGATCGGTTCGCAAATTGGTCAAGATGAAAATACGATTGTCGCGCTTAAATTAATTATCGGTACACTCGGCATATTTGCGAGTCTGTTCTTAGTCATAGCGACAGAAAAAAAGAAATTCGACACCTAATTAGGATCGAATTTCTTTTTTTACCATTTTTTTCGTAATAACAGTACAATCGCGGCAATAATCAGGATACCACCTATTACAATGGTCCAAATCGAGAAGTTGTCGCCGGTTCCTGGTAATTCATTCATTTCGACAGCATGGACTGTTTGTAATGAACCGAATTTCCAAAAAATGGCCCACGCAACAAAAAGTGTTGTAAACCCAGCAAGTATTTTCTGAAAAAATTTCATGTGCTAACCTCCAAGTTTCATGATCTGAAATTCTATATCGTATCATCGCTAAAACCTGATTATGACAGGAAATGACGCTTCCTCTCCATTATCAAATAAAAACTACTTTTTGTCAACGGCTATACCAATTTTATAATTGGTACATTATATAAGGCTTGACGAACTATACAACTTTGAGGTATGATAATTTTGTTTCCTAGAAAAAATAATGAGGAGGATCGCTCAAAATTAAATAGAAGCGCCAGAACTAGGTAATGGTCCTAGTTGACGAGGAAGGGATTAATCGAAAATTCGGCGGGAGTCCCTCGGTTGTACATGCAATCGTGATGCCTTTGCTACAAACCATTAGGGTGACCTAGTGAACAGAGTGGAAAGGAACATGTTTTTACCCCCATGGAAACGCGAAAAGGAAAACAGACAACGGAATAGTCTGCCCTTTTTTCAAAAAATAGAGGGCTTGCATACAGGATACGTCTGCTCTCATACCAAATGGAGGATATTATTATGTGTGGAATTGTAGGATTTATTGGAAAGAAAAATGCGAAAGAAGTTTTATTAGAAGGACTAGAAAAGTTAGAATATCGTGGTTACGACTCAGCTGGAATTGCTTTGAAATCATCTGATGGCGTACTCGTAGCGAAGGAAAAAGGTCGGATTGCTGATTTGCGAGCAGAAGTACCAGCCGGTGCATCTGGTGAAATGGGGATCGGTCATACGCGTTGGGCAACACACGGAAAGCCGAGTCACGCCAATGCACATCCCCACCAAAGCAAATCAGGGCGATACACGATGGTGCATAACGGCGTCATTGAAAACTACTCCTTACTAACAGATCAATATTTAGCTGATGCTAGTTTTGCGAGTGATACGGACACAGAAGTGATCGTCCTACTCATCGAAATGTTTGCAAACCAAGGCATGACAACGAAAGAAGCATTCACGAAGACACTTAGCTTACTTCATGGTTCTTACGCTATTTGCCTGATCGATAAAGAAGATAATGAAACGCTCTATGCAGCGAAAAATAAAAGCCCACTCCTCATCGGAAAAGGCAAAGATTTCAACGTTATTGCAAGTGATGCGATGGCTGTAATTCGTGAAACGGATCAGTTTGTCGAAATTATGGATGGAGAAATCGTGCTTGTAAAACGCGATGGTGTAACGATCGAAACGCTAGATGGCGAAGAAATCGAACGCGAGGCTTACACAGCAGAATTAGATGCATCCGATATTGAAAAAGGAACGTATCCGCATTACATGCTAAAAGAAACAGATGAACAACCAGCTGTGATTCGTAAAATTATCCAAGCCTACCAAAATGAAGATGGCGAGGTCACGGTCAATCCAACCATCGTGAATGAAGTACTGGCATCCGATCGTATTCACATTGTCGCATGCGGGACAAGTTATCACGCAGGGCTGGTCGGTAAAAATCTGATTGAAAAATTAGCTGCAATACCAGTAGAAGTTCACGTTTCCAGCGAATTTGGCTACAATATGCCACTTCTAACGGAGAAGCCACTTTTCATCTTTATTACGCAGAGTGGTGAAACAGCAGATAGTCGTCAAGTTTTGGTGAAAGTAAAAGAGCTTGGATACCGTTCTCTAACGATCACAAACGTGCCAGGCTCCACGCTTGAGCGCGAGGCAGACCACACTATGCACCTCCATGCCGGGCCAGAAATTGCAGTAGCATCAACCAAAGCCTATACAGCACAAATTGCTGCTTTATCTATTCTAGCAACCGTTGTAGGTCGTAAGAAAGGTCTTAGCATCGCCAAAGATTTCAATTTAACGGTGGAACTAGGCATCGTTGCCAACGCGATGGAAACGTTGGTTGACAGCAAAGAAATCATCGAGCATATCGCAGGTGAGTATTTAGCAACGACACGCAACGCCTTTTTCCTTGGTCGCCATATCGATTATTTCGTTGCGATGGAAGCGGCGCTGAAGCTAAAAGAAATTTCTTATATCCAAGCAGAAGGTTTTGCGAGTGGTGAATTGAAGCATGGAACGATTGCCTTGATTGAAGAAGGTACGCCAGTTCTTGCGCTAATCACGCAAGAAAGCATTAACTGGAATATTCGCGGTAACGTGAAAGAAGTACTTGCACGTGGCGCTAAGGCTTGTATCCTCTCGATGGAGGGCGTGAACCAACCAGGTGATCAATTCGTTATACCAAAAGTACACGAGCTTCTAACACCGCTTGCGAGCGTTGTACCGTGTCAACTTCTAGCGTACTACGCAGCGCTTCATCGCGGTTGTGATGTCGATAAGCCACGTAACCTCGCGAAAAGTGTCACAGTAGAATAAACAAATAAGGATGTAGAAACGTATTAAATACGTGCGCTACATCCTTATTTTTATTTATTATCTTCCTTTTTGGGAGGGAGAAGCTGGTTAAAATAAAACTGTTTTGGCGTTTTCTCATAACTAGGTTTGGTCTTATTGTTCATAAATTGATCGATTTGTTTGTCGATCACGACCCAACCACGCCAAGACAAATGAATCGTGTCCTCTAAGAAGTAAGGTGTATCGCTATAGCGCGACATGTCTACATATTGAAATCCCTGATCCTTCACTTGCTTTCCAGACTTATCATAATACTTCTGTAATTTCTCTCTCGAAGCGCCGATATAGTCATACCAAGGACCGTTCACAGGTGGATTAATAAATAATACATCTGCACCAACTTCTTTAAACGCGTCCATAACAAGTTGCAAATCACTGTATTCTGGTGACTTATCGTAGCTTAAGTTCGTTCGACTATCTTTCAACTGATTAATCGTCGGTGCTAGTTTCTTCTGATAATAAGAATCCTTAATAAAAAATGGATTAGCTCCGACTTTAGACTCGCCGGTTTTTGTAGCTAGCTCGTCTAATTTCGCGTAATCTAACTTGTCAGGAAGCAATCTCAAGTTATTCGCGACTTTTTCTTCGCGTGATCCTTTAATAAACTTCGATTCCAAATCATCTTTCCGCTGCAAAATTTTCATTTTGGCAGCAGCGGCCATTTTCGTAAATGTATTGACCTCGGTTTTAGGACCAGGGGATGCAATATTTTCAAGTAAGGTAGATAAAGTCGTATCGTTTTTCACGACTTTATAACTTAGTAATCGGCGTGCGGCATATCTTCTCTCAGGTGTTGGAGCATCGTCAGAAAGCGCAAATTTGTACGCTTGCAGTGGCGAGAAATTCCCACCAAAATGTCCATCATCAACACCAGCAGGTTGAAACCATTGTGGTGATAGGATAAACACGACTTTTTTGCCTTTTAGCTCGTTTCCCATCGCTTTAATATCTAAATAATGCGAGAGTGATTGTGTACCAGGACGACCGATTAGAAATGGCGTATAGCCACGATTATATTTCTCGGAGAACACATTCGGATGGAATTGATCGACCCGAGAAAGCTCAGAAGAACCGAAAATAGGTAAATAAGTTTTATCTGCCGCAAGCATTTTTTGTTGAATGGCAACACCTTGTACGACAGTAGTACTCATAGAAGTCGCGCTTTTTTTGATCGTGCCTTGTGTGACGCCACCAAAGATGGAACTTGGGCCGAACAGGATGAATAAGAACACAGCCCCTGCAATAAGCAAAGGCCCAAATGTCATCCAAAGCTTCTTTTTCATTTTAGTTCCTCAAGTTTCGCGATGATTTGATCCGGAGTTGCCCACTCATCACGATCAAATTCGGAAACAGGAACTGTAATACCTAAGCGCGATTCTACTTCTATTAAAAATTGCACGGTTGCCATTGAATCAAGTAAACCTTCATCAAACATGTTCACAGAAGTGTTCTCCACAACTTCCTCAGACTCTGTAATCTCTTCTAAAATTTCTAATACATCTTCACGAAATGCCATAATAATTTACCACCTTACCCTAATATAGTTTAAAAACTTATTTTGTCTAAAATACCCGAGAAAATCAGGAAGCCGAAGCAGACGAACTGGAACGTAATCACGATGCCAATCACGTTTGTGACTTTGTTTTTCGGATAGAATTTCTTTTTCTTATTCCAGCGTTCAAAGAGGTCGAATCCGACGATCAAAGCCGCCTGATATAACCCATAAACGATGTAATACCAATGAAGTCCGTGCCACATTCCCATGAGAAGAAAGTTCGCAAAATAGGCGATATAGGCTACGGTAAACTTGCTTTTGAAAAATTTCTTTTTCGTCATCCAGAAAACGAGACGCATGAAGACGAAATCACGGAACCAGAAGGACAATGTCATGTGCCAGCGATTCCAGAATTCTTTAATATTGCGACTAGCGAACGGTTTGTTAAAGTTCATCGGTGTCTGCACGCCCATCAAGTAACTGACCCCAACGGCAAAAGCACTGTAACCTGCAAAATCAAAGAATAAATACATACTGTACGCATACATGTAACCGACCAAACTCCATCCGAATTGGACGTGATGGTGGAGGTTATACTCCAGTCCAACAATAGCGTTCGTTTGAATTACGTATGCAATAATAAATTTATATAGAAAACCTAAGAAAATAAGGAAAATGCCTCGATTAAGTAAATTCGCATATTTGTCAGAATCTAGTGGTGAGTCGGCTTCTTTTTTAAAGCGACGGAAGCGATCAATAGGACCAGATGATAGCGTAGGAAAGAACAATAGAAAGTTAATGAAATCCCAAGAGTTCAATTCTTTAATCAAGCCATCACGCGTTTCCATGATCATTTGCGCGGCCTTAAAAGTTAAGTACGATATCCCGAGAAACCCAAGCATCGTTGAGTTTGCAGCAAGCAAGGGTTGTACTTTTACGATAAATAATGGGAGAATCGCGAGGATCAATGCAAGAACAAAGATACCACCGTGATTATGTTTCTGACGATAATTAAAGTATAGTCTCACAAGCGCTAGTTGCCAAAAAACGAAAACGATTAGGGCAATGGCTTGGATTGGATTGCCAGCGAACATCATGTAGATGAAAACTAGCGTTACAAAAGCATTGTAAACTGGCATTCGTTTACCGAGCAAACCAGCAATCACAATCGGAGCTAAAAAAGCGAACAATACTGCAAAATAGAGTATTGATCCGTATGGCGTTGTCATGAATTCACCTCACTGGATAGCATCTTGCGGTCAATTTTGCCGTTCATTGTTAGTGGGAATTCTTCTTTGTAGACCCATTTGCGTGGAATCATGTAGCTTGGCATCGATTCAGCGAGCACTTTTTTGATAGCAGCACTTAGTTTGTACTCTTTCTCAAAATCGTGTGCAAAAGGAACAACGAATGCAACTAAGCTGTCCACTTTTCCTTCGCGCATCTTTGGAACAACAATACAAGAGCGAATATAGCTGACTTCTTTTAAATTATTCTCGATATCTTCAAGTTCAATGCGATAACCGTGAAGTTTAATTTGGAAGTCCAAGCGTCCTTGGAAAAATAGCATACCGTCAATGATCATCCCACAATCACCGGTCTTGTAGGCTTGGAAAAGCGTGTCCGCATAAAATACAGCATTTGTTTTCTCAGGTTCATTTAGATAGCCCTTGGAAACACTAGGACCAACCAAAACGATCTCGCCTTTCTCGCCGTCAGGTAAAGCTACACCATCTTCATCCATAATTAGAAGTTTCGTATCAGGCTTAATACGGCCTAGTGGCAAGCTTGGATAGGTATCTACATTTTCAGCATTAATCACGACATTAGTAACAGCAACTGTTGCCTCGGTTGGCCCATACGTGTTATAAACGGTAGCCTGAGGGAAGCGTGCAATCAGTTCACGTGCCGTTTCTTTCGTTAAAACTTCCCCACAAAATAGGAAATGCGTGATAGACGGATTCATGTCACCATTGAAATTAGCGTCCATCAGACAAATGTCAACAAAAGAGGGTGTCGAAACCCAGACGTTCACTTGCAAATCTGGAATGGCCTCATATAAATTTTTTAAATTAGCACTAATTGTCTTATCAAGTGGCACTAGCGTCCCGCCGGCAAGTAAGCACGGATAGAGATCCATCACTGAAAGATCAAACGAGTAGGGTGCCTGATTTAAGAAACGCTCGCCTTCACTAATACCAAAGTCTTGCAAAATCCAATTCGTGAAGCTAACCAGGTTGTTATGGCTAATCTGAACGCCTTTTGGAACACCAGTACTTCCAGATGTGAAAATGATATAGTAATTCTCATCGGCTTTCACAAATTGGGATGTAGCAGGTTGCTCTCCTTTATGTTTTTCAATAAAGGCATGTAATTGTTCTGGTGTAACGATATCATTATGCCCTGTTACAGCGTCCTCAGGCAGCGTTTCTGTGCAAAGAATTAGACTAGGGTTAGCAACTTCTGTAATCTGTTTAATGCGGTCAGCTGGCATAGAAACATCGATGGGAACATACGCCCGTCCAGCTTTCGAACAAGCTAAGAATGTAACAATTTGCGAAGCTGACATGTGTCCATACACAAGGACTGGTGCATCATCCGTTAAAACTTGCATTAAAAAGACTGCTAATGCGTCTGACTGCTCCTTTAATTCTCTATAAGTCAGTGACTCACCTTGGTAGTCGTAACAAGACTTATTCGGTGTCTTCGTTGCCCACTCATCAATTCGTTCATTAATGGAAGTAGTGAAAAAAGATACACTCATTCATAATCCCCTCTCTTCTCTCTAAAATTCGTTATAAATAAAGGTTGTGTCGTTTGGATTTTTGAAACCGTAGAACCATAGTAAGCCTAGTAATACAATCAAGTAGAACAAGGTCTTCCAGATAAATATAGCTCTTGGCTGAAACATCGCGGTTTTTAACTTCTTCATGCTGGGCATCACCTCTTAATATTTCTTTAATATTACAAATGTTAAAATCGAGTGTCATGTATTTATATAATGTAACGCATTTTCTTGGAAATGTCCAATTACATTTTTGTAAGGTTGTGTAAGAAAGGGTTTACGGGAGATTAAATTAGCATTTTGGACTATTTTTTTTTATAGAAAGACTGTTTTAAATGTAAATAAAACTACATCAACAAATTATTTTTTTATGAAAAAGCGCTACTGGGCAAGATTTTATAAGGTTTTGAAGGAATATTTATGAACTTTTTGTGAATTTTTGAAGAATGTAAGATGTAATAGAAAAAAACTAAAAAATGGTATTTAATGTATGGAATGTTTCGCAGTGTAATAATTCAATTTATGAAGCTTTGCATGATACGACTATGCGAAACCTTGGAAATTCTATATAATGGAGAGAGAATGAACTTTTTGAGGGGGATTGTGGAGATGAATAGCAAACAAATCGCGGGAGAAAAGGCGTGTGAGTTTATTCAAGATGGTATGGTTGTAGGGCTTGGTACAGGATCAACCGCTTATTACATGATTCAAAAATTAGGTGATCGCGTGGCTGAGGGACTAAATGTTACTGGTGTAGTCACATCGAAAGCAACAGAAAAATTGGCGAAAGAGCGTAATATTCCGCTAATGGATTTAAACGAGGTTGACGAAATTGACTTGACGATTGACGGTACGGATGAAGTTGATGGGTTGTTTCGGGGTATTAAAGGTGGCGGTGGTGCACTTTTATTCGAAAAACTAGTAGCACAAGCATCCAAAAGAAGTATTTGGGTTATTGGGGAAGACAAGGTCGTGGAGACACTAGGCGCCTTCCCATTACCAGTTGAGGTCGTGCCGTTTGGTTACAAGCAAGTGGAGCGTCAGCTAGAAATGAATGGATACAAGCCAGTGTTGCGTCATCATGAAGATGGTAGCGTTTATTTAACGGACAGCGAAAACTATATTTTAGATTTACATATGGGAGTAGTCGCCAATCCTGAGGAATTAAACACGTGGTTGAATAACCTACCCGGCGTTGTTGAGAATGGTTTATTCTTGAATTATGCGACTTCGATCGTTATCGGTTATTCCAATGGAAACGTGGAGGTCCGAGATAAATAAAAAAGAGGTTCCCGAATTTTGGGAGCCTCCTTTTTATGCTTAACCTATTTGTTTTTGCATATTTTTATGTTCAATACCAGCATCTAGGAAGATATCGGAGCACACTTCATAACCTAGTTTTTCGTAAAAGGGAATCGCGGTTGTTTGTGCGCCTAGTTTCAGAAGGGTCACTTTTTGGGCGATTGCCTCTTGTTCAATGGCTTCCATAATGCGACGTCCGCTTCCTTTTTTACGAGCTATTTTGCGGGCGCAGATGCGCTCTACTTTGCCATACTCGGGAAGAGCGCGAAATCGTCCTGTCGCAAGCGCTGTACCATCTTCATCATAGTCGACAAACATGATTGTTGAGTCCAGTGAATCGAACTCGTCCCACTCCAACTCAGGATCTACTTTTTGTTCTAAAACGAAAACCTCCTTACGAATATCAAATGCATCTTGTTTCCCAGATTTGTCGGTTACTTTCTGTACTGTCATGCTTCTTTTTCCTCCTTAAACGGTCATATCTTCGGTGGCAAACTGTTCTTTGTCTAGCATAAATTGCAACGCTTCTTTCACAAAAGGCTGCCAATATTTCCAGCGATGCTTGCCCTCGAATTCTTGAAAATAATAATCAAAACCACGCGCTTCCAAAATAGTATGAAGTGCAAGATTTGGTTCCAAAAAGTTTGCGACATTATCATCGGTTGTTGGGACTTCGGTTTCTTCACTACCAATGACGTGGAAAATCTTCACTAAAGCAGGGTTCGTTTTCTCGGCAAGTGTCATCAATTCTTCATTCACGAGCGGGGAATGTAAAATCGCGTTTCCAAATGTATGTGGGTACTTTAGCGCAGCTTTGAGAGAAACGCTGGCTCCGAGGGAATCTCCCATCAAGAAACGACTAGCACCCATATGATATGTCGGGTAATTGGCTTCGATGTAAGGTACTAATTCATGTGCTAGAAAGCGAATATACGCCTCATTTTGCGCACCGTCTGGATGGTATTTCGCTCGCCGGTCCTCCACGGTTTTATAAGGGATACCTACAAAAATGGCCTCTTGAATGGTTTTGCTTTCTACTAATTCATCAGCGAAGCGTGCCAGTTTGCCAAATTGAAAATAATCTTTTCCATCCTGCACTAGGAAAAATGGATACTTCGAAAGAGGCGAAAACGTTGGTGGTAAGTAAATTAATAAGTCCAATTCCTCATTTAAAACAGTGCTCCAGATCTTTTTTTCCAACATTTTTGCTTCTGTCATTTTTATAATCCCCTTTCCTAGATCGTTATTATTATCTAAATTTTTAGACAATATTCTGTAAATAAACCAATTTGCGCTGAATTTAATTAACGTACTAACATTTTACCACAAAATAAAGCAGAACGGCAAAATTTTGCTTAAATAATCAGTTTTTTTTCAAAAGGTTATAAGTCTTTTTTCCAATCCACTGAAATTATGATATAATGAACAAATCAAATATTAGAAGAAAAAGGGTGGGAATCGCATGAGCAGTAAGGATATTGATTGGAGCACACTTGGTTTTGAGTATATAAAAACGGATTTGCGCTATGTGTCTATTTGGGAAAATGGCAAGTGGGATGAGGGGACAATGACAGAAGATAATGTCGTCCATATTGCAGAGGGCTCCACAGCGATTCACTACGGACAGCAGTGTTTTGAGGGTTTGAAAGCCTATCGTACGAAAGATGGTTCGATTAATTTATTCCGACCAGATCAGAACGCGAAACGCATGAAAGCAAGTTGTGATCGTCTATTGATGCCGGAATTTCCAGAAGATCGCTTTATTGATGCGTGTAAGCAAGTAGTTGCGGCGAATGAAGCCTACATGCCGCCATACGGTTCAGGTGGAACGATGTATTTACGCCCATACTTAATTGGAATTGGCGATAATCTAGGCGTTCGCACAGCACCGAAATTCATGTTTTCCGTATTTTGTTGCCCGGTTGGCCCGTATTTTAAAGGTGGCCTAAATCCGACTAACTTCATTATTTCGGAGTATGATCGCGCGGCGCCAAACGGTACGGGTGCTTCTAAAGTAGGTGGTAACTATGCAGCAAGCCTTTACCCAGGTAAAATCGCGAAAGACCGTGAGTTCAGCGACTGCATTTACTTAGATCCAGCGACACATACAAAAATTGAAGAAGTAGGCGCAGCGAACTTTTTTGGAATCACAAAAGATAATCGTTTCGTAACGCCGTTCTCGCCATCTATTTTACCGAGTATTACGAAGTATTCCTTACTTTATTTAGCGGAACACCGCCTTGGTTTGAAGGCCGAAGAAGGAGACGTGTACATCGATAAATTGGACGAGTTCACAGAAGCTGGTGCGTGTGGTACGGCGGCCGTGATTTCACCGATTGGTGGCATCCAAAATGGTGACGACTTCCACGTGTTTTATAGTGAAACCGAAGTTGGACCTGTGACGAAGCAATTGTATGATGAGCTTTGCGGTATCCAGTTTGGTGACATTGAAGCGCCAGAAGGTTGGATTTATAAAGTGAAATAAATTTTGATAGAGGTTTACGGACTTTGATTCGCATGGTATAATGAATTTGGAAATAGTATGGGCATGAGCTCACCAAAATCCCCTCGTTGTGTGGCAACGAGGGGATTTTTTAAGGTGTTAGAGGCGCCGTCTATTTATTTTTTTCATGGCCCCGACTCTCTAACTTGTGTTTGAACCATACAATAGCACAGCCAACAACAGTCGGCGCAATGATACTGGAGAATAGTATGAACATGAAACTCACCTCCTTCTTGTGAATGACTCACATGAAGATAGACGACGATTCATTATAGCATGACAAGTGCCAGTATGCAGATGGGCACAAACAGATTTCTTCCCTGATTCTAAAGAAATTCGTGATCAAAAGTGGGATAAAACCTAATTTTTATATAGACAACAGGTTATAAAAATAGAAAGTCTAGAGTAAGGAAAAATGCATCGATTACTACATAGAAATATGATGTTTTGTGGCTTAGCTTAGTACAAGGAAATAGGTGATAATGATGACATTGACAGAGAGTAAGAAGGTAAAGATTCTTTTATGGATTCTTGGCAGTAATTTTTTTACGGTGATATTAGCACCTGATGAGGTTTCAGATGTTTATTTGGCGTCCAATTTAGTGATTTTAGTGACGCTGATTGTATTGGAATGGCGTTATAAAAGGAAAAATCGTAAAGAAAGCAGTGAAACATGGGGAGAATAATAGTAAAGATAGCATCTATTTTTTGTATTTTGCTCAGCTTACTGGCTTGGTTTCCAAGTATCGTATTCCAACTCGTATCCCAGTGGTTTCTACTAACGCTCCCATTTTCACTGATCGGATTTTGTTTCGCGATGGCAATAAAATCACGAGTCTTGATTATTGCGAACATAGTTATGTTTTTCAGCATTCCGATTTTGATTTATGGTTTTTACATTTGGGAATGGATAGAGTCGACGTGAAAAAAAATAGATATCACGTGCGCGAAATAAGGAGGTGAATGGCGTATGTTTCTATGGGGTGTACTCCTTGTTTATGTGGTAATTTCAGGATTTATACTTATATTTAGTAAAAAATATGGTTTTCGAATTGCGATAGCGCTAGGGCTTCTTATGTTGTTTATATTTGAGGATACGCCTAAGGATACGTTTTTTGCGGCTTTAGATATTGGCTTGTCGCTTTCTGTGTTTTCGATTTTGTTACTGGTAGCTGTATTTTTGTGGACTAAAAGTAGACGAAAAAAAGTATAGATTTTTAGGAGGTGAAATAAGATTAGTATTTTTAGAGAAGATGAAGAAGTGATACCGAAGCTAACAAAAGCAAATATTGAGCTGGCGGAAGCGACATTTGGCGTAAAGTTACCTGCGAGCTATGTGAAAGTTTTGGAGGAGCGAAATGGTGGTTATTTAAAAACGGATGCGGTGCCGGTAAATTTTGAGAACGATTGGGCAGAAGATCATATTCATTTGGATGAGCTTTATGGTATTGGGCCAGATGAAGGCATTATGGAGACGGAATATTTGAGAAATGAATGGGGGATTACTAAAGGAGATATCATTATTATTGGTGGGGACGGTCATGCATTTGTCGCGCTTGATTATGAGGGGACAACGACAGATCCGAAGGTTATACACATTGATACGGATAGTTCGAAAGTGAATGTGATTTGCGACAGTTTTGATGCGTTACTGCGAATAATGTATGTAGCGGAGGATCTGGACGATGACGAGATGCCTCACCGGATAGATTGGAAAAAGAAGCTCAAGAATGTTGCCACCATCGTGATTTTATTAGCAGTATGTGGTGCTATTATTTATAAAGGCTACATGTATATTTCTGATTGGCTATAAAATTAAAAACAGCGATGCAATCTGCTTGATCGAGATTGTATCGCTGTTTTATGTTAATTCCCAGAAATGTGTTTTTTCGGTAAAATAAAATGAACCGCGTAGCTGAGTAGGCAGCAGGCGAACATGGCCCAGAATACCATATGCAGTCCGTTGTAGAGAACATCGCGTAACGGTTCAATGAGTGCGACATCCACATTTCCAGATGTCTGTGGACTGATTAGTTGGTTTAGGTTATCTCGATTCACACCAGTCGCTGCGTCACGAAAACCATTCGCCAATACGGAGTTGAAAATCGTTCCGAATACCGCGACACCAATCGTCTGGCCGACCGTACGAAATAGTGTATTAGAAGCCGTCGCGATTCCGGTCTGATCTTTTCGCACAGCATCTTGGACGGTGACCGTCGTGGTTGTAAATATAATCCCAAACCCAAAGCCCATCAAGGCGCTATCAAGATAGAAGTATAGGTCCGGTGTTGTGCTCGGAAACAGCGCCAAAAAAAGTCCGCTGACCGTCGCGATAATTACGCCGAGTCCAACCGTGTGGCGATTCCCAATCGACATCAATAGCCGACCACCGATAAACGAACCGATAATCCAGCTCACCGACAGCGGTGCAATCATTAGGCCAGCAATCATGGCATCATGGCCCATCATGCCTTGCGCCCACATCGGAATGTATACATTAATCCCGATCAAGAACGCGCTCACGAGAAATCCAATCAAGTTTCCGATCAGCACGACTGGATTTTTAAACAGGACGAACGGCATGATCGGGTCTTGGGCTCGTTTCTCGGCGTAATAGAAAGCAACGAATAGCGCTATCGACACAGCGAACAATACGATGACGAGCGGCTCTAACCAATTCAGCGTCTCACCAGCTCGTTGCAAAGCGAATAGTAGGCTGAGCAGTGCGACGGTGAACAGCGTTGTTCCTAAGTAATCGATCGGTAATTTGACGCGAACGAGGTTTTCCTTCAAGTACATCGAAATCAAAATAATCGTTGCAATTCCGACGGGCACGTTGATGAAGAAAATCCAGTGCCATGATAGCTGATCTACTAAAAATCCACCGAGCAATGGTCCGAAAACACCAGCGATTCCCCATGCGGCTCCCATGAAGCCAAGCACTTTTGCTCGTTTTTCGAATGGGTAGACGTCAGCGATAATCGTCATCGTCGTTGGTAAAATTCCGCCAGCTCCGATTCCTTGAATGGCTCTAAAAATAATTAATTGCTCCATCGTTTGCGCGAAACCACAGAGGGAGGAACCAACAATGAAAATAATGGTGGCGATAATAAATATTTTTTTGCGGCCGAATAAATCGGATAATTTTCCGTAAATTGGGACAGTAACGGCCGAGGTAAGTAAGTAAATCGAGAAAATCCAGTTCATCAGCTCGATGCCCTGCAAGGCGCTGACAATAGTAGGCATCGCCGTACTAACAATCGTTCCCTCAATCGCAGCCATAAAAGTAGCCACAAAAACAGCAATCGTGACGGCTGTTCTTTTTGTATTCGTTTGTTCCATTTTGATAAAAACTCCTTTCACATAACGTTAAAATTATAACATAACTCGAAATGAAAAAGCAGGATAGCCGTCATTATTTTAAAAAAGGGGTATAATGAAACGTGAGAAGAAAGTGTGAGGAGGAGTTGGAGAATGGCGTTTGAACCAAATACATTAGAGACGATGCAGTTGATCAAGGAATTGACATCGATACCGAGCCCCACTGGGAACACGGAACAGGTACTTGCCTTCGTCGAAAATTACTTGAAAGAAACTGGGATTGCGAGTACGCGAAACAATAAAGGTGCGTTACTCGTATGTATCCCTGGGAAAGATGACACGAAACAGCGGATGTTGACAGCGCATGTGGATACGCTTGGCGCGATGGTGAAGCAGGTGAAACCCGACGGTCGTCTCGCGATCAATCTGATTGGTGGTTATCGTTTTAACGCAATTGAAGGCGAGTACTGTACAGTGGAAACAAGCGATGGCAAGCGTTATACGGGTACCATTTTGATGCACCAAACGTCGGTTCACGTGTATCAAGAAGCTGGGACTGCCCCTCGTGACGCGAAAAATATCGAGATTCGCTTAGATGCCAAAGTTTTTAATCCAGAAGATGTGGCTGCGCTCGGAATTGGTGTTGGTGACTTTGTGTCGCTCGATCCACGCGCGAGGATTATAAACGAGGAATTCATTAAATCACGTCACCTCGATGACAAAGCGAGCGTTGCGATCCTGCTTACCCTTTTGAAAAAGTTGCAACAAGATGGCGAAGTGTTACCATATACGACGAATTTCCTGATTTCCAATAATGAAGAGATTGGCTACGGTGGTAACTCGAATATTCCCGCCGAGACAGTGGAGTACCTTGCTGTCGACATGGGCGCGCTTGGTGATGGCCAAACGTCTGATGAATACACGGTTTCGATTTGTGCGAAGGATGGAAGCGGCCCGTACCATTATGGTTTACGCAAGAATTTGGTGCAGCTTTGTATAGATAATGGGATTGATTACAAAGTTGATATTTACCCGTTTTATAGTTCCGATGCAAGCGCTGCGATCAAGGCTGGTTTTGACATTGTGCACGGCTTAATCGGGCCCGGAATCGACGCTAGCCATGCTTACGAAAGGACGCACCGAGATTCTTTATATCACACAGAAAAATTAGTTTACGCTTATTTATTTTCTGAAATGGTGAAATAGGAGGAGAAGAATATGTCTATTTTTGAGTTAGAGCAGGAGACGCTTCACGGTGAAAAGGTTTCATTAGATAAGTATAAAGGCGAGGTTATCATTGTTGTCAATACGGCGAGTAAATGTGGCTTCACACCGCAATATGAGGAGCTTGAGAAGTTGTATCAGGAGTATAAGAGCCAGGGTTTTACGATCCTTGGTTTCCCGTCCGATAGTTTTATGAACCAAGAGCTTGACACGGACAGCGAAATTGAAGAATTTTGCAAAATTAATTACGGTGTGACGTTCCCACTTTTTGCAAAATCGAAAGTGCGTGGCTCCGATATTAACCCTGTTTTTGAGTACTTGACGAAGCAGAAAAAAGGATTACTTGGTGGTGGCATCAAATGGAATTTCACGAAGTTCCTGTTGGATCGTGATGGCAACGTGGTCGAGCGTTATGCACCTAAAGACAGCCCGTTGAATATGAAGGATAAAATTGAGGCCTTGCTATAGTAAAGTAGTAAGTGGAAGTCGAATCTTAACGGGTTCGGCTTTTTTTTTGACTAATAAAACAAGGGAAGAAAAGTCTGAATTATAGGACCATGTTACAAGTTGTTATCGTTAACAGTTAAATTTAGGTTGATTTAAACAACCCGGCTTGCTTATACTTTAAAATGAGTAAGCGCTTTCCAATAAAAAGAAAAGGGGTTTGGGATTTGAAAAACATGTGGCGTAAGTATTTAGTTTCCATCATGATTGTGTTGTTTGCTGTACAGAGTTTTAGTTTTGGCATGCAAGGTTTTGCGGAGGAAAGGATCACACCGAAAGCGGATGCAGCACAGCAGGCCAAGTTAGCTAGTACTGTGAATGACAGTGTTTTATCTGAAAATAGGGAAAGTAAGACGAAGGTTATTGTGCACTACAATCCAAAAAGTCAGGCGAGTAAGGCTTGGCAAATGTGGGTGTGGAATAATGATGGTGTTGCGGGGCATGAAGTCGTTTTTGAAGATACGAGTGCCTATGGTGACTATTCGAAAGTGGCAGTCCTGGATGTGGATGGTGTGCAATCGGAACTCGGTTTTCTCATTAAAAATGGTTCTGGCTGGGGCGGCGATCGTGATATTAGCAGCGATCGTTATATTTCCACAAAAGAGGGAATTACAGAGGTTTGGCTGAATTATGGTGAGGAGGAAATTGCGACAAAGCCGGCGAATTTGACGGTTTTACCGACCCATGAGAATTTGGAAGTGACGTTTTATTATCACCGCGATGATAAGGATTACAGCCATTGGTTTGTTCATTCGTGGGCGGATGGTGCGACGGGAACGCAGACGGTTAATTTTACGGATGGGCAGGCAGATGGTGATTGGCAGTCTGTGAAGGCGACGTTTAATGCTTCTAGTGGCGCGAGTCTGTCGAATCTGGGCTTTATTATTGCGAATAATGCGACCGGTAATTGGGAAAAGGACGGGACGGAGGACGATCGTTTTGTTTATCTGTTTACGGATGATGGCAAAGCAGAGGTTTGGATTGTAAGTGGTGATAAGGCGGGTTACCGGAATCCCAATTTTGCGGATGCGACGAAGCAGATAAAAACGGCAAGTTTGACGGGTTTTAAAGAGGTGAAGGTGACGCTGAATCGGGATGCGACGGCGCTTGATTTGATGGCGGATGTGACGCTTACAGAGGATGGTAATGCGGTTGCTATTTCTAATATTAGACGGGATGCGGCGAATCCAGCTGTTTTCTATATCGAAACGGCGCAAGATTTGCCAATTCAAGCAGCTTTGACGGTGAAGACGGCTGGTTTTGGCGAGAAATTGGTGGATACGACGAGCATTGTTCGAAATCCAGCGTTTGATGCGAAATATGCGTATACTGGGACGGAGCCGCTTGGTGCAACGTATAACGCGGAACAGAGTGTGTGGCGATTGTGGGCACCGACGGCAGCGAGCGTGAAGTTGACGACGTATCAAGATAATTTACCGAACAGTCCTGTAGCGCAAAGCTATGAGATGACGCCAAAAGCGCAAGGAATCTGGGAATTCACCGCAAAAATTCCTTCTGGAACGGCGTACACGTACGATCTTATTTTTGCGGATGGGAAGAAAACCGTGTCGCAAGATCCGTATGCAAAAGCTGCGACGGCGAATGGAAATCGTTCTGTTATTTTAGACCCAGCAGTAATGGTTCCCTCAGATTGGGAGACGAATCGGATGCCTGCGTTTACAAATTCAACGGATGCGATTATTTATGAAATGCATATTCGGGATTTCTCGATTGCAAATAAGGATACGGTGAATAAAGGGAAATATTTAGGCGTGATACAAGAGGGGACAAAAACGGCCAATGGGGATGCGACGGGAATCGATTATTTGAAAAATCTCGGCATTACGCACGTGCAAATTTTGCCAATGTTTGATTATGCGTCGCTCAATGAGGAGAATCATCAAAGCGTTTCGGAGCAACTGGGTGCGTTGCCCTACAATTGGGGCTATGATCCGAAAAATTATAATGTTCCAGAAGGTAGTTATAGCACGAATCCATACAATCCTGTGACGCGGATTCAAGAGGCGAAGCAGATGGTGCAAGGCCTTCATAGCAATGGGTTGCGTGTGATTATGGATGTGGTTTATAATCATGTATTTGATGCGGGGGCACATTCCTTTGAGAAGACGGTTCCGGGTTATTATTTCCGATATGGCGATGACGGCAAACTTTCCAATGGGACGGGTGTTGGAAATGATACGGCTTCTGAACGCGCGATGATGCGTAAATACATGGTCGAGAGTGTCGCTTATTGGGCGAAGGAATACCATATGGACGGCTTCCGCTTTGATTTGATGGGCATTCACGATGTCGATACGATGAACGCGATTAAAGCGGAATTGAACAAAATCGATCCATCCATTATCGTGCTTGGCGAAGGTTGGGACCTTGGGACACCACTTGCAAGTGATACAAAAGCGAATCAAAAAAATGCTTCCAAAATGCCGGAAATCGCTCATTTTAATGACTCGATTCGGGATGCGATTAAAGGAAGCACATGGGGCGGTCAAGAAGCAGATCCAGGTTTTGTCAACGGCGCTACTGGTAAAGAAGAGCTGCTTGCTAAAAACATACTAGCTGGGAGTCTGCGAGATCAAGGACAAGGTATTTATGATTTTGCTAAACCGAGCCAAGTTATTCAGTACGCTGAAGCGCATGACAATCTGACGCTTTGGGACAAGCTATCCTACTCGAATCCTGGGGACAACGAGCAAGATAAAAAGAAAATGCAAAAATTAGCTACCAGCATCGTTTTACTTTCGCAAGGCGTTCCGTTTATTCATGCGGGGCAGGAATTTTACAGAACGAAAGATCAGGATGAGAACAGTTACCAATCCAGTGATGCGATCAATAAGCTAGATTGGGAGCGTTATGCGGATAATATCGATTCGGTGAAGGACATCGAGGCCGTGATGCAACTCCGCAATTCTGAGCCGCTTTTCCGGTTGACGGATTACGCCCAGATCAATCAAAAAATGAAGATTATCAAGCAAGCGGATCGTGTTGTGGCCTACGAATTAAAAGATGGCGCAACATCATATGTGGTACTTTTTAATGCGAACAAAGCGGAGCAAGAAGTGGCGATTCCGAGTGATCAATATCATGTGAAAATTGGCGAGACAACGACGGATTTAGCGACGGAAACGAGTGCCGTGAAGGTGCCGGCACTTTCCGCGCTCGTTTTGAAAAATGGCGAGGCAACTTTTGAAATTGAGGCGTCAGCAGGAGCCGGTGGGACGATTACGCCGAGCGGGAAACAGATCTACAACCCTGGTGAGAAGCCCGATTTTGTGGTGAAGGCAGATGCTGGATACCGTGTGAAAGAAGTTCTTGTGGACGGCCAAGCGGTGACGTTATCGGGTAATACTTACACATTCCAAGCCCTAGCGGCAGGACACACGATCGAAGCTCATTTTGAAATTTTGTCCAAAAATAATGCGATCGAGAGTCTGAACAAAATCACGTTGCCGTTATCGGATGTAGACGCGCAGTCGGGGGTGAACGCGAAGCAAGCTTATCTGCTACAAGCACTGAAGGCGCGGGGGTATTACAATTATGAAGGTGAAACGACGCAATACAACCTCGCGATAGCATTGGATATAGCGAACTTCGATTGGGAATCGCCAAAAGCTGGTGTATATGAGGGGACGATAAAACTTGCCAATGAATCTAGAGAACGCGTGGCACCAACTACGAAAAAAGTTCAAATCACGCTAACAGATGCCTTACCGGCGCCAGGTGACCCGAACGAGCCGAATACGATTGGGCCAACAAATCCGCCAGAAAAAGTAAATGGAGGCACAGCGACACCACCGAAAAAAGGAGTGGATCATTTACAGTTGAATGCGGTCGGAACGCAGGATGTCAAACCTGTTTCAAAAGAAGATTTACCAGCGACGGGTGATGGGTCCCAGTCCTTGTGGTTACAACTTCTTGGCGCAGCATGTATCTTGGTTAGCCTCCCTTTTATCATCCGTACACGAAAAAAGAAAATCAGCGAATAGAGCGATAAAACTTGCTACTATTTTTTCACCAAATACTATCTCAAAAACGCCTCGATGTGATATACTAAGGAAATGTGAGTATGTCTAGGAGGAATTTGAAAATGGGTCATGATTTACAAAAAGAGGTTGCTTCGCGCAAAACTTTTGCAATTATATCTCACCCGGATGCGGGGAAAACAACCATTACAGAGCAATTATTACTTTTTGGTGGAGCGATTCGTTCTGCTGGTACGGTAAAAGGAAAGAAATCAGGCAAATTTGCGACGAGTGACTGGATGGAGATTGAGAAACAACGTGGGATATCGGTAACGAGCTCTGTGATGCAATTTGATTATGACGGTTCACGGATTAACATTTTGGATACACCGGGTCACTCGGATTTCAGTGAGGATACGTATCGGACATTGATGGCGGTTGACAGTGCCGTGATGGTTATTGACAGCGCGAAAGGGATTGAGGCGCAGACCTTGAAACTTTTCAAAGTGTGTCGGATGCGTGGAATCCCGATTTTTACTTTTATTAATAAAATGGATCGTCAAGGGAAGGCACCCCTGGAACTTTTAGCGGAACTAGAAGAGGTTTTAGGCATTGAGTCGTACCCGATGAATTGGCCGATTGGGATGGGAAAAGAGCTTGGCGGTTTGTATGACCGATATCACCGTCAAGTAGAGCAGTATCGTGTGGAAGGTGATGAGCGTTTTCTACCTATTGGTGAGGACGGCGATTTGGCAGAGCCGCACGCGATTCAGAACTCGAGTTATTATGAGCAGGCGCTTGACGAAATCATGTTGCTAGACGAAGCGGGAAATGATTTCAGTGAAGAACGAATTGCATCTGGCGAGTTGACGCCCGTATTTTTCGGAAGCGCGCTAACGAATTTTGGTGTGGAAACG
Organism: Listeria grandensis; assembly: GCF_014322885.1. NCBI lineage: Bacteria > Bacillati > Bacillota > Bacilli > Caryophanales > Listeriaceae > Listeria > Listeria grandensis. Next base: position 266,691 of record NZ_JAASUG010000001.1, on the reverse strand, counting down.
TTCCTCAAAACGTATGTAAACTTTGCGCCAGCACCACAACCGCGCGAATCTAATGAAGGTGAAATCGATCCTTACATGAACAAGTTTTCCGGTTTTATCTTCAAGATTCAAGCGAATATGAACCCAGCTCACCGTGATCGCATTGCCTTTGTGCGTATTTGCTCTGGTGAATTCGAACGAGGCATGGCGGTGAACTTGACGCGTACGGGTAAATCGATGAAACTCGGTAATTCGACGCAATTTATGGCGGATGATCGCGAAACGGTTAACAGCGCCGTGGCGGGTGATATTATCGGTTTGTACGATACGGGGAATTACCAAATCGGTGACACGATTACAAACGGTAGTAAAACGTTACAATATGAGAAACTACCGCAGTTTACGCCAGAATTATTCATGAAAGTCTCTGCAAAAAACGTGATGAAACAAAAGCATTTCCATAAAGGTGTCGAACAGCTTGTCCAAGAAGGCGCGATTCAACTCTTTAAGACGTGGCGCATGGAGGATTACATCATTGGTGCGGTTGGTCAATTACAATTTGAAGTATTTGAGCACCGAATGAACAATGAGTATAATTCCGAAATTCGCATGGAGCCCATCGGTTCTAAAATTGCCCGTTGGATTAAGGAAGAGGACGTTGATGAAAAACTTTCGACACAGCGTAGTATGCTTGTAAAAGATCGTTTTGACAAACCATTATTCTTATTCGAAAATGAGTTTGCATTAAATTGGTTCCACGATAAGAATCCAGATATTGAGTTAACATCATTACTATAAAAGCAGGAAGAGCTCAAAATTGGGCTCTTTTTGTTTTTTTGTAAAAATATCGTTTAATACAATAATAGAAGGGGGAAAGAACAAGGGAAGGGGATGAGAAAATGAAGAAGATACTTTTTTTGATAGGGCTTGGTCTGATAAGTATAGTCGTGCTAGGTTTGGGCGGACAAAGTGCAAAAGCCGCGACGGACTATGGTTCACAGTTCTTTACACATGTAGAATTACAAGATAAAAACGGTGTTCCTGATACGGATTTTAAAGAAAACGAACGCGTGAAGGTTGTGTATAACTGGAATGTGACGCAGGTAGTACATAGTGGAGAAACGATGACACTTCCATTACCTGTACAATTGAAATATGTAAGTTTTGCCCCTTTTTTATTAAAAGACAGTGGTGGAAATACGGTAGCCACAGCGCTAGTAGATCCTATATCGGGAAAAATCATTTTAACATTTACTACTTTTGTTGATACACATTCGGACATTCAAGGTTCAATGTTTTTCTATGCCGATTTTAATAAGGCGAACATTGTAGTCGACCAGATAAATCCGATTGCTTTTCCAGTTGCAGGAGATTTGACGACGCTTGGAGTGATGATTCGTAAGGTAGATAGTGGTGGTGGCACGGGAACACCGACTGTCGTTTTCAAGCAGGGACGGATTGACGCGAACGATAGCAGTCTCATTAATTGGACAGTCACGCTGAACAACGCATTGGTAGATATTAATAGTGCGTACTATACCGATGTGATGGGACCAGGCCAAACGCTCGTTGGAAAAGTGAAACTGAAATACCGCGATGCAGATAAAAAAGAACTTTATACACAAAATGAAAATATCACGCTAGATGCTAATCGCAGTTTCCGGCTCGATCTTGGTGACCTGATAGATACATCGGTTGTCATTACTTATCAAACAAAAATGGCGGGTGGACAATTTAGTTATAAAAACACGGCAAAAATCGGTGGCTCAAACATTGAGGAGCAAACGAGAAATGCTACAGTCAATGATTATTCAGGCGGCGGCGAAGGTGGCGGAACAACGCCACCACCGGTCAATCCACCAACGACCAATCCTGAACCACCAACGCCAGAGAAGCCGAATGTAGATTCGATTACTGTGACACCAAATGAACCAGAAGTGACCACAATCACGGACGAGAATAACGAGATACAAATTTACATCGTCAAAAAAGGTGACACACTTTCAAGCGTTGCAACAAAATTCGAAACAACACCACACCAACTCAGAGTCTGGAATAAACTTAAAACCGATGAACTCAAAATTGGTCAAAAATTAATCGTAAAGGTAACACCGAAAAAAGAGACAACAAGAGTAATGAACACGTCTAGTCTCACATCCCCAACAATGGAAACACTTCCTCAAACAGGTGATGTAAGTCATGGTATCGCTGAATTAATAGGCACTTTATTAGCCGTAAGTTCTGCAACATTTCTAATACGTAAAAAATGAGTCTGAGACAAAACTCAAGATAAAGCAAAATCGCCCAACCCATTACTTTGGGTAGGACGAAAATTTTGCTTTACACAAATCGAGCGAAAGCGTTTGTATTCAGGGAGTTTGGTGGAAGTCGGAAGCGGAGTGTACGATTGTGCATGAGAACCGGAAGTCCGCTAAACTCCCTGAATGCGAGCGCTTTTCGCCGATTTATCTGGGTTATGTCCCAGCCCCATCTATTTCCGCACTCAATTTGGTGGCTACTTTTTCGTAATTTCGAAAGCTCGCTAGGCCTTGCTTTGGAATATCCAACAGATCCTGAGACTGCAAAATATGTTTTTCCAAACCATCCGCAAATGCCACAAAATCATCACCTGTCATTGTCTCGTAATCAAGAGAATAATATTTAGATTGCCGGTACAGTGACTGTAGGGCCGAATCAGTGATCTCCACTTTTTGATCGGCAAAGATCTCATCATATTTAGCAGAGATAATTTCCCCATTTTCTGTAACAACTTGTAGACGCGCTGTTAAACCATTTCCGAGCGGTTCCGCAATGCCGTAATAATAAAATCCGAATGGCTTCTTCACCCAGTCTTTCATCTCGGCCGCGAGTGGCATCATCCCGTTTCTAGCGCTAGTAGAAGATCCTTTCACCGTCTGAAAATTCCCATCTAATCGGTTTTCCGCAAGCATCTGCCCCTCTAAAAAGGTAATCCCGTTCACCCAAGTCACAAGCGTATCATCCGTTCGCGCATTCGTCGCTTGGAAAAAAGCATAATCCGACAAGCGCTTGGAAGCATTGGCATATTTCGGTTCATAATAAGTCTCGGAGGCGAGTTCATTAAATTCCACATGAATCAGTTTTCCGCTATCATCCGTTACCAACTCCAGAATCCCCTTATTGCCCCCATCGAATTGCTGTTCATTTTTGTAGTAGTTTCCTTTGATGATACCTGTCGGCGGTTGAACAGACCAAAACATCTTAGCTTCTTTTTGTTCTGGCGTCCATTTCGGTTCTGGATTTGTACCGAATGTCGTAGTCGTTGCAGAGGTCACCACATCATAATTATACTTATGTGCCTTTGTTTGGACCGTTATTTTTTTCGCTTTCGGCTCGTTCGCTGTTTCTGGGTGGCTATTTTCATTAGAACAAGCCGCTAGTAGTAGCGATGAGAACACGATACATATCAGTTTTTTCAAATCAGTTTCCCCCTTCACATAATTCCATTATCGCAACTAAAAATAAAGTACAGCTAAACAAAAAATGAAATAAAGATAAACTTTTGCACGAAATAAGTTATCTAAATATAAAATCAGATACTCGGTGGACTTATTAAAGGAAGGATGCATAATAAAACGTTGTTGACACCGCCCCGCTTTTCATGATATTATTTTCCTATCAATCAAATATCGCTTTTGACATTCGTCAAGGGGGAGTAGCGTTAGTCTGATTTAGAAAGGCTAAGATAAAGTCGTCATTACATGGATGCGAGTCCATCGGTTTTATCAACATTTTATTACAAAATGTCAGCGAGACCTTTGCCAAACACTGGCAGAGGTCTCGCTTTTTCGTGTTTTAAAAGAGGCGCTCATGACGGTTGAAAGATGAAGGAGGAATTTATTTGGATACAGCAATGATACTGGAATACGGCTGGGTACTACTAGTCTTGATCGGTTTAGAAGGGATTTTAGCTGCTGATAATGCGGTCGTTATGGCTGTTATGGTCAAGCATTTACCTGATGAACAGCAGAAAAAAGCATTATTTTATGGTTTAATTGGAGCATTCGTGTTCCGCTTTGCCGCCCTATTTCTCATCTCCTTTTTGGCAGAAGTTTGGCAAGTACAAGCGCTTGGTGCCGCATATCTGCTCTATATCTGTATTAGTCATATGTGGAAGCATGCCAAGGGGAAAGATGACGGTCACAAAGTCAAAGAAGGCAAAGGCTCGAGCTTTTGGATGACCGTTTTAAAAGTCGAGATTGCAGATATTGCGTTTGCGATTGATTCGATGCTAGCTGCTGTAGCCCTCGCGATTACGCTGCCGGCAACAGGTTGGGGAACCATTGGAGGACTTGATACAGGACAATTTGCCGTGATGTTTATCGGCGGTTTAGTCGGACTTATCTGTATCCGTTTTGCCGCGACACAATTCGTGAAATTACTGAAAAAATACCCATCACTGGAAACAGCCGCATTCCTAATTGTCGGCTGGGTCGGCGTGAAACTTGTTGTTTACACATTAGCGCATCCTGAACTAGGCGTTATTCCAGAACACTTCCCGCATTCAACGGTTTGGAAATTAACATTCTGGGCAGTGATGATCGGTATCATTATCTGGGGATGGCTCGTATCCGTCCGTTCCGCTAAGAAGAAAGAAGCCTGAGCTAAATAAGATGTTGCTCCCGTGTCATGCGGGAGTTTTTCCGTTACACACAACAACAAAAGAATGGCAAATAGGGCGGTAAATATGTTAAAGTGGAGAGTAAAGAAATGGTGGGGTGAAAATGGATATTTCGATTTGGGGAGAGTACCTCTGGGTCTTCTTAATTTTAGTCGTATTAGAAGGCGTACTTTCAGCAGATAATGCGGTCGTCATGGCCGTTATCGTAAAAAAACTACCGCATGAACAGCAACGCAAGGCCCTGTTTTACGGCTTAGTCGGTGCGTTTGTATTCCGTCTGATTGCAATGCTGATTATTTCATACTTAGTTAATTTTTGGGAAATACAAGCGATTGGTGCTATTTACTTACTTTACCTCGCGATCAAGCATATTTGGGATAAGCGAAAAGGCAAGGCGAAAGAGGAAGCGACAGACAAAGAACCAAAACCAACCTCTTTCTGGGGAACTGTGGCGCGTGTAGAGTTAACGGATATTGCTTTCGCACTAGATTCGATGTTAGCCGCTGCCGCCTTGGTTGTCACGTTACCAAAGCTGGGCACATACGAAATTGGCGGCATGAGTGCAGGTCAGTTTATCGTCATGTTCCTTGGTGGTTTGGCGGGATTGATCGTGATTCGTTTTGCCGCAACACAAGTTGTCAAGTTACTCGAGCGTTACCCTACATTAGAAACAGCAGCTTTCTTAATCGTTGGCTGGGTTGGGGTGAAAATGGCCGTCATTGCACTGGCTAACCCACAAGTAGGCATTTTACCAGAGAGTTTTCCTGATTCACCGGGGTGGGAAATCACCTTTTGGGTCGTCATGATTACACTTGGTTTAGGTGGTTATATCATTGCTAGAAAAAAAGAAAAACAAAAGGGATAACTATATGATCGGTGGCAACACGCGGCGGGGTAGAATGCGCGCACGGATGTCTAGGCTAACGCCAATCCAAGTCATTATTGCGTTCTACTTTCTATCGATTACATTTGCGACTGCACTATTAAGCATGCCATTTACGCAAAAACCTGGTGTCAAAATACCGTTCATCGATACGCTTTTTACCGCGGCTAGTTCTGTGAGTGTGACTGGGCTTGCTTCCGTCAATGTTGGTGAGTCCTACAGCCGTGCAGGTATTTGGGTGCTAATGGGCATCTTCCAAGTCGGCGGACTCGGTGTGATGATGCTTAGTACGTTCTTCTACCTCGTTCTAAAAAGACGCGTGGGCTTGCGGCAACGGCAGTTAATCATGACGGATACGAATCAGTTTTCAATGAGTGGGATGGTGCGGATGCTACGCGAAATCCTCGTGTTGATTTTCGGAATCCAGATTGTTGGTGGTCTGATTCTGGGTATTTATTTCATTCCGTTTTACAATGGAGATGTTGGCGAGGCAATGTTCCAAGGCCTGTTTAACTCGGTTTCAGCGGTGACAAATGCAGGTGTGGACATAACGGGTTACTCTTTGACGCCATTTGTCAACGATTATTTCGTCCAATTCATCACGATTCTGCTCATTATTTCAGGTGGAATAGGGTTTCCGGTTCTTATCGAAGCCCGCCGTTTCCTATTTGAAAAAAACACGTTGATTCCATTCCGATTCTCATTGTTTGTAAAAGTAACCACAGTGACATACATGGGTTTACTTGTCATTGGTGGCTTGCTTATTTGGGCGATGGAAAGCCAGCACTATTTTAAAGGAACCTCACTCGATGAAGGCTTTTTTAACTCGATGTTCCTATCGGCGACATCTAGAAGTGCAGGGCTTTCAACGATTGATACATCCGCGCTTACTGATCCGACGCTACTCGTTGTTTCAGGACTGATGTTCATCGGTGCATCTCCGAGTTCTGTGGGTGGAGGAATTCGAACAACGACGTTTGCGATTACGATTTTGTTCCTATATTCCGTGATTCGCGGACGTAATCATATTTATATTTTTGGTCGTGAATTGTACCAGGAAGATGTTCGCAAAGCGTTGGCTGTTGCTATTTTTGCATCACTTCTGTGCATTGGCGCTATCACTATCTTAGGCTATACCGAACAGGCGGAACTGATGGCGATCATTGTTGAAGTCCTCTCCGCGTTTGGAACATGTGGCTTATCGATGGGATTGACGAGTGATTTGAGCAATATCGGTAAGATTGTTATTATTCTACTCATGTTTATCGGTCGGGTGGGGATTATGTACATGATGTTATCCTTCCGCCGCAAAAATGAGCCGAAGAACGCGATTAGACTGCCGAAAGAGAAAATTATTACGGGGTGAAAACAGTCGTTTTGACTTTCATATAAGTGAAATCTATGCAGTGCCAGATGTTTTTTTGTCTGGCTTTTTTGAATAAAGTGGAGCCTTTCATTTAATTTTAATCTTAATGTGCTAGAATTAGAAAAAAACTTAGAGGAAGTGGCATTTTTGCAACAAAGATTATCTTGGTTATTTATAGGCATAGCATTGACGATTATTATTATCTTATTTGTATCGTCTTCACAAACGTATGAGGAACAATCTTTAACATCTAGTTTAGATAAATTGCTTGCCAATAAGCCGTTTGAACAACAATTATCTGCTATATCTTTCCACTATGCTGGTTCAGAGATTAGTATCGCAGCGAAAGGTTATAGTTCTTTCATTGAATTCTTTATCCGAAAAGGGGCGCATTTCTTCTCATATGCCTTACTTGGTTTTAGTTTATTTATGGGCTTCAGTGCATTTATAAAAAGAACGTGGCTAGTTATCTCACTCAGTGCAGGGATACCGCTTGGTTACGCAGCAATGGATGAGTTTCACCAAATGCTAACTGGTGGTCGAACACCGCTTGTTCAGGATGTTCTACTCGATTTTTCAGGCGCAATGGTAGGCTTACTCATCGCATATGTAGTTATAAAGCAAATTAGAAAAAGAGATATCTTGAGCTAACGGAGAAAATACTATGAACAAAAAAAGCGGACGCCGTCTAGATGGGCATCCGCTTCTTTGTGTTCTCTTATTTCTTTCTACGCAAGAACATTGCGCCAAGGGCTGTTAGGAAACCGCCGAGGGCAAGTGTTTTCGCGACGTCATTATCGCCTGTTTTTGGTAATGCTTGGTCTGTCGGCATTGCCACAGCTTGGATGGTTTGCGCTGGTGCTGGTTTACTTGGAACAGCGGGTGCCGTTGGAGTCACTGGTGCCACGACGGGCGTAGTTGGAACGACTGGAGCTACGGGTTGCGCCCCGACAAGGACGGTAATCGTGATCTGCGTTTCATTGCCATCGGAATCGATAACACTGTACGTCACGTGGTAAATCCCCGCGACGTTCGGATTCACATCGTTGGATATAATCGTGATGCTACCTGTGAGATCCTCATCTTCGACATCGCTTGCACTGACGCCTGCCATTGGATCAAACGGCGTCCCAAAAGCAATCGCTTGGTCGCTCGCGTGGATCACTGGCTTCTCATTGCTTAATACAGTCACCGTGTAGGTCACTTCTGTCGTGTTGCTATCAGAGTCGGTCACACGATACGTCACATGATACACACCGGCAACATCTGGATTCACGTCGTTCGCGACCACTTGGATACTTGCTGTGAGATCGCCATCTTCGGTGTCGCTTGCTGTGATACCGGCCATTGGGTCAAACGTGCGACCTGCTTTGAAACTGCTATCTTGCCCAGTTACGACGGGGTTCTCATTGCTGAGAATCGTCACGGTCACCGTTTTTTCTGTGGTATTGCCGTCGGAATCGAGGACACTGTATGTGATATGGTACTCGCCGGGCACATCGATATTGACATCATTCGCGATGATTTTCACGTTGGCTGTCACGTCACCATCTTCGAGGTCTGCCGCGGAAACATCCGCCATTGGATCGATGGCACGATGGGCTTTTTGCGTGATATCGCTTGCCGTGATGACTGGTTTTTCATTGGTTAAAACGGTCACCGTGATCGTTTTCGTCGTTACGTTGTTGTCGCTGTCCTTCACGCTGTAAGTCACGTGGTAAGTGCCTGCTTGAGTCGCATCGACGTCATTCGCTGTAATCGTCACGTCTCCTGTCACATCGCCGTCTTCTATGTCGCTTGCGGACATGCCTGCCATCGGATCGAAAGTGCGACCAGCCTTGAATGTTTGGTCTGTCGCGTGGATCACTGGTTTGTCGTTCGTGCGGACATAGATGTGGCGTTGGATCGTGGTTTCATTGCCATCAGCATCTGTCACGCTATAAGAAACAGCATACGTGCCCGCTTGTGTCATGTCTACCGTGTTCGTCTCTACCTTGATCTTATTCGTGAGGTTGCCATCTTCGGTGTCATTTGCGGTAATACCTGCCAGTGGTTCAAACGTGTCGCCCACTTTCAAATACACATCATTCGTTGTCAAAATCGGCGCGTCATCCGTTAACACGGTCACGGTAATCGTTTTCGTCGTCGTGTTATTGTCCGAATCCGTCACACTGTACGTCACATGATACACGCCTGCTTTGGCTACATTGACATCGTTCGCTGTGACTTGGATTCTGCTAGTGATATCGCCATCTTCTGTATCGCTCGCCGTCACGGCATTGTTAACGTCGAAGGCTTTATTGACACGCATCGTGATGTTGGACGCTTGGATAACTGGTGCATCGTTGCTGGTCACCGTCACGGTAATCGTCTTCGTTGTTGTGTTGCCATCCGAATCCGTCACGCTATACGTCACATGATACGTTCCCACTCTCGACGTATCCACATCATTGGCCGTAATCGTGATTTGCCTTGTCAGATTACCATCCTCTGTATCCGCCGCGCTCACCCCGGCTTCCAAATCCAGTGTGCCGCCTTTTTTCACGGTCTTATTCGCCGCTGAAATCACTGGTGCATCATTACTCGTCACTGTCACCGTAATCGTTTTGGTCGTCGTGTTGCCGTCAGAATCCGTCACGCTATACGTCACATGATACGTTCCCACTTTCGACGTGTCCACATCATTGGCCGTGATCGTGATTTGACTCGTCAGATTACCATCTTCCGTATCCGTCGCGCTCACCCCGGCTTCCAAATCCAGTGTACCACCCTTTTTCACGGTCTTATTTGCCGCTGAAATCACCGGTGCATCATTACTCGTCACCGTCACGGTCACCGTCTTCGTTACCACATTATCATCACTATCCGTCACGCTATACGTCACATGATACGTCCCGACGTTCGACGTATCCACATCATTCGCCGTAATCGTGATTTGACTTGTTAAATTGCCATCTTCTTGACTTGTCGCCGAAACTCCAGCCATAACATCAAAGATCCCGCCTTTTTTAAGCGTTGTATCCGTGGCGGTAATGACTGGTGCTGGGCCACCGGTAACGGTCACTGTGATGGTTTTCGTCGTGGTGTTATCATCGTTATCCGTCACACTATATGTCACGTGATATGTGCCTACTTTCGACGTGTCCACATTATTCTCGGTCACTTGAATCTTGCTGCTTACGTCCCCATCTTCAAAGTCTGTCGCCGAAACGTCTGCCATGACATCGAAGGTTTTGCCTTTTTTTAAGGACTGATCGGTGGCTGTGATAACCGGAGATTGTCCTGGGATCGCTAATAAAATGGAGCCCTCCGATATATATTTCACGCCGTTGATTTTTCCGGTACCGCTAATTTTCATAGCCGTTCCTTTTGGCGCGGCATCTGACTTCACTTGCACATCATAAGTCAACGTAAACGTATTCGATGGATCAGCAAACGGTAATGCTACTTGATGGCTCAGCAGTTGCTCTTTTGTCACGGTGTAAGTTTGGCCATCATTTCGTTTTAATTCGATGTTAGAAACGGTATTAGCGTCAAAGAAAGCATCCATATCAACACCATATTGCATGGTAAAATCTGTGGCATCTGTTGTTGTGTTGGAAATCGTATTTTGCACGCTTACGGTTTCAGAAGGTTCTGCTTTTCCGTTATTATTGCCTTTTTTGTCATCGATTTCTAAGTTTATTTCAGGGGAGATGCCGTTTACTTGAAGTTGTGTAATCGTTAGCTCTTGGAGGTTACTTTTATCTCCGGTTGAGCCTACAAAGCCAAATTGCACTTCATTGCCACCAAATGTAGCTTGTAAATCATCGACTTGATAGCTACCGGTGTAACCAATATAGCTGTAGCTCAAGGTCTTCGTTCCTGCATCCCAATCGATGATAAGTGGATGTTTTTGTCCATCTTCAAAATACGTACCATTCGGTAAAACGTTTAGTGCATTGTGCTGAATGACTGAGTCTGCACTAGGAACTGTAATAGCCATGTGCTCGTTTCTAGGATTAATACCTTTATCCCATGCCGATGCAGATGCTGTATCATCGTTAATATACGTATCGAATTCTATCGCCAATGCATTTTTGATGTAAGAGTTAGTATAGAGCCCCAAAGCTCCACCAGAAGCAGCGATCGCATTACTCCCTCTTGGATCATTTTGCATAACAAAGGCCATACCGTCTGCGCCATTGGAGTTATCCCCCATGTACAGTTCTGCCTCTAAATGGAAATTTTTAGTCAAGTCAATCTTGTTATTTGCATCCGACCATAATCCTCCGACTTGATTAGCTTTATTTGTTGTTAATGTTACAACGTTTTTATCAATGGTTGAGGATTTTCCAGGGACAACAGAGAAGTAGTCTGTTAAGTCAGAGAATACTTTATTATTACTTGTTGTTTGTAACCCTTTTAATTTGTTTTCTGCTTTTGTTGTGTAACTTTGTGAATTTTCAGCAGCCATCACATATGTTTGTACTGGCAAACTTGCGCACATCACTAATGTGGCAGTTGCGACCCCAATTTTTTTGATCATCATTGTTTTGTTTTCCTCCTTAGGGATAGTATATCTCGGTAAGCAAGAAATTTTGCTTACATGTAAATCATATCATTTTGCGACTTTTAAAAAAATTGCAATACTTTACGTTTTCGATAAATTATTATGTCTTTTTAGACACAATTCAAAAGCTACTTGAAACACTCCTACTAACCATCGAACGGCATTTATGGTATGATATGTACAGAAAATGATAAAAAAGGTGAGGCTATGACTTATAAAATAGAAACGAATAATGAGGCTAAGACACGTGAAATCGCCAAGCAGATCGGTGAACGTTTGCAAGCCGGTGATGTGATTCTTTTAGAAGGGGATCTTGGCGCTGGCAAAACCACGTTTACGAAGGGACTCGCGGAAGGCTTGGAGATCCCGCAAATGGTGAAGAGCCCGACGTTCACGATTGTTCGGGAGTATACGAAAGGGCGGTTACCGCTTTACCATATGGATGTATACAGGTTAGAGGATGCTCAGGATGATCTTGGTTTGGATGAATATTTCCAAGGAAGTGGCGTATCGGTCGTTGAATGGGCACATTTTATCACCGAAGATTTGCCGGAGTCATTTTTACGGATCACGTTGCAACATCGATCAGAGCATGAACGCGAAATCGTGATGGAGCCTGTTGGAGCGCGATATGAGACACTTTGTTCGGAGGTTTTAAAAGGATGATTATATTAGGTATGGATACGTCTAATGATACGTTAGGCGTTAGTTTATGGCGCGATCAGTCGGTAATCGGTGAAATCGTGACTAATTTGAAAAAAAATCACAGCATCCGTTTACTGCCAGCGATTGCTGAGTTGATGAAGGTGTGCGATTTGACGCCGCAAGACTTGGATAAAATTGCAGTGGCGCAAGGTCCGGGGTCGTATACGGGTTTGCGAATCGGTGTGACAGTAGCAAAAACAATGGCTTGGGATTTGAAAATTCCGTTGGTAGGAGTTTCTAGTTTGGCTTTGATGGCGCAAAATGGTCGTTTTTTTGATGGACTTGTGGTGCCAGTGATGGATGCGCGTCGTGGGAATGTCTACGCTGGGATTTATGAAGCGAACGGCGAGACGGTAATAGTGAAACAGGCAGATGCACATCTTAGCTTTGCGGAATTACTAATGAACTTGGCGGAAAAAGACGCACAGGATGTATTACTCATCGGAGATTCCATCGCAAATTTCAAAACAGAAATCAAGATGGCGCTTGGTGAAAGAGCTGTTTTGGCAGGAGAAGCACTCTGCTATCCGCGCCCGGCTTTCCTCGGAGAACTGGCGCATTTGGACACGGGTGTTCCAGCACATACATTTGTGCCGACATATTTGAAACTCGCGGAGGCAGAAAGCAAGTGGCTTGAGGCGAATCAAGATGTGTGAGCTCACATTTAGAGAGGCAAGTGCCGCAGATATCAAGCATTTGCTACGAATTGAACGAGCCGTTTTTACATCTCCTTGGAGTGAGGACGCGTTTCGCAATGAATTTCATATGAATGATTACGCGCACTACATCGTTGCCGAAAAAGCTGGGGAAATCATTGGTTACGCAGGGATTTGGATGATTATCGATGAGGGGCATATTACGAACGTCGCCATTTATCCAGATCAGCAAGGGCACGGATACGGTGAGGCAATTTTGCAAGAATTAGTGCAGATAGCGAAAGCGAAACAGATGGTATGCTTGACGCTTGAAGTTCGGGTGACGAACACGAGAGCACAGAATTTGTATAAAAAATTTGGATTTAAAGATGGCGCGATTCGGAAAAAATACTATCCGGATAATGGAGAAGATGCGCTAGTTATGTGGGTGGAATTAGAATGAAAAAAGAAACTTTAATACTTGGAATTGAATCAAGCTGTGATGAAACAGCAGTATCTGTTGTGCGCGGAGGAACCGAAATGTTATCCAATGTGGTGGCATCACAAATCGAAAGCCATAAACGTTTCGGTGGTGTTGTACCAGAAATTGCATCACGTCATCACGTCGAGCAAATCACGATCGTATTGGAAGAAGCATTAACACAGGCCGGCGTCACGATGAAGCAAATAGACGCGATTGCCGTAACGGAAGGCCCAGGGCTTGTTGGCGCACTCCTAATCGGCGTCAATGCAGCCAAAACATTAGCGTTTATTCATAATAAGCCGCTAATCGGTGTGCATCATATCGCAGGACACATCTATGCAAACCGTTTTGACAGAGAAATGCAATTTCCGCTCTTGTCGCTCGTCGTAAGTGGCGGTCATACGGAGCTCGTCATCATGCGCGAACACGGCAAGTTTGAAATCATCGGTGAAACGCGAGATGACGCAGCAGGAGAAGCCTACGATAAAGTAGCGCGAACCTTAGGGCTAACCTATCCAGGCGGTGTCCAAATCGACAAGTTGGCAGCGACTGGAGAAGATAGTTTCCATTTTCCGCGTGCGATGATGGACGATGCGAGTTATGATTTTAGTTTTAGTGGACTTAAATCCTCTTTTATCAACACCGTTCATAATTTGCGTCAAAAAGAGCAGCCGCTAAATGAGGCAGACCTCGCAGCAAGTTTTCAGGCGAGTGTGGTGGACGTGCTTGTTGCCAAAACGATTCGTGCTGCTAAAGAATATGGCGTGAAACAACTCTTATTAGCAGGCGGTGTCGCGGCTAATCAAGGACTTCGCGCGCGTTTGATACAAGAAGTAGCTACGGAGCTTCCAGACGTCACACTTATTATCCCGCCGCTGTCCCTATGTGGCGATAACGCAGCGATGATAGCAGCCGCTGGAACGATCATGTACGAAAAAGGAAGCCGAAGTGACTTGATGATGAACGCAAATCCAGGCCTACTTTTTGAAGATACGTATTAAAAAAAGATACGACAAACCGCAGTGTGGTGGCGAAAGTAAGACCTTGTCGCCACGCTGTTTTTATATTCGTTTTTTGGAAGAAATGGTGGTATAATACGTTCAACGCTGAATCCTGTTTCGAAAGGAGATACATATTATGGAAAAGAAGGATAAAATAAGGATTGGCCTGGCGATTGGAACTCTCGGCATCGTTTATGGGGATATTGGGACGTCACCACTTTACGTGATGAAATCCATCGTCGCGAGCAATGGCGGCTTAAACCACGTATCCGAAGACTACATCATCGGATCTTTATCACTTATTTTCTGGACGCTTACTCTATTGACGACAATCAAATATGTAATCATTGCATTGCGTGCCGATAATCACGGCGAAGGTGGCATATTTTCACTCTATGCCTTAGTACGAAAACGCGGAAAATGGCTGGTGATTCCTGCGATGATTGGTGGTGCGGCGCTACTTGCTGATGGCGTCTTGACCCCCGCGGTTACCGTTACCTCGGCGATTGAAGGACTAGAAGAAATTCCTGCTTTCGAGGCCCTGTTCACTGGAAATACGACGCTAATCATTACTATTGTTATCATCATTCTTAGCGGTATTTTCTTTATTCAGCGCTACGGAACGATGTTTATTGGTCGCATCTTTGGCCCTACGATGTTCCTTTGGTTCTCGATTCTAGGAATCCTTGGCATTATTAATATACTTGGCGAACCCTCGATTTTCCGAGCTTTTTCGCCGTATTACGCAGTGGAACTCCTTTTTAGCGATCAAAATAAAGCCGGGTTCCTCATCCTCGGTAGCGTTTTCCTGGCGACCACTGGGGCAGAAGCGCTCTATTCGGATTTAGGACACGTTGGACGCAAAAATATCTACATCACGTGGCCATTCGTCAAAATATGCCTCTTGCTCAACTACTTTGGACAAGGCGCTTGGATCTTATCTTTGAAAAACGTCGACGACCCATTCGTGAATCCCTTTTTTCAAAGTATGCCAGAGCAGTTCATTTTGTACGGCGTATTAATTGCAACACTCGCAGCGATTATTGCCTCGCAGTCTCTCATATCAGGCGCATTTACGCTCGTTTCCGAAGCTATTGCGCTTAACTTATTGCCACGACTTGGTATTCGCTATCCGTCCGAAACGAAAGGACAAGTCTATATCCCAACAGTCACGACGGTTCTGTGGATTGCCTGTATCGGTGTTGTGCTTTATTTCCAAGACTCGAGTCACATGGAAGCCGCGTACGGACTATCGATCACAGTGACGATGCTGATGACAACCATTCTACTTTTCCAATTCCTACGCATGAAAGGGCGTTCTGTTCTCATGACAACAGGGATTTTACTGACATTTGGCGTTTTAGAATTTGCCTTCTTCGTCTCAAGCGCTGCGAAATTCATGCACGGAGGCTTCGTCGCTGTCATCATGGCCGTCGCAATCATGGCGCTCATGTACATCTGGTTTACCGGCTACCAAATCAAAGCCAAACTGGTGAAAAGCGCGCCATTAAAAAAATACATTCCGACATTTACCAAATTAAAAGGCGACCTATCCTACCCGAAATTTGCACATAATCTAGTATATCTAACGAGCAGTCGCAATCCGGCGCGTGTCGAGCATGAAGTGGTTGCTTCGATCCTTGATAAGCGACCAAAGCGGGCGGATGTCTACTGGTTCGTGAATGTCCAAGTCGTAGATGCCCCATACGCCGCTTACTACACCGTCCAAGATTTTGATACCGATCATGTTGTACGCGTCCAATTAAAACTCGGTTTCCGCGTCGAACAAGACATCAACGTCTTCTTACACCAAATCGCAAAAGATTTGATTAGTAAGGGCAAACTCGCCCAGCAAAAACGTCAATATACCGCAAAGCCAGGCAGATCCCTCGGTGATTTCTGCTTTGTCATTATCCAAGATGAGCTGAGCACAGAGGCCGATCTAACGAATTGGCAGCGGACGATCATGAGGAGCAAACTATTCATCAAGCGCTTCACAACATCACCAGAAAACTGGTTTGGTTTAGAGTACAGCGACGTCCAAATTGAAAATGTCCCGCTTTACTTATCGAATAAAAAAATGATCAAGATACGTGAAAGAGAATAGTCGAAGGATATTAATATTAGTAGGTAAAACCTCACAATGGTTTTGCCTGCTAGTTCTTGTTATAAGTAGTTGTGAAGCATAACGGCTTTTTCAATAATAGTCCTACTTGACATTACATTTATGTTAATCTATATTCAACATAGGTAACCATGTATATACAGGAGGAATAGAAATGAACTATGAAAGAACTTCATTGGTGTTAAAAGCGATGGCAGATCCTAATAGAATGAAAATCATTGATCTTCTTTCGTATGGTAGTTTGTGTGGCTGCGATGTATTGGCGCATTTTCATTTTACGCAACCGACGCTTTCTCATCATATGAAAGCATTGGAAAAGGCGGGAATTATTTCGGTGACAAAACAAAGTCAATGGCACTACTATACTTTGAGAGAAGACTTTGTAAGAGACTTTATGAGCTCCATGGTGCAACTGCTTTCCAAGCGTGTAGAGGAGGATGCTTACCAAAGTCATGAAGGGAAAAACGAGATAGAAAAAAATGATAAATTACAGAATCATACCTTGAGTAAGGAGATAATTATTAAATGACATATGCATTGGAAATAACAGACTTAAAAAAAATATATGCGACGGGTGTGGAAGCATTGCGTGGCATCAATCTAACGGTAGAAGAGGGAGATTTCTATGCACTATTAGGTCCAAATGGTGCCGGAAAATCAACGACAATTGGAATTATCACATCACTGGTTAATAAAACATCAGGGAAAGTGAAGGTTTTTGACTACGATCTTGATACAGATTTGGTCCGTGCAAAACAGCAAATTGGCTTGGTACCGCAAGAGTTCAACTTTAATCCATTTGAAACAGTCCAACAAATTGTCGTCAATCAAGCTGGCTATTACGGCGTTTCTCGTAAAGAGGCGCTAAAACGCAGTGAAAAATATTTAAAACAATCAGGCCTATGGGAAAAACGTGATGTACGCGCACGAATGCTTTCTGGCGGGATGAAACGCCGACTCATGATTGCACGCGCACTGATGCATGAACCGCGTCTGCTTATTTTAGACGAGCCAACAGCAGGAGTGGACATCGAGTTAAGACGTGAGATGTGGACTTATCTAAGAGAACTCAATCAAGGTGGCACAACCATTATTTTGACTACGCATTATCTAGAAGAAGCAGAAATGCTCTGTCGTAATATCGGAATCATCCAGTCAGGCGAGTTAATTGAAAATACCAGTATGAAAACTCTTTTAGGGAAGCTGCAGTTTGAAACCTTTATTTTTGATTTAGCGCCTTTCGATAAAGCACCTGAGATTACAGGTTATACGAGTGTTATGGAAGATGACCTAACACTAGCTGTTGAAGTCGAGCGCAACCAGGGGATCAATGAGGTATTTGAGCAGCTTACCGAGCAAGGAATAAAAGTGCTTTCCATGCGCAACAAATCTAATAGATTGGAAGAGCTATTTCTGAAAATCACAGAAGACACACATCAAGTGGAGGGGAAAAATGTTTAATCTGTATTTCACAGCCTTAAAAAGTTTGGCCGCAAAAGAAACAAACCGCTATATGCGTATTTGGATACAAACCTTAGTACCACCAGTGATTACCACATCGCTATACTTCGTCATCTTTGGGAACCTGATTGGGGGACGAATCGGGCAAGTAGGGGGCTTCTCCTACATGGAATTTATCGTACCTGGACTTATTATGATGTCTGTCATCACCAGTTCTTATTCCAATGTCTCCTCTTCCTTTTTCTCGCAGAAGTTTCAGAAAAATATTGAAGAATTACTGATTGCTCCAGTACCAACACATGTTATTATTTGGGGCTTTGTCCTCGGTGGGCTTGGTAGGAGTATTCTAGTTGGTGGACTTGTCACGATGGTTTCGCTATTTTTTGTACCACTTCATGTCCATTCATGGTTGCTTGTTATTATTACTCTTTTCATGACAGCTATTTTATTTTCGTTAGCAGGTTTATTGAATGGTATTTTCGCTCAATCTTTTGATGATGTATCGATAATACCGACCTTTGTTTTGCAACCATTAACATATCTTGGCGGCGTCTTTTATGCGATTTCCATGTTACCACCATTTTGGCAAGCCGTTTCAAAAGTGAACCCCATTGTTTATATGGTTTCAGGATTCCGATATGGTTTTCTTGGAACAACAGACATCTCTGTTATGTGGTCTGTAGCAATCCTTGTTCTTTTCATTGTAGTACTGTATGCCCTATGCTGGTATCTGATTGAAAAAGGGCGCGGTTTAAGAAGTTAATAAGGCAAAAAATACGTATCAAAAATCTGCTTTGTAGAGACTCCCAAAAGCTGGACCAAAAAATCTAACTTTTGGGGGAGCTGGTATAATAAAGTAGACACGAATACGCTATATCGTTGGTTCTCAGAATACGAATACTATGGTGAAAGTGCGTTTCCTGGTCATGGGAGCGCGCTTTTTAATGCACAATATTAAAAACGTTTCAGGTGTCCTTGAACAAAAAGAAGCTATAAGGTGTCACGATTTAAAATAAGGAGAAATTCCAGATCGCAAAAGCTTGTAAAACACTAAATATATCAAAATCCGGATCCTACAAGTACCTTTAAAATGAGAGCAGAAAAGGAAACCCTACGATAATACTTTCATGGAATCTTTCTACAAAATATTAAAAAAGAGCTTATCCATGATGCCAACATCGAAACCAAAAAGTGGATGGAATCTTTTCTACTGTCGCATTGGAAAGAAAATATGTTTAATTGCTCTTCTCTTTATGTTTCCTTTTTCTTGACAACGCCAGGTTATGAATGTCGCTCGTGGTTCTTTTCACTGTGTTCCTTGCCTTTTTTTGAATGGTCATCCATTTTTTGTAAAAATGAAAAAGTAAGCGTTTACCTATGGCGATTTCATCAAATAATATCTGAAATTTATCTACATACTAAAATAAGGTAACCTCGTATAATAAGTGGTGTGGTGAAGAAGTGGAGATGGCAACAGATGGATATCATATGTAAAGTAACCGTTAGAACATATGACTCTGAAAGCTTTTCCTAGATAAAGGAGGGAGATAGTGATTAAAATGGTTTGACATGGTTGTTTTATACACAAATATACAAAGATGGGGGAAGAGTATGAAATGAAAATAAAAAACATAATAGCTGGATTATTAATGGCGGCAGGTTTAGTCGGTATATCTCTGAATGTAGCTGGCCTGATCTCTCAAGCACCAACAGTAGAGGCAGCAGAAATACCTAGTATAAATACAGCAGGACCTCTTTTAGCGAAAGGACCATCAACTGAGTTAGTCTTAAGGCAGTCCGGATGGAATATAGTAGTTACAGGTGGTGTTTCGCTAGGGAGTACGAAGATATCGGGCACAACAAACGAACCAGGGGTTGAAATAGGGATAAGGATGACGAATCTATTTACTACTGATGTACGACAAATCAGAGATATAATGCCGGATAGTAAAGGTTATTGGGAAGCGAATATTCTGCCATTAAAACCAGGAGATTCCATGATCTTTATTATCTACAACGAACCGATATATGGGCATAATGCTGATTTTGTGACAGTGACGCCAGCAGCTGTCAAAAAAGAGGATATAATACCGGTTACCACGAATAGCACTCAAGTAATAGGTAAGAACGGATTGGTGGGGGCTTTCATTGAACTATCTCTCTATGGGAGAAATGGCGATGAGATTATTGACTATGTCACAGAAGCAGCTGTAAATAGAGATGGGAGTTATATACTAGATATTCCTAAAGCACCAAAAGGAAGCAGATTGTACTTCAAGCAAGTAGTTCGAAAGAATACTACGGAGCAGGGCGCCATGTGTGACTCTGAATACTCTGCGCTAGATGTTATTCAAGGCATTGAAGAGCCTACAGTCAGTCCTGTCACATACAACAACACGAGCGTAAAAGGAAAAGGAACACCGGGCGCAGTGGTTCGCGTGAAAGTAAGTAGGAAAGAAATAGGGAACGCCTTCGTGGACGCGAAAGGCGATTTTGAAGTAGTCATTCCTAAACAAAAAGCCGGCACAAGATTATCCGTCACACAGGAACAAGATATTGGGGGAATAGATGTCAGTGATCCTATCGTGGTGATTGTAGACCAAGTGAATCCTGAGGTGACCTCGGAGTTGAAAGATGGGATGACAAGTATTTCGGGAACCGCTTCTCCAGGAGCAAGTATTGCGATTTGGACAGGAGCCATAGAAGCAGTGACAACCGTGAAAGCCGATGATGTCACAGGCAATTGGTCAGCGACAGTCCCAGCATTAGTCGGTGGCAATGTAGTACAAGTACGAGCAACCTTGTCATCAGGCGAGTACAAATATAGCGCTCGCTATGGTATAGATTTACCGAAGCCAAGTAACCTTCGCGCCATCATCCTTGGCGACCGCGTAAAAGTAACCGGTAAAGGGAGTTCAGGAGCTTCTGTCCAAGTAACCGTAGAAGGCATCCTCGCTGGAACAACGATCGTTGACAATACGGGTAACTTTGAAGTGCTCATCCTGAGACAAATTGAAGGAGAAAAATTAGCCATCACCCAAACGAAAAATGGTATAAGTAGCGTAGCAGCAGAAACCACCGTCATTCGAGGGCTGGACAAGCCGAGTAACAGCAATATTGTGACGACTAACAGCACGAAAGTGACTGGAAAAGGAACGCCCAACGCTACGATCAAGATTAAAGTCAATGGGATTGAAATCGGAACAGGGAAAGTGGATACGAATGGTAATTTTGATGTCACCATTCCCAAACAAGTCGTAGGAACGAAACTCACGATTACTCAGCTAGATAGCACGGATGAGAGTGAGCCAGTCGTCATCACGGTGATCAATGGCCAATTAGCGCCACCAACCATTTCGGATTATTACCTGAACGTGACATATATCCGCGGGGAGGTACCAAAAGGTGCAGTGAAGATTACACTAGTGATTGATGGTGTACTTGCGAGGGTCGGCACAATTAGTGCAGATGGAAAATACATCATCTATGCCAATGATATTGCCGCACTCAAGGAAACAGGGAAAAAATTTGAAGTTGTCGCAACCGATGCGTCTGGCCAATTAAGTGAAGCCGCGGAAGGCGAAGTGAAAGATTTAGCCAATCCAATAGTAACGCCATATCGAGTGGGTCAAGCCTATGTCACGGGTACGGTAAGAGTAGGAACCGAGCGAATTGCTGTATGTGATAGTGCCGGTGTTGTCCTGCATAACGGTCAGATTAATGAGGATGGAACATATCGCATTTATGTGACGGGTCTGGCACCGCTCCAAACGATCGGCAATAGGTTTATCGTGAGAGCGTTCACTGCTGGCGTTGTTAGTGGTCAAACAACTGCAGAGGTTTTAAAGTAGTGCTAGTCAGATAGTAAAATATAATTTTGTAACGGGACCTATAGAATTTTGGCTAGTGGGAATGATAAGGAAATACGCATTAGCCGTTCTATAGGTTATGTATGCGAATGACTTAGTTGTCTAAAAGTTGGTTTTTATAACTTTTTATTATCGATTTGGGATGAGTGTATCTAATAGGAACAGTCAAACAGGTCAAGTAAATAAAGAAGTTCGCACATTATGAAGTAACAGAAATTC
Source organism: Listeria grandensis (assembly GCF_014322885.1). Lineage (NCBI taxonomy): Bacteria > Bacillati > Bacillota > Bacilli > Caryophanales > Listeriaceae > Listeria > Listeria grandensis. The sequence goes on along the minus strand of NZ_JAASUG010000001.1, from coordinate 244,752 downwards.
CGATAAATGATCTATAAATCTTCTCTTTATGGGATGACTGTAGGTCATTTTTTCTGCACTGGAAATATAAACGGTAGCGAATGAAGAAGGACTCTAAAAAACTCTAAGAATGATATGTTCCCCATAAAGTAGAAAAAGGTAAGAGATTTCAAGAAACGGTGGAGAAGAATGCATTCGATTTGCATTGTAATAGGTTTCGAAATCTCATATTGTACATAAAAAAGTGCGCTCCCATGACCTGGAAACGCACTTTCACCATTTCGATACGTATTTTTTTATTTCAGAAGAATGAGATAAAACCCTTGAATACAAACGTTTCTCGCCGGTTACTCTTCTAGTTCCTCACTCAGTTGTGCCCATTCTTCCATTAAATCTTCACTCAGCTGCTTCAACAAATCCAGTTGCTCCGTTCTAGCGTAAGCCGCCTCATGATCTTGATATACAACTGGGTCCAATAATTCTTGCTCTATTTCGCTAATCTTCAGGTCCGATTCTTCCATTTTAGCCTCGATTTCCTCGAGTTTTCGCTTCTTTTGACGCATCACTTTTTGCTGTTCCTTATCCAAATGATAGGCCTGTTTATTCGTTGCTAGCGATTTTTCATCTGGGCTCTCTTGCTGTTTTCGTTCCGCATCAAGCCTAGCATGCTCTTTTTGCTCCGCTAATTTATCTTGATAATAATCGTAATCCCCAAGATAAATCTGGGCGTGATTGGGATACATCTCCACGATTTTAGAAGCAATCCGATTAATAAAATACCGATCATGCGATACGAACAAAATCGTCCCTTCAAAATCAATTAACGCTGCCTCCAAAACTTCCTTACTCTCGATGTCCAAATGGTTCGTCGGTTCATCCAAAATCAGTAGATTCGCGCCGATCAAGGTCAGCTTAGCCAACGCTACACGCGCCTTTTCGCCACCGCTCAGCGTATTAACGACTTTCAAAACATCATCATCTGAGAATAAGAAATTACCTAGCGTCGTACGAATGGTCTGCTCATCTAATTCTGGATAATCATCCCATAGCTCGTGCAAAATGGACTTATTCGAATTTAGTTTTGCCTGCTCCTGATCATAGTAACCAATCTGAACATTTGTACCGAAACGGAAGTCGCCAGAAAGGGCAGGAATGTCGCCAATTAACGTTTTCAGTAAAGTCGATTTCCCAATCCCGTTCGGTCCAACAAGCGCGATACTCTCATGACGCTTCATGTCGAACGTCAATTTCTCAGAGACCCGCTTATCGACAGCATATCCAATCGCTAAATTCTCTACAAAAAGGACATCTTTACCGCTAGCACGCTCAAATTGAAAACCAAAATGTGCCGTTTTTTCACTGCCTTGCGGTCGATCCAAACGATCTAATTTTTCTAGCTGTTTCCGCCTGCTTTGTGCCCGTTTAGTTGTCGACGCACGCACGATATTTCGCGCTACAAAATCTTCTAATTTTGCGATTTTATCTTGTTGTTTATCGAATTCTTTCCACTGTTGTTCCAACTTCGCCTGTTTTTGAATGAGGTAACGGGAGTAATTGCCGACATAGCGATCAATCTGCGTACGGCTAATTTCATACACCTGATTTACCACTTTATCGAGAAAATAACGGTCATGCGATACAATCAATAAGGCGCCTTTGTAATTTTGCAAATAGGTCTCTAGCCACGAAAGTGTTGCAATATCCAAATGGTTGGTCGGCTCATCGAGAATTAAAATATCGTGACGCGCCAAAAGTAATTTCGCCAATGCGAGCCGCGTTTTCTGACCACCACTGAGCGATTCAATCAATTTCTCATAATCTGCCTCGAAGAAACGCAATCCATGCAAAACAGAGCGGATGTCGGCTTCGTATTGGTAACCGCCTTGTTCCTTAAACGTGTGTTGTAGCTGATCATATTCTTGCAACGTCTGCTCATATTGGTCTTTGTTTTCATAAATTGCGGGATCACCAAGCCGTTCTTCTAGCCCACGTAATTCCTGTTCCATCGCTTGTAAGCCGGTAAAAACAGTTAACATCTCCGCCCATATTGTTTTCGTCGATTCAAGACCTGTGTTCTGCGCTAAATAGCCAATTTGAACATGTTTAGGCTTGGAAATCGTCCCACCATCGTAGCTAATCTGCCCAGCAATAATCTTCAAAAGTGTGGATTTCCCAGCACCATTTCGTCCCACAAGCGCAATGCGGTCATTCGTTTGTACTTCTAATTTTATATTTTCTAATATCGTTTCAGCGCCAAAATTCTTGACAATCTGCTGTACTTGTAAAAGTATCATATTGTTTACCCCTTCAACTTTAAATATCTATATCCTCCTAGTTTATCGCAAAGCAAGCGTAGAAGCAATGGTCTGAGAAAGGAAACGCTTACGATAATAAAATTCACAAACTTTATATTGTGAAAATGTTAGCAATTTGGTATATTTTGCTGTATAATAGAAGATAGGAAGAGTTGTAACAAAATAGTAACATACTTTTTGAGCAAAAACATTGTGAAATTTATGTGGAATGTTTATAGTGAATAAGCAAGCATGTGAAATGAACAACGATAGAATTAGCGCAATCGTTTTTGTTGTAAATGCATGTTTAGTAGCACAAGGAAGAAGGAGCACCAGTTGCTTTTTTATCCACTTAAAATCAAAAGGAAGAAGGGAAACAAACATGATCGAGGAAACGGGCAAGATTCCACAAGCCACAGCAAAGCGTTTGCCGCTGTACCACCGTTATTTAAAGTATCTACACGAATCAGGTAAGGAGCGAGTATCCTCCGCAGAATTAAGCGAGGCCGTGAAAGTGGACTCAGCAACGATTCGCCGTGATTTCTCCTATTTTGGAGCGCTTGGTAAGAAAGGTTACGGTTACAATGTGTCCTATATTTTGGATTTCTTTAGTAAAACACTGAGTCAAGACAAGCAAACCAGCGTAGCTATTATCGGGGTCGGTAACTTAGGGACTGCACTATTACACTACAATTTCATGAAAAATAATAATATAAAAATTGTCGCGGCATTTGATGTCGATGCGAATAAAGTTGGAACAGTACAGCAGGATATTCCAATTTATCACTTAAATGACATGCAAGATTTGCTAAAAGAAAACAAAGTCGAAGTCGTGATATTGACAGTACCATCTGATGAGGCGCAAACAACGGTCGACCGTTTGCTAGAAGCTGATGTGAAAGGAATCTTAAACTTTACTCCAGCACGTATCAGTGTACCAAAACATGTGCGCGTGCATCACATCGATTTGACAACTGAATTACAAACACTGATTTACTTCTTGGAAAACTATCCAAATAAATAATGAAAACCTTGGCCAGACAATTGCGTTTGGCCTTTTTGATTGGAGAGGCGTTATGATGCGACATAAGATATTGGAAAGGATTGTGGCGTGGGGGAAAGAACAGGCGCAGGTTCGAGCATTGGTGCTGGAAGGATCCCTTGCGAAACAACAAGGCATTGACGAATTATCAGATTTAGATATCAACGTTTGGTATGAAGGTGAAATTCCGTTTGGGCAAACAATCTCTTGGCTTGCCGATATTGGCGAAGTGCTGATCGAAAACCGACTACAGATGGAGACGCCAGCAGGGATGATAAACACGCAGCTCGTTATTTTTGGGAACGGCGTGAAAGTAGATTTCTCCTTTTGGCCGGTTTCACTGCTTGAAAAAGCGTTTCCTTACTATGAAAAACTCGAAATCTTGCTGGATAAAGATTCACAGGCAGGACAAATCAAACAATGCATATCTGAAAAAAACGGAGCAAGGATGGAAAAAGCCAAATTTGACCGGATCGTCAATGAATTTTGGTTCGAATTACACTACGTTGCGAAATTCTTAAAACGAGGAGAAATTTGGTTTGTGCAAGGAATCCAAGCTGGTATTAGAGAGAATTACTTGCTACCTTTACTGGAAGAAAGCGCACGTTTGAAGGGACAGAAGCTATCTTTTTCAGGTCGGAAAATCGAAAATTGGACAGACACAACACGTTTAGCAGCCATTTTTGCAGATTACTCATTAGCTTCCAATTGGCAGGCGATGTGGGAAGAGATCGCTTTATTTGAGGAGATATCGAATTTTATCGCCTTACAGTACCATTTTGCCCTTCCTCAAGTTAAAATAGAACGAATGAAAAATTTACTTCACAGAATTCAGGAGGGATAAGCATGTTGACACAAAATGAAATAACACAAATCAGGCTTCAGAAGCTCGGAATGGTAGAAAAATTTGATGACCCGAGCCGCTTCATGCACCAAACTATCGCCTTGCAGTCGCAAAACCATCAGCCAGCGCTTGTGAACTTGTTACAGCATGTGGCTATGACATGGGAAGAGGCAAGCCGATTTTTTGAAGAGAAAAGCGTGATAAAAATCTGGGCAAACCGACTGACGCTACATACATTTCTAGCAGAGGACTGGGAAATGGTCTATCGTGTTTTTGGCACGAGAACGAATATTGTCCACCGACTTTGCCAAAAAGAAGGCGCTGATTTAGAGGCGATTTTAGCGGAAATGGACAGGCTTGGAAGGCGGCAGGAAATCATCAGTCGGAAAGAATTAGAGGCTATAATTGGGGATTATTCCTCACAAGTCACCTCAGGAATTATTGCACAGGCTGCGATACAGGGAAGTTTATACTTATTGCCGTCAAGCGATGGGATTAGAAATTATAGTCATAGAATGAGGTTGGGAAATTATGAAGAATGGGAATCCGATCCAGTGCGTAATCAGGAAGCGATGAAGCATTTAATCCGCCGTTATTTGAGTGGTTACGGTCCAGCAACATGGAAGGATTTCAGGCATTGGAGTGGTTTGAACGCTGGTGAGATCAAAGCCGCGACACTTTGTTTAGCAGATGAGCTAGATACTTTTGAAATAGAGGGTGAATCCTATGTTGCTCTAAAAGGCGAGCAAGTTCCGACAGACGCAACTCGAGTATTTTTAACAGGGAAGTTTGACCAGTCGATCATCGCTTATAAAGATCCGACATGGATTATGACAGAAGCACAGCGAAAATCCGCTTGGACGGTTAATGGTCACTGCTCAGCGATTATCATAGCTGGAAACCGGGCAGTGGGGCTTTGGAAATATGAATGGAAAAAAGACATCTTACTGTTTACCATTTCGTATTTTGAAGAAGCAAGTTTTCAAACGGAAATAAAGCAGGAGCTTGAGCGTTTCGCATCACGAATCGAACCGCGCCCAGCAGAAATTAAATATGTAGGCATATAAAAAGAGCAGGAATTACCCTACTCTTTTTTTTTCGTCAAGCCAACTAGAACAAATTTTATCCCAGTCACTAAATTCACGGTCGCCATCGCAATCATCAAAAATGTCATAAATGTCCAACCGCTCATGTTTACCTGACTTATCGCAAAGTAGGTAAAAACAATAGCGAGCACTAAATAAATAAGGCCTTGCATTGCTAATGGATTTTTCATGATCCGCCTCCGATTAAGAACTGACCAAGCATCGCGATACCATTCATCAACATATGCGCTGCAATTGGTACAGCAATTCGTTTTGTTTTCGTATAAATATAGCACAGAATCAGCGCGATTACGACGTACACGAGTAAAAAGGACAGGTCCATGTGCATTAAACCAAAGAAGACCGAACTAATTACAGCAGCAACATGAATATTCATACGGGAAGCAAGTCCACCGAAAATAATTTTACGGAAAACAATCTCCTCTAAAATAGGCGCTAAGATTGACGTAAACACGATCATGAGCGGGACAGCCCGAGCGAGTTCTCCAAGCATTTCCGTGTTCGGGGACTCACCAGTAATACCAAACTGGCTCATGACAAATACACAGATTGACTGACCAAACAATAGGGCGATAAAGCCTAGTATGGCATAAGCGGTACTTTTTCCGATCGACGCGGGTTCCCCTTTTTCGATTTTAGTTGTCCGTGGTTGCTTCCGAAGTAGCAACCAAATAATAACAACAGCCACTAGATTACTAAATACGCTCCAGTAGACAGAGGCGTATGTCAATACTTGTTTATCCGATAATTCTGTCGTCGCGCGCAGGATTCCCATCACAATTGGAGCACCAATTAAAGACGAAAAATACGCGGCAAAGTATGTAAGTAGTACATACCAATAACGTCTATTCAAAACTAACACGACCTTTCCATTATAGGTAACACTACTTTCATTAAATACTTTTCCATTGTACTAATTATCCGCGCAACAATCAACAAAGGGCACGCAAAGGAGAAAAAATTAGGTGCAAATACTTGCATTTTAGCTACATTTTTTATAATATAGGAAGTGGGTTAGCACTCTAATGTCAAGAGTGCTAAAAATCATAAACATAGACTTGAGGAGGTTGTTTTAATTGTTAAAACCATTAGGAGATCGCGTTATTATCGAAGTTTTGGAAGCAGAAGAGAAAACGGCAAGTGGTATCGTACTACCAGATTCGGCGCAAGAAAAGCCACAAGAAGGTAAAGTCGTAGCAGTCGGAAGCGGCCGCGTACTAGATAACGGCGACATCGCGCCACTAGAAGTTGCAGAACAAGATCACATTATCTTCTCCAAATACTCAGGTACAGAAGTAACATATGACGGAAAAGATTACTTGATTGTACGCGAATCGGACATACTTGCAGTAGTGAAATAAGGAAGCAGAAAGAGCCCGTTATCCTCGAAAAGATTTGTGGGGGCGCAGTGAAAATCGGAACTTGGTTTTTGCGGAGGCACGGAAAATTTCGAGAGGTTGGCTCTTGAGGCTGGACTGGAATAAGGAAGCTAAGCTGAGAATAGCGTAAGCAGGCCACTGGTGGATTACATGATCACTGCGTTCTCATGCATATTGAGGCTCTAATTCAGCAAAGGACGCTTCGTAAGAGCCACAACAAATATATAGGAGGCTATAAAATTATGGCAAAAGATATTAAATTTAGTGAAGACGCACGCCGCGCAATGCTTCGTGGTGTCGATCAATTAGCAAACGCTGTAAAAGTAACTTTAGGACCTAAAGGACGTAACGTCGTACTGGAAAAGAAATTTGGTTCGCCGCTTATCACAAATGATGGCGTAACAATCGCAAAAGAAATCGAACTAGAAGATCGTTTTGAAAATATGGGTGCTAAATTAGTATCTGAAGTTGCGAGTAAAACAAATGACGTTGCGGGTGACGGAACAACAACAGCGACAGTTCTAGCGCAAGCAATGATTCAAGAAGGCTTAAAAAACGTTACAGCTGGCGCTAACCCAGTTGGAATTCGTCGTGGAATCGAGCGCGCCGTAGCCACAGCGATTACAGAACTAAAAGCGATTTCTAAACCAATTGAAGGTAAAGAGTCGATCGCCCAAGTTGCTGCCATCTCATCAGGCGACGAAGAAGTTGGTCAACTAATCGCAGAAGCAATGGAACGTGTTGGTAACGATGGTGTTATCACGATTGAAGAATCCAAAGGTTTCGCAACAGAGCTGGACGTAGTAGAAGGTATGCAATTCGACCGTGGCTACTCAAGCCCTTATATGGTTACAGATCCAGACAAAATGGAAGCCGTTTTGGAAAATCCATATATCTTAATCACCGACAAAAAAATCAACAATACGCAAGAAATCCTGCCAATTTTAGAGCAAGTGGTTCAGCAAAATCGCCCACTGCTCATTATTGCAGAAGACGTAGAAGGCGAAGCGCAACAAACGCTCGTTTTAAATAAATTACGCGGTACATTTAATGTTGTCGCAGTCAAAGCACCAGGATTCGGTGATCGTCGTAAAGCGATGCTAGAAGATATCAGTGTCCTAACTGGTGGCCAGGTAATCACGGAAGAGCTAGGTCTAGAGCTGAAATCAACAACCATGGAGCAACTCGGGAACGCGGCCAAAGTTATGGTCACAAAAGAAGCAACGACGATCGTAGAAGGTTCCGGAATCAGCGCACAAATCTCGACTCGTGTGAATCAATTACGTGCACAAATGGAAGAAACAACATCCGAGTTTGACAAAGAGAAACTACAAGAACGCCTTGCGAAATTAGCAGGTGGCGTTGCGGTCGTTAAAGTCGGCGCAGCAACAGAAACCGAATTGCAAGAGCGCAAATTACGCATTGAAGACGCGCTGAACTCTACACGTGCAGCCGTTGAAGAAGGAATCGTATCCGGTGGTGGTACAGCCCTTGTCAACGTGTACAACAAAGTCGCAGCCATCGAAGCAACAGGCGACGAGGCAACAGGCGTGAAAATCGTTCTTCGCTCGTTAGAAGAACCAGTCCGCCAAATCGCGCATAACGCAGGCTTAGAAGGCTCCGTTATCGTAGAACGCTTGAAAAACGAAAAAATCGGCGTAGGCTTTAACGCAGCAAACGGCGAATGGGTAAACATGATTGAAGCAGGCATTGTCGATCCAACTAAAGTAACCCGTTCCGCATTACAAAACGCATCATCTGTCGCAGCACTTCTTCTTACAACAGAAGCGGTCGTTGCAGACCATCCAGACGAAAATGCTGGTGGCGGTGTTCCTGATATGGGAATGGGCGGTATGGGCGGCATGATGTAAGACAAACTTTGACTTGTTAAGGATATAAGAAACGATACAAAAATTCCGAATTGGCATATTCACCTTGCTGGTTCGGGATTTTTTATCGTAAGTTTTAAATTTGCCAACATTTTACTTATGGTTTATAGTGGAAGCGATATAACGAATAGGAGGAGACTTAAGCTATGACAAAAAAAGTGTTTATTACCGGGGCAAATAAGGGGATTGGCAAGCAAATCGCGCATCAGATGGGAAACAACGGGTGGACTGTTTTGTTAGGGGCACGTGATGAGAGCCGTGGACTTAAGGCTACGAATGAGCTTAAAACTGAGGGCATTGATGCGATTTACGTAAACATTGATTTGCAGCGCCATGAAACGATTTTGACAGCAGCAGATACGATTAAATCACAACATCCAGATCTTACGATGTTAATCAATAATGCGGCGATTCCAGGTGACATGGGCAAACCCGGCTACGACTTCACTTTAGATGAGCTAAGAGAAGTCATGGAAACGAATGTTTTTGGCACATTTGATCTTACGCAACAATTGTTACCGATACTTGAAGAAAATAGTGGACGAATTCTAAATATCTCAATACCAATTGGGATGTCAGATTTCTTTAACCCATTCGCCTATAAAATGAGTAAGGCGGCGCTGAATGCGATGACACAAAGCCTTGCTCAGAATTTCTCAAAGGCAGAAAAACCGCTTGAGATTTTTGCCATTATGCCAGGTGGAACAACAACAGATTTGAATGATAACATGAAAGCTGATTTCATGAAGACGGCTCCTGAGGCAGGAAAATTAATCGCCGACATTATTTTTGATGGGAAAAATCATAATAGTGAAATCATTAATTTCAACGGTAAAGTAGCGGATTATAATAACGGATTATTTTAATTAATAGTTGGGTATTTGATTACATCGATTTGTAAAAAATCGTATAGAGCTTCTTGTGAGATACAATATCTTATCAGAAGTTTTTTATTTCGACTTTATATCAAAAAAGGAGAAATTAAAGTTTATATTAATTGTGTTTTTCTCCTTATTATCGTAAAATGGGTATAAAAAGAACTGAGGTGCACTCCGAATGACTAAATATTATCCATTAAAGAAGATATTTCATCAAGATGAACAATTATTTAAAACAGAATTAAATAAACGTCAGAATGGCTATGGTTCCTTTCTAACAAGCCTGGAAATAACACCAATTGTTGGTGGTGCTTTCAGTAAAGAAAAAGTGAATTTGTTTCTTGTTAATATTCCAGAGCTGATGAAACTCTATGAAGATATCATGAAAAATAGTAAAATAATAAGTTTAAAAGCACAAAATATGCCTACACACGCTTTGCAACAGTATATGGATAGTCTGCTTATTAATGAGTTACAGAGCACTAATGAAATAGAAGGTGTGAGAAGCTCCAAGAAGGAAATCGCTGAAGCAATAGAAGAGTTAAATAGCAAAAAAGATGAGAAAAAAGTGAAAAGATTTATAGGGCTTGTGAAGTTATATCAACATATAGGGGACTATCATAAATTAAACCGTGTAGAGCAGTTCCGAGAAATATATGATGAATTAGTTGCTGATGAAATAGAAGCAGAAAATTGCGTATTAGACGGTAATATCTTCAGGAAATCTTTTGTAGGTGTAACCAAAAATGGGGAATTCATGCACAAAGGTGTAGAGCCAGAAACAAGGATCATTGATTATTTAAATAGGCTACTAAATTTTTTAGAGAATGATGAAATGCCGGATTTGTATAAATATATGATTGCACACTATTATTTCGAGTATATCCATCCTTTTTATGACGGTAACGGAAGAACTGGAAGATACCTCGTTTGTTCGCTAGTCCACGCGAATTTGGATATGTTTAGTTCTGTTACTTTTTCATATGTTATCAACAGGCACCGTGATGAGTACTATAAGTCTTTTGAGGAAGCATCTAACCCTTTAAACCAAGGCGAGATGACCTTTTTTTGCATGAAGATGTTGACTTTTTTGTTAGAAGGTCAGGAAAGAATTATAGATGATATGGAAGAAAAAGAAAGTAATTTAAACAGGATGGAAAAAAGTATTGGTGAAATTATAAAAATTGATCCGGGCCTGAAAACTTTTGATTACAGCGTTTTTTACCTGATATCGCAGAGCTGGTTATTTAGTAGGAAGCTCAGTAGATTATCCAATAAAGATATCGCTGAAGCTCTAAATGTGGGGCGTAAAAAAGTGGATACATCCATGCAAAAATTAATAGACCGCGGTTACCTTACAAAGGTGAGAAACAATCCGATTGTATATACACTAGACCAAAATTGCGCACAGGAACTTTTAAGCCAAAATATGTAATTACTAACGATAAAAGCCTCTCAATGAGATAATCCACACTCATCGAAAAAGGTTTTTTCGTGCATTATAAACTCTTGATAAAGACTTCCATCGCTTGTGCGAGGTGTTGATGTCTAAATGAATGCCAACGTTGTAGCCATTTACATCTGGTTTTGAGAGGTCGAATGTACTTAAGTCATATAAATTCAAAAGTTTAATGTGATAGTGAGCACGGACTGTAATTTCAGTGTTAATAATGGTGGCATAGCGCTCGCTTAATTAGAGGAAATAGGTTACCGATCGTGAGTCATTTAGGCCGTAGCAATGGAACTTCTTGATGTTCGGATCTTTGAAGTCTCGGAATGATTACTAAACTATTTTAATTTACCTGGAAAATAACGAATTGGTAAATAAGATATAAAAATTTATAATCTTTCTGTAAATTTATTGAAGTTCTAGCTTCCTGAGCTGAAAAAAGCTATACTAGAAAGAAAAGGATGGATGTTCTTATGTGGTTTATCATCTTACTTATTGTCATCATTGCCGCCATCATGTTTTTTCTACCGAACTTGACGGATAGGAAGAAAAAGAGCTCGGGTAATCAAGAAAAGACGATCGCTGAGATTCAAAATAGGGCAAAACAAGATAGCATTGGGCCGCACTTATAGGCTGTAGAAAAGAGGGATTGATTAGAGATGCAAAGCGATTGGCAGGAACTTTTGAAAGAAGAGCAAGAGAAGGCATATTTCAAGGAGTTGCAGCGCTTTATTGAGGGGGAATACGCGACGACGACGATTTATCCGCCGCGTGAATCAATTTATAAGGCATTGGATCTGACGAGTTATGCGGATACGTCGGTTGTTATTTTAGGACAAGATCCGTATCATGGCCCGAATCAAGCGCATGGCCTTAGTTTTTCGGTGGCATCGAGTGAGGCGAAGTTTCCACCATCTGTTCGCAATATGTTTAAGGAGCTCGAAGCGGATTTGGGTGTGACGCGGACCGATATTAATTTGACGGACTGGGCGGAACAAGGGGTTCTGATGCTGAATACGGTATTAACGGTACAGGCAGGAAAAGCGGCATCTCACCGCAAAAAAGGCTGGGAACTGTTTACAGATACGATTATTCGTTTGCTGAATGAGAAAGAGGAGCAGGTCATTTTTGTACTTTGGGGTGGGGACGCAAAGAAAAAACAAGCTTTGATTACGAATCCGCAACATCAAGTGATTACAGCTGTGCATCCGAGTCCGTTATCGGCCTACAATGGCTTCTTTGGTAGTAAGCCGTATAGTCAAACCAATGAATATCTCGAGGTAGCTGGAAAAACGCCGATTGTCTGGTAAAATCATTTTTTTTACAAATTGTCATTTTATTCATACTTATTGTGAGATTATTTTTACGATTTGTGGTATGATTTACATGGTTAGAAGGAAGCAACGAAATCCCATGAAGGAGTTGATTAAAATGGCTTTATCAGCTGCACGGTTTGAAGAACATGAAGGATTTACTGCTGTTGCTTTTGTTTGGCAAGGCACTTTTGAGGAAGCGTTTCACGGAGAAGTCCATAAAACAATCAAGAAAATGCAGACTTGGGCGAAGGAACAGGAAAGCTTGAAGCAAGACAACGCATTGCTCGGTTTATCTGTGCATAATTTAGAGGATGGCTTTTCGTATTATTCTGCGGTGAAAGCGAACTGGAAACCTGAGAACGTCCCAGCAGATATGGAATGGATTGAAGTTCCTGCTCATACGTATTTTGTGTGCGATCATATTGCCGGTACGGACATCAATGAGACTTATAAAGAAGTCGCCGAGCGCATTAAAGCACGCGACTATCGACCATATATTACGGTAGAGTATCCTGTTTTCGATGAATTACCTTTCAAAATTGAGGTTTACGATAAAATTGACGCACCACGAACGGAACAAGGATTCCATATTATGATTCCTGTAGTAAAACATTTAGAATGACCATAGAAACCAAGTAAGCAGCTTGTGAATAAAGTTGTTTATTTGGTTTTTTGTGAGAAACACCTTGTTTTTGCAAAAAATGATCTATATGGAACTTTTTGTGATGTATTGAGCATTTTGTGTTATGGCAAGTTAGAAGATAGATGAGATAGACAAACTAGGACGAAAGAGGGGATTTTTGTGGGCGCATATTACACTCCACAAGAAACGGTAGATGAGACAATTAAGAAGGGGATAGCAAAGGCAGAGTCTTCCACATTAACGCTTGTGATTTTAGGATTTCTAGGTGGGGCTTTTATTTCCTTGGGGTATTTGCTCTATATTCGCGCTGTTGGAACGATGCCGCATGAGTGGGGAAGTTTTGCGACATTTATCGGAGCTAGTTTGTTTCCTGTTGGGCTTGTTTGTATTTTACTTGGTGGCGGTGAGCTGATTACAGGGAACATGATGGTCGTTGCATTGGCATGGTTTAATCGGAAAATTTCAGTTGCGCAACTGATCCGAAACTGGGCTATTGTCACGATTATGAATTTTGTGGGAGCGATCGCGATTGCCTTTTTCTTCGGGCATTTTGTAGGCTTGACGGAAGGCGATTTTTTGGCGAAAACGATTGCCACGGCCGGTGCTAAAATAAAAGATCCATTCTGGGTTGCTTTTGTCTCGGGAATTGGCTGTAACTGGTTTGTTAGCATTGCGGTTTGGCTATGTTACGCGGCAAAAGATTTCACTGGAAAAATTCTCGGGATTTGGTTTCCGGTTATGGCGTTTGTTGCGATCGGTTTCCAGCACGTTGTTGCCAATATGTTTATCATTCCAGCAGCTATTTTTGCGGGAAGTTACTCATGGGCAGACTTTATCGCTAACGTGATTCCAGTATATTTAGGAAATGTCGTTGGGGGCGCAGTATTTGTTTCGCTCTTTTATTACTTAGCTTATAAGAAAAAAGCGCCGAAAGAAAAGGAATACGAGGCGAAATTATCAGTGGAAGAATGAGGGTTGACCTTTTTTAAGAAATGCGTTATGATGGAGCCAACAAATGCAAAGGGGTGTCTTTTGAGCCGATGAAAATGTAATCCTATTTTTTAAGAGAATTCGATATGGACGTTAGATAAAGCGGGCGGATGTCTGGTTTTTTGACGAACGAAATTTTCTAGAATGGGATTGCTGTGTTCAAAATGACGCAGAGCGAATAAAAACAGGCTTGTTTGCTGATGCTTACAAATCTGGTTTTGACTTCCTATTTCTAGAATGAATAGGAGGTTTTTTTATGTTTGCCATAGAAATTAATGATATAAAAAAAGAGATAGCGGATCGCGTTTTATTTGAAATTCCACATGTGACGGCGAATCGTGGAGAGCGGATTGGAATTGTTGGGCGCAATGGATTAGGTAAGACGACGCTGCTCGAGATCATGGCTGGAGTTACGACACCAGACCAAGGATTTGTTACGCGAAATGGTACAGCGGGTTACTTACCACAAATTTTGCCAGAGGATGCGAAACTTTCTGGTGGTGAAAAAACACGGAAGGCGGTGCAACGTATTTTAGCGGAGCAGCCGAACTTACTTTTTGCGGATGAACCAACGTCTAATTTGGATGTGGATAGCGTCAAACATTTGGAACGTCAGTGGAAGCGATATGCCGGGACGCTGTTCGTCATCTCTCATGATCGGATGTTTTTGGATGCGATATGTACGACGATTTGGGAATTGGATCAGGCTCAAATTACGGTATATCCGGGAAATTACAGTGCTTACGAGACCCAAAAAGTGCGTGAACGAGAAAGCGCTGAAGCTGGATATGAACGCTATCAAACGAAGAAACGACAACTAGAGGATGCGAAAAGCCATCATGAGAAAACGGCACATGGGCTTAGAACGCCTAATAAGCGATTTACCGCGAAGGAAATACGAAGCGCGAAACCAGGAAAAGGTGTTCAGGAGAAGAAGCAACACAAGGCGGTGAAAGCGATTGAGCAACGGATCGATCGCTTGGATAAGGTCGACAAGCCATATCAGCAAAAGGCGATCAAGATTACACTGCCAGAGTCAAGTCAAATGAAGCAAGGCAGTACGGTGATTCGTGCTAATAAATTAAGCGCGCAAGCCGGTAAAAGAAGGCTGTTTTCTGATGTGACATTTAGCTTGAAGAGCGGTGGGAAAATAGCATTGATTGGCAAAAATGCGAGCGGGAAAACCACCTTTTTACGACAAATTATGCATGCGAATGAGGCAATCACGCGCGGAGATAAGGTTAAAATTGGTTATTTTGATCAGCAGTTAAAGCAGGTCGATTTGACAAAAACATTATGGGAAAACATCAAAGAGGTGAGCATTCATGATGATCAAATGAATCGTGATTGTCTCGGCAGTTTGCAGTTTGTTCCAGATGATTTGCCGAAAAGTACGACGGTTTTGTCTGGTGGGGAACGCGTGAAGTTGGCATTAGCGATGATTTTGCTCAGTGATGCGAACGTTTTGATTTTAGATGAGCCGACGAATTATCTGGATATTAACGCGATGAAGGCACTGGAGGAGCTGATTGCTGGTTATTCAGGAACGGTTTTATTTGTATCGCATGATCGGACATTTGTAAGGCGGGTTGCGACGCATATTTTAGCATTGGAAAACGAGGAGATCACACTTTTTGAGGGAAGTTATGCGGATTGGGAAAATAGCAAGAAGGCCTCGATTTCAAGAGGAGAAGAGGACAATCTGCTGATCGAGATGGAAATGTCGGCTATTGCCGCGAAATTAATGGAACCACGACTAACGGCTTCTGAAAAAGCTGAGCTTGAACAACGCTATCAAGAAATTGTTGCCAAACGCAAGTAAAGGGATTGCAGAATGGGATGATTTCCATGTACAATAGAAGCGTAGAGCGTGAAAAAGGCTTTAGGAGAGAGGTAGAAAATATGGGGCAGCAAAATGTCCAAGATCGTTTAGAGATGAAAAAATTAGAAATGGAACACTTGTCGCAGTTTAATGAGTTGTTGCGTTACGTGTTTCAAGTGACAAACCAGGAGTTGCATGAAGTCGGCTGGGCGGAAGATGAGATCGAACAAGCAAAGCGCCCAGTTTTGCGGAAAGCAGATGTTATTGGTTGGTTCGATGGTGATAAGCTGATTTCACAAATGGCTGTGTATCCGATGAATGTCAACATCTTTGGCGAGATCTATAAAATGGGTGGTGTGACTGGCGTTGGGACGTATCCTGAGTATGCGAACTTTGGCCTCATGCACCGACTCATGCGACAAAGTTTGAAGGAAATGCGCGACCGGGAGCAGACGATTTCTTATTTATATCCCTATTCGGTCCCTTATTATCGCCGCAAAGGCTGGGAGATTATATCGGACGTGATGACGTTTTCGATTAAAGATACGCAATTACCAGAGAACGTCCCAGTTCGCGGAATGGTGGAGCGCCTTGATATCGAGCATGAAGATGTGCTGAAAACCTACGATCGCTTTGCGAAAAATCAACATGTAGCGATGATTCGGGATTCGCTTGCCTGGGAAGAATACTGGCGTTGGGAACGAGAAGAAATGATTGCAGCGGTTTATTATGATGAGGCGAATGAGCCACAAGGTTTCATGTACTATTGGATTGCGGAAGATATTTTTCATATGAAAGAAATGGTCTATTTAACGCAGGAAGCAAGGCATGGATTGTGGAACTTCATCAGCGCACATTTTTCAATGGTTACGCATGTTAAAGGTAAAATGTATACCAATGAACCGATCGCATTTTTAATGGAAGATAGCGATATTACAGAGACGATTCATCCATATTATATGGCGCGGATCGTTGATGTAGAGGGCTTTTTTAAGAAATATCCGTTTGCTGAGAAAAAATGTGATTTTCATTTTGTGGTGACGGATGCGTTGCTAGAATGGAATCAGGGCGTCTTTACCTTTCGCTGGAACGAGGATGGCGAGCTAGAACTATCGAAAGAGGCGCAAGGTGAGGCCGTTGCGATTGATATCCAGACGTTGACAACGATGTTTTTCGGCTACAAACGGCCGAAATACTTGCTTAAAAATGGGCGATTGTCGGCGAGTAATAGCGTCATAAAGCAACTGGAAAAAATGATTCCGAATGAGACACCCTATTTTTCGGATTATTTCTAAGCGAGGTTGGGCGAATAATGAAGGAAACAGTAGAAAAACCGGTTTTTGAGTCACTGGAAGCATTTCGTGAACAGTTGGAATCCGTCGGGTTTTGGTGGCCGCATGCAAGGAAAGTATTGCTACGCCACGAGTTATTACACAATAACATGGAACTGGTTGCTGGGACAGGCGGGACGTATCCAACGGTGATTTACGGCAATGTTGTTATCAAATTTTTTGGATTTACCGAGCAGTGGCGTAAAAGTTATGAATCGGAAAAGGCGGCACAAGCAATATTGGCTGAAAATAGAGAGCTTGCTGTACCGAGGTTGCTTGCATCGGGGGATCTATATGAAGATGCTTGGAGTTATTTGGTGACAACGAGGATGTCTGGTGTCTCATGGGAGCATGCGAATTGGACGCCAAGAGAAAGGCGTCCAGTTGCGATCGATTTAGGCGTTCAGATTGGGCTTGTTCATACGCTAAAACCTTTGGCTTTAGCAACGAAAGCATCGGATTGGAGTGGGCTAGATCTTATCTCGAGTGCCAAACAGAGTTCGTTTCCAGCGCATCTAATTCCACAAATCGAAGCATATGTAGCGAGGATGCCAGCGCTTGATGATGTATTTGTCCACGGGGATTTGATGGAGCGCCATGTTTTTATAGAAGACGGACGTTTAACCGGTGTCATTGATTGGGGCGATGCAATAGTTTGCGATCGACACTATGAGCTCGCAAAATTGCACCTGGACTTGATTGATTGTGACAAGGAGTTGCTAGCGGCATTTTTGAAGGCAAGTGAATGGCCTATAACAGCCGATTTTGCACATAAATCTTTGGTGTTGGCGTTATATCGTCAAGCGCATGGTTTGATACAGCACCATACGATGGATGTTTTTTTCAAATTACCAAAGTTACTGAATCTGGAGCAAATGACAACACTCGAGGAGTTGGCAGATAGGTTGTTTAAAATAAGTTAAGACATGAGATACCTGCAATTTTGTGGGTATTTTTATTTTTTCGAGAAAAGATACTGGTATTTTTACAGATTTTAAGTATAATAAAAAGAACACAAAAAAATAACTTGAGAAACTATTCACGAAATATTCGCATAATATGAATTACGAAACAGCGCGCAATTTTTTATGAAAAGAGGAATGATGCATGACAGAGCCACTTGTGAAATGGTCTTATAAAGGGGACAAGGGACCACATTATTGGGGACATATTTGCGAGGAATATGAGATCGCAAATACAGGGAAGAACCAGTCACCGGTTGATATCCACATGGAGAAAGTGATGGAAGTACACGAGGCTTTGCCACTAGAACTGAATTATAAACAGACAAAATATACAGTACGACGCGTGGAGAATTCGGTACATCTTTTTCCACAGAATAAAGAGCAAGGTTTGATTTTTAATGGAAAGCACTATAATTTGATCGCTTTTCATGGGCATATCCCAAGTGAGCATACGTTAAACGAGCAGTACTTTGCAATCGAGTGGCACTTGGTTCATATGAATGAAGAGGGCGAACGCCTTGTATTAGCAGTTTGGATGGATCAGGAGTTATCGGGCAGTGATTTTGGTGAGCTAGCGACGATTTTTCCGCAAGTATTTGAGGATTTTGGCATCGAAATGGAAATTTCATTGGATGTTTCAGGATTTTTACCTGAGAAACGGGCATATTTTAAATATCAAGGATCATTAACGACGCCGCCGACATTTGAAGGGGTGACTTGGATTGTCTTGAGAGAGGCCACGAGCATAGCACACGAAGATTTTACAGCATTCCAGGATATTATCCAGGATACCAATCGGCCGCTTCAAGAGCTTGGTGATAGGTCCATTCATCACAGCGCGTGACGACAGAAGTTGTAAAAGTCGTTATTTACACTCAATATGGGGCTTTGATTCATTTCAAAGCCCTGATTTTTTAGGGTAGGAAGGAGAATTCGAATGTACCAGCGAGCCAGTGATTTTGCAGAAGAGGCGCACCATACGCAGCGTCGCAAAATAACAGGAGAGCCGTATTTTTCGCATCCGCGGAATGTGGCTAATTTGTTGCGGGGTGCGGGATTTCGAGAGGAAGTTGTAGCCGCTGGATTTTTGCATGATGTCGTGGAGGATACGCCAGTGACGTTGGATGAAGTTCGAGCGTTATTTGGTGAGGATGTGGCAGACTTGGTTGCATCGCATACGGAGGATAAAACATTATCATGGGAAGATCGGAAAAGTCATACAATCGAGTTTTTACGCACGGCTTCTTTGGAACAAAAAGCGATTATTGTGGCTGATAAATTGGATAATTTGCAGTCAATCAAGTATGCATGGAGTTCGGAAGGAGACAAGGTCTGGAGCTATTTTAATCGTGGGTATAAACAGCAAAAATGGTATAATGAGAGCATCGTTGCCAATATGTATGAGGGGCTTGAGGATTCGGAAATTCCGGCTTATTTTGAACAGTATGAGCGGTTGTGCCGTTGGATTTTTAGAAAATAAGAGGCATCTTTGTACTGAATAATCCGATAAAATAGGTATATATAATCTAAAAGAATAATTGTTAGAAAATAAGCTTCTCAATAGTGTTTATATGATGTAGAATGAAAACGAATACATAAACGATGAGGAGTGGATAAAATGGTTTTTGGTGCGATTGAGGCTGGTGGTACGAAATTTGTAGTGGCGGTTGGGGATGCGTCAGGTAAGGTCTTGAAGCGGGAAACGTATCCGACGACGGAGCCAGCAGAGACGATGAAATACGTGGAGCACTTTTTTAAACAGTATGAGGGAGAGCTTGAAGCTATTGGTGTGGGATCATTTGGGCCGATCGATGTGCGGAAATCGAGTCCTACGTACGGTTATATTACATCGACACCGAAATTAGCTTGGCGCAATTATGATATCGTTGGAGCGCTTAAAAAAAGTTTCTCGGTGCCTGTTGGATTTACGACAGATGTGAATGCAGCGGCGCTTGGTGAAGTGACACTTGGTGCAGCAGAGGGGCTCTCGAGTTGCATGTATATTACGATTGGAACTGGGATTGGTGCAGGTGCCGTTGTGAATGGCAAAATGTTAGAAGGATATTCTCATCCAGAAATGGGGCATATCATGGTACGTCGTCACAAACATGATCGCTATCAAGGAAATTGCCCGTATCACAGTGACTGCTTAGAGGGGTTAGCAGCAGGTGGTGCGATTGAAAAACGCTGGGGTAAAAAAGGTGTAGAACTTGCGGAAAATGAGGAAGTCTGGAATCTTGAGGCGCATTACATCGCGCAAGCTTTGATGAATTACAGCTTGATTTTGTCGCCAGAACGCATCGTCATCGGCGGAGGTGTTATGAAACAGCGCCAAGTTTTCCCACTCGTCCGCCAAAAACTAAAAGCCTTGATCGCGGGTTACATTCAATTACCGGATTTAGAAAGCTACATTGTGCCGCCGAAATTGGAAGATGACGCAGGGATTACAGGCTGTATTTTACTAGCAGCACAGACAAAAGACGAGAACAAACGAAGTGATACGACAACCATTTGAAGGTAAGTGGTTGTTTTCCGATTGATATTGTGAGAAAATATACATGAAATACGGAAGGTATCGGAGGAAAAAAATATGTCAATAACAGAATTGCTACACATTGAGTACCCTATCATGCAAGGCGCGATGGCTCAAATCGCAAAAGCTCCTCTTGTTGCAGCTGTGTCAAATGCTGGTGGGCTTGGAATCATCGCTTCAGGAGGTATGAGTGGGGAAGAATTACGCGCAGAGATTCAAAAAACGAAAGCATTGACGGACAAACCGTTTGGTGTGAACTTAATGCTGATGATGACGAATATGGAAGAATTGACGGAAGTGATCATCGAAGAAGGCGTTCAAGTGGTGACAACTGGGGCTGGGACACCAAAAACCTACATGCCAATTTGGAAAGAAGCTGGGATTATCGTGATCCCTGTTGTGCCATCTGTGATGATTGCGCGCAAAATGGAGCAGCTTGGTGCTGATGCCGTCGTGGCAGAAGGGACGGAGGCTGGCGGTCATGTTGGGGAAACGACGACGATGGCACTTTTACCGCAAGTGGTGGATGCTGTGTCGATACCGGTGATTGCAGCCGGCGGTATTGGTGACGGACGCGGGATTGCAGCTGCTTTTGCACTTGGAGCTCAAGGTGTTCAGATTGGAACGCGTTTCCTAGCCACCGACGAATGTCCCGTTCATGAGAATTTTAAGCTTGCTTGTTTGAAGGCAAAAGATCGTGATACGGTTGTGACTGGGCGTCGCAATGGGGCCCCTGTTCGCAGCATTAAAAACAAGATGATTAAAGAATACCAACGTTTGGAAGATGAGAATGTGGATCGCGATGTGCTGGAAGAATTGACGCTCGGTTCATTGCGCAAGGCGGTTCAAGAAGGCGATACGGAAAATGGTTCTGTGATGGCTGGCCAAATTACAGGTATGATTACAGAGATTAAACCTGTTGCGGAGTTGATACAAGAAATGATGGCACAAGCAACCCAGACGGCGAATAAACTCGTTATCAAATAAAAAAATACGATTGGCTACCAAAATCATGTTTTGGTCGGCCAATCGTATTTTTTTATAGCTCTTTTTTCGCTTTTTCGATCATGGCTCTGATTTGGTCAAATCCAGTTCCACCATAAGAATTCCGTTTTGCAACGGCGGTATAAGAAGCGAGCGCCTCATAAATATCTTCTTCTATAATGGGTTGAATCGCTTGATAGTCAGTGAGTTTGACATCTTGCAAATAAATCCCTTTTTGCGTACAATCAAGCACAAGTTTCCCAACAATTTCATGCGCCTCGCGGAACGGCACCCCTTTTTTAGCGAGATAATCGGCAAGCTCAGTCGCGTTTGAAAAATCTTTTTGCGTCGCATTTTCCATCACGGCTTCGTTCACTTTCATCGTTTCGATCATTCCAGCAAAGATGTCAAGGCTTGTCTTCACAGTATGCACCGTGTCAAACATCCCTTCCTTATCTTCCTGTAAATCCTTATTATAGGCGAGCGGCAAGCCTTTTAGCACCGTCAAGAGACCGAACAAGTTTCCATAAACGCGTCCCGTTTTGCCACGAATTAACTCAGCCATATCGGGATTTTTCTTCTGCGGCATAATACTACTTCCCGTCGCAAAAGCATCGATCAACTCAACGAACTGAAACTCATGGCTCGTCCACAAAATCAATTCTTCACAAAAACGCGATAAATGGGTCATCAACAGCGCACTATTGCTCAAAAACTCGATAATAAAATCACGATCACTCACACCGTCTAGACTATTATCGTAAATGGCGCTAAACCCAAGTTGTTCGGCGCTGTAGGCTCGATCGATCGGAAAAGTCGTCCCAGCAAGCGCGGCACAGCCAAGTGGGGAAATATCAATCCGCTTGACACTCTCCGTCAGACGTTCCAAGTCACGGCTAAACATCCCATAATACGCCAACAAATGATGCGCAAAAGAAATCGGTTGCGCGTGTTGCAGATGTGTATAGCCTGGCATGATCGTTTCCACATGCGCCTCCGCCTTCACGACAAGCACGTGTCGCAAATGTGCAAGAGAAGTAAGGATCTCCGCGACCGCTTCCTTCAAATACAAATGCATATCCGTCGCGACTTGGTCATTCCGACTCCGCGCCGTATGTAATTTCCCAGCGACAGGCCCAATCTCCTCATGAAGTAACTTTTCAATATTGAGATGAATATCTTCATTCACGACGCTAAATTCGAGCTCACCAGCCTCCAATTTTAACGCGAGTACCTCAAGTCCGGCTTTGATTTGTGCTGCTTCATCTGCCGAAATAATGCCGCATTTTCCAAGCATGGAAACATGTGCCAAACTTCCCGTAATATCTTGTTTTGCAAGTTTTGCATCGAAGAAAATCGAGGCGCCGAATGCATCGATCCACGCCTCACTTTTCCCTTGAAAACGACCGCCCCATAATTTTTCCATGTGTTACACCTCAGTTTTCGCAATTGTTTTTGCGTTGACTTCTGCGCTTACTTTCGTAGGTAGCCCCCAAAGCTTGATGAAGCCAACCGCTGCGTCTTGATCAAACGTATCCGCCGATGTATAAGTCGCCAAATTCTCGTCATATAGCGAATTCGGTGATTTCCGTCCTTCGACAATCGCATGTCCTTTAAAAAGTTTCATCCGGATGGTCCCATTGACATATTTTTGCGTGTCTTTCAAGAAGGCTACAAGAGAGCTCGTAAGTGGCGAGAACCAAAGCGCGTTATAGATAACTTCGCTGATCTTCTGTTCGATTACTGGTTTGAAATGCGCGACTTCACGCACAAAAGTCAAATCTTCCAGTTCTTTATGCGCTGTAATCAAGGCAACAGCTGCCGGACATTCGTAGACTTCCCGAGATTTAATACCAACAAGGCGGTTTTCAATGTGATCAATCCGACCAACGCCATGTGCACCTGCGACCTTGTTCAATTTTTGAATTAAAAGGGCGAGACTTAATGTTTCTCCATTTAAAGCGACCGGAACACCTGCCAAAAATTCGATTTCGATGATTTCAGGTGTGTCTGGTGTATTTTCTAAAGCTACGGTCAGATCATACGCTTCTTCAGGAGGCGCAATCCATGGATTTTCTAGTACACCACATTCATTAGAACGTCCCCATAAATTCTGATCGATGGAAAACGGATTATCTAGGTTAATCGGTACCGGAATATGATGTTTTTGAGCGTATTCGATTTCTTCTTCTCTCGACCATTTCCAATCACGTACGGGTGCCACAACTTTCAGATCTGGGGCTAAAGCATTGATAGCCACTTCAAACCGCACTTGATCGTTTCCTTTTCCAGTACACCCGTGGGCAATTGCTGAAGCACCTTCTTGTCTGGCAACTTCGACTAATTTTTTAGCGATTAGTGGGCGTGATAGCGCTGAAATGAGCGGATATTTCCCTTCATAGTAGGCATGAGCTTGCAGAGCGATTAAGGCGAAATCTTCCGCAAATTCTTCACGTGCATCAATGGTGTACGAAGCTGAAGCCCCGACTTGAATTGCTTTATTTTTAATGAACTCTAAATCTTTGCCTTCCCCTACGTCTAAACAACACGCAATGACATCATAATTTTCCTCTGTCAACCACTTAATTGCAACGGAGGTATCTAAACCACCAGAATAAGCAAGAACGATTTTTTCTTTTGCCATCTCTACATCCCCTTTTATTAATAAATATACATTTCGATAAAATTAATAATACCACCATACAAATGATATTTCAACTATTTTATTTATTTTTATTCATAAAAATGATTAAATATCCATAAAAAATAAACAAGAACCGCGAAGAAATGCGATTTTTATCGACCTATAAATTGGTTAAAATTTTTCAAAACTGCTATACTTAAAGGGTGAATTATTTGAGATTATGTATGAGGAGTGAGCTTAATTGAAACAGACATTAAAATGGGTTGGCATTATTTTAGTAAGTATCGTGTTATTACCACTAGTTGTTGTTTTCTTCATCTACAAGAAGGCAGTCGGCAAGCGGGAATACGATCCAAAGGTACTCGACAATCTGGAGGAAGCAGCACAAGATTATGTGAAAAAAACAGCACCATTATCGGATGTGGATTCGCGTTATAAATACATCCGCTTGGCCGAAAAAGCACTTCCAGCAGCCAAAGAAATCGAAGTTGGCGAAATCGAAAATAAAAAAATTGATGGTCCCGGAGGAAAAATTGCCCTTCGTATTTATTCACCAGAAGAAGAGGGACCATATCCATTGATGGTTTATTTCCATGGTGGTGGATTTGTTACAGGGAGTGTTCAATCAACGGATGGTATCGCCCGCAAGCTAGTCCAAACGACGGGGTATCGTGTTGTTTCTGTAGACTACCGCCTAGCACCAGAAAATCCATTTCCAGCAGCGATTGAAGATGCGTATGCTACACTGGTTTGGATATCGAAACATTTAACAAGTTTACGTGCGAAGTCAAACGAAATTGTTGTAGCAGGGGATAGCGCTGGCGGAAATATTGCCGCTGTTGTGGCTCAATTAGCGAAATCTAAAGGGACACCGAACGTGACAAAACAAATTCTGCTATATCCACCGGTTGATATTTTCTCACGTGACGCGTCTGTTCTTTATCCTTCGATGGATGAGTTTGCAGAAGGTTACGTATTGACGAAGGAATCGCTCGATAAATATTTCAAATTATACTTATCTGGTGCTGGCGATCGAAAATATGATCCACTAGTAGCACCTGTTCGTAGTAAAGATGTGGCAGGTTTACCAGCTGCATTTATCGCCACCGCAGAATATGATCCATTGCGTGACCAAGGCGAGGCGTATGCTGAGAAACTTAAAGATGCTGGCGTTCCAGTCTACGCCAAACGCCTAGAAAAAGTAACGCATGATTTCATGAATACGCCTTCTGCGGCAACGGATGAGACCTTTGAATTGATCAATGAATTTTTACAAGAGAAGTTATAATTTAAAAGGAGACGGTGATGATGTTGTCACTGTCTTTTTTTGCGGAGTTGTGAGAAGATAAATGGGGAGGTGGCGTGAGATCATGAGTTTAGGAAAAATATTGATTGCAGAAGATGATAATGATATTAATAACCTTATTTCCGAAGTGTTGACACGAGAAGGGTACACCGTTACACAGGCGTTTTCCGGAACTGAGGCCAAATTGCATTGGAACAACGAGACATTTGACTTACTGCTTTGTGATTTGATGTTACCAGGAATGACAGGAGAAGCGCTTATTGCCGAAATTACAGCCAAACAAAAGGCATCTATCATCGTCATATCTGCAAAAAATACGGTCATGGATAAAGTAGACTTGCTGAAACTGGGCGCTAGTGATTACATGACTAAGCCATTTGATATTGAAGAACTAGTGGCACGCGTCGAAGTGCAGCTGCGTAAAGAAAGTACGGCGGATGTAGCCAGAGAAGCACGAGAATGGAACGGTTTATCCTTATCAGAAGACCGATACAGTGTACAAATCGGCGAAACAGATATCCGGTTAACAGCACGCGAATTTGGGATTTTAAAATTATTGATTAGCAATCCGAGCAAAGTGTTTACAAAAGAGAACATTTTCGCATCCGTGTGGGGTGAAACCGAATTTATTGATGAAAATACAGTGAATGTACATATGAGTAATATTCGTGGAAAACTGGCCAAAGTCGCACCAGACGAAGAGTTTATAGAGACCGTATGGGGGATTGGGTTTAAAATGAAAAGCTGAAATAACCTGCTAGCCTCGATAGAATCTGTTCGGAGCAGGGAAAGCCTAAAGGATCCGTAAAAAACACAGCATTCCCGTGAGGATAGGTTATACGAATGGGCAATTAAATAACGAATGAAAAATGAGTAGTCTTGGCTTGCTCATTTTTTTATTGTGGATATGTTTGCAATTGATTCACGTTTGAAGAGAATGTCTTGTGTCGGGGGGAGCGCCTTCGGATCCGGCTCCAACAGCCAGCTTCTCGGAATTTTCGGGGCTTCCACACAAAAAAAAGGGAGGGTTTTTATTGTAGCTCCTAACAAATTCTGTCGAAGCTACCGGGCTGTTTCTGCACTTCTCATGATCCGGCGCCAACAGCCAGAGCCTCGAAAACTTCACGCCCTTCATAAAAAGCAAAAGCGGCTTTTTACTGCAGCCGCTCCAGTTTTTTTCGGCTCTACCGGGCTGTTTCTGCACTTCTCTGGATCCGGCGCCAACAGCCAGAGCCTCGAAAACTTCACGCCCTTCATAAAAAGCAAAAGCGGCTTTTTACTGCAGCCGCTCCAGTTTTTTTCGGCTCTACCGGGCTGTTTCTGCACTTCTCTGGATCCGGCGCCAACAGCCAGAGCCTCGAAAACTTCACGCCTTCCATAAAAAGCAAAAGCGGCTTTTTACTGCGGCCGCTCCAGTTTTTTTCGGCTCTACCGGGCTGTTTCTGCACTTCTCTTAATACTTTCTTAAGTTTTCATTCATACATAATTGAGATATCCGCGTTATAGTTGGGTTATCGAAAAGAGAAGGGAATGAACAGGCATGCGAGAGACAATTTTGGAAACGGCGGCGCTTTCGAAAAAATTTGGTAATAATTATGCTGTAGATCATGTGAATATGACGGTACAAAAGGGGGATATTTATGGCTTTATTGGTAAAAATGGTGCTGGGAAGACGACTTTTATTCGTTTGGTAACGGACTTAATGCATACGAATGGTGGGGATCTATCATTGTTTGGCTCCAGCCATCCGAAAGACATTCACCAAGCACGGAAACGAATCGGAGCAGTAATTGAAGGGCCATCTTTATATCCGAACTTAACGGCGCAACAAAATTTGAACTACTACATCCTTCAAAAAGGAATTCCAGACAAAAAGCGTATTGATGAAGTGTTAGAGTTTGTCGGGCTAGAAAATACAGGACGCAAAAAATATCGTAATTTTTCGATGGGTATGAAGCAACGACTGGGTATCGCGCTAGCAATCTTACATCATCCGGATTTTCTGATTTTGGATGAGCCGATCAATGGGCTTGATCCGATGGGGATTATTGAGATTCGGAATATTATTTTGAAATTGAATGAAACATTTGGCACGACTGTTTTTATATCGAGTCACATTTTGACTGAACTAGCGCTCGTTGCCAATCGGTATGGCATCATTAACAACGGTCGCCTTGTGAAGGAGCTTTCAAAAGAAGAGTTGGAGTCGGAGAGTAGACGTTATCTCGTTTTGAAAACGGTGAATAAAGAAGCAGCGGTGATGCACTTGGAGAGCTTTTTAGAATTACATCAATATGAGGTGCACAGCGATGGCAGTATCCGGATTTTTGACTATATTGATCAACCGGAAAAAATCAGCCAAGTGATGTTTGACGCGGGTATTATTATTACAGAACTGAAGGTCGTAGAAGCGAATTTGGAAGAGTACTTTATTGATTTAATTGGAGGGGAAGATAAATGATTGGATTGATTCGAGCAGATGGTTACCGATTGACGAAGGGGAAAATGTGGATGCCGTTCGTAACATTGATTGTTATTGCAGTGGCTGTTGCTGGTTTGATATATCTCGCGCTAAATGTAGATTGGATTTCGTTGTCACAAGGCGGGGAAACATTGTCGGCAAGCGACAAGGCCTTACTTAGCCAAACACTAACGGGGACGCAGGTCGCCCAACTGGTTTTATCGTTTAGTATCGTCTTAGCAATGGCTTTCATTGCGATATTTTCGAACCTTTGGAGCATTGAATTTTCAGCGGGTGTAGCCAAAAATGTACTTGTATCTGGTGTTTCACGCACGACCTTTTACTTCTCGAAACTTTTCACGGGCTGGGCAGTTGCTGCACTGATGCTCGTTGTGTATACCGTATCCATTGGGATTTCCGCGCAATTGTTTATGGGACAAGTCGATTTTGGAACGCTATTTCTAGGAATGCTTGCACAATTACCATTATACTTAGGTTTAATATCGGTCGGGTTCTTCCTGTTCATCATTATCCCGAAAGAAAGTATCGCGATCGTGACGTACATTCTTGCATTTTTATTCATCGAGCCAATTATTACAAACTTGGTGAATGTCTTCCTGCCAAAATGGACGATTATTAAAGACATGTATCTTTTCAGCAAAATTAGCGCGATGTCAAACTTATCGGTAATAAGTCAGAATGCGATTACAACGAATATTTTAACAGGCTTTGCTTATATGGCTGTTTTCGCGATTCTTGGCTGGCTTGTATTCCGGTTTAAAGAAATCAAATAAGTATGATAGAATAGAAACGAATGAAAGGAGTGGGATGGCATGATTTATCTGTTAGGGGCAATCATTGTAGTGTTGCTCGTTTGGATAATTTTAATAAAAAAGCAACTCCGAACGACTTCAGCGAAAATAAAAGATATTGCAACTAGACGCGGTTCGAACGAGCAACTAACAATGGATATCGCTTCGCCAGAAATCAGGCAACTACTCCTTACTGTCAATGAGTTATTAGAGGCAAAGTCAAAAACGGAGCGGAAGTTTATGACGCTCAACAAAGAGTTACGCGAGACAATCGAAAACGTTTCGCATGATTTGAGAACGCCGTTAACCTCGCTTTCAGGTTATTTACAACTGATGGAACGAGACACCTTAACACCAGAAGAACGCGAAAAATACAGCCTCATTATCAAAAATAAGATTCAAACTTTGACGGAACTCGTGGAGAACTTCTTTGTCTTGTCGAAACTATCGAATGATGAGGGGAAATTACAACCAGAGGCGATTCAACTATCTGATTTTGTGACGGGGGCAGTCGCTTCTTATTATGAGGATTTTTCCAAGCGAGGCATTACACCGAAGCTTTTGGTGGAGCCGGGTGTTACAGTTAATGCGGATCGTAAGGCGCTGCAACGAATGGTAGATAATTTTATTTCGAATATGCTCAAACACGGCGAGGGGCCGATGAAGATCGAACTTGCCAAGCAAGGCCGCAAAGCAGTTTTGCGATTCTCTAATCAGGCGAGTCAGTTAACTCAAGCTGATATACCGCGATTGATTGAACGCTTTTATACGGCAGATCGAGTGCGCAGTGGGAGTAATACGGGGCTTGGCCTGGCGATTATTGATCTGTTAGCACACAAGTCGGGAGCAGCTTTTACGGTCGATTTTGAAGAGGAAGTATTGACGTTTACGGTTATATTTAAATAGCTAAAAAGCGCCGACACGAGAGGGTTTGTTCTCATCTCTCGTGTCGGCGCTTTTTAGATGACCGGTTTCTCGTTGTTTTCAGCAGCAATAGCTTCTCGCCGCAGCTTTATGAGTCGTGATAAGTTGACGATCAATGTTTTTACAACGGCGTAAGTTGGTACACCGAGGATCATACCAAGGATTCCAGCTAAGTTACCAGCAACAATCAGGATGATGATAATCGTTAGCGGATGGATGGATAGTGATTTACCCATGATGTAAGGCGATAACAAGTTCGAGTCGATTTGTTGAACGATAGTTACGACAACGATAACGAGTACGGCTTGCAGCGGCGAATCAAATAGAGCAACGATAACCGCTGGTGCCGCTCCAATAAACGGTCCTAGGTAAGGAATAATGTTGGTCACTCCGGCAATTAAGCCGAACAATAACGCATACGGTTCACCGATGATAAAATAACCAATCATTGTAAAAATACCAACGAACATACAGTCAATTGCTTGGCTTGAAATGTAAGTGGAAATCGTTTTATTCATCGCTTGAATCATTTCACGAGCTTCTGTACGAATACCTTGTGGGAAAAATTTTCCGCTTGAATCAAGGAATTTATGGCCATCTTTAAACATGTAGAAGAGAATAAATGGCACGGTGACAAGAATCATCACAAAACCAGAAACGAAGCCAAAAATTAGGCCAAGGCTTCCTGATAAGCTACCGATAACCGTATTTAAAAGCTTCGGTATAGAGATGTTTAGCTTCTCCATCTCGGCTTTTATATCTACATTTTTGATGCTACTGTTCTGTACTAAGTTATCCCACCAATGTTGGAATTGCTCCCAGTATTTTGGCGCTGCTTGTACGAGCGAAGCCACTTGATCGGCAAGAATTGGCCCGAGTTGAACGACGGCTAGCACTAATATCAGGATGAACGCGATGAAAATACTTAATACACTTACTAAACGCGGTACTTTTCTCTTCTCCAAAAATAGAACAATCGGATTGAACAAATAAAATAAAAATCCGGCGATCATAATTGGTAAAAAAAGTGTGGAAACAATGGTTCCAATCGGCGCAAATAGGAAGCTCATCTTGTTCAGTACGAATAAGATAATCACCAAGGCCAAAATTTCTAATGTCCAAAAAAATAATTTGGACTCTTTGAAGCGTGCTATTTTCATATAGGTCCCCTTTCGTAGCTGAGGCTTCTTGGCCTGCAATAGCCACTAAACCCAGCATTTTTCATATGTAAGACTATTATTAATAGTACCATCAACTGGCTAAAAATACTACTCTAAAATCATACTTGACTTATTTAGTATAGTTGTTATACTATACATATAACAGTTATAGAGAGAAGGGAAGCGTATGCTACTTCAAATAGATTTACAGGCAGAAGAACCAATTTACACGCAAATTATGCATCAAGTAATTGAAGGAATTGCGAAACAGGAGTTAAAGCCGGGCGATGATTTGCCATCGGTTCGCAGTTTGGCAAGTGATATCGGTATCAATTTCCATACAGTGAATAAGGCGTATCAGCTTTTGAAGCAGGAGGGTTATATTTTGATTCATCGCCAAAAAGGGGTTGTGATTCATCCTGATGGAGTGGAGCGTGCGACCGAGGCTTTTTATGCGAAATTGAGGAAGAAAGTAAGGCCGCTCATTGCGGAATCGATTTGTAAGTCGGTGACAAAAGCAGAATGGGAACGGATTTGTGCGACAATCTATGAGGAAATTGAGCCGGAGGAGGAGCAATGATGGAGATGCTATTTTTTATCGTAATGATGGTTGTAATCGTTGTTTTGCAAGCGATGACGCCTTATGTGATTCGCAGGGGTGAGAGTTTTGGTGTGATGATCGGGGAGAAGTCAGCAGAAGATCCTGCGATACGGCGAATGAAGCGACAATTTATGCAGTGGAATTTGGTTATTGGTGCTATTGTGACAGTAATGATGGCGGTTATTTTGGCGTTCACAACCGAAAGTGAGAATACCCAAGCAGTGGTTTTAATCGCCGGTATTTTTGCGGTGTTGATTGCATCGTTTCTAGTCTATTTACGGTTCCATAAGGAGTCGCTGGTGTGGAAACGGGAGAATTTGCATGAGGTGAACAAGGTTGATATCGTGATGGTAGATACGACATTCCATCGCCAGAAATTGACGATTTCCTATGCTTGGTATTTGATTCCGTTTGTTTTGATATGTATGACGGTAGGTTTGACGGTGATTTATTATGATCAAATTCCTAGCATGATTCCGATGCAGTATAATTTTGATAACGAAATCACACGGATGGTTGCAAAAAGTTATCGGACGGTGATGATGATGCCAATGATGCAACTCGCGATGCTTGGCTTGTTTATCTTTATTAATTTCATGATGACGCGCAGTAAACAAGTCATTGACAATGATAATCCATCGCTTTCAATGAAACGAAATGTGATGTTCCGCCGGATTTATAGTCAATTTAATTTTGTGATGGGAACGTTGTTAATTTTGCTGTTTATGGTCATTCAAATGTCGTTTATCTTTGCGATTTCGCAGGTAGCTATAATGACGATGACAATTGCGGTTTTGGTGATTATCTTTGGCGGACTGATTTTCTTGATGGTTCGTGTCGGGCAAGGCGGTAGCAGGCTGAAACTTAGGGAAGATGATGATGCGTCCGCGAGACCGGTTCGCGATGATGATGCATATTGGAAAATGGGTGTGTTTTATGTTAATCGTCACGATCCAGCGGTTTTTGTGGAGAAGCGTTTCGGTGTTGGCTGGACGATCAATATGGCAAGGCCTACCGCGTGGCTGACATTTATCGCGATGATTGGTATGATTGTGGTTATCAGTATTATTTTTAGTTAAATATAGAAGGAGCGAGTGGACTTGAAAGTTATCCGACACGCTCCTTTTTGTTATAAACTGTACTAAGGGAGCTTATCAACCCACAATAAAGAAGACTCCCAATGTAGAGAGTCTCTTCGTTTTATTTCAATTCTAGGTTTTTTGCTAGGCTGTCGTGTAATTTTTGACGTTCTGCATCGGATACATTGTAATACCAAATGCCATCCATCTTACCACCTTCACCAGCAACTGTCATATTTTCTACGTTATTACGTGCAGAAATGTAGTTTTTGGCGATACGTGTAATATCTGTCATCGTTAAATCGGTTTGCATGTTTTTTCCGACTGCGGACAAGATTTCATCGAAGTTCCACAGTGTTTGTGTCGTTGCAACTTTCTCTACAACGGCTTGTATGACTTCTTGTTGACGCATTTGTCGACCGAAGTCACCACGTGGATCTGTTTTACGAATACGAACATAGACAAGCGCATCGGCACCATTTAGTTTGATGTTACCTTTTTTGAACTCTTTACCTTTTAAGCTGATATCCATATCGTTGTAAACTTCTACACCACCAACAGCGTCAACCAAATCTTTCAGGCCTTCCATGTTGATTTTGATATAGTAGTTAATCGGAATACCATTTAAAAAGTTAGTAACGGTGTCTTCCGCCATTTTTACGCCACCGTAAGCATAAGCAGCATTGATTTTGTTTGTGGAATCATGTCCAATAATTTCAGTTCGTGTATCACGAGGGATACTCAAGATTTGTGCTTTGTTCGTTGTTCCATTCACAGTTGCGACCATGGTTGTATCGGAACGTCCGACATCGCCTTCGCGTTGGTCAATACCGAGAATAAGAACGGAGAATGGATTGCCTCCATCAAGTTTTACGGGATTTGCAGTTCTGCCTTCTACAGGCTCATATATTTTATCCATGGTGGATTTAGTTTGGAACACGGCATAGCCGACAATTCCTCCTAAAACTAAGAAAATGCCTAAAATAGACCATAGGAATATTCTTAAACCTGTACGTTTTTTCTTCTTCGTGTTCGTGCGTTTCTCTGCGCGCATGTGCGACTCAACCTCTCTTGAATAATTTCTCTCACTTCCTATTTTACTACAAACTGGCAGATAAGTCACTGTCAGTTGCATTAGTTTTCCATTAGAATTTTATTATTATTGGTGAAATTTACATTCTAATGCTCGTTTATAAGCGCGTGTACTATGCTGTAAATATGGTCTACAGGGTTTTCATTGTTTTTTTTCAGATTTGTGGGTATAATTGTTGGTAGCATTATGATATAAAATTGCGTTATTTATATAAGCATGAATGATTTAAGCGCGATTCTACCGAAGCTACATCCAATCGTAGCACAAAAATAGTTATCTTGATACATAAATAAAACCATGTATCTCTATACATGAGGGGAGTACGAGGATTATGTTGACCATTGTTTTAATATGTTTTTTAGCCTCGCTTCTGCTAACTCCTATTGTGAGACGAATTGTACTTAGATTTGATATTACGGATAAACCAGATAAGAGAAGAATTAATGTTGTACCGATACCGAGCCTTGGTGGAGTTGCAATTTTTGTAGCGTTTTTAATTGGTATGTTCTTGTTGCCAATCGATAAGACGTTGCTTTGGCCACTTGTCATCGGGGCGAGTGTGATTGCGATTACTGGCATGTTAGATGACATTTTGGAATTAAAGGCAAGGTATAAATTGCTTGGCCAAGTCGTTGCTGCGGGAATTATTGTGTTCTGGGGCGGGATTAATATTACGTTTATTAATCTGCCATTCGGTGGTGAGTGGCACTTTGGCTACCTTGCGATTCCGCTTACAATTGTTTGGATTGTAGCGATCACGAATGCGATTAATTTAATTGATGGTCTCGATGGTCTTGCTGCTGGGGTTTCCACGATTGCGCTACTAACGATTATGGGAATGGCATTTGTGATGGGAGACCCGCTCGTTATTATGATTACGGCGGTACTTGCAGCTGCGACGCTGGGATTCTTACCTTATAATTTCTACCCCGCTAAAATTTTCATGGGGGATACAGGCGCGCTGTTCCTTGGATTCGTGATCGCGATTCTGTCGCTCATGGGATTCAAAAATGTCACGTTTATTTCTCTCATTGTGCCAGTGCTGATTCTAGGTGTGCCGATTTTTGATACGATTTTGGCAATCATTAGACGGATTGTGCATCGGACACCGATTGCGATGGCGGATAAATCACATTTGCATCATAGTCTGATGAAACTTGGCTTTACACATCGTCAAACGGTTATTTTGATTTATGCGATTTCGGCGTTGTTCTCGCTGTTTGCTCTTATTTTTACAATGTCGACGTTTTGGGGCTCGTTCTTGCTGATCTTGGTGTTACTCGTGATTGTCGAGTTTTTCGTCGAGGTATTAGGACTTGTGAGCCAAAATTATAGGCCGATAATGCGGCTTTTAAGGCTGGAGCGGATTGAGGAGGAAGAGGAACAGGAATAATTTGGTTGCTAGGTTAGCCTTTTTTAATGTTTATATCAAATAGCACACCTCTAAGTTTTGGATGCTTGGTGTGCTTTTTTTGTGGACTATATTTTGGAATGAAAAGTAAGCGTTTTCTTATGTCGGTATAGGATTAAAAAAAACATTTTTATGTCACTTTCGCGTCATCCATAATGTGGTAAAATAGGGGTGTGAGGAGGCGGATCTGCTTACAAAAATATGAAGAAAATGGGGTGATTAATCTGAATGAGTGTGCAGAGAATACTGATCAAGTAATGA
The DNA here is from genome assembly GCF_014322885.1 of Listeria grandensis. Lineage (NCBI taxonomy): Bacteria > Bacillati > Bacillota > Bacilli > Caryophanales > Listeriaceae > Listeria > Listeria grandensis. Next base: position 209,555 of record NZ_JAASUG010000001.1, on the reverse strand, counting down.
CGGTTAATTATAATTTACTATCCATTTTTCCTGATTCAACCTTGGGGAAAGAACAGGAAGGCCTTACAGAACTTAGATAATAGCTTTCTTGCACTTGGCGTTAACAAAAAGAGATGTTAGTACCTATTTTTAAAACCAAACTCGAGAGGAATGATTATTTTGAGCAAGCAAACAAAAATGTTAGCAGTATTAGGGGTTATGCTATTAATTTTGATTGGTATATCTTTTAATACATCACATATTGTAGAGGCGGATTCTGATGGTAAAATGCCGCAAATCACAGGTTTCGCAGTCGATCCAATCAACAATGAAAGTACGACTATTACGGGATCAGGTATTCCTGGGACTGCTATCACTTATTATTTTGAAAGTGCTGATCCTAATTCCATAAGCAAGTACTTCTATGTCCCTAGTGGCGGTAAATTTAAAATAACGCTTCCAAAAACCTTAGACGAAGGAGATTGGGTTCACTTCTGGAGTGGCTATACTTCTAATACGAATGTTATGGTGGGACATGCTCATACTACTACTCCTATTGTAATAAAAACGCCTTATATTACGAATTTGACTGGTAAAATTTACGGGACAGGTGCTCCTGGAGGAACGATTTCTGTTTATCATACGGGGACGCTGTTGGGTTCTAGTACAGCCGATAACAAGGGTAATTTCGTCGTTCAAATTCCTACACCTACACCTACGGAGAACCCACCTGGTGACTATACACTGAGCTTTATTCAAAGAGAAAATGGGAAAATTACGGCTGCAGAACCAAGAATAAAGGATAATTTTTTACCATTAACATTATCTTTTTCTAGCCAGACTCCCCCAAATACAATTAACGGGAAAAGCTTGCCTAATCATACTATTCAGCTATTTGTCAATGGGAATTTCCATACTTTTACAACAAATAGTGATGGAACGTTCACCTATAAAAGCCCAGATATTATAGAGACGGGGTCTACGTCTATTGCTCTATTCCTTCTAGATGAATTTGGTCAGCCGATTTCGGTATATACAACTTTTATTTAGCGTTGTGTAACAATCCTTCTTTTAAAGTGCTCTAGCATATTAGATGCTGGGGGATATGGACTTGGTAGGATAAAGTAGAAATGAAGAAAATAAATGGAACTCCACAGCAAGGATATTTGTTAAAAAAATAAGTACGGTTCTAAGGGATGGTTTCTGTATGATACAGGAGCCATTTTTGTGATTCCGGCTGCGATGATTGAAAAAGGCGGAAGAAGGTTGTTATTATTTCGTTTTAAAATGCGCTTGATGCCTTGCTATATCTATGTTAATCTATTCAAGTAGGTTTTAAACATATCAAAGGAGAGATAAACATGAATATTATTGCCACGGCAGAGTCGGTTTTGCAAGCTGAATTGTTGTTGGGCGCAGGGGTAGACACGCTATACGTTGGGGGAAGTCGATTTGGACTGCGCATGCCGCAATCATTGTCGCTCGCCGATGTTAGTGAAGTTACGAACAAAGCGCACGAAGCAGAGAAAAAGGTCTTAGTGGCCGTGAATGCGTTGATGCATAATGAGCATCTGCACGATTTACCTGATTATTTACGTGAACTATCTAACATGAAGATCGACGCGATTACGGTAGGGGATCCGGGTGTTGTTTTTATGTTGCATGAAATGGAACTCGATTTACCGTTTATCTATGATGCGCAAACGTTTGTAACGAGCGCGGAACAGGTAGATTTTTGGGTGAAACAGGGTGCTGTGGGTGCTGTCATGGCGCGCGAGTTGACGCTGATTGAGCTTGAAGCGATTACGGAGAAAATGGATGTGCCGATTGAGGTGCAAGTGTATGGCCCAACGTGTATCCACCAGTCGAAGCGCAAACTCGTGACGAATTACCAAAACATTGTAGAGATAAAAGATGATACGTCGAAGGATCGCGGACTTTATTTGCGTGAGCCGAACGACGCGGATAGCCAGTTGCCAATCTATGAGGATGAGAACGGGACGCATATTTTTTCGACGGAAGATTTGTCGCTGATGCCTTATTTGGAACGGGTGTATAATGCGGGGCTCCGAACTTGGAAATTGGACGGTGTCTTGTTGCCAGGCGCGGATTTTGTCGCGATTGTGGCACTATTTGTGAAGGCGAAAGAGGCGCTGATTGCCGGGGATTTTGTGGCGGAAACATTTGTGAACCGTTTAGCAAAGTTGCAGCCGGAGACGCGTGTACTTGGAACCGGATTCTTTTTGAAACAACCAGACGAGGTAAAATGAGGAGGGCATAACAATGACTGGAAGAAAAATAGTGAAGAAGCCGGAAGTTTTAGCACCGGCGGGAAATTTAGAGAAGTTAAAAATTGCGATTCGCTACGGTGCGGACGCTGTATATATTGGTGGACAGGCTTTTGGACTTCGCTCGCGTGCAGGGAATTTCTCGTATGAAGAAATGCAAGAAGGTGTGGCATTTGCGCACGCGCGCGATGCGAAAGTGTATGTGGCGGCGAATATGGTCGCGCATGACGGGGACACAGAAGGTGCTGGTGAATTTTTCCGGACGCTTCGTGACATTGGGATTGATGCAGTGATCGTGTCGGATCCAGCGCTAATTAGTATTTGTTTTGCGGATGCGCCAGGTTTGCCGGTTCATTTGTCGACGCAGGCTTCGGCAACGAATTATAAGACCCTTGAATTCTGGAAGCAACAGGGCTTGGAGCGCGTGGTTTTGGCGCGTGAAGTCAGCATGAGTGAGATTCAGGAAATCGGTCAACATACGGATGTCGAGATGGAGGCGTTCATTCACGGCGCGATGTGTATTTCGTATTCTGGTCGTTGCACGCTGTCGAACCATATGGCGAATCGGGACGCGAATCGTGGCGGTTGTGCGCAAAGCTGCCGATGGAAGTATGACCTTTTTGAAATCGATAATGGCGTGCCGCGTAACTTGGTGGAGGAGGATGAAGAGCCATTTTCGATGAGCGCAGTGGATCTTTCGATGATTCGCTTTATTCCTGACATGGTGGAAGCCGGTGTTGATAGCCTCAAAATTGAAGGTCGGATGAAGTCGATTCATTATGTTTCGACGGTGGCAAGTGTGTATCGGAAAGTCGTGGATGCCTATTGTGCCGATCCTGATAATTTCGTGTTTGACCCGGCATGGGAAGCTGAACTTTGGAAAGTAGCCCAGCGCGAGTTATCGACGGGATTCTTCTACCAAGAACCAACTGAAGACGAGCAATTATTTGGCAAAACTCGCAAAATTCCGCAATACGCGTTCGCAGCACAAGTATTAGATTATGATCCAACAACAAAAATCGCGACGCTTCAACAGCGAAACAATTTTGGCATCGGTGAAGAAATTGAATTTTACGGTCCAGGAGAAGTAGGGTTTAAACAAATCGTGAAAGATCTTTGGGATGAACATGACAAGCCAATTGAGCGCGCACCAAACGCGATGATGACAGTAAAAATGACGGTGGACCATCCAGTAGAAGCATTTTATTTCATGCGCAAGAAAAAAGAAGAACGGGTAGCCAAAAAACGAGTCAAAGCCTAAAAAAATTATGTTTTTACGCAAGGCGCCTCATACCACTAAACATCAGCGGGCCGGCAAAAGCGAGTACCAGGGCGGAGCATACTAGAGTATGTGAGCACTGGAACAGAGCTTTTAACGACGGAGGTGAGCGTTTGCCGGCCCGCTGAATGATTGTGATTCCTTAGAAACGCTGTTATAATGAAAACAAACGAGAAAAGGAGTTGTATGAACATGATAGGATGGATTATTGCTATCGCGGTTGTTGTCATACTCGTCTTGATTTATTTCGGACTGTATAACAGCCTTGTCAAATATCGCAACAGAGTAGAAGAAACGTGGGCACAGATTGATGTGCAACTGAAACGTCGCTTTGATTTAATTCCCAATTTAATCGAAACGGTCAAGGGTTACGCTGCACACGAGAAAGAAACACTCGCAAAAGTGGTGGAAGCTCGTAATATGATGACGCAAGCTCCAGCAGATGGTCGCGGCGAACAAATGGAAGCAGATAATATGCTAACAGGCGCGCTGAAATCCGTTTTTGCGTTGGCAGAGTCTTACCCAGATTTAAAAGCGAACACGTCATTTATCGAGTTGCAACATGAACTCGCAACAACAGAGAACAAAGTGGCTTATTCACGCCAACTGTACAACACAACAGTGATGACGTATAACACAAAAATTGAATCTGTACCGTCTAACATCGTTGCAAAAATGGGCGGGTTCACGAAACGCGACATGCTTGCAACACCAGAAGAAGAAAAAGTGGTTCCAAAAGTTCAATTCTAAAACACTGAAAGGAAGAATGCGCCATGTTATTTGAACAAATAGCGGCTAATAAGCGTAAGACAGTGTTCATTGTTTTAGGATTCTTCATTTTTGTGATGCTAGTCGGTTGTGCGATTGGGATTTTGGTCTATAATAATTACCTGAACGGCTTGATTATGGCAGCTGTCATCGGTGCTATTTATATTGCGATCATGATTTTTTCCAGTTCGAAGGTCGTTATGACGATGAATCGGGCGAAGGAAGTCACGTCTAAAGATCAGGAACCAGTACTTTGGGATACAGTAGAAAGTATGGCGATGGTAGCAGGTATTCCGATGCCGAAAGTCTACATTGTCGAAGATCCGAGTCCCAATGCTTTTGCTACGGGAATTTCGCCTGAAAAAGGTGCTGTTGCGGTGACACGAGGTCTGCTGAATAAGTTGGAGCGCTATGAGCTAGAAGGCGTTATCGCTCATGAAGTGGCACATATTCGTAACTACGATATTCGACTTTCTACAATTGCGATTGCCCTCGTTGCTGTCGTTGCGATTCTATCCGATTTAGCGATGCGCATGCTCTTCTGGGGTAGCATCACTGGTGGGAACAATAATCGGAAAAGTAACGATAACAATGGCGGTGGTGGTGCACAAGCTATTATCTATATTGTTGCCCTTGTCTTTGTTATCTTGGCGCCAATTATTGCGACGGCGATTCAATTCGCGCTTAGCCGTAACCGTGAGTATTTGGCGGATGCCACAGCGATTGAACTGACGCGTAACCCCCAAGGTTTGGCAGATGCCCTTCGCAAAATTGGTGGCGATACAACAAAAATGAAGCAACCGAGTGCTGCTTCTGAATCGATTTACTTCACGACCCCGTCAAAAGGTGAGAAGAAGAAAAAAGAGAAGGCAGGAATGTTTGATTCCCATCCGCCTATAGCAAGTCGAATTGAGCGTTTAGAACACATGTAAACACTGGCACGAAAAAAAGAGTAAGCGACTAATAAACAGTCGCTTACTCTTTTTTTGCTACAGAACCTAAAAAAACGACCAGCTAGGGGAGGCTGGTCGAAAAAAGGAGTTTGTCAAGGGACAACACAATTAGAAAAAGGGGGGTAAAACTAATTGCTGTCCTTGCTTTACATTCTCTATATTAAAGCATGTGCATGAAAATACCGCATTATTTTGATGAAAGTTTGATTAGAATTAACAAAGAAAGAAAAGGTATTAAAATAAGACGTGTGATGAAAAAAATATGTTTCATGTTAGAAAATCGAGCTACACCAAACGTCCTGCCTTAGAACTGATTTTAAGAAGAATCTCTTTTCTTTAATTCAGGCGCGAAACGATAGAGCTCAGGGTCTTTTTTTTCTTTGTTTTGTAGGCGATTCAAAATAATTTCGGCTACTTTTAGTCCCATTTTTTCTGTTGGTTGCGCAATTGTTGTTAAGCTAGGCTGATAAATATCTGCATAGGAAACATCATCAATGCCAATTACCGCTACGTCTGAGGGGATTGTCAGTTTTTGAACTTTTAAAAAATGCAAAATCTCGCGTAAAATAAGATCATTCCCTGCAATAAGCGCATTTGGTCTATCTGCTAATTGGAATATTTTTGTTAAGCCAGCCTGCAATGTATGTAATTCATCTGAGTAGATATAGTCCGGATTGAAAGGGATTTTGCAAGCAGTTAAGGCAGTCTTATATCCTTCAATTCGTTCAATCCGAGGAGAAATAGCAGATCTTGTTGGTAGTGTTAGCATGGCAATTTTGTTATGACCGCTAGCAGCAAGTGTCGAAACAGCAAGTGACGCCGCCATTTGGTTATCTAGCAGGATCGTATCAACAGAAAGGCCGTCGACAATCCGATCAATGAATACAACAGGTATCTCTTCTTTCAGTATTTGGCGGTAAATAGTTGCATTCGTTTCAGTTGGAAAAATGATGAGACCGTCTACTTTACGAGAAAGTAAGGCGCGAATATGATGCTCTTCTTTTTGTGGATTATCATCGGCATTGCAAATAATGACGTATATGTCTTGGGCTTCTAGCGCGTTTTCAATAATTCGAATCATTTCTGTTGAGAAGGCATGGCGAATGTTTGCCACCACAATACCGACGATAGTTGTCTTTTTATTTTTTAAATTGCGGGCAGATTCATTTGGATGGAAATTAAGCTCATGAATGATTTGTTCAATATTTTCGCGGGTACTTTGACTCATATATTCGTAGCGCTTATTTAAGTATTGCGAGACGGTGCTTTTAGAAACGCCTGCTTTTTTCGCCACATCGTCAATCGTTATGCTCTTTTTTTTCATAGCATCTACTCCTCTCTTAATAAAGCTCACTACCCATTAGTATACTTTGTTTTTCAGTAAAGTGCCATTGAACTGCTGTTCGTTACGGAAAAGTGATACATGTGAGAAAATGAAAAATATTTACTATTTCTGTTGCACTAACGCATATAATCTGGTAAAATCACTTCATAAACCGGTTTAGTAATTGTAGAAAAGTAGGTGTTTGTTATTTTGGATGTTATCACATTAGGGGATGCGTTAATTTCGATGTATCCAATGAAGGAAGGAGCTTTACGTCTTTGTCCTCAATTTGAAAGAAAGGCTGGCGGTGCGGAGTTAAATTTTGCTATCGGTTGCGCCCGTTTAGGCGTGAAACCAGGTTGGATTAGCAAGCTAGGCAATGATGATTTTGGTCGCTATATCTTTTCGTTTGCTAGAGGAGAAGGTGTGGATGTGACGCATGTCGAGTTCGTTAATGGCTATTCGACTTCTGTCTATTTTCGTGAAGTGCTTTCTGATGGTTCGAGTAAGTCATTTTACTATCGGGAGAACTCTCCTACAGAAGCCTTGTCAGAGTCCGATTTTGAAAGCGCTTATTTTCGCGGGGCAAAGGTTTTGCATATTACAGGCGTTTTTCCATCGATTCATCAGCATAATCAAGAAATGGTCCAATATGCGATTAAACTAGCGAAACAGCATGGTTTGCTTATTTCATTCGATCCAAATATTCGTTTGAAAATGTGGACGATGAAGGAAGCCAAGGCCTTTATTGAATCGATTTTGCCTGATGTCGATATTTTACTGACAGGTGAAGAAGAGGCGGAGATGCTACTTGGTAAGATGCCACTACACGATTATTTAGCAGGGTTTCATCAGTATGGTGTGCAGCAAGTCGTTATCAAAAGGGGCGCAGAAGGTGCGATTGGTTCTGATCAGCAAACGATTTTTGACGTAGCAGCGGTTCAGCCAAGGGCGGTAGTTGATACGGTTGGCGCTGGAGATGGATTTGATGCCGGATTTATTTCGTCATTATTAAAAGGTCAGTCTTTCGAACAGGCGCTAAACTTTGCCAATGCAGTGGGTTCGATGGTTGTTAGTGTAAAAGGAGATAACGAAGGTTTGCCTTATTATGAGGAGGTACAAGCTGTTTTAGGTGAGTTAGAAATGGTAGATCGCTAATCTACCCTCAAAAATGAGCAAGTGAATGATAGACATAAAGTATAGGGGGAATTTGTATGCTAGATGTACAGGAACGTTTAGTACGTGAAAAAATTGTTGTCGTTGTTAGGACGGATAGTTTTGAAGAAGCAAAGCAGATTAGTGAGACAATGATTGAAGTTGGCATCAAAATGATTGAAATTACGATGACAGTACCAGAAGCACCGACACTTATTGATATGTTGAAAAATAAATACCAGGCAGATGTGCTCGTGGGCGCTGGGACGATTATTACGGAAGAGGAGGCAACAGATTGTTTTAATCATCAGGCAGATTTTCTTGTCTCACCTTACTTGATTGAAGAAGTCGCAGAAGCTGGGCAAACACTCGGAATTCCTGTTTTTTCAGGGGCAATGTCAATGAAAGAAGTGGCAGCTACACAAAAATATCAGAGCAGTTTAGTGAAAATATTCCCTGCTAACATCGTTGGAGCACCATTTTTGAAAGCGGTTAAATCAGTTATCCCATCCGTGCAGTTAATGCCAACAGGAGGCGTGAATGAGAAAAATATACTGGATTGGTTTCAGGCTGGAGCAGATTGCGTAGGTATTGGTAGTGATTTAGTGCGTATTTATCGAAAAGATGGTGTAACCGGCTTGAAAGCATATGGTCAGCAACTTCAAGAAATTTTAGCTAGCGCCACGCATGAATAAATAAAGAGGGATGTGAATAATTTGTCTATAAAAAATAGTTATTTATTTCAGTTAACAGAGGAGAAGGATAATTGTCTCGTATTTAAGCTACCTGAAGAAAATATAGATGCACGTTGTTATGTTTTAGAAGAGGATATCGTGCGGGTGTTTGTCACAAAAGGCGAACAGCCAAAAATAGATAAAACGTGGCTAGTCGCACCAGGCTTAGAGGACGTCCCATTTAACGGACGAGATCGCCTAGATACAAGCTTATTTTCTTTACCAGCGTATAAAACGGAGCAAGGGGCAGACCATTTTTACATCGAAACGGCGAGGATGAAAGTAGCGATTCGTTTAGAGGGTTTCCAAATCACTTGGTATGCGCGTGATGAGCAAAGTGGTGAATTCAGACAATTTGCTCAGGATCGGGCGACACAGGCCTACAATTTTGATGGATCGCTAGGTGAAGGCATCTATCATTATTTGGCAAGAGATCGCCGGGAGCAGTATTACGGTCTTGGAGAGAAAAGTGGGGAAATGAATCGTCACGGAAGACGCTACCGGATGCATAGTTTAGACCCAATGGGCTATGATGCGGAAACGACGGATCCTTTGTATAAGCATATCCCGTATTATTTGACTTACCAGCCCGAAACAAAAATTTCCTTTGGGATTTTCTATGACAACATGTCACAGTCTACTTTTGATATGGGGAATGAAATGGATAATTATCATGGTTTGTATCGCTATTATCAAGCCGTTGACGGTGATTTAGATTATTATATTATCCTTGGACCAGATATGAAACAAGTGGTTGAGAAATTTTCATGGCTCACAGGCCAAACAATTTTTGCGCCAAGATGGAGCCTCGGTTATTCGGGCTCAACGATGACGTATACGGATGCACCAGATGCGCAAGTACAGTTACATAAGTTTCTTGCGTTATGCGAAGAACACGATATCATTTGTGATTCTTTCCAACTATCATCGGGCTATACATCGATTGAAGATAAGCGTTATGTCTTCCATTGGAATAAAGATAAATTCCCAGAACCAGAGCAGCTTTTTCAAACGTTCCATGACAAGGGCGTTCGACTTTGTGCGAACATTAAACCGTGTTTGCTAACGGATCACCCAAAGTATCAAGCGTTAGCTGAAGCAAATATGTTTATCCAAGATGCCACAGGAACAGCGGAGGAGAAAGCCCAATTTTGGGATGAAACTGGTGCCTACTTAGACTTTACGAATGAAAAGACGATCGCATGGTGGAAAGAGCAAGTAACAGAACAGCTTTTAAAATTAAATATTGATTCTACTTGGAATGATAATAACGAGTTCGAGATTTGGACGAAAGACGCTAAGTGTAACGGTTTTGGCGCGGGGATTGATTTTGAACTGGTTCGAGCTATTCAGCCGTTATTAATGATGAAGGCATCGTATGAAGCACAGAAGGAGTATGCGCCCCATTTGCGCCCTTATCTCATCTCTCGTTCGGGCTGTCCTGGTATGCAACGCTATGTACAAACTTGGTCAGGAGATAATTATACCGAGTGGAAAGCCCTTAAATACAATATCAAAATGGGATTAGGCTTAAGTTTATCTGGTATTTATAATATTGGTCATGATGTTGGTGGCTTCGCTGGCCCTGCACCGGAACCAGAATTATTAGTTCGCTGGGTGCAAAATGGGATATTCCATCCACGTTTCACGATTCATTCTTGGAATTCAGATCAAACTGTCAATGTGCCGTGGATGTATCCAGAAGTAGCGGAAGATATTAAACATTTAATCAAGTTTCGCTACCAGTTGACACCGTATTTATATAATGCCCTTTATGAAGCACACGCGTATTATCGCCCGATTATTCGTCCAGTCTTCTATGAATTTGGTGGAGATGAAAAAACATTTGAGCCAAGTGATGACTTTCTATTAGGTGACGCGATGTTAGTGGCTTCCGTTGTAGACAAAGGTGCGACGACAAGGCAAGTCTATTTACCAGAATGTGTAGATGGCTGGTATGACTATCATACTGAAAATTGGTATGAAGGCGGTCAAACAGTCCTATTACCAGCGCCTTTTGATAAACCACCTTTACTTGTAAAAGCTGGCAGTATGATTCCGATGAACGATGATCAAGTGACGTTTGCGACAAGAAAAGAAACGAGAGGGATGAAGCTGTTTCCTCACGCGCTTGAGGGTCAAAGTGAGTATACGTTATTTGAAGACGATGGTGTCTCTGTTATTTCTGATACAAGTTGTGCGAAAATTCATTTTGTACTCACAGTTGCGACGAATCAAATCGATGTGCGTGTAACGAAAACAGGCGGCTATCAACTACCGTACGAGCAAATGAACTTTTATTTACCGGCGAATGAAAAAAGACCACTCTTTGTTAATGGGAAAAAATTGGAGTCACAAGCTGGCCGTTTTTGTTTTCTTGTATCCGAATGTGAGGAAGGCGCATGATGCATTTTATGGATGAGCAATTTCTATTAGATTCAGATAGCGCCAAAATCTTATACCATGACTACGCGAAAAAGATGCCAATCTATGATTACCACTGTCATCTGAGCCCAAAGGAAATTGCAGAGAATAAGCCCTTTGATACCATCACTCAAATTTGGTTAGCGGGTGACCATTATAAGTGGCGAGCGATGCGTAGTTTCGGTGTCGACGAACGATTGATTACAGGTGATGCGAGCGATAAAGAAAAATTCCGAGCTTGGATAGAAACATTACCGTATACGATAGGGAATCCGCTGTATCACTGGTCACATATGGAATTGAAACGTTATTTTAATTTTGACGGTGTTGTTCAGGCGGCTGATTGGGAGTTTTTATGGAATCACTGTCAAGAGCAATTGCAATTCGAGGATCTTCGCCCGCAAAGCATTATTCAGCGCAGCCAAGTGAAAGTGATTTGTACAACGGATGATCCCGTTGATTCCCTCCAATACCACAAGCAAATGGCGGATAATAAAGCGATCGAAGCAAAAGTACTACCAACATTCCGTCCGGATCGGGCTTTGGAAATTAACAAACCGACATTCCAATTGTTCGTGGAAGAACTTGGTGCGGTATCAAACAGGGAGATAACGGAACTTCCAGATTTTTTACAGGCATTAGAGAACCGTGTTCAATATTTTCATGAAGTTGGTTGCCGCGTTGCTGATCATGGTTTTGAGTTTCTCTTTTACGAAACGGTCACTTTGACGGAGGCGAGTACGCTATTTGCAAAAGCTTGTGATGGAAAGGTATTGAACATCGTGGAAGAAAAGCAGTATAAGACGTTCTTACTACAATTTTTAGCAGCGCAATATAGCGAGTTAGGCTGGGTGATGCAATGGCATATTGGTGCGATTCGTAATAACAACACGAAACGTTTTAACGAATTGGGCCCAGATAGTGGGTTCGATTCGATCAATGATTTTCCATTAGCGAAACCGTTGAATCAGCTTTTAAATAGTTTAGAAAGGAAGGATTGCTTACCGAAAACGATTATTTATACGTTAAATCCGAATCACAACGATTTAATTGCCAGCACAATTGGAAACTTCCAAGCAAGCGGGCAAAAAGGCAAAATACAGTTCGGCTCTGGTTGGTGGTATAACGATAAAAAAACAGGCATGATGCAGCAGATGACAGCCTTGGCGGAAGCTGGATTAATTAGTACGTTCGTTGGGATGTTGACGGATTCACGGAGTTTCTTATCCTATACGCGACATGAGTATTTCAGGCGCATTCTTTGTCAGCTCATTGGCGGCTGGATGGAAGCTGGTGAAGTCCCTCGAGATTACGAGTTTGTCGGTCAAATGGTACAAGATATCTCGTTTTATAACGCGAAAAATTATTTTCAAATAGAGCTGTAATGGCTGAGGAATTGAAAGAGGAACAGGAGTGAAGTAAACAAGATGGAAATGTCATTTCGATGGTATGGGGATAGTGACCCAATTTCACTAGATTATATACGACAGATTCCAGGAATGAAAGGAATTGTGTCTGCGATTTACGATGTGCCAGTTGGCGAAGTTTGGTCCGTCGAAAAAATTCAAGCGCTAGTGGATAAAATAACAAGTAAAGGCCTTGTGTTATCAGTGATTGAAAGTGTACCAGTGCACGAGCATATTAAACTAGGTTTGCCAACGAGAGAGCGCTATATTGAAAACTATCAACAAACGATTCGTAATCTGGCAAGCTGTGGTATTAAAACCATTTGTTATAATTTTATGCCTGTATTTGATTGGACCAGATCTTCCTTAGATTATCCGTTACCAGATGGATCAACTTGTCTTAGCTATGAAAAAGCAATCGTTGAAAAAATGGACCCACTTCAAGGCGAGCTGAGTCTACCAGGTTGGGATGAAAGCTATCGCAAAGAAGATTTGGAAATACTATTTGATCAGTATCGTTTCGTGGATGAGGAGCAACTATGGGAAAATCTCACTTACTTTATTAAGAAAATCATTCCTGTTGCGGAAGAAGTAGACGTAAAAATGGCGATTCATCCAGATGATCCACCATGGTCGATTTTTGGGCTACCTCGTATTATCACGAATAAAGAAAATTTAACGCGCTTCATAAATATCGTGGATAGCGCTCACAATGGGCTTTGCTTTTGTACGGGTTCTCTGGGAGCGAGTCCGACCAACGACTTACCAGAAATGATTCGCTATTTTGGGAAGAAGCAGAGAATTCATTTTATGCATGCACGTAATATTAAGCGCACTGGTGACCAAGATTTTCAGGAATCCGCGCACATGTCTGCTTATGGATCGATTGATATGTATGAAATTATTAAGGCACTATCAGATATCGACTTTGCAGGTCCGATTCGGCCAGACCACGGCAGAATGATTTGGGGAGAAACTGGGAAACCAGGATACGGGCTATATGACCGCGCACTAGGAGCCGTTTACCTCGGAGGGCTTTGGGAGGCTGTTAGAAAAAAGAACGATGCAAATTCCAAAATTTCAACATATATGGAGGCATAAAATGAGCCAAGCAAATTTAAAAAATAAAGTGGTTGTCATTACTGGTGGATCGGGTGTTCTAGGTGTTTCTTTTTCAAAGCGAATGGCAGCGCGTGGGGCAAAAGTTGTGATTCTCTGTCGCGATTTAGTGAAGGGTGATGCTGTGACAAAAGAAATACAAGCATCCGGTGGACAAGCCATGTGTTTAGCAGCTGACGTACTCGAACGAGCGAGTTTGGAGGCGGCCCATAAGCAAGTCTTGGAAGTATTCGGACCTTGCGACATTTTAATTAACGGGGCTGGTGGTAATCACCCAGATGGTACGACTTCTAAAGAATATTTTGCTGCAGAAGATTTGCACGATGCAACGCTAAAAACGTTTTTTGACTTGAAGGAAATGGGGGTTGAATCCGTCTTTCATTTGAATTATATGGGGACATTGTTGCCGACACAAGTATTTGCTAAAGACATGATTGGGAGAGCCGGTTGTTCGATCATCAATATTTCTTCCATGAATGCTGATACACCGTTAACGAAAATTCCTGCATACAGCGGCGCAAAAGCAGCGATTAGTAATTTTACGAAATGGTTAGCGGTGCATATGTCAAAGGTCGGTATTCGTGTCAACGCCATTGCCCCAGGTTTCTTTCTAACCACGCAAAATGAAAAAATGCTCATTGCGGAGGATGGTCAGCTAACGGATCGGGCGGAAAAAATTATTAGCCATACGCCGCTTGAGCGCTTTGGTGAACCAGAGGAACTTCTAGGAACGCTTGAGTTTTTAGCGAATGAGGAAGCATCTGGTTTTATAACGGGCATAGTTATTCCAGTAGATGGCGGATTTTCAGCATATTCCGGTGTTTAACGGACACATCAAAATAAAGGGGAGTTATGAACATGATAAATAGAACAGCAAATCCAAAAATAGGCTTTAAGACAATTTTGTCCTATGGTGCGGGTGATGTATTTGGTGGTGGAGCGTTTGCCATCGCAGGTTTATGGTTAATCTTTTTTTATACGAATATTGCTGGCTTGACGCCTGTGCAAGCGACATCGATTGTAGCAATTGGTCGTTTTGTCGATGCTTTCTTTGATCCATTGATGGGCTACGTTACAGATAACTTTTATAAAACGAAATTAGGAAAACGTTTCGGTAGACGGGGCTTTTTCTTCCTAATCGGTATGCCACTATCTTTAACTTACGCATTGATGTGGACCGTTGGATTCGGTGGTTATTGGTATTATTTACTTACTTACGTTATGTTTGGATTTGTATTTTCACTAATCACAGTGCCATACGAGACGTTGCCAGCTGAGATGACGAGAGACTTCAATACGCGTTCTAAGTTAACGACAGTTCGTTTGCTATTTTCACAAGGAGCGACTTTCCTAGCTTCATGGTTGCCGGGCGTATTAATCCAAATTTATGGGGAAGATTCTCCAACGTCATTCCTATTGATGGGGATCTGTTTTTCTATTATTTACGCGATTATTATGTTTTGCTTATACAAATTTACTTGGGAACAGCCTGTTGTAGAGAGTGAGCAGGAGCAGGATTCCTTTAGAAATGACATGAGATATCTGTTTAAAGAACTGATTTCCACGTTTAAAGTGAAAACATTCCGCTTACACGTACTTATGTATACGGGTGCTTTTCTCGCGCAAGATATCTTCGGCGCCACTTTTGCCTTTTTCATAGCGTTTGCTATTGGTCAAGATGCGGTGTTGGCGTCTAAGCTTTTGAGTACAATGGCTGTCGTTCAAATTATATTTGTACCGATTTTCGCATGGTTCTGTATTAAATTTGGAAATGGAGCGGCTTATAAAATTGCTTTAACAACAGTTATTGGTGGGATATTAGGATTCATTGCGATTTACTATTTTGCCGTCGCCCAAATTTTGCTGATGCTTTATGTGGTTTCGATTATCATGGGGATTGGCCGAAGCGGGACTTTCTATGTACCTTGGAATATTTATAGTTTTGTGGCTGATGTCGACCAAATGCTGACAGGTAAAAGACGAGAAGGTATATTTGCAGGTATGATGACATTTACGCGGAAGTTCGTGCAATCTGTGGCGATTCTTTTAGTTGGTGCTTTTTTAGAAAGCTTTGGTTTTGTTTCGAAGCAAGCGGTTCAATCGAGTAGTGCGATTGGAGGTATCATCATTGTGTTCGGTATTGGTACAATTGTCTTCGCGCTATTTGGTCTATTTATCTCAAGCAAGTTTAAATTAACGAGAGCGAATCACAAAGTTTTGTTAAATGAAATTGCACGTCTCCAAGAAGGTGGTTCTATGGAAACAGTGGACCAACATACAAAAGAAGTAGTAGAAGAGTTGACAGGATGGGAGTACGAGAATAATTGGGGAAATAATCATATTGTTCCAATTAGAGAAAAAACAGTATAGCGCAATCAAAAAAGATGAATCTTCGCCTGTTCCACACAAGGAGACAGGTAAAGGTTCATCTTTTTTGATTTTTTATAGAGCGACGTATTTCCAAAGCGTTTGACCATCTTTAGAGTCGACCATTGTAACTTTTTGTTGCAAACGCCACTTCTTCATTTGACGTTCTACTTGTTTCTCAGGTAAAGCATATAAACTAGCTATCTCTTTCGTTGTAGAAATCTGGACTTCTTCCATGTATTCCTCAAGCGTTGGTGTTGCTTTTGGTTCTGGGAAGTGATTGAGCAACTCGGAAAGGATATGCACATATACATCATAACGATGCAAGCCGCTAATCTTTAAGCCCTCATCTTCAATATTTCGATTGAAGAAGACAACCGTTGGGTTTTCGTCGATCTCCATCTCATGCGCCACTTTTTGATCACCAATGTAGGCACGCTTAGCGAGATTAGACTGTAGATCGCTTTTGAACTCAATCAAATCAAGTCCAACCATTCGAGCGGTTTCGTATAGAACATCAGCTTCAGAAATATCTTTTTCATCGATAAAATGGGATTCTTGTAGTTTGCGCAAGAAATCAATGCCTTGTTTCTTCCCTTGAAGTTCAGCGGCTTTCACAGCTAAGCAGGAAATATAAGACATGTGGGCCATTTCAGGTTGTGGAATCGTACAGGCATTTCGTTTCTGCCGATTCATCACCGTTTGCAGGTTATTATGGAGGACATAGCGCAACTTAAAGTAGTTGCCATATTCCATCTGCAACCTCCGTATCGTATGTTCCATATTCCAGCAATCCGTACAAGCCGGGTCGAAAAATAGATAAATCTCAATAGGCTTGCTATTACAGACCGATTGAAGATATAAATTTTGGTTTATCATTGCTATCACCTGTTTTTCAGATTCTAATCTCTCTTGATTAGACAAAGTATATGCGAATGGTCTATTTTCTGACGAGGCTGTTTGCTGAATATGTCATGACATCATTCATACTACCATAACTATATTTTAGCAGTGGAAGCTTCATTTAACAAATGATTGCCATCAAAAACCTAAAAAATCATTATCGAAATTTGACGAAATTGTTACATTGGATGGATAGACAAGGTAGAAATATAATCAATGTATGCGCGATCAACCAGTGAGAGTGCGGTATTTATTTTTCGGTATAAACTGCTTCATACAAACGTATTATTTTATTCTTTGTTGGCCGTTTTGGGATGTTGTGATCGGATAAAAAGAGATCGAATAGGATCTGTCCTTTTTCAAAGTCAGGAACTTCGTATTCTAATTCAAAATCATGCGTGTCGCTGTAAAAACTTTTGTCAAAGACGAGCAATCCATTTTTGTAAGGTATTTCGGCGCGCGTGGTCGTAAGGGAACCAAACAGGAGGAGGCTTTCGTGATCAATTCCAAGTGCTTTTAATGTATCACGGACTTGACCAACAGGAATATTAGCGCCATCTAGAATTGCAGTCACTTGATCTTCTGCTAAAATTTGTGTTGTCTCAAGCAGCCCTATTTGCTCGGGCGTTTTTAAAGTAAGTTCATAATTGACTGCTCGCTTTCTAATGCGTAATGCTGCCAGTTTTTCTTTTAGTTTGAACTCAGAAGTATCGAAATAATAGTTCGTTTGTGTGAAGAAGTCTTTATCTTCCAAGCGGAATTCGTGGATTAATAGCTGATATTCGTCTTCTATCAGCATATTTTTGAATTCAATTTCTAGCTCTTTACTCATGGATACACGCTCCTTTTTAAAATTAATTCCATGTGGCATCCAGATCGCCCGCGTAGTTGAGAATTGCTTTTTTATAAGCGACGATCGTTGGATCATTAGATGTTTCGCCGATGATCTTGATAGCGACATCGCATTTTTGTAGTTTTTCGCGTTGTATAAGGCCATGCTTGCAAATACGGCGATCGCTTTGTTTTCTGGGAAATCGGTCTGCGCTTTTTGAAAAGTTTCTCCGGCTTTTTCGTAGTTACCAACTGCGCGGTATGTGCTACCCAAGCCAATATAAGCATCTGCAAGATCCTCAGGCGGCAAACCTAAAACGAGTGCTTTTTCATAGTAAGGGATCGCTGCGTTTTCTAAGCTTAAACCATCACAACTCCAAGCGGCATAATAGTTCAGAAGAGCATTGTCTGGATCAAATTGAAGCGCTTTTTCGGCGACATTTTTTGCAGCGGGATAGTGACCGTTTTCGAGTAGTTCACGTAGCTTTGTCATTGTCATTTTAAATGTCCTCCTCGATGGACTGATATCTCTATTTTAACACAAATAACGGAAATCAAAAAAGATAGATGTAAATAGGAGGAAAAGGCTCACAAATATGCTAAAATAGAAGGCGAGCAAGTTTATCACATAATGAAAATCGACATATGAGGTGAGTGTTTTGAATCATTGGGAAGATTTTTTAGCGCCATATAAACAAGCAGTGGAAGAACTGAAAATTAAACTAAAGGGAATGCGTTCACAGTTTCAATTAGCCAATAATCATTCGCCAATCGAGTTCGTGACCGGCCGCGTGAAGCCTGTTTCGAGTATTTTGGATAAAGCGAACAAGAAGGATATTCCGCTGGATCGTCTAGTGGAGGAGATGCAAGATATTGCAGGACTTCGAATGATGTGCCAGTTTGTGGATGACATTAATGTCGTTGTTTCTTTACTACGCCAGCGCAATGATTTTCGAATTATTGAAGAACGCGATTACATTACAAATAAAAAACCGAGTGGTTATCGCTCCTATCATGTGGTGATTGAGTACCCAGTTGAGACGGTACAAGGTGAGAAGAAAATTTTAGCTGAGATTCAAATCCGAACGTTGGCAATGAATTTTTGGGCGACAATCGAGCACTCGCTGAACTATAAATATCAAGGTGAATTTCCAGAAGATATTAATCTACGGCTAAAGCGTGCAGCCGAAGCCGCGTTTCGACTGGACGAAGAAATGAGCGAAATTCGTGAAGAAGTGCAAGAAGCGCAGGTCTACTTCACAAAAAATAAAGAAGTGCCAAAAGACAAAAATGCGAACCATCATACATTGCCAAAAAATTAATGGGATGATTCGTCTGTGTAAAGAATAGGGGAGAAGTAATGATGAAGTATGTAGTCACGTCAAGAGGTGATGAAAAGTCGGATCTGTTACGCCTCAAAATGATCGGTTATTTCGATGATTTTGACATGGAATATGATGAGGCAGAACCCGAGATTGTGATTTCTATCGGTGGGGATGGAACGTTGCTCGCGGCTTTCCATGAGTACCAACATCGTTTGGATAAAGTAACTTTTGTCGGCATTCATACCGGTCATTTGGGATTCTATGCAGACTGGCGCCCATCCGAGGCGGAAAAATTAGTTTTTGCGATTGTCGAAGGAAAATATGATACAGCGGCTTATCCACTTTTAAAAACGACGATTAAATATGGCGGTAGTAAAGAGAAAGTCTATTTAGCGCTTAACGAATCTACCGTGAAAAGTTCCGGCGGGCCGTTCGTTGTGGATGTTGAAATCAACGGTTCTCACTTTGAGCGTTTTCGTGGTGATGGCTTATGCATGTCGACGCCTTCTGGAACAACGGCGTATAATAAAGCGCTGGGTGGTGCACTGATGCATCCATCCATTGAGGCCATGCAGTTGACCGAGATGGCATCGATCAACAATCGCGTATACCGGACGATAGGTTCACCACTTATTTTACCAAAACACCATTCCGTAACATTAAAGCCAGTAAACGACAAAGATTTTCAAGTATCGATGGATCACTTGAGTATTCTGCATCGCGATGTTCACGAGATTAGATATGACGTCGCCCAGCAAAAAGTGATGTTTGCGCGATTCCGATCGTTTCCATTTTGGAAAAGGGTACACGACTCGTTTATTGAGGAATAGGTGTATATGTGATGTAAATCGGCGGCAAGCGTTCGCATTCAGGAGATTCGGCGGACTTCCGGTTCTCACGTACACAAGTACGCTCCGCTTCCGGCTTCCACCGAATCTCCTGAATACACACGCTTTCGCTCAATTTGTCGGTAGCAGAATTTTAGATCTTACTCGGTAGAGCTAAGATCTAAATAAATATAAACATAAACAAAAGAGGTATAATCATGTATTTAGAATGGCATGTCGTGGCGGAGGAAGATAATCTGATGTTGCGCACTTTTTTACGAAATAAACATGTTTCTAAGCTTCTTCTTACTTCTGTGAAATTTTCGGAGGATGGAAAGATTGAGGTGAATGGAAACGAAGAGAATGTGCTTTATCGTGTGAAAACGGGGGAGCATGTGCGGATTACTTTTCCGAAAGAGCAGGAGAATGAACGGTTGCTTGCGGAATTCGGAGCGCTTGATATCGTGTTTGAGGATGACTTTATCCTTGTTTTAGATAAGCCGGCTGGAATGACAAGTATTCCGTCGCAGTATCATCCTAGTGGTTCTATCGCCAATCATTTAAAAGGTCATTATCTGAACAACGGCATTGATTCAGCGATTCATATCGTTACTCGGCTGGATAAGGAAACATCGGGCTTGATGCTGATTGCCAAAACACGATTTTCACATGGAAGGCTTAGCACTTTGCATCAAAATGGGCATGTTACACGGAAATATCAGGCGCTCGTTTCTGGAAATATGAAGGCGAAACCTGATAGTATCGTGGCCCCAATTGGTCGGAATCCAGAGAGCCTTATTGAGCGCGCCGTCGTTCCTGATGGCAAATATGCCAAGACAAATTATGAAGTTGTCGCAAGTTATGCCACGTTTGACCACGTTAAAATTCAACTGGAAACAGGGCGGACACACCAAATTCGGGTTCATTTTGCGCATATCGGACACCCGCTACTTGGTGATAGCATGTATGGCGGCCCAGTGGAATTGTTGCAACGCCACGCGCTTCATTCCAGTCATCTAGAATTAATCCACCCCTTTACCGAGGAGAAAATGGCTTGGGATAGTGAAATGGCAGCAGACCTTGCGCAAATTTTGCGAGAAAATGAGTAATAAGGTTTTAAAATCGCGATCGTTCGTGTAAAATGAAGAAAAGCGTGTAATTTTAAGGAGGAAATGGAACATATGAATTTATCTTTAGAGGGAAAAAACTATGTCGTGATGGGTGTAGCAAACAAAAGAAGCATCGCCTGGGCAATCGCTCGTTCATTGAATGAGGCTGGAGCAAATCTGGTTTTTACATATGCAGATGATCGTTCGAAGCGTAGCATTGATGAACTTGTGGGCTCGCTAAATGAAAATAACAAGCATCCACTGGTTATCGAATGTGACGTAAATAAAGAAGAGGCGATCGTTGCAGCTTTTGAAGCAATCAAAACGAAAGTCGGCAAAATCTCTGGTATTGCGCATTGTATCGCGTTTGCTAACAAAGATTTCCTTGCTGGTGATTATTTGGAAGTAAATCGCGAAAGCTTTTTGCAAGCACATGAAGTTAGTGCTTACTCCTTCACAGCCATTGCACGTACAGCTAAGCATTTAGAGATGTTAACAGACGATGCAAGCCTAGTAACATTGACATATCTCGGTGGCGAACGCGTCGTGAAAAATTACAATATCATGGGCGTAGCAAAAGCAGCACTTGATGCTAGCGTGAAGTACTTGGCGATGGATTTAGGAAAAGATGGCGTTCGTGTTAATGCGATTTCGGCTGGGCCAATCCGTACGGTTTCCGCGCGCGGTGTTGGAAGTTTCAGTGAATCGCTAGCTTTAGTAGAAGAGAAGGCTCCTTTAAAACGGGCCACGCAAGCCGAAGAAGTGGGAGACACAGCCTTGTTCTTATTCAGTGGTTTATCTCGCGGCGTGACTGGCGAAATGATTCACGTAGACAGCGGTTATCATATTATTGGGTTCTAAACGATTCAACAAAAAAAGCATGTCATGACGCTCCTTTACAAGAGCAACACGACATGCTTTTATTTTGTTATTCTGCCGCTTGAACGGTAATTTCGTCCCTATCCAAAACAGCAACAAGTGCATTTGTATCAGGTTGTTCAATCATAAAATCAGCAATCGCATCTTCTAAATGTGATTGAATGGTTCGACGTAACGGTCTTGCTCCAAAATTAGGATCATAACCAATCTCAGCAAGTTTTACTTTTACATCGTCGTTGACAGTTAATGCGATTTCTTGCGCTGCCAACATGTGATTCAAATCTGCTAGCATCAAGTCGACGATAGCAAGTAGATGTTCTTGGGCTAAGCTTTGGAATGTAACAATCGCATCTAGACGGTTGAGAAACTCAGGCTTGAAGTAATCGCCAAGCTTGTCCAGAATTTGTGATTCTTTTTTCATGGCTTCCCCAGCGGTGGTCGCGAAACCGACGGAGGCTTCAGAAATACCAGCGCCAGCGTTACTTGTCATAATAATCACGGTATCCTTAAAGCTCACTGTCCGCCCTTGACTATCAGTAAGTCGGCCGTCCTCTAAAATTTGCAAGAACATATGCTGCACGTCAGGATGTGCTTTTTCCATTTCGTCTAGTAAAATAATGCTGTATGGGTTGCGGCGTACTTTCTCAGTTAGTTGACCGGCTTCTTCATGACCAACATAGCCAGGAGGGGAGCCAATCAGCTTCGAGACGCTGTGTTTTTCCATGTACTCACTCATATCTAGACGAATCATCGCATCCTCAGAACCAAACATTTCGGAAGCAAGTGTGCGGCCAAGTTCGGTTTTACCAACCCCGGTAGGCCCAACAAACAAGAATGAACCAATAGGGCGGTCCTTTTGTTTCAAACCAACACGGCTACGACGAATTGCTTTGGCAACTTTCGTAACGGCTTCTTCTTGACCGATGACTTTCGCTTGTAGATTGCTTTCTAAATTTTTCATTTTAGACTGCTCATCAGCTTGTAAGCGTCCAACTGGAATTCCTGTTTTTTCCTCGATTAGCGCTTGGATATCAGCGGCATGAATCGTGGGTATATCGCTTGTGGAACCTTCTGACTTCACTTCTTTTAATTTCGTAATTTCATCGCGAACGGAAGCTGCTTCTTCGTAATTCTCATTGCGCAGGGCGGCATCTTTTTGTTCCTCTAGCTTAATAATCCGCTCATTGATTGTATTTGGATCAATATGTGTCAATGTTAAATTGTATTTGGAACCAATCTCATCCATCAAGTCGATCGCTTTATCTGGCAAATGACGGTCTTGAATATAGCGATCACTTAACGTCACCGCAGCCTCAATCGCATCTTCTGCAAAATGAACGTGATGGAATTCTTCATATTTGCTTTGCAAGCCTTGCAAAATCGTCAGTGCTTCCTCCGTCGTAGGTTCATCCACGATAACTGGTTGGAAACGACGTTCTAATGCGGCGTCTTTTTCAATTTTGCGATATTCTTTTAGCGTGGTTGCCCCAATCATTTGCAGATCCCCACGAGCAAGTGCTGGCTTCAGGATGTTCCCTGCGTCCATCGAACCTTCGGCAGATCCCGCTCCGACAATCGTGTGGACTTCATCGATAAATAAAATGGTGTTTTCATCGGCTTGTAGTTCCGTAATCAACTGTTTCATCCGTTCCTCAAATTGACCGCGAATACCTGTGTTCGAAACAAGGGACGCTACATCGAGTAAAATCACTTCTTTATGTTGTAGTTTAGAAGGGACCGTGCCAGCGATAATGGCATTTGCCAACCCTTCCACGACAGCGGTTTTACCAACACCAGGTTCACCGATCAAGACAGGATTATTTTTATTGCGCCGGTTTAAAATTTCGATAACACGACGAATCTCATCGTCTCGGCCAATTACAGGATCTAGTTTCCCATCTCGCGCCAGAGCTGTTAAGTTCGTTCCATATTCTCCAAGCAAACCGCCACGTCCGCCGCCAGCTACTTGTGTTTTTACAGCAGTTTTCTGTTCAGGCTGTGCGTTTTGTTGTTGTTGTCCAGCGATATTCGCGAAAAAGTCGTCCATTGGGGAGTAAAAACTGTTTTGACCGCGTGCTCCACTGGATGCGCGAAGTTGGGCATAACAATCCGCACAAAGTGGCATCTCCATTTTTTGACCGTTCATGTTCATATATAGTTGAATCGTAGCTTCATTTTGATTACAATTTTGACATTTCATATCATAACCTCCCGAAAAATTTGAGATTAGGTCTGACTTTGACTTTATTTGACCTTATGATTATAGTATACTCTGACCTTTACTGACTTTCAACTGTTTTGCTCAAAAAAAAGAACCAGCGTGATGATTTGCTAGTTCTTCTTCGTATTTAGTAGATTGGTAAAATTAGTAGTAATAGTAAATTAAATGTCCAGTGTGAAATAATCACGAGAGACAAACTTGGACGCCTCACATACATAAAGCCCCAGAAAACGGATGCGAGAGCTGCCGCCAACGCGATGACAAAATTACCGCTAAACAACATAAATGCCCCGTTTAAAACAGCCATAATGAGGACTGCCATCCAGGAGACTAAATCGTTTTCTAGACGTTTTAAAACGAAGCCGCGCCAGAAAATTTCTTCCCCTGGGACGATCGCGACAACGAGTAGTAACCAGATGAGCAGTGATTCAGGCTCATATTTGTTATATCCTTTTGCAACGAGTGCATCGAAATTTCCAGGAATGAATTTCAATAGAAGTGCACCTATGTAAAATAAGATATAAAGGATAATACCGCTAAAAATACCTGGAATTATGTTTTTTAGGACAGAATATCGTTTCTTTAATTCATCATTTAAAATAACCCAACTAATAAGAAATAACATGGATGCCCCGTATAAGTACCAAAAAACCGATGCATACTCAAATGTGACATACATCAACCCCGCTGCCAGTAAAATTCCTATGAACAGGCGGTAATCAATCTTGTTGCTTTTCAATGTTTTACACCTCTTTACTCCATTACCATCTATGAATACTTTAATAGAAAAGCACATATTTAGCAACAAGGAACCTCTTTTATTACAGATTTTTTTGTAATTGATTGTAGTTTTACTAAAATCCGATATAATTAGAGGATAGGAGTTGATTGCCTTCATGGTAGAAAAGAGATTTCGATTTTTTGTGTGGCTATATATGGCGATGTTTTTTATAGCCGTACTACTTATTGTTTTAAACATATTGCCAGTACGTTTGACGGCAGTGCATGCACTATTTTTTATCGTCTCTGGTATTTTTGCAGTTATATTTTTAATTTTACAGTACGGAAAAGGGCTAGGGTCTGCGATCACGATCTTAATATTTATGGTAAGTACATGTATCGAATGGATGCAAACGAGCTTAACAAGTGGCGGGGATGGAAGCGGTGTGACCACGGATTTTGGACTGGTGATCAACGGGATCCCGGTGGCATTCGGCTTCATTTGGCTGGTACTGATTGTGGGGACGCATGTTATTGCTCGGGAAATAACGCTGAAAATAAAAATTGATTGGCTACGCGGCGGTATTTATGCGGTTATTGGAGCCACGATGGTCATGGTTTTTGAAATGTTGATTGAACCGGTAGCGATGCAAGTGAAACAGTTGGCGACAGAAAGCCCAACGATCACGATTATTCAAATGACTGATGCGGCGAACTGGTGGATGTTAGGGTTGATTCTGCATCTTATGATTTATTTCATGCTCAGCTTGACGGATCAGTGGGGCAAACTCCATTTTCCAACATTAAAGTCAGAACTAGTTCTCGTATATTGGATTGTGCTTTCCTTCTTTCTAGTGTTAGGCTACTACATGGGGTTGTGGAGTATTATTGCGATTACACTCACGGGGAATATACTGTTCACTATTTGCTATTATTTAAGTCTAGAAAACGATACAAAGAAAAAACCTGTTGCATGATTGGTCTGCGACAGGTTTTTTAAGTGTGCTCTTTATTAAATTTTTGAACGGCGATATTAGCGCTTTCCAATATAAAAGGGAGGCTGTTAGCAGGATGCGTCGCGCCGCCAACGATTTTCATATTTTTAATGGCAGGCGTTTCGCTTGGACGAAATGGACCTAACTGGGACCATTGATGCGTTAAACTAAAGATGGCGCCTTTGAAAATATGATAATCATGTTCCCAATCGTATGGTGTAATCATTTTTTCGGTGACGATATGGGATTCTAAATCAGTGATAGCTAGTTTTCGCTCGATTATTTTAAAAACCTTGTTGCGTAAGGCGTGGGACTCTTTCTCCCAATCAATCTTACTTTCATTATTTGGAACCGGGATGAGAATTCGTAAGGTGGACATACCTTGTGGTGCCATTGTTTTATCGACAGCGTCAGGGTATGTGAGATGAATTGATAAGTCGTCGGGAATCGCCAGTTGATGCATAATTTCATCCATATGAATCCGGAAATCATCAGGAAATAGAACCGTATGCACATTTAATGGTAATTTTGTATTGAGGCCAAGGTACATCACAAAAGCAGAACATGAATATTTCTTTTTCGCTAATTTTTTCAGACTGATCGGTGCTTTTGATTCTGTAAAAAGATGACTCATCGTGTACGCATAATCGGCATTCAGGAAAAAATAATCGCCTGTAATGACCGCGCCACCATCCAGCGTAATCGATGTAATTTCTTTGTTTGCCGTGCTTATTTGCTGCACATGCTGATTTAAATGAATTTGACCACCGTTTTCTTGAACGATTTCGCTCATCGCAAAGGTGAGGCGATTAATACCACCAATAATATGAAAAATGCCAAAATAATGTTCAGCGAATGGAATGACCGAGAAGGCACCAGGCGTTTCCCACGGAGACATCCCTAAAAATTTCGTTTCAAAAGAAAAAGCAAGTCGTAACCTGCGATCTTCGAAATATTTGGCAAGTTCATCCACAAGATGATTACCTAATGTTAGACTTGGGAGTGCGCGCAATGTTCGCAGACGAAATAAAGACCAGAGCGAAGGAAACGGCTCTTGCCACAAGGGGAGAAGGTAGACCATTTTTTTAGCATTATCGCGCATAAAACGATCGTAGTGTTCTTCTTCACCTGGGAAGAGGCGAGCAATTTCTGCCTTTGTTTTGACTGGATCAGAAGAGGGGCTAAATACGACATCTCCCATGTATAAACTGTACAAAGGATCGAGCGAGACGAGTTTAATATAGTCTTGAATGTTGCGCCCACAGTCGGCAAATAAGCCCGTAATGACATTCGGCATGTTCAGCGCAGTAGGACCGAGGTCAAAAGAAAAACCATCCTGTTTGAGCATGGCTGTCCTGCCGCCTATTTGGGCAGCTTTTTCATAAATATGTACGTCATGACCTTGCTGGGAGAGCTGCATAGCAACGGCTAAACCGCCCGGACCAGCACCGATGATAACGATTTTTTTCTTTTCCATTTTTGAAAACTCCCCTTTGGTTGAGGTTTTTGTGAAAGCGTGCTTTGCTAGGTTAGAGCCTCCATTTTAAACGGATTGTTTCGGCTCTCACAAGCCCATTCAGCTTTTCTCTTCGGAATGTATGATCTTATAATTTTTATGGTTCACCACTGTTTTTTCTTCAATGGCTAGGTTTTTGAAATTTTCCATTAGTGTTAAATCTACAATGACAGAGTTTTCATTTATTTTTTCAACGACTCCTGTCAGGCCGTCTTTGAACTCGATAATGTCTCCTACTTGTGCTTTTGCCATGTTTATCACTCCCAATTCATAGAAACGTTAATAAAGCAATTCGCTGAAGATAGAACTTTGACTCCATTTTGCCTGAAAGTCAGTAGGAATGCAAATGAAAGCCCTTGAAAGGACGGGTGAAAATGTCTGTAAATGGACAGGTTTACCATAAAACGATGATTTTAAAAAAAAAAACATGAAATTCACGAGAAATTTGCACCAAATAGTTGTGTCGGGTGCGAAAACATGGTAATCTTTTTAATTGAGGGATAGTCTTTTTTTGCTGAATTTTTTTTTAGTGAGGAAAGTCACAATAAAATTTCTTATACGAAGGAGAATGTAAATTATGGAACAAGCAAGCTTTGTAGTAATCGATGAAACAGGTATTCACGCCCGCCCAGCTACTTTATTAGTTCAAGCGGCAAGCAAATACAGCTCAGACGTACAAATTGAGTACACTGGCAAAAAAGTTAACCTGAAATCAATCATGGGCGTTATGTCTTTAGGTATTGGTAAAGGCGCTGACATCACAATTTACGCTGAAGGTAGCGACGAGAAAGATGCAATCGTTGGCCTAACAGAAGTGCTTAAAAAAGAAGGCTTGGCTGAGTAATGGTTAAGGAATTAAAAGGTATTGCAGCATCCGATGGTATCGCTATCGCAAAAGCTTATTTATTAGTGGAACCAGACTTATCTTTTGATAAAACGGAAGTTGCTGATACAGAAGCCGAAGTTAAACGTTTTCAGGATGCAGTTGCAGTTTCTGGTTCGGAGCTTGGAAAGATTCGCGACATCGCGAAGGAAAGCTTAGGCGAAGATAAAGCTCAAATTTTTGATGCGCATCTTTTAGTTTTGAATGATCCAGAACTTATTACACCAATCTCTGAAAATATTACAAACAACAAAGTGAACGCAGAATCTGCTTTACAAGAAACGACAGACATGTTTATTGGCATGTTTGAATCAATGGATAACGAGTACATGCGTGAGCGTGCGGCGGATATTCGTGATGTTCGTAAGCGTGTGTTATCGCACCTTTTGAACGTGACAATTCCAAATCCTGCGCTTATTGATGAGGAAGTTGTTGTCGTCGCTAAAGATTTGACGCCTTCTGATACAGCACAATTGAATCGTAATTTCGTTAAAGGTTTCGTAACAGATATCGGTGGACGTACATCTCACTCGGCAATCATGGCGCGCTCGCTAGAAATCCCTGCGGTTGTGGGAACTGGCGAAATTACGCATGATACGAAAGAGGACCAAATGATTATCGTGGATGGCTTGGAAGGAAATGTTATTATTGACCCAACAGCTGACCAAATCGCTCATTATGAAAAAGTGAAATCCGATTTTGCGGCACAACAAGCAGAATGGAATAAACTTAAAAACGAAGCAACGGTTTCAAAAGACGGTCATCACGTGGAACTTGGCGCCAACATTGGTACACCAGAAGATTTGACAGGTGTAATCGCGAATGGTGGAGAAGCAGTCGGACTTTACCGTACAGAATTCTTGTACATGGGTCGCGATAACTTCCCAACTGAAGAAGAGCAATACGAAGCATATAAAGCAGTACTTTCCGGCATGGACGGGAAACCTGTAGTGGTTCGTACGCTAGACATCGGTGGCGATAAAACGTTGCCGTACCTTGATTTACCACATGAGATGAATCCATTCCTTGGTTTCCGTGCGATTCGTTTATGTTTTGCAAATGAAGAGTTATTCCGTACGCAATTACGTGCTTTATTGCGCGCAAGTGTTCACGGCAATCTAAAAATCATGTTCCCAATGATTGCAACTGTTAATGAATTCCGCCAAGCCAAAGCACTTTTGGAAGGCGCGAAGAAAGAGTTAGCAGCAGAAGGCATAGCCGTATCTGACAAGATCGAACTTGGTATTATGATTGAAATTCCAGCAGCAGCGATTCTAGCGGATCAGTTTGCGAAGGAAGTTGATTTCTTCAGTATCGGAACAAATGATTTAATCCAATATACAATGGCAGCAGACCGTATGAACGAACAGGTTTCCTACTTGTATCAACCGTACAATCCTTCTATTTTACGCCTTGTGAAGATGGTTATCGACGCAGCGCATAAAGAAGGTAAATGGGCTGGTATGTGTGGCGAGATGGCTGGCGATCAAACAGCTGTACCGTTGTTGCTTGGAATGGGCTTAGATGAGTTCTCTATGAGCGCGTCAAGCATCCTGAAATCACGTTCTCTAATCAAACGCCTAGATCGTACAGAGATGGCGAAATTAGCAGACGAAGCATTACAACAAGCAACAGAAGAAGAAGTTGTAGCGCTAGTTAACAAATATACTGCTGAGTAATCAGAGTAATAGAATGAGTGAAGAAAAACCTGGGAGATTCCTCAGGTTTTTCTTTTTAGTATAAGACCTGTTGAGAAAATCTGTCGACCTCCAGTAGCGTAAAAACTACAGGGGATCGACAGATTTTTGTTAATGACTGGTACAACAACGATTAGGCTCTTTTCATAAAATATTTTTGTAAAATCAAGCGCTAGAAATCCCGATTTTGTCATCGGTCGACAGATTAGCCCCTTTGAGGTATGATGGGAGTAAGGCTGAAATGGGTACGGGTTTTATCTAAGTATTGTGTAATGTAAATTATGGAGAGGGAGATTATAAGATTGCTTTTCGTGCGAGTTTTATCTAAGTATTGTGTAATGTAAATTTTTCTAAAGCCGGCAACGTAGCTTCTTTTTCTTCGTTTTATCTAAGTATTGTGTAATGTAAATTCCACTCAAACCACGGCATTTCCAGCGCCCAAATCAGTTTTATCTAAGTATTGTGTAATGTAAATAAATGAGACTTCAAAGCAAAGTAAATTCATTTTATCGTTTTATCTAAGTATTGTGTAATGTAAATATTAATGATGTGATATCGAGATCGCAACATCATAAGTTTTATCTAAGTATTGTGTAATGTAAGAGGAAGCTTCAAATAATTATCTGGAATATATAGAAGTTTCATCCAATGAATCCAGAAAATGAATACGCCTTCAAAATCCACGAATACTCCAATTTGCATTTTCTTGTAACCACGGGTAAACTTTGTTCTATAGGCAAGTGACCAGTCGAAGGAGGAGTTTTGGAATGAATAAAATTGGATTTATCGGTGTTGGTGTGATGGGTGCGAGTATGGTGCAGAATTTGATGAAAGCGGGTTTCGAAGTACATATTTATACGCGGACGAAATCGAAGGCGGATGCTGTTATCGAAGCTGGTGCAATCTGGCATGATACGCCGCAAGAGCTAGCGCCGCATGTGGAGGCACTAATTACGATGGTTGGCTATCCGACAGATGTGGAGCAGCTTTACTTGGCTGAAGACGGGCTTTTAACCACGCTTCGCTCAGGGAGTTTTGCGATAGATATGACGACCTCTTCTCCAAACCTTGCGAAGCAGATCGCAGAAGAGGCGAAGGAAGCGGGGATTGCGGTAATTGATGCGCCTGTTTCTGGTGGGGATATCGGTGCTAAAAATGGTACGCTAACGATTATGGTTGGCGGTGAAGAGCGCGCGTTTCTTGCTGTGGAACCGATTTTAAAAGCAATGGGACAAAGTGTTATTTTGCAAGGTGAGGCGGGGGCTGGGCAGCATACGAAGATGGTCAACCAAATCGCGATTGCTTCCAACATGATTGGCGTCACCGAGGCGATTTGCTATGCGAAAAAAGCAGGACTGGATCCTGAAAAAGTATTGGCGTCGATATCGGGAGGTGCGGCGGGAAGTTGGTCGCTCTCAAACTTGATTCCACGCGTATTGCAAGAGGATTTTTCACCAGGATTCTTTATAAAGCATTTCATTAAAGATATGCGAATTGCGCTGGATGAGGCGAAGCAAATGGGACTTGATTTACCAGGGCTCGCGATGGCGGAACAGATGTATCAGAAACTAGCCGAAGCTGGATATGCTGATAATGGAACACAAACACTGATTAAGTATTACGAAAAATAATGAAAAAAAGCGCTGCGTATGATACCGAAAAAGGTGCCATGCACAGCGTTTTTTATGCGTATTTTTCCATGAACGTGGCCATTCGGTCCATCGCCTCAGCGAGTTGACTGAACGAAGCCGCAAACGATAGTCGGAAGTAGCGGTCTCCTTTTTCTGAAAAAGCAGATCCCGGTACGACGGCGACTTTAGCATTTTCCGCTAGCTCGATTGCCCAATCAAAAGAATTCTGGGTGATTTGATCTGGTAGTTTTGCGAAGAAATAAAAGGCACCATCAGGTTCAATGATCGAAAACCCCATTTTATTCAGGCGCTCTTGGACAAAACCAGCGCGTGTGTTGTATTCCGTACGCATTTGAACCGCGTCATCCTTACCATTAATTAAGGCCTCTTCTGCTGCTTTCTGAGAGATCGAGGATGCACAAGTAACCGAGTATTGGTGGACTTTCAGCATTTGACTTGTAATCGCTTCAGGAGCCATTAAAAAGCCAATACGCCAGCCAATCATTGCATGTGATTTAGATAAGCCATTAATCACGATTGTTTGGTCGCGAATCATGGTTGCAATAGAAGTATGCGTCCCGAAAAAAGTTAATTCACTGTAAATTTCATCCGCAATTACAAAGATACCAGTTTCACGAACTACATCCGCGATTTCCCCTAATTCTGCTGCAGTTAACGTCACGCCGGTAGGATTCGATGGATAAGGTAAAATCAGCGCTTTAGTCTTTGGTGTAATCGCCGCCCGTAACTGTTCAGCAGTCAGTTTGAAGGCTGTTTCAGTGGTATCTATTTTGATAGGCGCTGCGCCCATTAAATGGATGAGAGGCTCGTAGCCTGGGTAGATAGGATCGGGTAGCAAAACCTCGTCGCCTGCTTCCAAAATTGTTTGTAACGCAATGCTGATCGCTTCTGTGGCACCAACTGTAACAATGATCTCCTTCGTGCTATACGAAAGGTCGTATTTATCGTAGAAATAATGAGAGGCTGCTTGTAGGAGCTCTGGAGTGCCGGCATTTGGCGTGTAGTTTGTAAAATCGTCATTGATAGCATCGATAGCAGCCACTTTGACATGGTCAGGCGTTGGGAAATCTGGTTCACCAAGCGTCAATCGAATCATATCTGGAATACCCGCAACACGATTATTAAATGTGCGTATACCACTAATCTCAATTTCCTGAACAGCTGTTCTTAAATTTTTTAGCATGGACAAACTTCCCTTCCAATTCTTAAAGTTAGTTCTATCATAGCACTTTTTAGCGGAAATAGGGGGAGGCATTCTCATAAAACGCGGATTTTTTGAGAGGATCAGGCTTTACGCCGGTGTAATTCTCGAGTGTTGCCTTTGCATGTGACAAAGACATCCTAACTTGGTTCGTTGTTTTAATCGGTCGCATCATGCCAAGGTGTGGTAGATTTTTCATATCTTGTTTTTGCGGTGGAAGATGAAACAGAAAACCGTGGCAATCAATAAGGAGATTGGAATGTTGGTAAGACTTTTTTGGATTATTTGAAAATTGTAGACCTAGCTTTTTCGCGAAGCCTTCTTGGATTAATTTCTCAATCGCAGCTTTCTTTAATTGATAAAGATAACGTGGATCGATTGCGGCCTTGCTATGGCGATTCACAATAAAGATTGCTTCGGCAATTTTTTTGCTCGCATCAGACATTGTATCCCTCCTTTCTTAACTATAGTAATTATAACGGAAAATCAGTGGAGAAAAAAGGGAAATCACAGAAAAAAATGAAATAAATCCTAAATGTGTCGGTGATTTTAGCGATTTTGTGCAATTATGCAACATTTCTTGAATTATCGGACAATTTTTTTACAAGAAGGCTTGTGTTCTAGAAAAATTTCAAGTATACTATCAATAATGATAATCATTTTCAATTAGAGTTTGATGATAGCGTTTTGGAAGGGATTGATGGAAATTGAATAAAACAGGTAAAGTTGAATCATTTTATTTCCCGACAAAAGACGGGATGTTGAAATTGCACGTATATGGTTTTAATCCAGTAGGTTCATGGGGCGAGGTATACACGACCCTGAACGAACAAACGGTGTGTGTGAAGGGGTTTCACCGCCACAAAACAATCATGCGTTCTGTGAAGATGATGCTGGATTCTACCACCAACAAAAAACAAGGCTAGGGTCAGCGCGGGCGGCAAACGCTTATTTTGTTGTGGCTCTTTGAAGCAAGGCGAATTAGAGCCCCAATATGCAGAGGAATGAAGTGCGTTTGTAGTCGTGCATGTTTTTTTGGATATATAGATTTTGGGCTGCGAAATCAGGTTTTGGACTTGGTTTTGTGGTTTTTTTGTGTTTTGGATGAGAAGTAGGTTTGAAATGATGGGATAGGAGGAAACGAGTAATAGTGAGATTTAAATAATTTGTTTATTATAAATTTAACAGAACGCTTGCTAAATAGGTGTAAGATGCGATAAAATCTGTTAGTATGGTTTAAACAAATGACAAACAATGGTTGAATAGAGAGGAGAATGTACAATGTCTCAGTTATTGGGAATTATTCAACGTTTACAAGCAATGCAAGAGGACGAATCAGCGGATACGCAATCAAGAAGGTTCGAAAAAGATGGTGAACCGTTGTGTGAAGTAAGGTATTTCCACGCTTCAAATTCGTATGAAATCGAAATTTACGGAGACAACAATAAATATCAATTTGATGATATTGACATGACAACACTAGAAATCTACGATATCCTGCAATAAGCTGTGAGGGTAAAACAATCTCCAAAAAAAGCATAGTAACGGAAAGATTACCAAAGACGACAAACTCTGTTGCTTTTGGTAATCTTTTTGTTAAGTGAAAAGCGGAAACAGCCCGTTTAACCTCGACAGAAATTGTTAGGGGCGTAGTGAAAACCTTCGTTTGGCATTAGTTCATCGTTTGATATCATAAGAGATACGGAGGGATGACATACTCACTTCGTTTTCAGGCATACTGGTGCTCTAACTCAGCAAGTAAATGCGCCAACAAAATCACCCATATGTCCTTTTTGCAGCCTCCAATCCTTTTGAAACGGCTTTCTTTATGGTAAAATAGACGTGAGCAGGTTTGAACTTGTCTCATTCGGGTTAAATATACTAAGGACTTAGAGTAGCAGGGACTTATCACTAGTGGTTCGGAGCTAATTTCAAACAGGCCAATAAAGAACAGAGATGAGGGAGATTGTATGATCTCTAGTAAATTAGGAAATTTTTTAAACGACAAATTAGAAAATTATATTATATCCGCCGAAAAAGTAGCGCATGTCCAAATGGGAAATAATTTAGAACATGCCTTACTGGTACTGACGAAGTGCGGCTATTCCGTTATTCCGGTACTGGATTTTGAATTCAAATTGCACGGACTGATCAGCTCAGCGATGATAACTGATTCGATTCTGGGTATGGAACGCATTGAGTATGAGCGTCTAGAACAACTTAAAGTAGAGGATGTTATGCAAACTAAAATCCCGGTTTTGACCAATTCGCATGATATCGAAAAAATTGTGAAATTACTTGTGGATAATCCATTTATTTGTATCGTGGATGGGGAGGGAGTTTTTGAAGGTATCGTCACTCGTCATGTCATTTTAAAGCAAGTGCAACGCTATATTCACGAATAGATAGGAGAGAGCCAGATTGATCGTCACAGAATATGAATTGCTAGTATGCCTAGCTGCAGAATTAAATATGCGCAAAAGTGCAGAGAAACTGTTCCTATCGCAACCAGCGCTCTCACAACGACTTCAGACCATCGAAAGCAGATGGGAGACCAAGATTTTTTTACGGACACAAAAAGGACTACTGCTGACGCCAGAAGGGGAAGCGATTGTGCAACATGCGGAGCGTGTGATTGAGCGAGAACGCCAGATTCAAGAGCGTTTAGAAGCGCAAGACGGCATCGTTCGCGGAACGCTAAAAATTGCTTGTGCGAGTATTGTTGCGCAAATGTGGCTTCCACGCGTGCTAAAGCAGTTTATCCAAGCCTATCCAGATGTGCATATTTCGGTTGTAACTGGCTGGAGTAGCGAGATTCATCAAGCGCTCGTCGATGGTTCTGCACATGTTGGCATTGTCAGGGGAAATGTCGCTTGGAAAAGTATCCAAAAACCACTTTTTCAAGATAAACTTTTTCTCGTAGACAAAGAAATAGCGCGACTTGATGACGTATTAGAATCGGAACGACCATTTATTCAGTTCCAAAGTGATTCGAATTATTATCAGGTTATTCAAGACTACTGGCAACGCAATTTTGGTAAGATGCCGCGTCAAGCAATGGTGATGGATCAGATTGAGACATGTCGTCAAATGGCTTTCAATGGTATCGGTTTTGCCATTTTGCCAGAAGTGACGCTGATCGGTGCTAGCGAGGATATTCATAAAATTCCGCTCGTCGATAAGTCAGGTGACATATTAAGTCGAGATACGTCGTTGATTGGCTATGAGCAGTCGCTCGCGCTCCCACAGGTGAAGGCGTTTTTAGAAATTGTAGATCAATATCTTGAAACTCATTACTAGCTGTGGCATCATTAGTGGTGAGCACATATTTGAGAGGGGTTATTAATTCATGAAACAAATGGACGCGCATCAAATTATTTCATTCATTCAAAATAGCAAGAAAGCAACGCCCGTGAAGGTTTATCTAAAAGGAGACCTTGCCAATATCGCATTTCCAGAAGATGTGAAAACATTTATCACTGGTGAAGCAGGAACGATTTTCGGCGAGTGGGCTGTCGTTAGTGAACTTTTGGAGGCAAACAAAGCTAAATTAGTAGATTTTGTCGTGGAAAACGATCGTCGCAACTCGGCCATTCCATTGTTAGATATGAAAAATATTAACGCACGGATTGAGCCAGGAACTGTGATTCGCGATCAAGTAGAGATTGGGGATAATGCGGTTATCATGATGGGCGCAAGTATTAATATTGGCGCTGTCATTGGTGAAGGTACTATGATCGATATGAACGTCGTGCTTGGCGGGCGTGCAACTGTAGGGAAGAACTGCCATGTTGGTGCAGGTTCTGTTCTTGCGGGCGTTGTAGAGCCACCTTCCGCGCAACCAGTTATTATAGAAGATGACGTTGTGATTGGCGCAAACGTTGTTGTTTTAGAAGGCGTACGCGTTGGAAAAGGGGCTGTTGTTGCCGCTGGTGCAATCGTAACGAAAGACGTTGAAGCTCACACCGTAGTCGCAGGTATTCCTGCAAAAGAAATCAAAAAAATCGATGCAAAAACAAAATCAAAAACAGAAATTATGCAAGAACTTCGCGAGTTATAAAAATTATCGGCGGTTATTCTTAGTTTAAGTGAGAGCTTTTGCTAGGGATAAGCGCCTTTTTAGGAGGATAAATGAGGATGACAGAATTAAACACGTTTATAAAATTGCGTAGGGAACTACATTTAATTCCTGAATTGGGTTATGAAGAAACGCAGACACAGCAGTTTTTATTGGATTACATAGCAACATTGCCACAAGCAAATCTAGAAGTGAAAACATGGCGTACCGGTATTTTAGTTCGAGTAACAGGCTCGGCGCCGAAAAAAACAATTGGATATCGAACGGATATAGACGCCTTGCCGATTACAGAAGAAACGGAATTGCCCTTTACTAGTTTACACAAAGGCAAGATGCATGCATGTGGCCACGATTGCCACATGAGTATTGCGCTGGGTTTATTAACAAACTTTGCAGCAAAACCTTTATCAGATAACCTATTGTTTGTGTTTCAGCCCGCTGAAGAAGGTCCGGGTGGTGCTAAGCCAATCATGGAGAGTACAGAGTTTAAGGAGTGGTGGCCAGACTTGATGCTCGGTTTGCATATTGCACCGGAATATAAAGTCGGCCAGATTGCTATTAAACCAGGACTCCTTTTTGCGAATACATCGGAGTTATTTATTTCATTCAAAGGAAAAGGAGGGCATGCGGCGTATCCTCATTTGGCAAATGACATGGTTGTTGCTGCGAGTGCTTTTGTCGGGCAGATGCAAACAATCATCAGCCGTAATATTGACCCGCTTGATTCCGCAGTCATTACGATTGGTCAAATCCGTGGCGGAGAGGCGCAGAATGTTATTGCGGAAGAAGCGTATTTAGACGGCACTATTCGTACGCTTTCCAAAGAAACGATGAACACGGTTTGGACACGCTTGAAGCAACTTGCAAAAGGCTGGGAGGAAGCTTATCAATGTGAAGTGAATTTT
The DNA here is from genome assembly GCF_014322885.1 of Listeria grandensis. Taxonomy (NCBI): domain Bacteria; kingdom Bacillati; phylum Bacillota; class Bacilli; order Caryophanales; family Listeriaceae; genus Listeria; species Listeria grandensis. Next base: position 172,017 of record NZ_JAASUG010000001.1, on the reverse strand, counting down.
CACGCTGGATCTGATTACATGGAGGTCGATAACGATGAGCAGGAGACTTCCAAGTTCATCAACTACCTGAAAAAACAGCATCCCGAGAGTTATGTTGCCTGTAAAGAAGCGATGACTGGCGAAGATTTCGGCTACTTTCTTGAAAAGATTCCAGGTTTTATGTTCTGGCTAGGTGTGGATTCTGAATATAGCCTGCATCATGCTAAATTAAATCCAAATGAGGCTGCCATCCCTTTTGCCATCGATGTTTTAACAGGCTATTTAGAAAGTCTATCGGAAATTTGAGAGGAGACATAAAAATGAGCAGGATATCACGATTCCCATTTTTATGGGTAAGACGTGAATCCTGCTCACATGAGATGAGGCTACCTCTTTTATTTGCCCGGTTCTAACGGTGCTAGGTAGGACATCGGTAGTTCAATTTGATGAATCACCAACTCTTCGCGAATATCTTTTAAAAGGTTTCGCTGTACTTCAAACTGCTCGCCATTTACTGCTTTTCCGATGACTCGAATGACGGTAGCTACGGCGCTAACCTCTTGAACACCAAGAACTACAGGGCCATCCACAATGTTTTTGTTGTTTGCTTTTTCTAGCTCACAGACACGTTTAATGATGGCTATAGCTTGCTCGGCATCGGCAGTTGGCGCGATTCTAACATCTACTAAAATCCGCATGTTACCACGAGAATGGTTACTAACAACGATAATTTGGCGATTAGGAATAAAATGTAGTGTACCATCGAAATCGCGAACCTGCGTTGTTCGGAGCCCCAGTGCCTCGACATTCCCGTTCACTTGATCGAGCGTGATGTTATCTCCAACATCTAGTTGCCGCTCCAGCAAGATAAAAAATCCTGTCACGACATCGCTTACTAATCCTTGCGCTCCGAATGCAATGGCTAAACCGGCAATACCAGCGCTTGCAACAATAGCTGTGATGTCGATAAAATTTTGTAAGATAAGAATAGCAAATGTGAAGAACATTAAATAACCAAAGACATTTAAAATCAGACTTTCTAACGTTTTCGCTCGCCCTTCGGATACTAATTGTTGTGTTCGATATCTTAGGAAAAAGCTACGTATCAATTTCCGACCTAGCCATTTCAAGATAAAATAGAGGGCCAATAAAATGATAATCTTTACTACCTCAGAGATTGTTTTTGCCCAAAAAAGATTCCAGTCTATATTTGAAAACCATTGCGTAATATGCGCCAATATATGTCACGTCCTTCGTAAAATTAAAGTTCCTTATCTATTCTAACAAATAAAAGGAAAGCGTGTCGAGAAAAGGCAGTAAATAAATGTTGCTTTGCCCAAACATACAATATTATTTTCACTCTCGTATCAGGTAAGAAGGTGGGAATGTTATATAATGAACGCTTCTCTATGCCTTTTGTGTGTGATTAGGGTACAATGGAAGGGATGGAAGTTATTGAAGGAGGAAACAAGATGTTCAAAAAAATGTTTAAAAAAGACAAGGAAGAGGCGATAGTAGCGCCAGTAACGGGGCAATTAGTCCAATTAGAAGATGTTCCCGATCCGGTTTTCAACCAAAAAATGATGGGTGAAGGTATTGCGGTGAAACCAACAAGTGGCACGGTTGTAGCGCCTGCTAATGGAGAAATTATTCAGGTCGCCGATACGAAGCATGCTTTTGGAATCCGTACAGAGCTTGGTCAGGAAATCCTTGTTCATATCGGTTTGGAGACAGTAGCGTTAAAAGGTGAGGGCTTTCATGTGCTCGTATCTCTTGGCGATAAAGTAACGGTGGGACAACTAGTTGTGGAAGCAGATCTTGATTTTATCGAGAAGAACGCGAGTAGCACAGTGATTCCAATGGTTGTTACAAACAGCATGGAGAATAAATTTGATTTTGATTGGAAAGCAGTGACGGATGTTGTTGCTGGTGAAACGGTAGTATTTGAAGCTAAAACAAAATAAGGACTTGTAAGCGAAGCATTGTTGCGTATATTTATTTATATGGGACAATGCTTTTCGTTTCTTTTCGAGGGGATTTAGGCTAAAATAAAATACATAGCTACATACTATAGTAGAAAAGGAGTTGGGAATCTTGGTACTTGAGGTTATTGTTGAGAACATTCGGGAGGCATCGGAGGCGGAACATTTTGGTGTGGACCGTTTAGAGGTTGTTTCGGCTATTAGTGAGGGCGGTTTGACGCCGAGTTATGGTGTGATAAAGCAAATTACAGAAGATATTAAGGTTCCAGCGATGATCATGATTCGCCCGCATAGCCATTCGTTTCATTATGATGATTATGATATTGCGATGATGCAGGAAGATATTTTGATGGCGAATGAGTTGGGAGCGCATGGCATTGTTTTTGGTGCTTTGACGAAGTCTGGTGAAATCGATCGCGACTTACTAGAAAACGTGATTGATTGGAAGGGTGACATGGATTTGACGTTCCATCGGGCCATCGAGAGCGCGCAGGACATCGATCGTGCCTACAATGTACTTCGCGAATACGGCAATAATATTACGCAAATTTTGACATCGGGTGGTGGTGCGAAGGCGACAGATTCGATCGATCGCTTGAAAAAATGGGTGGCGGATAGCCAAGCAGACGCGACTTCTTTTGAAATTTTGGTGGGGAGTGGTGTGACGGTGGAGAATATCGGGATGTTACATGAGACGCTGCACAACTCGCAATATCATGTTGGCGGTGGCGCGCGTGTGGATGGCGATTTTAGTAAGGGGCTGGACATTGCGAAGGTTCGAGCATTGCAGCAAGCGATACAATAAGGTTAGGAAGTCGGACGTGTGCTGGTTCGGCTTTTTTCGTGGATTGGGCTGTACCGGCTTCTTGATTTAAGCTATAATAGGAACAGAATAACTAATGAGGTGGAAATGTTGATAAATATGATTGGAACGGCGCAAACGATGGTCGTTATTGCAAAAGAGGAAGAATACTACATGTTAGAAAAGCGTGGCGTGGAAGTGAAATTGCCACTTACGAATGCGTCCAACTTGAATTTGGCGGTCGGGGATACGGAAACCGTGTTTATTTACCGCGATTATGATCATGAGGTTGTTGCGACGACAATTATCCCGAAAGCGCAAGTTGGGAAGTTTGCTTGGGGAACGGTGACGGATGTACGCAAAGATCTGGGTGTCTTTGTGGATATTGGAATTCCAAAAGATGTCGTTGTTTCGATGGATGACATGCCGGCGCTAAATCATCTGTGGCCGAAAAAGAACGACCGGCTAATGATCATGTTGCGCGTCGATGAGAAGGAGCGGATTTGGGGCGTGCTAGGCGAGGAGCATGATTTCAAAGCAATCTCGACAAAAGCGACCCAAGATATGTTTAATCAAAATGTGACAGGGACGGTTTACCGATTATTGAAAGTTGGGACGTTCGTGATTACAGAGGACGGGCATATCGGATTTATCCACGAGACAGAACGGACATCGGAGCCGCGTCTAGGTCAAAAATTAGATGCGCGGGTGATCGCTGTGAAGCCAGATGGCACGCTGAATTTATCGCTGCGTGGACGTGTACATGAAGTGCTAGGCGACGATGCAGAAATGATTTTGACCTATTTACGAAGTGTTGGTGGCAAGATGGCCTTTTCTGATAAATCTGATCCAGATGCGATTCGTGCGAAATTTGGAGTCAGTAAAGCGCAATTTAAGCGTGCTTTAGGAACGCTCATGAAGGAACGCCGTATAAAACAAGAAGATGGATTCACCTATTTGATCGAGGACGTAGCGGAGTAAGCATGAAAAACTAAGTCTTAAGATGGAGAGATAGTTCCAGCTACAGCGGCTGTTATTACTACGCCAAACTATTTATAATGGGGACAGAAGTTACTATTCTTTTTACCCGTTACTTGAGTTTTCGAGCTCAAAATTTTAACAACAAAGGGGGTGTATTCAGATGAAAAAATTAGAAGGTTCGTTTATTTTCTTATTTCTAATTCTAGTCGCGGTTGGTATCGCATTTGAGATGCTTTTCAGGTGGGAACTGCTCGTATTATTCGCGATCGGAATTTGTTTTTTATTTACGTCTCGCAAAGATGGGATTCCGAAAAAGAAAGCACGGACAAGACTTTTTATTGCCGCGGTGTTTATTTTAATCTCGGTTCTTTTGACAGCAACTTTTAAAATTGGTTTAGTTATTGCTGGGATTTTTGCGGTGTATTATTATGTGAGTCGCAAGCGTGCGCCGCAATTATTGATGGTGAAGACGAAGGAAACGGCGGAAAATACGAATCCGCGCAATACGTTTATTCGCAATCAGTGGTTTGGTAATCAACGGGTGCTAGATGTGGTATATGAATGGGATAATATCAACATTCAGACGGGCATTGGTGACACGATTATTGACCTTGGGAACACAGTTTTACCGACGGGTGAGAGCGTTGTTTTGATCCGGAGTTTTTCTGGGAAGATTCGCTTATTAGTACCATTTGATTTGGGGATTTGTCTGGAGCACTCTGCTATTTTTGGGCATTTGCAGTATGATAAGGAGAGTACGGTCGTGCAAAATGATACGATCAAGCTTTATTCGGATAATTATGAGAAGGCGCCGCGCAAAGTGAAAATTATTACTTCGGTTGTGCTTGGCGATTTAGAGGTGATCAGACTATGACGTTTACACGCGCCTCGATGGCGACAACAACTGGTTTGTTACTGCTTGCTTCGCTTGGAACAACGGTGATCTATCAGTCTGGTGGTAATATTTCATGGTATGACCTTTTGATTGGGAAGAAGATTTTTTACTTGCCATTTATCGTTTTTATCGTGTTGATGGCGATTTCGGTCGGACTTATCGTCGGAGCAGTGATCGGTTATATCATTAAACGGAAATTCGAAGCGATTGATTTTTCGCTGCGGCTGTTGGAACAGGGTGAGCTTGAAAAAAAGCCTGCGGATGAGGAGGAAATTTACGCCGAGATTCAGCAGGTTTACAAGCAAATTGAACGATTACGTGATAAAATGAAGGCGCAGACGATGATGACGCAGGAGATCGCGAATGAACGTGCTGAGACGACGGGGCAATCAAAAGAAGCGATTTTAGCAGAGGAACGGCATCGGATTGCGCGTGAGTTGCATGATTCGGTGAGTCAGCAACTTTTTGCGGCGATGATGTTGCTTTCGGCGCTCAATGAACAAAGCGCGAAGAACGCGACGCCAACGATGCAGAAACAGTTGAAAATGGTCGAGTCGATTGTCAATGAATCGCAGTCCGAAATGCGTGCGCTGTTACTTCATTTACGCCCGATTCAGCTGGAAGGCAAGTCGCTTAAAACGGGAATCGAGCTGTTGTTGAAAGAATTGACGACGAAGCTTCCGATTCAAGTCGAATGGCAAATCGAGGATATTTCATTCCAAAAGGGAATCGAGGATCACTTGTTCCGCATCGTGCAAGAGCTGCTTTCCAATACGTTGCGCCATTCAAAGGCGAATTTGCTTGAAGTTCGAATGATCGTGATTGATAATTTGGTCGTTTTAAAAGTGGTCGATGATGGTATCGGCTTTGACATGAATAAAATGCGAGCCGGTTCATACGGTTTACAAAACATGCGTGAGCGAGTAGCTGAATTTGGCGGCTCGATTAAAATCATTAGTTTTCCTAAAAAGGGAACGAGTGTGGAAATTAAAATACCACTGGTGAAGAAAAAGGATGTGGACGACGAATGATAAAAGTGTTACTAGTTGATGATCATGAGATGGTGCGAATCGGTGTTTCTGCGTATCTTTCGGTGCAGGATGATATGGAAGTTGTTGGGGAAGCGGAGAACGGTCGCGAAGGCGTGGAGCTTGCGATGGAGTTGCGCCCGGATATTATTTTGATGGATTTAGTGATGGACGAAATGGACGGTATTGAGGCGACGCAGGAAATTATGCGTCAGTGGAAAACCGCGAAGATTATTATTGTGACGAGCTTTATTGATGACGAGAAGGTGTATCCTGCGCTTGAGGCGGGTGCGTCGAGTTATATGTTAAAAACGTCGACGGCAAGCGAGATTGCGGATGCCATTCGTGCTACATACGGCGGGGACTCTGTGCTGGAGCCAGAAGTGACTGGAAAAATGATGCAGCGTCTGACGGCTAAACCGGAGAAGAACCTGCATGATGATTTGACAAATCGGGAAAATGAGATTTTGCTATTGATCGCAGAAGGTAAGTCGAATCAGGAAATCGCGGACGAACTATTTATCACGCTCAAAACGGTGAAGACACATGTGAGTAATATTTTGTCGAAACTAGATGTGCAAGACCGGACGCAAGCGGCGATTTATGCGTTCAAACATGACCTTGTGGAGAAAGAGTAAAGGGGCGGATTTTTGCGATGAAAGAAGGATTTGCAGTTATTGGATTAGGACGCTTTGGCGGTAGCATTTGTAAATCGCTTGTGGAGCAAGGAATGGAAGTGCTGGCGATCGATTCGAGCGAGGAGCGTGTGAATGAGTTCATGTCGATTGCGACGCATGCGGTCATTTGTAATTCAACGGATGAGAATGCATTGCGCCAACTGGGCATTCGGAATTTTGAACATGTGATTGTTTCGATTGGTGAGGATATTCAGTCTAGCATTTTGACGACGCTGATTTTAAAAGAGATGGGCGTGAAATACGTAACGGCGAAGGCGACGAATGATAAACATGCGAAGCTGCTCGACAAAATAGGCGCTGATCGGGTGGTTCATCCGGAGCGGGATATGGGACGCAGAATCGCGCATTATATTGTTTCTAAAAACATGCTGGATTATCTGGAGCTCTCAGATGAGTACAGCTTGGTCGAGATTTCTGTTTCCAATCGTCGTTTCCTTGGCAAAAGCCTCCACGAACTGGATTTTAGGAATACGTTTGGCGTGAATATTGTCGGGATTAAGCGCGATAAGCAGATGATTATTACGCCCGAAGCAACGGATGTCTTGCAGTCGAGCGATGTTTTGATCGTGATTGGTAGCGATGACGACATTGAGCGGCTTCAAGAGCAAATACAATAGGAATGAGAAGGCGGAGTATGTTGATATGCTAGCCTTTTTATTTTGCCTCGATGTCTGAATCTGAGAAAATGAGGGTAAAGGAAATACAGCTTTCAGAATAGATCATTATGTGATAAACTTTCTAAGTAATACGAAATTCGGATAGAAGAGGGGACAGCATAGAATGAAAAAAGTCATTTTGGCAAAAGTGGGAGTTAAAGGATTAATACATATGTTGCAGGTTTTTGTATTTGCAATCATTTGCGTTGCATTTCATACCTTGGTCATACCAAAATTCATTGGTTTAATGCCAATTGCGCTTCTGGTCGGGATTATTTCGATTCAACCAACAAGCGGATTCACAAAAAAAGCAATGTCGAAAATAGGTTTAATGTTTGCTTTTGCATGTATTATTGTGGGATTATCTTCGGCTTTTTTTGATAATAGTGTGTATGTTTATTTTGTAGTGATGATCATTGCGCTTCTCGTGATAAATTTCGTGATGCCTCAAAAATATATGGTCATGACAATGGCGATTGGGACGGCGCTCTTTTTCTTAGATACAACAGGTATGACTGTTCCTTATTGGGTTGTGTTAATTATCGCGATGGTAGACGTTGCGCTCTTTTTTGTAGTGGTTCGTCTTGTTGTGCGGTTTATCCATATTCCAGTGGAGAAGACGATTCAAATGATGATGAAGCAAACGATGGGGCTTTTCCAGAAGGAACTGCATACTATTTTAACGAAAAAAGAGGCGGGTCATCCCAAACCGCTATACGGTATTTTCGTGCAGTCACAGATGTTGATTCATGAATATACATCGGGGAAAAAGAAGGACCCGAAACATGCGGAGATTTATAAGGAGACGTTGGCATCTTATGTGCGAGTGTATTTTAGTTTAGTCACTATTTCGGGATTGGGCCATTATGCAGTGGGTCAGGCGTCACAGGAGGCACTGGTGACCATTGGAATCGATGACATTGTTGCCAGTTCGGATCATGACGCGATTTTGAATTTTCATATTGGTGAATTTGTGATGGGGATGCAGGCGATTCGGGGTAGCATTCGGGAACTAGAAGGGGGAGAGCGTGCATGAAGACAACTTTGAAAGAGCGTTTAACATTAGATCCTCGTGTCGCTAAGGTGCTGCTTAGTTTGCTGATTTGTTTATGTTTGTATCCGTTTTTTGGTAAGTATATTATTTATCCTACGTATGTATTTAATGCGATTTATATCACGGCGCAGTTAACGAAAGGCGCGACGTATAAATCGAGCATGGAGCGGATTTTTGGGACAATTCTTGGTGGTGCGACAGGGGTTTTATTCTATTTCATTATGCCGGATAATCATTTCTTGATGATACCGATTGCGGCGGTGATTGCTGTGCTTTGGGGTTACCTTTTTGTTGGGAAATTCACGCCAGTTATCGCGGTTATCACCATTATGATTTTAGTCGGAAAAGGGGAGGGAGAGCCAGTTGTTTACGTGAACAATCGGATGTTCGATACGCTGATTGGTCTTGCTATAGCTTTCCTTGTCTATTCGCTTTATCCAAAAAAGAAATCAGAAATGAATCGTGTTTTTTATGATCACGCCAAGGTTTGTTTGGCGCAAATGGAGCAAGTTCGGGCGAAGTATCAGAACAAAGAGGAGATTCACGAGGACTTGCTTGCTGCATGGAAGGCATTGCAAGGCCTTAAACAGGAGCGGATGAATATTGTCAATGATAGCAGTTTTGTCCCGAAAATCGGGGATGCGGAGCCGATGCTTTTGTTGATACATGATTTAGAGCAAATGTTGCAAAATATGGAAGTTTTATATCACCATCCGACGACAGTGTTAGATGAAGTGGTCGCTTTTCATGAGCAGAAGTTTGAGGAAATGTATGTACGAACGAAGAAAGAGATTATAACAATGTGAGATAGAGCCGATAAATGAGCATCAATAAGAAAACAAGACTAGTTCCGAGATACAACCAGAAGAGTTGTTCGGAAACCTAGTCTTGTTTTGTGTTCGCTAGCCTGTTGTAGTGTAGTTAAGCTGCTAGCTGTTTTCTTACGTGTGTCGTTTTCTTAGTTCATCAAGTCCATCGTGTTGACTACTTGGTAACTAGCGTCTAATGCTAGAATTTCGACTTTATCTGTGGCATTTTTAACTAATCCCGCAATGTTGCCGAGGTTGTAATCAGTTGCGCCAGGCAGGAGGTTGATATTTTTCTTGATCTCTGCGGTGCCACCTTCTGGTGTGACACGTAGACGCACATGGGAAACGTTCGTACCGACTGTACCTGTAATCGCGGCGGTATCGCCAAACGTGTACGAGGCAGGCCCGGTTAACTTGTTATCCAATGCTGCGGCTGCTTTCACGGTTACCGTAATCGTGTTGATGATATTATAACCTTTGTCGATCGCTACGATTTGCACGACGCCGGATGTATCTTTGACTAAACTGGAGATATCACCGAGGCTATAGGTGCCAGCACTTGGCGTTGTTTGGCGCACAACCGCCATGTTGTTCACATCACTTCCTGTACGCAGACGAACAAAGGCTACGCCTGTACCCGTAGTACCAGTGACCGCTGTCTTATCGCCAACGGTGTACGAGGCAGGCCCGGTGAGTTTATTGTCGACGGTTGGTGCTTTCACTGTGACTTTGAGGGTTTTCACGATATTATACTTCGCGTCTACGCCTAAAATTTCGACGGTGCTTGTTGCATCTGTTACGAGTGTGGAAATATCACCGAGGTCATAATTACCGGCGGAGCGGGTTGCTTGACGGACAATCGTTCCTGTTGTTTGACCTGCAGGTATGACGCGTAGACGGACATACGCTATATTTGTACCGTATTCACCCTTGACCGCTGTTTTATCCCCAATCGTGTAGTTTGCTGGACCTGTTAGCTTGTTATCGAGCGTGTCTTTATTGATGGCTACAACGACCGTGTTGACTACGTTGTATTTCGCATCGACGGCAATGATTTCAAGTTTTTGTGTCGTGGCGTCGACGTACGTCGAGATATCACCCAGGTTGTAGGCGTTGCTTGACGTCGTTGTGCTCACTTGTTTTTTGATCGTCACATCACCGCTTGCCCCTGTCACACGTAAACGAACATAGGTTACATTGGCGCCGTAAGTGCCGGTGATATTCGCTTTGCTACCAAGGTCATACGTTTCTGGCCCTGTCAAACTATAATCGAGAACGACTGCTGTGACGGTCTTGCTCGCACTCGACGTTTTGCTATTGCTTGCTTTGGTCACCGTTGCAGTTACCGTCGTATTGGCTAGTTGTTTCGCGATGGCTATTTGGTATTTACCATTCCCGTCCGTCGTGCCAGAAGCAAGGATTGTCGCGCCCTTTGTGATAACGACGGCGCTGTTTGGTTCGCCTGTTCCAGATACACTCGTGGAATTCGTGTTCAGCGCGTTAAGCGTCGTTGCCTTGATGCTGTTATCGACGACATTGGTGCTCGCACTCGATGTTTTGCCATTGGCTGTCACGGTTGCTGTGATGGTAGCGCCTGCGGCTTGTTTGGCGATACTCAGCGAGTAGGTACCAGTGCTCGATACGCTACCAGAAGCGATTTGTGTCGCGCCATTTTTGATGACGATCGTCCCGTTCCGTTCGCCTGTTCCAGATACTAGGATCGAATCAGTGGTTAAGGCACCGATCGTCGTAGTAGCGATTGGTATCGTTTGTGTTGCCGTGGATGTTTTGCCATTGCTTGCTTTCGTCACGGTTGCCGTAATGGTAGAACCACCCGCTTGTTTCGTGATGTTGAACAAGAATTTGCCATCGCCCGCTACGCTACCAGAAGCGATTTGCGTGTTGCCGTTTTTAATAACGATCGCGGCGTTTGGTTCCCCTGTTCCCGTTATCGTCGTGGAGTTGCTTGTCAGGGCATTCATCTTCGTAGGCGCAATGCCACTATCAGCGACCACTTGGCTTGCGCTCGATGTTTTGCCATTGCTTGCTTTGGTTACGGTCGCGGTAATCGTTGAGCCGGCCGCTTGTGGCGTCACGTAGAACAAGTACTTGCCATCGCCCGCTGTGGAGCCGGAAGCAATTTGCGTGCTGCCATTTTTGATGACAATCGCGCTGTTCGGTTCGCCGACACCCGTCACACTGGTGCTATCTGTTGTCAGGGCGCCCATCGTCGTTGAGACAATCGCGTTATCTACAACGGTCGTGCTCGCACTCGAGATTTTACCGTTGCTTGTTTTGGTTACGGTCGCGGTAATCGTCGAGCCACCCGCTTGTGGCGTCACGAAGAACAAGAATTTGCCATCGCCTGCTGTGGAGCCAGAAGCAATTTGCGTGCTGCCATTTTTGATCACAATCGTAGCGTTCGGTTCGCCGGTGCCGCTCACTGTCGTCGAGGCCACGGTCATTGCATCGATTTTTGTCGTGACAATACTCGTATCTTGGACCGTTTTGCTGGCGGACGATGTTTTGCCATTACTTGCTTTGGTCACGGTCGCGGTAATCGTCGAGCCGGCCGCTAGTTTCGTGATGTTAAACAGGTATGTGCCATCACTCGATACGCTGCCAGAAGCAATTTGCGTGTCGCCGTTTTTGATCACAATCGCGCTGTTTGGTTCGCCGAAACCAGAGAGAGTAGTGCTCTCTGTCGTCAGGTCGCTCAACGTCGTTGGAGTGATCGCTTCGAATAAGGTGTTAGCTTTCGTGATATCCGCTTGCATTGCTGTTTTCTCAGCACTTGCTGGTAGCGCATTGACTTTCGCACTGGCGTCGTTGATCATCGCTTGCGTAGTGCTAGGTTTTAATTTGGTATTCGTTGGTGCATCGCTAAAGAGCGCATCGACACTTGCTTTCGCCGTGTTTTTTGCATCGAGTTCTGTTTGTGCTTTATCCACGTGTGTTTGGAGCTCCGCTTTCTTCGTCGTATCCGTCACAGCATCGACTTTCAGTTGCGCCGCGTCTATTTTGGCTTGTGTCGTCGTATCTTTGATGTGATTCGTTGGGTTGTTATCGATGAATAGCCCATTAACAGCTGTTGTTGCTTCCGCTTCTTTCGTTGCTGCTGCAGTTCTAGCATTTAGTTCTTCTTGTGCTTTATTGATGTAGACTTGTAGCTCGTTTTTTTGCGCAGTATCATTCGTGATCGCGTTCACTTTTACTTGTGCTGCATCTATTGTGGCTTGAACTGTGGTGTCTTTAATATGATTCGCTGGATTGTTACTGATAAATAGATCATTGACACTTGCACGAGCAACATCTGATAAGGTAGCTGTTACCGTTACGGGGATCGTCTTCACCAAATCTGGATTTGCTGTTGGTGTTACAGTAATCGAGGCTGAACCTGGGGCAACGGCTGTCCAATTTCCAGAGGCGTCTATAGTCATGATAGATGGGTTACTTGATGTAAAAGTCACTGCCTGACTGACACCGATTGGATTGACTGACACTTCAACTTTGCCTGTTGTACCACGCATTGTATCTATACTAGATGGTGTGTTCAAACTAATAGAAGTAGCGCCTGTGGGTATTCCTCCGTTAAAACCAATGGAACCTGACATTATGCCTTGGGTACTTCCATATGCGTTTATCCATATATCAGCTCTACCAGAGGGAATTGGATTTACTGTTGCTGAAAAATTTCCGTTAGCATCCGTTACTCCCTCTCCTATTGCTTGACCAGTCGGGTAATTAGTCCTTCCTTCACCGATAAATAGTTGATAGCGCATATTGGGCTTACTAGTTAATTGACCGCTAATAGTAGTATCCCCAACTTTTATTGGCGCGAAGTATCCACCGCCAAAAGTATCCCTATTTTGTACTCTACGACCAGCAGAGTATCCATTATCTGTTGCCATGCTAACATTACAAAACATGAAACGAGACTCAGTAAACCCAATATTAATCGAGTAGTTACCATCTTTGTCGGCAACACCCGTCGTCGTATACAGAACGGATCCTCCTAATTCATATGGAGAAGATGAAACTGTAATCGTAACTATTGCTCCTGCCCCATCAGGTATGTGACCACTAGCTATTCTATCGTCATTAGTCACTATGTTCAATAGATTCTGGCTTTGCGTTGCTGTCAATTTATTCTCTGCGGCATGTGTTTCGACTGGTGGTAATGCCGTTAATACGGTGCTCGCGATTACATTGGTTGCGAGTAACGCGATCGCTATTTTTTTCATATTCTTCTTCATTAGTGTAATTCCTCCATGTTCTTTATTGTGGTATATGAGTGAACCTTTATGTCGTTTGATCTCATTTCCTGCGCTTTATTATCCCCCTTCTATGCATGTTTGATCGAGCAGTTTCTAGATGTATTGTATACCACTCCTTTACTTTATCAGCTTTTCGAGCTAAAAAAATACATTCCTTCCGCTGTATGGACTTATTTTGTGACTAATTTGTTACATTTTTATTGTGTTTTTTTCATAAAGGGCGCTATTGATATATGCTTTATCTTTAGATTTTGGGCAGACGAAAAAAGCGCGCTTCATGACTTAGAAACGCACTTCCTTGATACCTTCATAATTCTTTTCATACTTTCAACTAATTATCGTAACGCCGAAACAAAGCGTTCTGTGATCTGTTGTGGCCTTGTGATCGCTCCACCAACAACGATTGCAAATAGGTTCATGGCTTGAATTCGTTTTGCAATCTCTGGTGTGCTCACATTTCCTTCCGCAATAATCTGTGCCGTGTTTACAACGCGAATCATTTCTCGCAATACCGCGAAGTCCTCATCCGCTATCTTTTTTCCGAGTGTATCCTCCGTGTAGCCGAACAAAGTAGGGGCTATAAAATCAAAACCTAGCTGTTCTGCAACGATTGCCTCTTCAACCGTCGCCACATCTGCCATAAAAAGCTGATCAGGATACTTTTTCTTTATTTCAGGAAACAATTGTGTTATCAAGCAACCGTCTGGTCTGATTCTACGCGTCGCATCCATAGCTACGATCTCAGCGCCTGTTGCCACAATTTCATCCACCTCTGCGATCGTGGGTGTAATAAAGACAGGGCAGTCCCCATAGTTTTTCTTATAAATTCCGATAATCGGCAAATCGACTTCCGCTTGAATGGCTTGAATGTCCGCTGCACTGTTCGCTCTGATTCCAACAGCACCTCCGATTTTTGCTGCTAAAGCCATTTTTGACATAATAAAAGAGCTATGTAATGGTTCATCTTCTAGCGCTTGACATGAAACAATAAGCCCACCACGCATTTTTTCGACCTTTTCTTGATTTTTCATGGCAAAATACCTCCTGTTTATCATTAAATTCTAATTTGATTTATAGTCAGTGCAATGATAACATTAGTGTAAGTATCAATTCTAACAATAATCATGCCTATATACTACTTACAAGCTTCTATATTTATAAAAATCGTCGTGTCAATATACACAGAAAGATAGGAATCAATATGGATACAATACGCTTTCAACCCTTTGAAAAAAAACCATCAAAACTTATGCAACGACTGCAGTTTTCGTTTGTTATCCTACTTGGTATCGTCTTCACACTCGGTGCTTTTGCAATTCACTATTACAACGGAATCCAACAAACGCTAAATGGTATCCACGTCCCGTTAGCGAAGGATAAAGCCTCCACGAGCACACTCACAGATGGACATTCTTTTTCAATTTTAATGATCGGAACAGATGCGCGCGCGGGTGAAAAAAATGGACGCTCCGATTCCATGATTCTGGCAACCATTAATAAGGAAAAGAATTCTGTTAAGATGCTCAGTATTCCTCGCGACACAAAAGTAACCTATGAAGACGGCGATATCGGAAAAATAAATGGTAGCTACTCGAAAGGTGGCGCAGAAGGCACGGTAAAAGCCGTAGAAGGTCTAATGAATGTGCCGATCGATTATTACGTAACCATCAATATGAAAGGCTTCAGCGATCTGGTTTCAGCGGTTGGTGGTGTCCGTGTTACGAATGATATCGATCTTACCGAAGTCAATAAAGTTTTCGTGAAAGGCAAGATTGATCTGGCTGGAAAAGAAGCACTGCAATACGTTCGAATTCGCCATGAAGATCCTCGTGGGGACTTTGGGCGGCAAGATCGGCAACGCGATGTTATCATGGGGATTAGTAATGAACTCGCAGGAACAGCTTCCATCACCCATTTCAACAAACTTCTAAAAGCAGTTGGCGATAACTTTACGACCAACCTCAAAATGGATGACATCACAGAAATTGCAACAAAGTATGCTAGCGTCAGAAACGACGTCGATACACTAAAAATGGAAGGCGAGGGCGTTTCCATCTACAGTGAAGCATACGGTTTTAACCTATATTACTACGAACCAGATAGCGCATCCAAGGCAGCCGCAACCAAGAAATTCCGCGAACATCTAGGATTATCTACTACCGAATAACGGAAAAAAGATGCGTGTGTATTAGCCTACTTCTATAGTGGCGCTAGTACACGCGTTTTTTGTTTTGTAGAAATGTTATAAAAAAACTTCGTGGAGCAGGGCATTCAAGTCCAGTTTTCTTTAATTTATCTATTGGATCTACTCCGTTTATATGCTATGTTTAAATCATAAATGAAAGCGTTTAACAGGAAGGTGTGAGGAGATGTTTTGGAAGCAGGAGAAATTGCAAAATCGTAATCGAGAGGTAGAAGGGTATCGTTATACGAAATCACAGATCATTTCGGAATTTGAGAAATTAGAAGATGGGGATGGGACGATTGGTGCCTATCCAAAAGGGCTCGTTTTTGAGGAGAAGATTGCGCTTGGAAGTAACTGGTGCGGTCGTGATCGCTATGTGTGGTTAAAGACGGATATTATATTGCCGACACGACTTGAGGGGCAGCGCATTTTGGGATTTTTTGATTTTGGAAAAACTGGGGATGGAAATAATTCTGGTTTTGAATCGTTGCTATTTGTGAATGGAAAACCGTATCAAGGTGTGGATCAGAATCATAAGGAAGTATTTTTTGATGATGATTTGGCTGGGACGCAAGTGGAACTTATCTTTAGACTTTGGTCGGGGCTTGAGGGTGGTGGCAAGGTGACGACGCAGGAGCATCGATTAAACGCTGCGTTTGTCGGTTATTTGGATACGCAGATTGATGACCTATATTACACGGCTTCTGCGGCGCTTCAGACACTGGATTATTTGGATGAAAATAGCACGGAACGCTACGGTTTATTGCAGGCGCTTGACCACAGTTTTCGAGTGATTGATTGGGCGAATCCTGGGGGACCGACGAATGTGGCCTCCCTTTACGAGGCTGGGAAATTACTGAATGAAAAAATAGATGCGATGCCGAAAAATTTTGATGTAACGGTGACATGTGTAGGGCATACGCATATTGATGTAGCGTGGTTATGGCGTTTGAAGCATACGCGGGAGAAGTCAGCGCGGTCATTTTCGACGGTGATGCGGTTAATGGAGCAGTTTCCTAACTATGAGTTTTTGCAATCGCAGCCGCAATTGTATGCTTATATACAGGAGGATTATCCAGAAATTTATGAGGGGATTAAGGCGCGGGTTGCGGATGGACGTTGGGAGGCGGACGGGGCTATGTGGCTAGAGGCAGACTGCAATATTCCGTCAGGTGAGTCTTTAGTGCGCCAAATTTTGCAGGGAACGCGGTTTTTTAAGGAGGAGTTTGGTAAGGATAGTAAGCATTTGTGGTTGCCAGATGTGTTTGGGTATAGTTGGGCGTTGCCGCAGATTTTGAAGAGGTCGGGGATCGAGACGTTTATGACGACGAAAATTAGTTGGAATCAGTTTAATCGGATGCCGCACGATACGTTTTGGTGGCGTGGAATTGATGGCTCGGAGATTCTGACGCATTTCATTACGTCGCCGGATGTGCATGATTTGTACTATACATATAATGGGAATATTACAGCGCGGACGGTAAAAGGTGTTTGGGATAATTATCGGGATAAGCAGTGGAATAATGAGTTGTTGGTATCTTATGGATTTGGTGATGGTGGTGGCGGTCCGACGCGGGAGATGCTTGAGATGATCGCGCGTTTTGACAAGATGCCAGGGATGCCGAAAGTGGAAACAGGGCTTGCAGGACCTTATTTCGAACGGTTACATGAGCGGGTGGAAACAACAGAGGAGTATGTGCATACGTGGAACGGTGAGCTTTATTTTGAGTATCATCGGGGGACATATACGAGTCAAGCGCATAACAAGAAAATGAATCGGAAATTGGAGCTGTTGTTGCGGGATGCGGAGTGGTTCCAAGTGTTACAAGCAGCGAGGACGGGAACTTTTGAGGCGTATCCGAGTGATCTATTGCAGGAAAGTTGGCGAATGGTGTTGCGGAATCAATTTCATGATATTATTCCGGGCTCTTCGATTCAAGAGGTGTATGAGGATTGTGTGTTGGAGTATGACGAGGCGGAGAATCTGACTTTAGCGGCTTATGACGAGATGAGCGCGATGGATGAGGCGGTGCCAAATGCGGTGACATTGATGAATAGCTCCATATGGGAGCGGCCACGCTTGGCGGAGATTGCGATTCCGGTTGAGGAAATGGTGATTTGGAAGGATAAAGATGGGAATAGGCTGGACAGTCAGCGAAATTTAGCTGGTAGTTGGATAGTGGCGCTTGATGGGTTACCTCCGATGGGAACGATGACGCTAAATTACGAGATGGTAGATGACATCATGGATGCTAAGCCGTTAGCGAATATTCGTGATAATAGTTTGGAAACAGACCGTTACCGTGTCATTTGGAACGAGGCAGGGCATTTTACGACTATTTTTGACAAAAAGAACGACCGAGATGTTCTTGCAAAAGGGGAGCGTGGCAATGTATTACAAGTTTTTGAAGATAAACCTCTGAATTTTGATGCGTGGGATATTGATATTTATTACCAGGAGAAGATGCGCGAAGTGACGCAGTTGGAAAGCGTGGAAGTGATTCAAAATGGTGCGCTTCAGGCTACGCTACAAATGGAGTGGCTATACGGGGATTCGACGATTTCGCAAACGATTCATTTTTACAGAGATAGCGCGCGGATTGATTTTGAAACGGCATTAGATTGGCATGAAAAACAGCAATTGTTAAAAGTTGCATTTCCTGTGGATGTGATGGCGACGGAAGCAACGTATGATATTCAGTATGGGAATGTGAAACGCCCGACGCACTGGAATACAAGCTGGGATTATGCGCGATTTGAGACGGTGGGGCATCAATGGGCAGATTTGAGTGAGAAGGGATACGGTGTTAGTATTTTGAATAATTGCAAGTATGGTCACGATATAAAAGATCATGTGATGCGCTTGACGCTCCTGAAATCGGCAACGTATCCAGATATGACACAGGATCAGGGCTTACATGATTTCACATATTCCTTATTGCCGCATAAAGGTGATTTTGTGGAAGGTGACGTTGTGCAAGAGGCATGGGCGCTCAATAATCCACTTCGCGTGGCGCTAGGCGCTCATATTACGCAATCGTTACTAAAATCAAATAAGGAGCAGATTCAAATCGATGCAGTGAAAAAAGCGGAGGATGATGATGCGATTATAGTTCGATTGCATGAATATACAGGGGGACGTTGTAGCGTGCACTTATCGAGTGATTTTCAGATTGAATCGTGGCAGGAGTGCGACTTGATGGAGCGGCCGATTGATGAGATCAGGAGTGGAGACTTCGCATTTACGATTACGCCATATGAGATAAAAACATTTAAGGTGAAGGTCGCGTTAGCACAGTTTGAGTAGAAGGCTTACTGAAATGGGATGGAACTTTAGGCTAAAAAGTCATTAGCTTGAGGTTTGATCCTATTTTTTATGGTGATTGAAAAGAGAAGTAGCTTTTGTTACAATGATGAGGTAAGTATGAAACGCTTACAATCGATGCGAAATATATTTAGCATCATAAAACAAAAAAGGGAGGCTTTAAAAACGTGAATAATTTTTATAAAAAGGGATTAAAATTAGTGTTAGCAACAGGTTTAACGATAGGGATTGGTGTATCAGCGGTTGGAAATAGCGTGGTTGCGGATACGCTGGACCCAAATCTTGTGCCAGTACAAATATTAGGTATAAATGATTTTCATGGAGCGCTAGACACGCCTTCTAGTTCACCGCTTGGTAAAATTGGTGGTGCGGACTACTTGGCGACCAATTTAAACAAGGCGGAGGAAAACTTCCTGACGGCGAATGGTTTAGCAGATAATTCGGCTAGCAATTCTGTACGCGTTCAAGCTGGCGATATGGTTGGTGCAAGTCCTGCTGTTTCAGGGCTACTGCAAGATGAGCCAACAATCAAAGTGCTCAATCGGATGAAATTTGAAATTGGTACGCTTGGAAATCATGAGTTTGATGAGGGCTTAGCAGAATATAAACGAATTTTAGATGGAGGCGATACGACGGGCTTCAATGAAATTACGCAAAATTATGATCATGAAGCGTCGGATATGTCGATTGTTGTCGCGAATGTGGTCAATAAATCGGATGGCGCGATTCCTTATGGTTTCAAGCCATATGAGATTAAAAATATGGGAGGCGTCGACGTTGGTTTTATCGGCGTGGTAACAACGGAAGTTCCATCGCTTGTTTTGGCAAATCATATTCAAGACTTTCATTTTCTAGACGAGGCGGAGACGATTGCGAAATACTCGGCGGAATTGCAGGCGAAAGGCGTTAGCGCGATCGTTGTTTTATCGCATGTTCCGGCTCTGACGCCAGGTAACCCCACGAATGGTGAAGGTAGCGTTTCGGGTGCTGCGGTGGACATGATCAATAAAGTGAACCAAATTGCGCCAAATAACAGTGTGGATCTTGTTTTAGCGGGGCATAATCATCAGTATACGAACGGTAAAGTCGGCAATACGCGGATTGTGCAAAGCTATAATAACGGGAAAGCGTATTCGAATGTGACGGGGGTTTTGAATAAAACAACGAAGGATTTTGAAATGACGCCGAGTGCGGAGATTAAATATAATTTGCAAGATGTTACACCGGATGCGGCAGTGCGTAGCGTTATTGATGAAGCTTATGCGCTTGTTAATCCTGTGATTAGTAAGCCAGTTGGCCAGATGGATAGCGCAGTAGTGACGCGAGATACGAATGCGGACAATGAATCACCGCTCGGTAATTTGATTACAGATGGACAACGCGAAATGGCGAAGCAGGCTGGAATCGCTGTTGATTTTGCAATGACAAATAATGGCGGAATACGGGCGGACTTAATTGGCGTACCATCAGCTGGTTCATTTGCGGTGACATGGGGTGCAGCGCAAGCCGTTCAGCCTTTCGGAAATATTTTGCAAGTGGTGGAACTGAGTGGTGCAGATATCGTAGAAGCACTAAATCAGCAATATGATGAGTCGGAGAAATACTTTTTACAAGTATCAGGTTTAACCTATACGTATACGAAAAATGAGGCTGGCGAGAAACGAGTGGTGGATGTGCGCAAAGAGGATGGCACGAAACTGGATGAATCGGCGACATATCGCGTCGTTATCAACGATTTCTTATTCGGCGGTGGGGATTCCTTCTCTGCATTTACGAAAGGCAAGCAAGTGGATGTCATCGATCCGGATACAGATACATTCATCGATTATATCCAGTCACAAACGAAGCTTGTAACACCAGAGCTCGGTCGCAAAACGTTTAAAACAGAAGCCGCGATTGCGAAAGAAAAAGAAGATGCAGCGATCCAAGCCATTACAGATCATACGGTTTTCCAATCATATAAAGAAAAGGATGCTATCTTCCAAGGAAAAACGATTCCAGGCGCGACGGTTGCTGTGAATTCGCTAGCGGTGAAAGCAAAAGCAGCCCCCGTCGTTGCGGATGCGAACGGTAACTTTGAGATCGATATGCACGCTGAAAACTTAAAAGAAGGCGATACATTTGATGTGACAGTCACAGATCCAGATGGCTATAGCAAAGGCTTTACGGTTGCGGTCATGGCAGCAGATCCGATTGATAACGGCAGTGGTGAAGAGGTTCCGGGCGACGGTAATGGCGGAACGGACGTACCCGATGTGGATAATGGGAGTATCACATCTCCTGATAAGGGAACGGTAAAACCAGGAGAAACGATTTCTTCGGCGGAGCAAACATTGACAGAAGTTGCCCCGGTAAAAACGCATGATGTTTTGCCGCAAACGGGTGATGAGGCGGAGAATCTAGTTGTGCTTGGTGGATTGGTACTGTTAGGTATTGCTGCACATTGTCTAAGACGTAAAACAGCATAAATAGCATATTATTTGGAAGGGCTTATTCAGGAGGGGGAATTAACCTCATGAATAGGCTCTTTTTTCTGTGACGAAGTAGCCATATATCATCGGAACCAACAGTAAAAAAACCAATGAGGAACGAGTTTGGACTCGTCCTTCATTGGTTTTTTTGATGCTACACTTCCATAATGATTGGTAAAATCATCGGACGGCGTTGTGTTTTATCATATAAGAATGGTTGTAGTGTATCTGTGACCTCATTTTTAATTTCTGACCACTGTACGGTTTTACTGTCCATCACTTTGTTTAGGTGACGGCGGAGCAAGCCTTGTGCCTCATTAATTAGGTTTCCAGATTCGCGCATATAGATGAAACCGCGCGAGATAATATCAGGGCCAGCCATTACTTTATTTTTAGCGGCGCTAATGGAAACAACCACGATGACAAGACCTTCTTCGGATAGGACACGGCGATCGCGCAAGACGATATTACCGATGTCACCGATGCCACTACCGTCGATGTAGACACTCGCTGCTTGAATTTTACCAGCAACGTGTGCAGAATCGGCAGTTAAGGCTAAAACATCGCCATTTTCCATGATGAAGCTGTTTTCGTGAGGAACGCCACAATAGTAAGCGGATTGGGCATGCATTTTCTGCATCCGGAACTCGCCATGAATCGGCATGAAATATTTTGGCTTCATAAGACGAAGCATTAGTTTTTGTTCTTGTTGGCCACCATGACCAGATGTGTGAATATTGTTTACTTTACCATGCACAACTTCTGCACCAGCTTGGAAAAGTAGATTGATCGTGCGGTTTACGCTGATCGTATTTCCTGGAATTGGTGAAGAAGAGAAGACAACGGTATCGCCTGGTTGGATCTGGATTTGCCGATGGGTACCGTTAGCGATACGTGAAAGTGCCGCCATTGGTTCGCCTTGACTACCTGTACAAAGAATGGTTACTTCGTTTGCGGCCAGTTTGTTTAGTTGCCCCCATTCGATAAACGTATCTTTGGGTGCTTGGATATAGCCGAGCTCGATACCGATGGCGATGGCAGAATCCATACTACGTCCAAAAACAGCAATTTTCCGACCGGTTTCGACAGCGGATTCGACAACTTGCTGCAAGCGATAAATGTTGGATGCAAATGTAGCGAAGATAATCCGTCCGTCGACATCGCGGAAAATATCTTTAATGCTTTCCCCAACAATGCGTTCACTCATCGTAAAATTTGGCACTTCTGCGTTGGTAGAATCGGATAGTAAGCAAAGAACGCCTTCTTTACCGATCTCTGCCATTTTTGTTAAGTTTGCGGGTTCGCCAACAGGTGTGAAATCAAATTTGAAATCCCCCGTGTGGACGATGTTTCCAGATGGTGTTTTGACAACAATGCCGTACGAATCTGGAATACTATGTGTTGTACCGAAGAACGAAATACTTGTTTTGCGGAATTTGAAAACATCGTCTTCTTCAAACTCATAGATTTTTGTTTGGCGTAGTAGGCCATGTTCTTCTAGTTTATTGCGAATCAGAGCCGCCGCCAATTTTCCAGCGTAAACGGGGATATTCAGTTCGCGGAGCAAATAAGGGACGCCACCGATATGATCTTCGTGACCATGCGTGATGAAAAGCCCTTTAATTTTCTCTTTGTTTTTGACAAGGTAGGTGTAATCAGGAATGACGTAATCAATGCCGAGTAGCTCGTCCTCTGGGAACTTGATACCAGCATCGATGAGGATTATTTCATCTTGAAATTGCACACCGTACGTGTTTTTACCGATTTCGCCTAGACCACCGAGGGCGAAAACAGCTGTTTCATTATTTTTTACAAATTTCATAGCGGATTACTGCCCCCACAGTTGGAAATCTTCATTTTGTTTTTCATATTGTAGGTGTGCATCGCTGAGTTGTTCAACTAGTTCGATATGGAAGGGTTGGTCTTTAAGAATAACGCGTACTTCTGGCACGTCTTTCGCTTCCACATAGATAGATCTGGTTTTTTCTCTGACTGGTGTTTCGGTTTTTGTTTCTTGGTAATAAACTTTAAAAATCATTTTTTTCTCTCCTTTATGTTTCGTTAATATTCTTGTAAAAATAGCATTGCTCCTCATTTGCAATCTATTTACATACGGTTTCATGGATAAAAAGGGATGACCTCGTTAAAAAGGCAAAAAGAAACAATGGTAGCCGCACTAGTCTTCATAAGGCTACGATTTAGAATATGCCATGACATTCTGCGTTTTTTTCGCCTACTCCAATTGAATACCATTATTCTGCGCATTTTAAACAAAATGGACAGTGAATGATTTCAATTCACGGTAGGTTTAACGAGTCACTTCTTTTGTAAAAACAAGATCCGAACTTTTATCCTTGAGTTCTAATATACCATAAAAATCAATAAATGCTACTACAATATCTTAAAATGGGGTGAAAAAGTGATAGAAAGCAGGAAAAGTGTGTTTTAGCGTAGTAGTTGAGGCTTTTATAAGGGTATCGCTTTTTAATAAGAGTGGAATTTATTTTGAAAAGGCTAGTCTTTTTTAGGAGAAAATTCGCCCATTAGCGTGTTTTTTTTGGTATACTGGAGGGGATATTGCTAATGGGTGCACTTTTTCCCGCAAATTTGGTCTGAGGAGATTTTAGCTATGAAGAAAATTGTGTTTTTTGATGTAGATGGTACGCTGGTGAATGACAACAAGGAGATTCCAGCTTCAGCAAGAAAAGCAGTGAAGGATTTGCAAGATAAGGGCGTATACGTTGCAATTGCATCAGGTCGGGCGCCGTTTTTACTAAAGGATATATGTGAAGAGCTAAATATTAATTCATATGTAAGTTTCAACGGGCAGTATGTCGTTTTTGAGGGAGAAATGGTATTCGATAACCCATTACCACAAGCCTCGATGGAGCATTTGATTGAGGTGACAGAGGAGCTTGATCACCCACTTGTGTTCATGAATGAGGAGACGTTGCGCACGAATATTCCGGATCATCATAAGGTGCATGAGGGGATGAATTCACTGAAAGAGGGATATCCTGAGCTTGACGCGGAATTTTATAAAGGGCGGACGTTGTATCAATGTTTGTTGTTCGCGGATGAAAGTCATGACGCTTTTTATAAGAAAAATTTTCCAGAGTATGGCTTCTTACGCTGGCATGATGTGTCGATGGATGTTGCTCCGGCGAATGGTTCAAAAGCCGTTGGGATCCGTGAAATGTTGAAGCGCTTAGATTTCAAAATTGAGGATGCGTATGCATTTGGAGATGGACTGAATGACATCGAAATGCTACAAGAAGTCGGCACGGGAGTCGCGATGGAAAATGGGCGTGACGAAGTGAAAGCTGTGGCAGATTTCGTGACGGATTCCGTGGATAATGACGGGGTTTTGAAAGGATTACAGCGATTAGGATTATTATAAGAGGAGCAGCGAATCTAGATGATAGGTTCGCTGTTTTTGTAGTGCTACATGAGTAAATGGAATCGGCTGGAAACAATGGTTTATCGAATAATCTTTGTTCTAAAAAATAGGGAATATCATGGTATAATAGTCGCGTAGAGTAAGGTATGTAAAGGATGGTGGCTTTCTAATGGAAGGGAGTGATGCTTATGTATGTAAGTTATCAAATCTGGAGAAAGGAAATGCCTGATGTCAGTTGCAGAATCGATTATGATGGCGCTTGGGTTTGGAATGTTTATTCTAACCTTTCTCAAGCTGGTTATCATACTTGTGCAAGCGATGAAACACGACAAATAAAAAACCCATCTACTACACTCTGACCAGAGATTAGGTGGGTTCTATACATCTAACGAAAGTCACCGTCTTTTAAGCGGCTTACGTCATTCTGTATGAGAGGGTCGTGTACCACCACGGCGCTCTTTTTATTTGCCCTAATTATAACATAACTAAGCATCAGTACTCAAGCAATGATTGTATTTTCTTGTTCTTTCTCCTGGATATCCGTTGCGAAAATAGTAATGTAGCGGTAAAATAGAAATTGGATCGTTGCTTTAAAGGAGCAAAGATGACATAAATTATAAAAAGGAGTAGTTACAAAATGAGTGATAAAATGGGTAGCAAGAAGTTTCAGCCTTACATACCTGCTTCCAAATCACTGCCGGAATTGACTGCGACTGCCATTATTCTTGGTATTATTCTTTCAATTTTGTTCGGTGCGGCAAATGCTTACTTGGGGCTCAAAGTAGGTTTGACAGTATCGGCGTCGATTCCAGCGGCAGTTATTTCGATGGGGATTTTGCGAGGTATTTTTAGGCGAGATTCGATTTTAGAAAATAATATTGTACAGACGATGACGACAGCTGGGGAAGCGCTTGGTGCGGGTGCGGTGTTTACAATTCCTGCGCTATTTATGATGGGCGTGGACATCAATCAAATTATGTTGGTATTTATCGTGCTAACAGGGGGATTCCTGGGCGTGTTCATGATGGTGCCGCTTAGAAGAATGCTGATTGTCAATGAACACGAAACGTTGCCATATCCAGAAGGAACGGCCTGTGCGGAAGTTCTGAAAACAGGTGAAAAAGGTGGCGGGGCGCAAGCGAAACTCGTTGTATTTGGTTTCGGGGTAGGTGCCCTTGTGAAGGTTCTTACAGACGGGTTCAAGGTTTTCCGAAGTGACGTGCAGACGGGGATTTATAATTTCCAAAATGCCTTTATCGGAACGCAAATTTATCCTGCATTACTCGGTGTTGGTTTCATTATCGGGCCAAAAATTGCGGGTCAGATGGTTGCCGGTGGTTTGATGGCATCGCTCGTTTTGATTCCAGCCATTGCGTTTTTCGGTGCGGGAAGTTCGGATGTGATTTTCCCAGCGTCAGAAGCGTTGAAAAATCTGGATGCGAGTATGATATGGGATAACTATATTCGCTATATTGGCGCGGGTGCAGTTGCTGCGGGTGGGCTGATTACACTTGCGAAAACGATGCCAGCGATTGTGCAGACGCTTCGTAGTACAATGGTTGGTCTGAGCAAGAATAAAGGTCAAAAAATGCTTGAGATTGAGCGTACGGATAAAGATATTCCGATGAAATGGGTTTTGATTGGAATTACCGTTTTGATTGTTATTATTGCGTTTGATCCATTTACGAATGTGGGTATTATCGGGGCGCTAGCCATCGCGATTTTCGGATTCTTATTCGTTACGGTGGCATCGCGGATTGTTGGGATTGTTGGTAGTTCGTCGTCGCCAGTTTCAGGTATGACGATTGCGACACTTCTGATTGTGGCGATTGCTTATAAATCGTTCGGTTATAGCGGTACGGAAGGTATTGTGCTGACGTTGACGGTTGCGGCAATTGTTTGTACGGCGCTCGCGGTTGCAGGTGATATTTCACAGGATTTGAAAACGGGGTATCTCGTTGGTGGAACGCCTTGGAAACAACAGGTTGCGATGATGATCGGTGTGATCGCCAGTGGTCTTGTGATGGGTTACATTTTGACGTTGCTTGATAACGCGTATGGTATGGGTTCAGAAGCCCTGCCAGCTCCAAAAGCGGCGTTGATGAAAATCCTAGCGGAAGGTATTCTAAATGGGAACTTGCCGTGGACGCTTATCTTTATCGGCGTTTCGATTGCAATTGTGATTGAATTCCTAGGCATGAACTCGCTTGTTTTCGCAGTAGGTCTATACTTGCCGCTAAACATCAGTGCGACGGTTATGTTCGGTGGATTTGTACGATTGATCGTGAACCAAGTGATTAAGCGTAAAAAGGACAAGGAGAAAGAGGTACGAATCGAGCGTGGGACTTTGTTTGCGTCTGGTTTAATTGCTGGGGAATCACTCCTCGGTGTTATTATCGCGTTTGTGATTTCGATTAACCCGAATATTATCCCGACAGAGTACTTGCTTTCGAATCAATGGTTGCCATTCTTGGTATTCTTGATTGTGTGTACATTACTTTACTTCTCGACGGTACCAAAAAAGAAGAAAGCGTAAAATGAGGTGCTGAATATGCGAAAAAAAGAACGCCGAAATATGTTGGAAGAAATTCCGATTTTGAAGGATGATCTTGTTTTGGAAGTGGCGGATCAGGAGAAGTATTTAATCGTGCCGCGTTCGGCTTGGTTGGAGCGCGTGGCGACGAAGCTTTTGAAACAGCCGGCGCAGCGTCGTATTAAGCTTGATGAACATGGTTACTTTATCCTTTCGCAAATGGATGGGGAGACATCGATTCCAGAGATGGAGGAGCGGTTTTCGCGGACGTTTGGGAATGAGGATGGCATGAGTTTGTCGAGGTTGGTCCGATTCTTGCAAATCATGGATTCGTATAGTTGGTTGAAGTGGAAAAGAGGATAAGAAGCGTAGCGGAGATCAGTTTTTGGTCTTCGCTTTTTTGTTTTGTGTATATATTTTAATTGAAGAGGAATGTGGCATATGAAAGTTCTTATTATAGTGTTGTATATCTTATTAGCGCTATTGGTTATCCTATCTTATATTTTGGGGTGGATATCTGAAAGTGTATTTGGCGCGGGCGTAGTTATAACGATTATTTTTGGATTATTCATGAGATTTTACTTAATGAGAGGAAGAAAGAACCGCTGAATCAGTCCCGAATCGGAGGCTCTTTTCACTCTTTGTGTAAATCTTTTTTGAGGAATTTCAGTTCGGCGATAATCATAACACTGATAATTATAAGTAGGTACCAGCTAGTGATTTTGCCGAAGCCCACGAGTTGCCAGGTGACTTCTTGATTGGGGTAATACCACGCGCCAAAGAAGCTGGCGATGTTTTCGGCAACCCAAATGAAGAAGGCGATGAGTAAGAACGACAGGGATAGTGGCATCTGCAATTGTTTGTCGCCGACGGTGAAATAGACGGTAGTGTGCAAAAAGAGGATGAGGACGGCGATGATTAGAATGTAGCGAAAATCCCAGATGTAGTGATGTGTGAAGAAGTTTAGGTAAATCAGGGCGCATAATGTGATAACGTAACTGCTTTTCGGCCAATTTTTGACGGTGAGGTCGAAGCGTTTCCAGGCTTGGCAAATGTAGCTGGCGACACTTGAGTACATGAAGCCGCTGTAAAGTGGGACGCCGAGAATTTTCGCATAGGCGTCTTCTGGATAGGCCCAAGAGCCCATATGGATTTTGTAGATCTCAAGAACGAGGCCGATGATGTGAAAAAGCATGATGACTTTAAGTTCATCCCATGTTTCCAAGCCGAATTTGATGAGTAGTAATTGGGCGACGATACAGATGATGAGTAGCAGATCGTATCTTGGGATAAATGGGATATTGATATATTTAGACAGGGCAAGCGAGATAAAAATGATGGCTGGGAAGATACAGCAGAGTATTTGTTTCCATGTGAATTGCCAAAGCAGGGAAAAAAAGCGCATGTAGGGACCTCCTGAAAATGGTTATTGATAATTTCGGTTTTGGAACAGGTTTTCTTCTGGAAAGACCTGTTTTTTGGCATGGATGGATTGGAGTAGCCCACGAATACGAAGGTTTTCTTTGGTGAGCATGGCTTTTATTTCGGGTTCACAATAAGGGATGCATGCGGTGAGGTAGTGACTGGCTGTATTTGTTGCGGCATAAGCGTTTCTAGCGTTGATAAGTCCGGAAAAGATTTCCGTCGTGATGTTCGGTGTGTCCGTCGGTGAGATGAGATAGTGATCAAATTTGGCAGAGCTCATGACAGTGTAGATACCGCCAAGTGGCCCTTTATCAGTGAATGGCGGTTGGTCAGCTAAAACAGTGACCTGCTCCGTATCGAATAGTCTGTCGATGGCTGGGAATAGCCGTTCGTTTGTGACAATAAAAAGGTGATCGACAAGGGGGGTCATCTTGCTAACCGTTAACTCGACCCATGTTGGTGTGCTTGGTGCTTCTTTGTATAGCGCTTTATCTTCACCGAATCGTCTGGAGTTTCCGCCTGCAAGCACGATACCAGCGATTGTTTTAGTTTTTGACAAGGCGACCATCCTTTATTTTTAAAATTTCTCCGGTTAGGGAGGCAGCTTCTTGGTGATAGTGAGTTACGAAGATGACGGGAATATCGAAGTCACGCGCCATTTGGCCGACGAGCTCGATGCAGATGTTCCGCGTGTCTTCATCAAGACCGTTAAATGGTTCGTCCAAAAGAAGTAGGTTCGGATTGATAATCATTGCTCGTGCCATTGCTACGCGTTGCTTTTCACCGCCAGATAATTTTTGGACGGAGGAAAAAAGGAGATGAGAAATCTGTAAGTAATCGCTTATTTTGCGGACCTGTTGTTCGATTTCAACGCGATTTTTTTTGTTTACGGTTAGGCCGAATGCGATGTTTTGAAAGACGTTCATATTTGGAAAAAGGGCTAGGTTTTGGAACAGGTAGCCGACTTTGCGCGCAGCGGTTGGAACGGTGATGTCGCTATATGTATCGTCCCAGGCTGTGTTGCCGAATTCGATGATGCCTTCGTCGATTTTTTTAAGACCGCTGATACACTGGAAAAGGGTAGATTTTCCAGAACCACTGGCGCCCATGATGGCAGTGATCGGGGAGACGAAATCGTAATTTATATCGAGATCGTGAAATGGCAGTTTCTTTTTGAATTTTAAACGAAGTCCCATGATTTACATTCCTCTCGTTAAGTTAGTTTGGCGGACAGTGAGAATATGGATAACGAGTAGCGCGATGACGCCAATGATGACGTTGATGAGGCCAAGGTAGATGGCTGTGCGCATATCGCCTTGTTGGACCATGAAGTAAATACCTGAGGCAATGGTATTCGTTTTTCCTTCGATGTAGCCGGCGACCATGAGTGTTGCTCCAAATTCCCCCATCGCCCGGCAAAAACTCAGTAAAATCCCTGCTAATATTGGCTGCCAGCAGTTAGGCAAGATGATTTTTAAAAAGATCGTTTTGGCGTTAGCCGACAAGGTTTGGGCAGCCCAGACGAGGTCGTGATCAATCGAAAGGAAGGCGCTTTTTAAACCTTGGTACATAATCGGTAGAATGATGATTGTGGTGGCAATAACGGCGCCGGCGAGTGTGAAAATAAAGCTATAGTTGAACGTATTCCATAAGAAAGCCCCGATGAGATCGTGTTTCCCGAATAGGTTGAGTAGGATAAGACCTACGACGGTTGGTGGTAAAACGAGTGGTAGCAGGATGATGATTTCAACGATTAATTGGAATCTGGATTTGCGGTTCGCGAAATAGTAGCTAAGTGGAAGCATGGTGAGGAATGCGAGGGATGTGGATGCAATCGCGATTAAGAGTGAGTGTAGGACTGGTGTTAGCATATTCATTAAACCTCCAAAGGGTATGTATTCCTTATCTATTATGTTATTCTAACCGCGCATTGTCAAAGAATATTAGCTGTGAAAATATAGGGATTCTCCTGATGCAAAGAAAAGGATAGGCGTTGTATTATCGAATTAGGTAGGAAGTTCCTAGTTTTCTTTGTGAATATAATAACAAATCGAGGTGGTACATAGTGAGGAAAAAAGGTTTGCGGTTCTTTAAACGGACGGAGAAATTTAATGGAAACTGGACGGTGATGGAGGAGAAAAGCCGGGCTTGGGAGAAGATGTATCGGGATCGTTGGAGTCATGATAAAGTGGTTCGCACGACGCATGGTGTCAATTGTACGGGGTCATGTAGTTGGCAGGTTTTCGTGAAGAACGGGATTATTACGTGGGAAAATCAGGCGACGGATTACCCGAGTTGTGGGCCGGATATGCCGGAATTTGAGCCTCGTGGTTGTCCGCGTGGTGCGAGTTTTTCGTGGTATGAGTATAGTCCGCTACGTGTGAAATATCCGTATGTGCGCGGGAAATTATGGCGTTTATGGCAAAATGCGTTGAAGCAGTATGGTGACCCGATTAAGGCTTGGGCGAGTATTGTGGAAGACCCTGAGAAGGCGGAGAGCTATAAAAGTGCGCGTGGGAAGGGTGGACAAATTCGGGTGACGTGGCAGGAAGCGTATTATATGGTCGCGGCGATGCTGATTTATACGATTAAGAAATATGGACCGGATCGCTTGGCTGGGTTTACGCCGATTCCTGCGATGTCAATGATTAGTTATGCGGCTGGGTCGCGGTTTTTGACGCTGCTCGGTGGCGAGATGCTGAGTTTTTATGATTGGTATGCGGATTTACCGCCTGCTTCTCCGCAAATTTGGGGTGAGCAGACAGACGTGCCGGAGTCGAGTGATTGGTACAACGCTGGTTATATTATGATGTGGGGCTCGAATGTGCCGCTGACTCGGACGCCGGATGCGCATTTTATGACGGAGGTTCGTTATAAGGGGACAAAAGTGGTAGCAGTTGCGCCGGATTATGCGGAGAACGTGAAGTTTGCGGATAATTGGTTGGCGCCGAATCCTGGGACGGATGCTGCACTTGCGCAAGCGATGACGCATGTTATTTTGAAGGAATTTTATGTGGAACGCGCGGAATCGCAGTTTATTGATTATGCGAAACAGTTTACGGATTTGCCGTTTTTGCTGTTGCTGGACGCGACGGATAAGGGTTTGACGCCGGGTCGTTTCTTGCGGGAGGATGATTTGTATGCGGGGCTTGAAAGTGGCGCGCACGCGGATTGGAAAACGTGTTTGATTGATGAGACGACGGGCGAGATTGTGGTTCCGAATGGGACGATGGGTCAGCGTTGGGAAGAGGGCGTGAAGTGGAACTTGTCGTTGGAACGCGAGGATGGTTCTGTGATTGCGCCTGCGATGACAGTTGGCTTGGACAGGGTTGATACGGTTGCGTTTCCTTATTTTGATAATACGGGGAATGGGATTTTTGAGCGGGAATTGCCAGTTCGGGAAATTACGCTTGCGGATGGTTCGAAGCGCTTGGTTGCGACGGTTTATGATGTGATGTTGAGCCAGTATGGTGTGGCGCGGCATGACGGTGACCGAATGGCGGCTCGTGGGTTGGATGATGCAAAGAGTTTGTATACGCCGGCTTGGCAGGAACCGATTACGGGTGTGAAGGCGGATATTGTGACGCAGATTGCGCGTGAGTTTGCGCAGAATGCGATTGATACGGGTGGTCGTTCGATGATCATCATGGGTGCGGGAATTAATCACTGGTTTAATAGTGACACGATTTATCGCTCGATTTTGAACTTGGTCATTTTGACGGCATCACAAGGCGTGAACGGCGGAGGCTGGGCGCATTATGTTGGTCAGGAGAAATGTCGTCCGATTGAGGGCTGGCAAACGGTGGCTTTTGCGAAGGATTGGCAGGGCGCGGTGAGACAGCAGAATGCGACGAGTTTCTGGTATTTTGCAACGGATCAGTGGCGTTATGAGGAGATGGACACGGATGCTTTGAAATCTCCACTGGCGCAAAAAACGAGCTATAAACATCCCGCGGATTACAATGTGTTGGCGGCGCGACTAGGTTGGTTGCCTTCGTATCCGCAGTTTAACAAGAATAGTTTGCTGTTTGCGGCGGAAAATAAGGACAAATCGGATGCGGAGATCGTGTCGGGTATTGTCGATGATTTGAAATCGGAGAAATTGCAGTTTGCGGTGGAAGATCCTGATAATCCAGTGAATTTCCCGCGTGGCCTTTTTGTATGGCGCTCGAACCTTGTTTCTTCTAGTGGGAAGGGTCAGGAATACTTTATGAAGCATTTGTTTGGCACGACGAATAATTTGTTGTCGACGCCAAATGATGAATTTAAGCCGGAGGAAATGGTGTGGCGCGATGAGGAGACGGAAGGTAAATTGGACCTGATGGTGACGCTTGATTTCCGGATGACGGCGACGCCCATTTATTCGGATGTGGTGCTTCCTGCTGCGACTTGGTATGAGAAGACGGATATTTCGAGTACGGATATGCATCCTTTTGTGCATCCGTTTAACCCAGCGATTAGCCCGCTTTGGGAGTCGAAATCGGATTGGAATATTTTTAAGGATTTGAGTCAGACGTTTTCTGAGATGTCGAAGGATCATTTACACGAGGTGCAGCGCGATGTGATTATGTTGCCGCTGAATCATGATTCACCAATGGAGATTTCGCAGCCTTATGGTGAGATTAAGGATTGGAAAAAGGGCGAGGTTGAGGCGATTCCAGGTAAGACGATGCCGCATTTCCAATTTGTAGAGCGGGATTATACGCAAATTTACGATAAGTTTATTACGCTTGGTCCGAATGTTGGGACGGGGAAGGTAGGCGCGCATGGGACGCAGTTCTCGGTCGCTAAGGAATATGAGGAAATGAAGGGCATTAACGGGGTTTATGAGGATGACTCGATGAAGAACGGGATGCCGATGATGGAGTCGGAACGCCAAGCTGCGAACGCGATTCTGCATATTTCTAGTGCGACGAACGGGAAGGTGGCGGTCCGGGCTTGGGAAGTGGCGGAGGACGCGACGGGGATGGCGCTTAGTCATTTAGCGAAGCCTCGCGAGGCGGAGCGGATTACGTTCCAAAGCATTACGGCGCAACCGCGTGAAGTGATTCCAACGCCAGTGTTTACAGGTTCGAATACGGACGGTAAGCGTTATTCGCCATTTACGACGAACATTGAGCATTTGGTTCCATTTCGGACGCTGACTGGGCGACAACATTTTTACATTGATCATGAGATGTTTTTGCAGTATGGGGAGTCGTTGCCGATCTATAAGCCGACGTTACCGCCGCAAGTTTTTGCGCCTCGTGATAAGGAGATTGTGGAGACGCCGGATACGATTGTGTTGCGCTATTTGACGCCTCATGGTAAGTGGAATATCCACAGTATGTACCAAGATAATCAGCATATGTTGACGCTTTTCCGTGGTGGTCCGAACGTGTGGATTAACCATGAAGACGCCGAGGCTGGCAAAATTAAAGACAATGACTGGCTCGAAGTCTATAACCGAAATGGTGTTGTAACGGCGCGTGCGGTCGTGAGCCACAGAATGCCAAAAGGAACGATGTACATGTATCATGCGCAAGACCGTCATATCAACGTTCCAGGGACTTCGATTACGGGAACGCGAGGCGGTAGTCACAATGCGCCGACAAAAATCCACGTGAAACCAACGCAAATGGTTGGTGGATATGCACAACTTAGCTACGGTTTTAACTATTATGGACCGATTGGAAATCAGCGGGATCTCTATGTTGCTGTCCGGAAACTGAACGAGGTGAATTGGCTTGAAGATTAAAGCGCAAGTAGGAATGGTAATGAATCTAGACAAATGCATCGGTTGCCATACGTGTAGTGTGACGTGTAAAAATACGTGGACAAACCGCCCTGGTGCTGAGTATATCTGGTTTAATAATGTAGAAACGAAGCCCGGCATTGGTTATCCGAAACAATGGGAAGACCAAGAACGCTATAAAGGCGGCTGGAAACTGAAAAAAGGAAAGTTGGAGTTGGCGGCTGGTTCGAAGTGGAATAAAGTCATGCTTGGAAAAATTTTCTACAATCCAGATATGCCGGAATTAAAGGATTATTATGAACCGTGGACGTACAATTACGATACGCTTTTCACGCCGAAAGAGAAGAAGAATCAACCGGTGGCGCGTCCAAAATCTGTGATTACAGGCAAGGACATGGAAATCGAATGGGGGCCAAACTGGGAGGATGATTTGGCGGGAGCACCAACAACGATGCCGCTTGATCCGAACATGAAAAACATCGAAACGGAGATAAAAACGAATTTTGAGACAGCGTTTATGATGTATTTGCCGCGTTTGTGTGAGCATTGTTTGAATCCTTCTTGTGTGGCGTCGTGTCCGAGTGGTGCGATGTATAAACGCGATGAGGATGGAATTGTACTGGTTGACCAAGAAGCGTGTCGCGGATGGCGTTATTGCATGACTGGTTGCCCGTATAAAAAGGTATATTTCAATTGGAAAACGAATAAGGCGGAGAAATGCACGTTCTGTTTCCCTCGTATCGAAGCTGGTTTGCCAACCGTTTGTTCGGAGACGTGTACAGGTCGAATTCGCTATCTTGGTGTGATGCTATATGACGCGGACGGTGTGAAAGAAGCGGCTTCTGTGGAAGAGGAGAAGGAGCTGTATCAAAAACAACTAGACTTATTCCTTGATCCACATGATCCCGCGGTGATTGAGCAAGCGCGCAAAGATGGTATTAAAGAAGATTGGATTAAAGCCGCGCAGAATTCTCCGGTTTATAAAATGGCGAAGGAATATAAGATTGCGTTCCCACTACATCCAGAATACCGCACAATGCCAATGGTTTGGTACGTGCCACCACTTTCGCCAATCATGAACTATTTTGAAGGGAAAGATTCGATTAATAATCCGGATATGATTTTCCCAGCGATTGAGGAGATGCGGATTCCTGTCGATTATTTGGCGAGTTTGTTGACGGCAGGGAACACCGATGTGATTAAGACGTCGCTACAAAAAATGGCGATGATGCGGATGTATATGCGCGCGGTGAGTTCTGGCAAAGATTTTGATACGGAAAAATTGGCGCGAATCGGCATGACAGAGCAGGAAGTGAAGAAGATGTATCGCCTGCTTGCGATTGCGAAATACGAGGATCGGTTTGTGATTCCGGCGAGTCATAAAGAGGATTACATCGATACGTATAAAGCGCAAGGTTCGTCTGGTTTTTCGGAGGATGTTTGTGGTGGTTGTAGTTTGGCGGATCAGATGAATAAACCGGATGTTACGAATACACCAATGCCGATGGGAAATAGTACGCAGCAGCCTTCGAAATCAACGCAAGATATGTATGAAGAAAGTTTTTATGGGGGGATTTGGCGTGATTAATTATGCCTTACTAGACGAAAAACGTGCTGTTTTTGGTGCTATTTCGGCGGTTCTGTCGTATCCAGAAAAACGCTTTATCAATGATCGTTTTCTGCTTTTAGAGACGTTTCAGAATCCTAAAACGCTGGAATTGATAACGGCGTTTTGGGAGGAAATTTCTGCGCTGACTTTTGGTGAAATTACGGAAACGTATGTGGACACGTTTGATTTTAATAAAAAGACGACGCTTTATATGACGTTTTATAAATTCGAAGATGCGCGGGAACGTGGGCAGATGTTGGCGAAGTTGAAAGTGCTGTATGAGATGTTTGGTTTGTTGCCAGATGACGCGGAGTTGACGGATTATTTACCGCTGATGCTCGAGTTTATTGATGCGGGTGATTGGTATCTGGATGCGCGTTCTGGTGATAGTATGGAGCTTTTGATTGGCGTGATTGAAGATGGTTCGTATCATTTGCTTCAGGCACTTGAAGAGGCAGGGAATCCGTATCGGTTTGTAATTGAAGCAATGCGAAATGAACTGCGCGTTTGCGTGAAACAGGGAGAGGAGAAGCAGCATGTGGAATAATTTTTTATGGGTTGTTTTGCCCTATCTTGTTTTGGCGAGTTTCGTGTTTGGACATATTTTCCGCTATCGGTACGATCATTTTACGGTGACCTCGAAGTCTTCGGAAATGATTGAGAAAAAGCAATTGATGATTGGTAGTATTTTATTTCATATCGGGATTATTTTCGTTGTCGGCGGGCATTTCATCGGCTTGGTGATTCCGAAAAGTTGGACGACATCGATTGGGATTAGTGAGCATACGTACCATTTGGTGGCAGTCGGGATTGGTAGTATTTTCGGGATTATGGCGTTTGTGGGGATGTTTTTATTGACGTTCCGGCGGTTGTCGAATGATCGCGTGCGGATGACGAGTTCGATTATGGACATCATCGTGAATGTGACGTTGTTGTTGACGCTTTTCCTCGGAATGGCCAGTACGTCGTTTGCAAACCCAGCGAATCCTGGATTTGATTACCGAGAATCGATTGCGGTTTGGTTTAGGCAGTTGTTCATTTTTCAGCCAGAGGCGAGTCTGATGGCAAACGTGCCGGTATTCTTCCAGCTGCATATCATTAGTGCGTTTATTATCTTTGCGCTGTTTCCATACACGCGCTTAGTCCATGCGTGGAGCATGCCATTGTCGTATTTGAAGAGAAGCTATATTATTTATCGAAAATGAAAAGCGGAAATGGCCCGTTATGTTGATGAACTTTCAAACCATCGTTTGGTTTGATTTAGTGAATCAATAGGCAGTGGAGCATTGCGAGACTGACAACCTTTTAATTGTTAGGGGGCGCAGATGTCGGAGGAACGAATGTTCACTATGTTCACACTCATGTTGAGGCTCTAACTCAGCAAAATATGCTTCCCAAGAGTCACAACAAATTCCGGGAGGCTGGCCGTTGGAGCTGGATCCAGAGGCGCCAAGCAAGACGCCTTATATGATTTTCTAAACCGAGGGGAGAAAATAAACATGCAACATACATCAAAAAAAGACGCGTATATCGCGCTCACCATTGCCACCGTTGCGATGGCGATTTCATTCATGGTCTGGGCTTCTTTATCGCCAGTTTCTAATCAGATTGCTGCAGAATTTGGGCTATCTGCTTCACAAAAAAGTTTACTTATCGCAACGCCAGTACTTTTGGGATCAATTATGCGGATTCCAATGGGGATTTTAAGCGATCGGTATGGTGGTAAGAAGATATATATTATCACGATGTTATTCACGCTAATTCCGTTGGTGTTGATTCCGTTTGCGAGTACGTATTTATATTTAATGCTTTGCGCATTTTTTATCGGTATGGCGGGGACGACTTTTGCCATCGCAATTTCTTACGTTTCCACCTTTTTCCCAGCTGAAAAACAAGGCTTAATTCTTGGTATTGCTGGAATGGGGAACATTGGGAATGCGCTTTCTGGTCTGATTATTCCACGCATTAACGCGAATTGGGGATTCGACTGGATCTATTATTCCTTAATGATTGCGATTGTGGTGATTGTCGCTATTTTTGCGATTTTTGCGAAAGAAATGACATTGTCGACGGAAAAGAAAACTTTGAAGCAGTCGTTATCGGTTGTGAAGGATAAAAATACTTGGTATCTATCTTTGTTCTATTTCCTGACATTTGGTTCTTTCGTGGCGCTTAGTAACTATTTACCGGCGTTTATGGGTGATCAATTCTCGATTGGGGCAGTGAACGCTGGACTGTTTTCTGCTGGATTTGCAGCGACCGCGACATTCATGCGTCCTGTCGGTGGGATTTTAGCGGATACATTCAATCCGCCGAAACTGTTGACCACTGGTTTTGCGATGATTGCTGTAGCCGCGTTCTTGATTGCTTTTTCACTCACGCAGTACGGCATATTCACAACGCTTATTTTTATCACCGCGCTAATTGTAGGCCTTGGAAACGGGATTATTTTCAAAATGGTGCCGATGGTTTCAAAAGGGAATACGGGTGCTGTGACGGGATTTGTTGGTGCGGCCGGCGGACTTGGTGGATTTTTCCCACCGCTTTTGTTAGGTATTATTAAACAAAATATGGGTTCTTATACGCTCGGATTTATTTTGCTCGGCGTGTTTGCCCTCATTTGTCTTGTGACGGTTTGGATTGTTTATTTACGCAAGCAAGCCGTGACAACCTGATTTGAAATGGAAGGCAGTGGAACTATTTCGCTGTCTTTTTTTGAGGAAATTCCGTACAATAGGGATAGACTGAAGGGGGTATTGTAGATGAAAATATGGATAAAAAGTGGGCTGATTTTTGCTGGAGTACTATTGGTTTTGGCAGGTTGCGGCACGCAAGAACCGCAAACGATACATATTTCTGTGGCGGCGAGTTTGAAAGATGTGATGGATGATGTGAAACCTTTGTATGAGAAGGAGCATGACCATGTGACATTAGAATTCGACTTTGCTGGTTCAGGGCAAATCCGCGAACGTGTGGAAAATGGGGCACCGATTGATGGTGTTTTACTAGCGAGCGTGGCGGATACGGATAAATTGATGGCGAAGAAATGGATTGATGGTAAACAGGAAATTGCTTCGAATACGCTGGTAGCTGTGATGCCGAGTAAGACTGTTCCGAGTGGTGATATCGAGTCAGAATTGGCGAAGGCTCGTGTGATTGCAATTGGCGATCCTGCTTCGGTGCCTGCGGGAAAATACGCGGAGGAGTTTTTGACGAAAGAGAAGTTGATGGCTAGCGTGAAGTCGCGTTTGGTGAAGGCAAGCGATGTGCGTCAAGTGTTGGCGTATGTGGAGTCGGGAAATGCGGATATTGGTTTCGTTTATCAAACGGACGCGATGATTTCAAAAAAAGTGCAGACGGCGTATAAGGTTAGCAATGAGTTGCACAGCCCAATTGGGTATTATGCGGCGACGGTGAAGGATACGGATGCGGTCGATGAGACATCTCAATTCATGGATTACATGAAGGGCACACAAGCGCAGAAAATTTTGAAGAAGTATGGATTTGGCGGAGCGAATTAATATGAAGTGAGCGCTTACACTGTTATTTTCATAGGGTTTGATGTATAGTGGAACTAGCTGAAATTTGCGAAAAAAGGAAGTGTTGGGCATGTTGGATAAACGGGTAGCCATTCGAGTGGAGGAAGCGCAGAAAAGATTGTTGGAGAACGCGGTCATGCTTGGCGCAGAAAAGATTGGGATAGCAGACGCGAACGGCCGAATTTTGGCGCAGAAAGTAGAAGCAACGATGGCGATGCCGTATTTCAGGCGTTCCGGATATGATGGTTTTGCGATTAGGGCTGAGGATGACGCGAATTATCCGCGAACTTTTCAGGTTGTAGCGGATGTGCCATGCGGTTCCGCGTATAATCACGATTTGCAGGAAAACGAGACGGTGCGCATCATGACCGGCGCTAAAGTCCCCGAGAATGCCGGCAAAATTATCATGTTGGAGCAGTCCCGCGAAACAGGAGACGCTACAACAATCACACTCATTAACACGCATAAAAATACCAACATCACAGAGCGCGGCGAAGAATTCGAGGCAGGTGGAACACTACTCCAAGCCCATCATCATTTGAACCCAGGCTCAATTAGCCTACTCGCAGCATTCGGCATCCCGAACGTGACCGTTTTCCGTCGACCGCGCGTCGCGATTTTGTCCACGGGTTCCGAGCTTGTCCAACCTGGTGAGGCCCTCTCAGACGGGAAAATTTTCAACAGTAATCATCTGATGCTGGCGGCGCTTGCGAAAGAGGCAGGCGCGGAAGTCATTGCGGTGGAACAAATTGAGGACGACCTAGCGCTGACCAAAAATCGACTCACCGATCTTGCAAAACAGGCCGATTTAGTCCTGACAACAGGCGGTGTTTCCGTCGGGGACTTCGATTTCATGGCGATTATCGCAAAAGAAGATGCCGAACTGCTCTACAACAAAATCCAAATGCGGCCGGGCAGCGTCACGACGGCGATGCGGTATGAAAATACACTAGTCGCGGCTTTATCGGGCAATCCAGGCGCCTGCTTCACCGCGTTCCACCTGCTCATCGCGCCGGTGCTCGCCAAAATGAGCGGTGACATCGAAACCCAGTTCACTTTTCAACTAGCAAAGATGGGCGCTGATTACTCGAAGAACAACGCTTACGATCGCTTTTTACGCGGTCAATTGCTCTACGAGGCGGGCGAATTAACCGCTGTTCCCGTCGGCAGTGATATGTCGAGCGCGCTAGGAAATTTACACCTAACCGAGTGTCTCATCAAAATACAGAGTGGCAAAACTGGCAAAAATAAAGGGGAGGAGATCGAGATATGGCGCTTATCTTCCAAATAACCGGATTCAAAAAAAGCGGGAAAACAACGATGACAAACTGCTTTGTGCAGCAATTAAAAGCACAAGATTATACGGTGGCAGTTATCAAACATGACGCGCATGCCTTTGCAATCGACCACCCAAACACGGATTCCTACTCGTTTCGTGAGAGCGGTGCGGATATAGTCGCGCTATCTTCCTCCTCCCAGCACGCGATGATGGTGGATCAAGGAATCACGCTAAAAGACATGATTGCGAGTTTGCCGCCAACTGATGTGATTTTAATCGAAGGCTACAAGGAAGCGCCGTTTCCAAAAATTATAATGGTGCGGGACGCAGAGGATATTGCTACGCTAGAAACATTACCAGCCGTATACAAGATGGCGACATTGCGAGATAACCTCCCAGCCAATATTTTGAAAGTGAGTACGCAAGATGCACAAGAGGCATTATGTCAGACGATAATCGAGGAATTTTTACAATGATAGATGTTAGGTTGCAACAGGAGCCGATTGATGTTGGTGCCACATACCAAGAGTTAGTAAATGCTAGATTTGGCGCCGTGAATATGTTTGTCGGGACGATTCGTGAATGGACTGGCGACATCCAGACGCAAACGATTCGTTACACGGCGTATAAAGAAATGGCGATCAAGGAACTGTCCAAACTCGCGCATGAAGTAGAGGCAAAATATGACGCCGATGTGATTGTGATTCACCGGCTAGGTGAGTTAGCGTTGACCGATATCGCCGTATTTATCGGCGTCGCAACGCCTCACCGTGCCGCTTCGTATGAAGGTTCGCGTTTTATTATTGAGGAACTAAAAAAACGGGTGCCGATTTGGAAAGAAGAAGTGGATACGGATCGTGTTCGTTGGGGAGGTGAGCGAGATGACGCCCATTAAACTATTCGCTTTTCTCGTGCAGAAAGCAGGATTTCAAGAAGTGAATCTCGACCTTTCTGATTGCAAGACTGTTGCAGATGTGAGACAGTTAGTAAGTAAGGA
The DNA here is from genome assembly GCF_014322885.1 of Listeria grandensis. Lineage (NCBI taxonomy): Bacteria > Bacillati > Bacillota > Bacilli > Caryophanales > Listeriaceae > Listeria > Listeria grandensis. Next base: position 130,359 of record NZ_JAASUG010000001.1, on the reverse strand, counting down.
AATTCCAGCGATTGAGGCCGACGTGGCGAAATGCATGATTGCGGTCAACATGGAGTTTCAAACAGACGATAGCCTGCTGACAGACGTTTCAGAAATCGCGATAATCCCTCCAGTAAGCGGAGGATGAGATGAAGGAGACGATAAAATGACTGATGAACTATCCCATTTCAATGATGAACAACGCGCCCACATGGTAGATGTAACGAAGAAAAGTGAGACACAAAGACGTGCGATCGCCGAAACAACGCTACATATGGAAGAAGCGACCTTGACGCGTATTAAAGACGGGAGCATCGATAAAGGTGATGTACTAGCCGTTGCGCAAGTTGCGGGAATTATGGCTACCAAAAAAACAAGCGAACTAATCCCAATGTGCCATCCAATCATGACGACGAAAGTCAATATCATGTTCACTGATGATGGCAAAGATCACTTAACGATTGTCGCCGAAGTTGTCACGATTGGAAAAACCGGCGTTGAGATGGAAGCTTTGACCGCCGTAACTGTAACCGCGCTAACCGTTTACGACATGTGCAAAGCGATAGATAAAAAAATCGTCATTGAAAACACCCATCTCGTTGAAAAAACAGGTGGCAAAAGCGGAAAATTCCGTTTCGATAAATAACGAATAGGAGGTAGATATCATGCAATTATTAACCGATCGCTTTGGACGCGTCCATGATTATATCCGCATTTCCGTCACCGACCGTTGTAATTTACGTTGTGTTTATTGTATGCCCGATGAAGGTATGACGTTCCTACCTCACGAGAAAGTCCTATCCAAAGATGAGATTGTGGACTTCATGAAAATCATGGTCGGCTTTGGCATCAAAAAAGTCCGTATTACAGGCGGTGAGCCACTTTTACGAACCGATATCGTGGACATTATCGCAGGTATCAGCGCCATTCCAGAAATCGAGGATATTGCGGTAACGACAAACGCGATGTATCTCGTCAAAAAAGCAGAAGCCTTGAAAGCAGCTGGTTTAACGCGTGTCAACATCAGCTTAGATTCCCTACACGAAGACCGTTTTAAAACCATTACACGCGGCGGCAAGCTTCAAAAAGTACTAGACGGTATCGCGAAAGCAGAAGAAGTCGGATTTTTCCCGATTAAACTGAACGTCGTCTTGATTAAAGGTCAGAACGACGATGAAATTTTAGATTTCCTGCAATTTACGAAAGATAAGGATATCAACATTCGCTTTATCGAGTATATGCCGATTGGTCATGCTGGCGACGGTTGGAAAAAGCAGTATTTGTCACTACAAACGATTTTTGATGCTTGTGAAGAAGCTGGGCTTTCATACAAACCAGTGGACTCGATTCGCGGCAACGGTCCATCTGAAAACTATCGTTTAGAAGGAGCAAAAGGCACATTTGGCCTGATTCACCCAGTCAGTTCCCATTTTTGCGCTAGTTGTAACCGGTTGCGTTTGACTGCAGATGGCTACATTAAGGCGTGCCTGTATTGGGATGAAGAAATGAATATTCGCCCGTTCATTGATGACCCAGAGAAATTGATGGCACTCGTGCAAAAGTCCATCGATAATAAACCGGAAAGTCATGAGATGGCGATTGCCTTGCAGGACGAAATGCAATCGCACAAACCAACGACGAGGCGCATGAGTCAAATCGGAGGATAATGAAAAACGCCAAAGTCTGTGTCTCATTTTCGAGATGCGGGCTTTTGCGTCATAAAAGGAGTCGTGAAAAATGTCTGAAAAACCAAAGATAGGCCTCATTATCGGAAGTAACCGACCAACACGCGTCTGCCGTACGGTGGCAGAATGGGCGATGAAAGAAATGGAACACGAAGCGCTAAACCTGAGCCTGATCGACCTTGCCGAAATCAACTTACCATTTTTAGACGAACCAGAAATTCCAGCACATCATAACTACCAACAAGCACACACGAAGGCTTGGAGTGACTTAATCAGCGGCTACGATGGCTTCGTTCTCGTTTTTCCGCAATATAACTGGGGGTATCCCGCCGTCTTAAAAAATGCGTTGGACTTCCTATATGATGAATGGCGCGCGAAACCGGTGAGCATCATGTGCTACGGCGGACATGGCGGTTTCCAAGCAACGCTTAGCATGAAGCTCGTGACGCAAGGTTTACATATGCACAATATGGCGACCAACCCACCGCTTGACATTTCGGATGAGATGTTCGATGCATCCGGCCAATTTAAAAACATTGAAAAAGACTTCGCGCCCTATAAAACCTCTTTACAAGCAGTATCCAATGAATTCGCGAACCTTTTAACCAAATAGATAGGAGTTGCCACATTTGAATTATATCGCCGTATTTTGTGGAGCAAGCATGGGGAACAGCCCAATATACCAAGAAGCGACCGTAGCACTCGGAAAGTGGATTGCAGAAAAACACGATGGCCTCGTTTACGGTGGCGGAAAAGTAGGTCTGATGGGCGTGCTCGCAGATCAAGTTTTAGCAAGTGGCGCTGAGGTGATTGGCGTCATTCCAGAGGCGTTGAAAAATAGAGAGATTGCGCATGAACGGTTGACGGAACTGCATGTCGTTGCGAATATGCACGAAAGAAAAGCACAAATGATTGCCTCGGCGAACGTATATATTGCTATGCCTGGCGGACCAGGAACGCTAGAAGAAATCACCGAAGTTATTTCATGGGGAAGAATTGGTGAGCATACGAATCCATGTATTCTATACAATGTGAATGGTTATTATGATTTGCTCGGAAAGCTTTACGACAAAATGGTAGAAGAGGGCTTTTTAACACCAGCCGACCGTGACAAAATTTTGATATCGGAATCACTGGATGAGATCGACCAATTTATAGCTTCTTACGTGCCTCCAATGATTCGTACCTATAAATAACGCAAAAAATCCTAGCGATACGCACACCGCTAGGATTTTTTAATTCTATTTTCGACGTTCTGCCAAGAAGTGTGGCAATTCTGGAATAATGAGTTGGTTAATCGCAAGTCCGCAAGCATTGGATGAACCAGGAAGAACGAAAAGCAACACATTATCGAGCGTAAACCCGGCAAAAGCCCGTGACAACATCGCCCGTGTTCCAATCTCTTTGTAACTAAGCATCCGGAACAGCTCGCCAAAACCGGGAATCTCTTGTGCAACTTGGTCCCACAATGCTTCAAAGGTCACATCGCGCACAGCAATACCTGTACCCCCATTTGAAATTACACAATCACATTGCGGTTTCAATTTGGCGAGCCCTTCGTTGATCAAGAAATCATCATCCTTCACAACAATGCGTTGCGTCACAACGTGTCCCGCCGCTTCAAGCGCTTCCGCGAGCAACTGCCCACTTTTATCTGTATCCAAATTCCTCGTATCACTAATGGTCAAAATGCCAACCCGAGCCTGAATAAATTCCTTCTGTTCCATGTTTTGCGCCTCCTCAAATTTCATTAAAAAAGTGCTGATATTGCTTCTTCGCTATCATTAAATCATCCGTCCCGTGCACCAACACACGCCCATTTTGAAAAACGGTGAAATCATATCCCTGAAAACAAAACGTCAAAACAAAGCGATTCGTTTGAAAAATAATATCCTGATTTTGAAGTACCATCTCTAGCTCGCGAAAATCAATCGCCGAACCAATCTGAAACTGCACCGTATCACGCCCGCAAAGTAGAACTGGCTGCTTTGAAAACAAAATCTCAGCCGTCTCACCGCGCACACAAACCGCACAATCAGGATTCCGCTTTACACCAAACGCTTGAAATGCCATCTCCCAATTATCCATCTGATAATACTTCGCGCTTCGTTCCCCAAGCAACAGCTTCGTCAAAAGTGACACTTGAAGCCCCGCAAGCATCGGAATAAGCGCACCATGAACCCCGATAATATCACAACTCGTCTCATTAAAAAGCGGCATTTTCTCCATCAGGCAATGCAAACAAGCCGTCTCACCAGGAATAATCGGCATCACATTCGCAAATGTCCCCGCGCACGACGCAAAAACCCACGGTACTCGCTGATCCAAGCACCATTGATTCAAAAAGCGCCGCGTCGCAAAATTATCCGTACAATCCAAAACCGCGTCCACATTTCCCGCAAAAGGCAACAACGACTGAGGATTCGCATCATCCACCAAGAAATCAATCTGAATATCCCGATTAATCGCGCGTAACGCTTTTGCTGCCGCCCACGCCTTCGCCTCTTTTTGCATCGCGTCCTGTTCCGTAAACAACGTCTGCCGTTGCAAATTCGATAATTCCACAAAATCACGATCCACTAAAATAAGCCGTCCAATTCCCATCCGAGCCGCAATTTCCGCTGCATATGTACCAATCGCACCAATCCCAACAATCAGAACCGTGCTCGCCTGCAACGTCTCCTGTCCTGTCTTCCCAATCTGAGCGACCCGCATTTGCCGATCATAACGCTCCATATGAAACACCTTCTTCCTGCTCTTCCATTTTACCAGAAAACCGCTTACGAAGCTGTAAAAAAGAGCGGAATCAGGGAATTGCCCATCTAGAATTTATAGTCTCTTTGTAAAGCAGATAATTCGGTTTGCTTCCTTAAAATCCATCGCTCGATGAAAATGAAAACTACTATCATTTTCTAATTCACAATCGCTGGCAAACTCGGTACACCCTTGCTGCTTAGCCCATTTTTCACACGCAGATAACAATTCCTTCGCATATCCTTTATGTCTATATTCCGCCTTAACAAAAATCCCCTCTAAGTATCCAACAGGACTGGTCGCTGTTCCTTCCACATAATCATGTCTTAATTGACACTGCGCAAATCCAACAGGCGTATCTTGATCATATTTCAGAAAAAATTGCACGTTCCCTCGGTAAATTATTTCCGAAAACTCCTCCATCAAATCTTGAACTACTTGCCCGCTCCACAACATAACAGCTAAATTTGCTATGTGTTCTACATCATCTTGCCCTGCTTCCCTAATCAATTTCGCAAACCTCCAGTCTTTCTATTTTTCCTATTCCCATTATAACAGTTTCTAATAAAAGAAAAGACTACAATAAAAAAATCCCTAAAGACTAGATAACGTTTTTCTTGTCATCCAATCATCAGAGATTTCCCAATGTCAACTTCTTTTTTTCAACAATAGCGCTCCTGCAATAAGTACAATCCAACCAAATCCAGCAAGCGGAAGCGAGGAATCACCAGTCTCAGGTAAGCGTTGCACGTTCTGCGTTTTATCTGAATCTATCTGACTCTTGGTTGGTTTCGTCTTATCAGGATGTGTTGGCTCAACAGGCTTAGTAGGGTCATCGGGTTTTGACGCAATCACATGAACCGTCACTTTCACCGGAACCGCAGCAACCCCATCCGAATTCACTGCATTCAGAGTAACCACATAATCACCAGCAACCCCTAAATTTACCACACTCGCAAAATCAGAAGAAACAATACCATCATTGCTAGCACTGGCTTTATCATCCTTCAAAAACTGTGCTGCACTCACCGTCGCGTATTGCTGATAAGTCACATCACTATTCGCGGAAATCACGGGAACAGCCGAGCTGACAATTTTGACAGTCACACGTACTGGTTTTGCGACGTTCCCAGAACTGTCGGTGGACTGCAAGGTGACAGTATACTCGCCAGGAACGGCAAAATTAACGGCCGTTTCAAAGTCAGATGTGATTGTGGAACCATCATCCGTTTTTGCTACAATACTATCCAAAAAGTCGGCTTCACTCACCGTTTGATCGATGTCATAAGTGACAGTAGGAGAGGCGGTGATCACAGGAGAAGTCGTATCAACAATATGCACAGTAACGGTCACCGGAGCTGCGACATTCCCATATTGATCCGTCGATGTTAGCGTGACCGTATAATCACCAATCACATCTGAATGGACTACATCCGCAAAATCCGAAGTAATCGCGGAACCATCATCTGTTTTGGCGTGGATATCTTGAAGGAAAATAGCTTCATTAAGCATGCTGCCAGATTCATACGTATACGCACTATCCGCCGTTATCACAGGAGGAGCAGTGTCCACTACATGCACCGTGACCGTCTGTGGAGGCGCAACATTTCCCATACTATCCGTAGAATTTAAAGTGACCGTATAATCACCAACCACGTCCAAATCTACAGCCGTTTCGAAATCAGAGGTAATGACAGAACCATCGTCCGTCGTGGCATGGATATCCAGCAAAAACTGACTAGCAGTTACGGCTTCATGTTGCTCATAAGTAAAGTTAGAATCGGCGGTAATAACTGGTGGCGTCGTATCTGGAATTAGAGGTACGGTAACAGTACCATGGTAATTTCCAGTACCATTCCCAAGCGTTACAGTTTCAAAAAATGAATATGTGACCTTCAATTGATTCGTTAATCCAGTCCAAGTAATTGTTGGGGCGGAATAGGTTCCTCCATTTGAAATCGTGTATGGCGCTAATTGATTACCACTGATACCGGTGATTGTCATTTCTGTTATACTAAGTGGATCGGTCGTGTTCACAGCAGGCATTGTAAGCGTTTGTGAGTCAAAACGGAAAGTATTGAGGTTGGTTAAATTAGCAAGCGGGCTAATATCGCTAATATGATTGCCAACCAAGCTTAAAGCCCCCAATTGGGTTAATCCACTTAAAGGTGTCACATCTGAAATATTGTTATTTATTAAATCTAAAGAAGTGATGTATTTTAAATGTTCCATTCCAACTAATGAAGTAATACCTTTGTTCAGTGTTTCAGCGGTACTCAAAGATACAATCGTATTCAAATCAGCTTGATTCACGACATCTGTTACATTTTTCCCTAATTTAGTTGCGATGACCTGCGCCAACATTGCATCTGGAAAAACCGTATTAATCGGTCCAATCGGATCATATATTATATTCTGTGTTGGTTGTGTCACTGTTCCATGAAAAATACCAATAGCATTTCCGTTAACAACAACATCCTGCTGGAATCGAAAACTAAGACTAGTTTGTGTCGTTAGGCCATTCCAAGTTACATTAGGGCTACTGTAACTCCCACTATTACTTATGTTAAAAATTGTAGTTGGAATACCACCGCTCATATTTTTCAGAACACCTGTTAAATTTAATACGAAAGAACCGTTATTCGAAGCCTGTGGTACAGTAATAGTCTGAGAGTCAAATCGACCACTCGCCAAATTGGTAAGTCCGGCTATGGGTGTAATATCACTAATATGATTACCAACGACGAACAGAGCAGTGATATTAGTAAGTCCAGCAATCGGTGTTAAATCACTAATATTATTACTGCCTAGCCTTAGATCTTGCAAATTGTGTAAATTCTGCATGCCATCAAGCGAAGTTATTCCTTTGCTTGAACCTTCCGCAGAAGAAATGCTTGTAATGGTATTCAAATCAGCCACAGTCACCGTATCAGTGACCGTTTTGCCAAGCTTGGTAGCAATCACTTGCGCGAGTGCGGCATCGGGAAATACTTGATTGATAGGTGCTGGTAAGGTTGCGCTAAGTGGTGATTCCGCCGTCACTTTGGCGTTCGTACTTAGCCCAATACTCCCGAATACGATGACAATACAAATCAATAATTTCAACCCATTATGCAAATATTTCATTACAAATCCCCCTAATTTTTTTGTACAAGCTTCTATGTAGTGTTCACTAAACTTGAAATAGCTTTTAGCCATCCATACCCTCTTTTGTTAAAAATAACACAAAAAAGGTACTAAAAATATGGGAGGTTGTAAATGATAAGAGTCCGCTTTGAAATAAAAAGCAGGCCGAACTATATCAAATAGCTCGGTCTGCTTCGTCTTAGTTATTCATAAATTGTCACATCAGGCGGTAAATAGGAGGGATTTTCCTTATTAATATGATCATAAAACATAATCCCGTTTAAATGATCAATCTCGTGCTGCACCACAATCGCAGGATACCCCTTCAAACGCAATTTCAACGGCTTCCCATCGATATCAAAAGCTTCCACAGTTACACGCGCACTGCGCACGACGAAACCAGGAACCTCACGATCAACAGAAAGACAGCCTTCACCACCGCCTAGACATGCATTTTCCACGGAATGACTACGAATCTTTGGGTTGTATAAAATATAGCTGTATAAACGATCATTGTCATCATGCACATGAATCGCAATCAAACGCTTGGAAACAGCAATTTGTGGCGCAGCAATACCGACACCAGCACGCAATTCGTGTTCCTCAGCGATTTCAGGATCTTGACTATTAATGAGGAACTCTAACATTCTTTGACCAGTTTTCTTATCTTCATCCGATAGCGGGAAAGTGACCGGCTCCGCGACAGCGCGCAAAACAGGATCTCCTTCACGGACAATATCATCCATTGTAAGCATTATTTTCTCTCCTGTTCTAATAAACTTATCTCCATTTTACCAAAAAAAGCCCGCGTTGGGAATGAATTTTACTTCCAATTCCTATCGAAAAGAGTAAATGCTAAGGATGAAATAACTTTTATGTTAGAATATAGACACTAAAAAGACGAACGTTAAAAACAGTAGTTAGCATATTGTTCGCCATGTCGAGCTGTTATATAAATATATTTGTTTGTGAATTCACAAACAAAAGAAAGCCGTTTCAAATAAAATTCGAAAGATGAAGCCTAAGCCATCTTTGCTTTATTATATAACAGTTTCATTTGAGAAACACAATTCCTAATACAGTTTTCGAAAACGAATGATGGGGCGTAAAACCTTGGTAATACAATAAAAACAAAGTGAGCTTAAGTTATTGACGAATGCAGATGGATGGTGTAAATTAAAGAGGAAGATTGGTGTATTAATAGTAAGGCGTTTAAAAAATATAACAGCGAAGTCTAAATCCAAGCGATCGCCGCGAAGCGAGGTGAATTTGTGAATGTGAAGGTATTTCGTATCTTTTTTCACAAACTCATCCCAAAACCATGTTTTCAGTCCTAAAAGATTGGGAATAGGCAAGAAGATGGGCAGATGGCACTGTGCATTATTTTTGAACGAACCGAATAATACACGAATCCAGTTAGGAAAATTGAGAAGCGAACCATGCATTGTATTGCTTGCCTGACAAGCGGAACTTTTGCTACATTATACGTAGTGGAAAGAATAACTAATGTTTGCGCATTCAATTCTTAAAAATATTTCAAACCAGAAGGGAAGAGATTACACGATGGCTTCTAAAACAAAGAAGACTGTAGTAGATGTGAAAGAGCAGTTTAAAGCTGTTGCCGATCAATTTGAATTGGTCCAAATTTTAAATGAAAAAGGAGAGGTTGTTAATCCTGACTTGATGCCCGACTTAACAGACGAGCAGTTAGTAGAATTAATGACACGCATGGTTTGGACACGTGTTCTTGACCAACGTTCGATTTCCTTGAACCGCCAAGGTCGCCTAGGTTTCTATGCACCAACAGCTGGACAAGAAGCTTCACAACTGGCAAGTCACTATGCATTAACAAAAGCAGATTACGTGCTTCCTGGTTACCGTGATGTACCACAAATGATTTGGCACGGCCTTCCACTGACAAAAGCTTTCCTATTCTCACGTGGCCATTTTGTCGGAAATCAATTCGCAGACGACTTAAACGTTCTATCTCCACAAATCATCATCGGTGCACAAATCGTTCAAGCTGCCGGCGTTGCTTTAGGACTTAAGAAGCGTAAAAAAGACGCAGTTGTCATCACATACACAGGTGACGGCGGATCTTCACAAGGTGATTTCTACGAAGGTATGAACTTCGCAGGTGCCTATAAAGCTCCAGCAATCTTCGTTGTACAAAATAACATGTTCGCGATCTCAACACCACGCGAAAAACAATCTGCTGCAGTAACACTTGCTCAAAAAGCAGTTGCAGCTGGAATCCCAGGCGTTCAAGTAGACGGTATGGATCCACTAGCAGTATACGCTGTAACGAAATTTGCGCGTGATCGTGCCGTTGCAGGCGATGGCCCAACATTGATCGAAACAATGACTTACCGTTATGGTCCACATACACTTTCAGGTGATGATCCAACTCGTTACCGTACAAAAGAGCTTGATGGCGAATGGGAACTCAAAGATCCAATCGTTCGTTTCCGTACTTTCCTAGAAGCGAAAGGGCTTTGGAACGAAGAGAAAGAAAACGCAGTAATCGAACAAGCAAAAGAAGAAATCAAAACATCGATTAAAGAAGCTGACGCTACACCGAAACAAAAAGTATCAGATCTTCTTAAAAATATGTACGAAACACCAACTGCTCCAATCAAAGAGCAACTGGCAATTTTTGAAGCGAAGGAGTCGAAATAATCATGGCGCAAAAAACAATGATTCAAGCGATTACAGATGCGCTTGCAGTAGAACTAAGAAATGACGAGAACGTCCTCGTTTTCGGTGAAGATGTAGGTAATAACGGTGGCGTTTTCCGTGCTACTGAAGGACTTCAAGCTGAATTTGGCGAAGATCGTGTATTCGATACGCCACTTGCAGAATCAGGTATCGGTGGTCTTGCTATTGGTCTTGCACTAGAAGACTTTCGTCCAGTTGCTGAAATTCAATTCTTCGGTTTCGTTTTTGAAGTAATGGATTCTGTTGCTGGTCAAATGGCACGTATGCGTTACCGTACTGGTGGTACTCGTACTGCTCCAATCACAATCCGTGCGCCATTTGGTGGTGGGGTTCATACGCCTGAACTTCATGCGGATAACTTGGAAGGCCTAATGGCACAATCACCTGGTTTAAAAGTTGTTATCCCATCAACACCATACGATGCAAAAGGTCTTTTGATCTCAGCAATCCGCGATAACGATCCAGTTATTTTCTTAGAGCACATGAAATTATACCGCTCATTCCGTCAAGAAGTACCAGAAGGCGAGTACACAATCGAAATCGGTAAAGCAGCCGTTCGTCGTGAAGGTACAGACGTTTCTGTCATCACTTATGGCGCAATGGTTCAAGAATCTGTGAAAGCAGCAGAAGAACTAGAAAAAGAAGGCGTATCTGTTGAAGTTATCGACCTTCGTACAATCAGCCCATTGGATGTAGACACAATCATCGCTTCCGTTAAGAAAACGAATCGCGTAGTTGTCGTTCAAGAAGCGCAAAAACAAGCAGGAATCGCTGCTAATGTTATCGCTGAAATCAACGACCGTGCCATCCTTTCCCTAGAAGCGCCAGTGATGCGTGTTACAGCACCAGACAGCGTCTTCCCATTCGCACAAGCAGAAACAGTTTGGTTACCAAACCATAACGATATTGTTGAGCGTATTAAAGAAGTACTAGCGTTTTAATTTGAAAGGCTGAACACGCCCGTTTATGTTGATAAACTTTCAAACCGTCGTTTGGTTTGATTTAGTGAATCAATAGGCAGTGGAGCAACGCGAGACTGACAACCCTCTACTTGAGAGGCGCCGCAATAAAAACCCATACTTGGTTTTTGTGGAGGGCGTGAAGTTTTCGAGGAGTTGGCTGGTGAAGCTAGATCCGAAGGCGCCAAACAAGACGTTTCTTGAGTTTGTTACTTTAATTTAGAACAGACTCAAAAACGTCCTTTTATAAACTAAATCAGGAGGCTTTTAAAAAATGGCATATTCATTTAAATTACCGGACATTGGTGAAGGTATACATGAAGGAGAAATCGTCAAATGGTTCGTAAAACCAGGCGACAAGATCGAAGAAGACGCGTCCCTTTTTGAAGTTCAAAATGACAAATCCGTTGAAGAAATTACATCTCCCGTTACAGGAACTGTCAAAGAAATCCTTGTCGGTGAAGGCGTAGTAGCGACAGTTGGACAAGTTCTAATCACGTTTGATGGCGTTGAGGGCCATGAAAATGATGCAGAAGAAGCGCCAGCAGCACCTGCTTCTACACCAGCAGCGGCTCCAGCACCAGCAGGTGGAAAAGGCATTTACGAATTCAAATTACCGGACATTGGTGAAGGAATTCATGAAGGCGAAATCGTGAAATGGTTCGTAAAACCAGGCGATCAAATTGAAGAAGACGCTACCATTTTCGAAGTTCAAAATGACAAATCTGTCGAAGAAATTACATCTCCTGTCGCAGGAACTGTAAAAGACATTTTAGTTGGTGAAGGCGTAGTAGCAACAGTTGGTCAAGTGTTAATCACATTCGAGGGCGACTTTGAAGGCGAAGCAACAGCGGACCACTCTTCTACTCCAGAATCTCCAGCAGACACTGCAAAACTTGCAAATAATAACGCAGCACAAGCGCCAGTATCAGGTGGAAATGGTACGCCATCATCGCAAAAAGATCCAAACGGTCTTGTTATCGCGATGCCATCTGTACGTAAATATGCACGTGAAAAAGGCGTAGACATCCGTCAAGTTGCAGGATCAGGCAAAAACAACCGCGTGCTTAGCGCAGACGTTGATGCATTCCTAAATGGCGACACAGCAGCAGTAGCAACAAGCGAAGCAGCTCCAGTAGCGGCATCACAAGAAACTGCAGCAGCGAAACCAGCAGCTGCATCAGCACCAGTTGTTAGCGGTGGAACATACCCAGAATCACGCGAGAAATTAACACCAACACGTAAAGCGATCGCGAAAGCAATGGTTAACTCGAAACATACTGCGCCACACGTAACGCTAATGGATGAAATCGAAGTTTCTGCTTTGATGGTTCACCGGAAACGTTTCAAAGACGTAGCAGCTGAAAAAGGAATCAAACTTACTTTCCTACCTTACATGGTAAAAGCGTTAGTAAACACATTGCGTGAGTTCCCAGTGCTCAACACGACACTTGACGACGCAACAGATGAACTAGTTTACAAACATTATTTCAATATCGGTATTGCAGCAGATACAGATCACGGTCTTTACGTACCAGTTATCAAAGACGCTGATAAAAAATCGATTTTTGCAATCTCTAGCGAAATTAACGAATTAGCTACAAAAGCACGCGACGGTAAATTGACTGGGGAAGAAATGCGTCATGGCTCTTCTACTATCTCAAATATCGGATCAGCTGGCGGCCAATGGTTCACACCAGTTATCAACTACCCTGAAGTTGCCATTTTAGGTGTAGGTCGTATCGCAGAAAAAGCAATCGTTAAAGACGGTGAAATCGTAGCAGCACCAGTACTTGCTCTATCGTTAAGCTTCGACCACCGCGTAATCGACGGCGCAACAGCTCAAAAAGCTATGAACAATATCAAGCGGTTATTAAATGACCCAGAACTTTTACTAATGGAGGCGTAAAAAAATGGTAGTAGGCGATTTTCCAGAAGAAAGAGACACCATCGTCATTGGTGCAGGACCCGGCGGATACGTTGCGGCAATTCGCGCAGCACAATTAGGACAAAAAGTAACGATTATCGAGAAAGAACATTACGGCGGCGTTTGTTTAAACGTTGGTTGTATCCCTTCCAAAGCCTTGATCACAGTTGGTCACCGCTTTGCTGAAGCGAAACATTCCGATAACATGGGTATCACAGCAGATAGTGTGAACCTAGATTTCACAAAAGCGCAAGAATGGAAAGGCTCTGTCGTTAGCAAATTAACAACAGGCGTGAAAGGCTTGCTTAAAAAGAATAAAGTGGAAATGTTAGAAGGAGAAGCTTTCTTCGTTGATGAGCACTCCCTACGTGTTATCCACCCTGAATCCGCGCAAACTTACACATTCAACAACGTCATCATTGCTACTGGTTCTCGTCCAATCGAGATTCCAGGATTTAAATTTGGCAAACGTGTTCTTAGCTCAACAGGCGCGCTAGCTCTTACAGAAGTTCCGAAAAAACTTGTCGTAATCGGCGGTGGTTACATCGGTACAGAACTTGGTGGCGCATTTGCTAACCTTGGAACAGAGTTAACAATCCTTGAAGGCGGACCAGAAATCTTGCCAACGTACGAAAAAGATATGATTTCTCTTGTAAAACGCAACCTTAAAGGTAAAGGCGTGGAAATCGTAACAAAAGCTTTGGCGAAATCTGCCGAAGAAACAGAAAACGGCGTAAAAGTAACCTACGAAGCTGACGGCGAAACAAAAACCGTTGAAGCGGATTATGTCTTAGTAACAGTAGGTCGTCGTCCAAACACGGATGACATCGGCTTAGAACAACTAGGCGTGAAACTAAGCGAACGCGGTTTGATCGAAGTAGACAAACAAGGTCGCACAAATCTTTCTAACGTCTATGCTATCGGTGACATCGTTCCAGGTGTTCCACTTGCCCACAAAGCAAGCTACGAAGCAAAAGTTGCCGCTGAAGCGATCGCTGGCGAAGCATCTGAAAATGACTACACAGCCCTACCAGCAGTTGTTTTCAGTGATCCAGAATTAGCAACAGTTGGCTTAACAGAAAAAGAAGCAAAAGAAAAAGGCTTCGACGTAAAAGCTGCTAAATTCCCATTTGGCGGTAACGGTCGTGCCCTATCTCTTGACGCTCCAGAAGGTTTCGTACGTCTTGTAACACGTAAAGAAGACGGACTTATCCTCGGTGCCCAAGTTGCAGGAATGAACGCATCCGATATTATCTCGGAAATCGGACTTGCCATCGAAACAGGCGTAACAGCAGAAGATATTGCGCTTACAATTCACGCTCACCCATCTTTAGGCGAGTTGACAATGGAAGCGGCAGAGCTTGCGCTAGGTCGTCCAATCCACATGTAAGACATGACGCTATCTGGGGAACAGTCCAGATAGCGTTTTACCTATGCAATTTACTATTGTGAAATCGAGAACAAAGTAGTATGATAACTATATAAAATAAAAGAATCCAGGTGTAAAATTGAAAAAAAAGGTTGAAAAAATTATTTTCGGTATTGTGTATGGCTTCTCCGCGATTTTCTTTTTAGGTTTTGTTGTGAACATTGTCCACGGTTTTATCGTGCATATGCATGAAACCGATAGTTGGCGCGCCGTTTTGCGAATATTAGCGAGTCCAGTAACAGATCCAGCGGTCTTTACGATCCATTTGACGAGCCCGGTTTGGTCTGTGTTCTTGGCAATTATCATCAGCTACTTGTTACCAGCATTCTTTTGTGTGGCGACGCATTTCTTGAAAAAGGACTATCTCGAAACGCATGAAAACAGCCGCTTTCTTCAATAAAAGTCGTTTTTGTGTGATTTTACATAGCAAAGGAGTAGAATGAGTGTAGTTCGGCACAAAATACGATTAGGATTAGGTGGGAAATGGGGACATGGAAGCGAGCGCTATTCTGGATAGCGTATGTGGTATCAGGGATTTGTTTTGTATTAACGATTTTAGCCTTTGTTGTAGGATTTTTCCATCATATGCATGATACAGGTGGTATAAAAAGTGTTATAAAGATTCTAGAAACGCCGATTACTGGTTTCATTCAATTGACTAATGGTTTCATTCAGAAGTCTGTGATGGAAGTCGTTTTATTGAGTATCGTTAGTTATGTTTTACCGACGTTTTTTTGTATTGTGACACATTATATACGGAAGAACCGCAGGCAAGCTTTAGAAGAGGAAGAATAGGAGAAAAGCGCTGATTCTATGAGTTGTAGAGTTGGTGCTTTTTTTGCAATCACAATATTTTTATCGTTACGCTATTCATGATAAAATGAAGAAGGATACATCTAGTAAAGGGAGCGTGAAGCTGTTTTGGCAATGGATCGAAAAAAAATTGCGATTATCGGCAATAATAAGATAAGCACGAGTTTCGTTTTTGCAATGATGAACCAGCAGCTAAATGTGGAGGCGTGCCTTATTGCAGAGAAGAAGTCTCACATGATAAAAGATATGCAGTACGGTACCTCCTTCCGATCGAGAACAACGCTTATATCGGGGAATTTTGGGGAATGTCGGAACGCGTCGTTAATTGTGTTCACGCATGATCCGTTTATGGATACCAAGGATATGCAACAGGCTTCATCGATCGTTCGCAAATTTGTGAAGCAGTGGATGGAAACTGGATTCCAAGGTATTTGCGTGGTGGCAACACCGCAGAGTGAGGTTGTCGCACATTGGATTATGAAATTCTCTGGTCTTGCTACTGACAGAATTATTGCGCTTGGCACGATGCTTGATACAGCACATTTACAATCGGAGCTGGGCCGGTACTTTCAGGTGAATCCGAAAAACGTGCATGCTTACATGATTGGTAGTACGCTAGCATACGGTGTTCCTATTTGGAGTCGCGCTTATATTGGTGGACGCTCGATTTTAAGCTATATCATGGATGAACCAGATCGCTATTCTTTTGAAAAATTAGAACCTATTGTGACGCAAATAAGTGAGTTTCCACGTGAACCTTTAGCGGAGGGCCGTTTATTTGACTGCAGTATCGCGCTCGGTTTGACGGAGCTTGTGAAGGTTATTTTGGAAGATGCAGAGATGATTTTGACGGTGGGCGTATATGTACAAGAGAAATTCGGCGTGACCTCAGGATTCATCAGTATTCCAGCGGTTATCGGTGCTTCAGGCGTCAAGAAGGTCGTTCCATTAACCCTTTCCGATGCGGAGCAAAAACAGTTAGTAACCACCGTAAAAGCGCTAGACACAGCGGTGCAATCTGGGTTATCGAATGAAGGAGGGAGCAAGCGTGGAGTATAGTTATCCGATTAATTTAGATTGGTCAAAAGACGAGATGGCAACTGTTATTAGCTTTTATCAAGCAGTGGAAAGAGCTTACGAGACTGGCATCGAAGCGTCTGAAATAAAAGCAAAGTATAGTGCATTCAAAGAAGTTGTTCGTTCGATCGGCGAAGAGAAGAGCCTAGGTAACGAATTTGAGAAGGCCAGTGGCTATTCAGCTTATCGCGTCATGCAACTCGTGAAAAACGCCACAACAAGTAAAATTAAAATGCAACCATAGGAGGAATTTTAAAATGGATATTAGTGAAATTATTGCGGGTAATGTAGGAACAGAAGCAGGGATTCATATTGGGAAAAGTGACGCACCGGTAAAGGTGATTTCATTCGTGAATGTGCGCTGTCCGTTTTGCCGTGAATGGCATGAAAAATCGCGTGATGTGATTGGCCGTTATATTGACGCTGGTCGTATTGAGTTAATTGTGAAGCCATTTGATAAGGAAAAAGAGTCACTACAACGAGGCAATGTCTTCCATCATTATTTGGATTATGCAGCGCCAGAGCAAACACTTGAGATTTTGGATGAGATTTATGCACGTCAAGATCTTTGGGGGGCACTGACGCTTGAAGAAGTTGGCAATTTTGCACAAGATGAAATTGGGCTTTCTGAGCAAGATAACAAGGATCAAGCGCAAAAAATTATTGCAGAGGCAAATGCTGCGAATATCCGCTTAGTGCCGACGGTTATTATCGGTGAACATATTTTCGATGAGCATATTTCATCGGAAGAGTTGGAAAAACTGATTTTAGAAGAAGCAGGAAAAGAATAATAAAAATAAGCGGGGACCTCTATATGGATGGGGTCGCCGCTTATTTTTATTCAATGAAACTTGTTGTTATTGTGATACCGTCCAGTGGATCTGTGAAACCGCTTACTATATAGTCGGTTTTGCCTTCTTGCCAGCTAATGATATTGCCATCCGCTCTGTTTGGAGCAGCTTCAAGCTTCATTCCGCCAACTTGATGCGGTGCAGGTAGGGTTTCTTGTTCGAGTTTTGCGACGATTTTTTTAGCTAGGTCAATGGAATCTTGGGGATCGGCGCTTGTCGTGTTGCGAATGCCCATGCTCCAACGTCCTTCTGCCCAGTTGAGGAAGGTCGAGCCAGCGCCAGCATCGGAATAGCCGGTAATGCCTGAGCCAAGGTCGACACCATTCATGCCAGTATTGACATTGTCCATATGACCTGTAGCATCAGCGGCTTCTTGCTCTGTCGCGTAATTCTTACCAGAAACAGTGGCGAGTGGCGTTGCTTTGGCCGTATCCTTCAAGTCGGAGCTATTCACAGAAATCGGTGACTTTGTTTCGTAAAAGACAACGTTGTACTCGTCAGGCGAAGACGTTGTCATGGCGCTGAGGTAATGCTTGTTCGAGGATAGTGGAATTGATTTTGGAAGCATCACCACTACATCCGAATCAAGCTTGGATTTTACCGTTGCCAAAACATCTTTTTCGCTCAGCGTACTGACTTGAGAGTTGCTGTTTGTGTCCTTTTTCATCGTATCGTCGGTAGTCTTACCGTAGTTATTATTGCTACTACCATAGGAATTCGATGTACCCGAGCTATCTGAGGAGTAAGAACCGCCACAACTAGCCAGCAGTAGCGCACTAAAAACGACAGGAACTATCAGAAATTTAGTTTTCATTACTTTTCACCTCTTTGCTACAGGTTTTCCCGATTTTGACATAAGAAAACCACCTTCCGGATAAGAAAGTGGTTTCAGGGTTAGAAAAATTTCCGTTTCCAAAAGACGAAGCCGAGTAGGCCCGCAATGCCAAAGGAAATACAGATGACTAAAATCCAGGCAAGTGGTGCTTGGGAGAGCGGTAAATCCACGTTCATCCCGTAAAAACTGAACACCATCGTTGGAATGGTTAAAATGATCGTAAAGGATGTCAGAAATTTCATGACGATATTCATGTTGTTCGAAATAATCGACGCATAGGCATCCATCATGCCACTCAAAATATTCGAATGAACTTCTGCCATCTCAATACCTTGGCGGTTTTCAATGATAACGTCTTCGAGTAAATCTTGGTCCTCTTCATACATCTTCACGATATGCTGACGCATCATTTTATCCAGCACCAGTTTGTTTGATTTCAGGGCGGTCAGGAAGTAGACCAGACTTTTCTCAATCCCCATCAAATCGTAGAGCTGTTTATTACGCATGGATTCGTGCAGTTCTTTCTCGATTTCATCGGTTTGGCGACTCATCCGTTTCAAATGACGGAGAAATTGCGTGGAAATCATATATAATATTTGCAAGGCAAAACGTGTTTTCATATGTGTAAAAAAGCCTTTTATCCGGTTTTTAATAAAAGATTGAATAATCGACGAATCAATCGTGCAAATCGTGATAAAGTAATCTTTCGTCATAATCATCCCGAGTGGAATCGTTTCAAAAGACGCGTAATGAATATCATCCTCATCTACAATCGGAAAGTCACAAATAATGAGGACAGCTTCCGTATCGTCATCTCGCTCAATCCGCGCACTCTCATCTTTATCCAGTGGATCTTCGAGGAACTCTAGTGGGATCCCGTATTGATCAGCAATCTGGTTGATCTCTTCGGATGACGGTGCTACGATGTTGATCCAACAATTGCGTTCTGGTTTTTCTAATTCTTCTAATTTACCAGCCTGATTCGATTTGAAAATTTGATGCATGGGCTTTTCCTCCTTTTCTAAGGATTCTAGCGGCGCATGGAGTGCTGTTGCAAGCCATGAATAGAATCCCTGATTATTCTCTGATGCGGATCTGGTTCACTCGGCGCGATACTCGTGTTCATGGTGCTCAACTCCTTTTCTCAAATAATCACAACTTCACCATTATACAGAGAATTGGCGTGTTTGTACATGCCATCTGCTAAATTTTTTGCATTTCAAAACTCATATTGTAAAGTGGCAACAACAAATCGATCGTTTCTTCTAGCGCTTTTGTAAACCGTGCATCATTTTTCAAGGTATCATCACCTGGTTTGAAAATACGACCAACCATGAATTCCCCTTTTTTTACATCGCGAAAACGTTCTAGCGCTTTGGTTAAATTCGTATTTTGAACGAGGCTTGTCGGTTTTTCGGTGTGGTCAAGAGAAATTGAGAAATCAGCCGGTAGCTTTTCGAGTTGGTCCAAGTTTTCTAGGAAATTATGCACGACGATCGCGCGATTTTCCGTTTCATATATGAAGGCAAGCCAGATAAAGACATACTCATCCCAAATCCCGACTTGAAAATGCGGATGCTTTTTGTAGCCGCGTTTATTACCTGCAACGGCGAGCCAAGTGCTCTCCGGCGGATTTACGGAACGGCGGGCGTGACGGGCGACATGTAAAAACATCTTGTCTCCTGTTTTTGCACTCAAATAGGTGGCTAAACCATCACCGATTTCGCGGAATTTTGGTTGGATTTGTGTCTGGATGGCCTCCATTCGTTTTTCGAGACCGGGCGCTTGCATTGCTTTAAAATCTTTTTTTGTAAAAGTCATTATGATTCCTCACTTTCGTAAAAATAGCCGTCAACTCCATTATAACGTAAAAATCAATCTTGGAGGCTGTATTTAGCTTGGATATTATGATAAGCTAGGAAAAATGAGAAACAAGATGAGGAGTGATGCGAAGATGGTACTTGAGAAAATCGATCAACTAGCGCGAGAATGGTTAGAAGAGGCAGGAAATAGAATTTTTATGGCACTTGAGCAGGTAAATATTGAGGTCGAAGCAAAGGCGGATCGCAATGATTTAGTGACTAATATGGATAGAGCAACCGAGCGGTATTTTGCTGAAAAAATTGCGACACATTTTCCAGAACATCGGTTGCTCGGAGAAGAGGGCTATGGCGAAGAAATCACGAGTCTGGAAGGGGTCGTCTGGGTACTTGATCCGATTGATGGAACCGTGAATTTTGTTGAACAAAAACGGAATTTTGCGATTTCACTAGGTATTTATCAAGAAGGTATCGGAGAGCTTGGGTATATTTATGATGTCGTTGGTGGCGAATTTTACTTTGCGAAGCGCGGAGAAGGCGCTTTTGTGAATGATGAACCCATTCCGATGCTTGCCAAAGAGAACAAATTGGAAAACGCGCTTGTTATCATTAATACGGCTGCGATGCACAAGTTTCCACAGACACTCGCTGCGATAAAAGCGGCACGTGGATTGCGTTTGTATGGCGCAGCAACGCTTGAGTATATGGCTGTTGCAACAGGTCGCGCAGATGCTTATATCAGCGCTAATTTATCGCCTTGGGACATCGGTGCTGGTAAAATTATCGCCGAAGAAGTTGGCGCGGTTGTGACGCGCGTAAATGGTTCGGAAATGGTGATCACAGAAAAAGGCGATTCATTTGTCGCGAGTCCTGGCGTGCACGCGGAGCTCCTTCGAGATTACTTCAGGTGAGCTATGACTAATCGCCCATCTGATTCCACGCTCCAATAAAGTTTCATTTTATGGAATAAAAATCGTGCTAACCGCAAGGAAATGTGCTATAATTGGAAAGTTGATTAAAACTAAACGATCCAGAAACGGGGAAAATAAGCCAATTTTCCTCTTTCTTTTGGCTCTGGTAGCTAAGTCGTATTACCATATATGAAGAGCGCTTGACTTTAGTTAGGCCATTTTTGAGTAGCTGAGCGGGATTTTGCGCCAGCTTCCGGAAGGTAATTTAATATTAGGAGGAAAAATTTTGAAATTAAGAGAAGATATTCGTAACGTCGCCATTATTGCCCACGTTGACCATGGTAAAACTACATTGGTGGACCAACTTTTACGTAAGTCAGGAACATTCAACGATCATGAGCAAGTAGCTGAACGTGCGATGGATAGCAATGCCATTGAAAAAGAACGTGGTATTACCATTTTAGCAAAAAATACTGCCATCAATCATAATGGTGTGCATATCAATATTTTAGACACTCCTGGACATGCCGATTTCGGTGGGGAAGTAGAACGTATTATGAAAATGGTTGACGGTGTTGTCTTAGTCGTTGATGCGTATGAAGGTACAATGCCACAAACGCGTTTCGTACTCAAAAAAGCGCTAGAGCAACATTTAACACCACTTGTTGTTGTTAACAAAATTGACCGCCCATCTGCGCGTCCAGCAGAAGTTGTAGATGAAGTTTTAGAATTATTCATCGAACTTGGAGCGGACGAAGATCAATTGGAATTCCCAGTTGTATATGCTGCGGCAGTTAACGGAACAAGCTCATTAAGCGATAAAATAGAAGACCAAGAAGAAACAATGGATCCGATTTTTGATCTGATCATCAATAACGTACCAGCGCCTGTGGATAACAGCGACGAGCCATTACAATTCCAAGTATCTTTACTTGATTACAATGACTACGTTGGTCGTATCGGTATCGGTCGTATCTTCCGTGGAACAATGGAAGTTGGTCAATCCGTTGCCTTGATGAAATTAGACGGTACCGTGAAGAAATTCCGTGTTACTAAAATGTTCGGTTTCTTAGGACTTAAACGCGTCGAGATTACACAAGCAAAAGCCGGTGATCTAGTTGCCGTTTCCGGAATGGAAGATATCTTCGTTGGGGAGACTGTAACGCCGGATGATCATCAAGAAGCGTTGCCAATTTTACGTATTGACGAGCCTACTTTGCAAATGACTTTCGTAACGAACAACAGTCCGTTCGCTGGTCGTGAAGGTAAACACGTAACAAGCCGTAAAATCGAAGAACGTTTACTTTCTGAGCTACAAACAG
Source organism: Listeria grandensis (assembly GCF_014322885.1). NCBI lineage: Bacteria > Bacillati > Bacillota > Bacilli > Caryophanales > Listeriaceae > Listeria > Listeria grandensis. Next base: position 108,153 of record NZ_JAASUG010000001.1, on the reverse strand, counting down.
ATGTAAGTTTACGTATTGATCCAACTTCTTCACCAGATGCTTGGGTTGTATCTGGCCGTGGTGAGTTGCATCTATCGATTTTGATCGAAAATATGCGTCGTCAAGGTTACGAATTACAAGTATCGAAACCAGAAGTTATCATCCGCGAAATCGATGGCGTGAAATGTGAGCCAATGGAACGTGTACAAATTGATACTCCTGAAGAATATGTTGGTAGCATTATGGAATCTATCGGTTTACGTAAAGGTGAAATGGCTGATATGGTCAATGACGGTTCAGGTCAAGTTCGCTTGATTTTCCTAGTACCATCACGTGGGCTTATCGGTTACACAACGGAATTCCTATCGATGACTCGTGGTTACGGTATCCTAAACCACACATTCGATTCTTACCAACCAATGCAAAAAGGTCGTGTTGGTGGACGTAGCCGTGGTGTTCTCGTATCGATGGAAACTGGTAAATCAACTACTTACGGAACAATGCAAGTAGAAGATCGCGGTACTATCTTTGTGGAACCAGGTACGGACATTTACGAAGGCATGATCGTCGGTGAGAATAATCGTGAAGGCGATATTGCTGTAAACATTGTCAAAGCGAAACAAATGACAAATATTCGTTCTGCGAATAAAGACCAAACCAACGTTATCAAAAAACCTCGTACATTAACGCTTGAAGAATCATTAGAATTCCTAAATGATGACGAGTATTGTGAAGTAACGCCAGAAAGCATTCGTTTACGTAAGAAAATCTTGAACAAAAACGAACGTGAAAAAGCGGCGAAACGTACAAAAGTATCTGATTGATTATAAATACCGAAACCGTCCAGAAATTGGGGCGGTTTTTTTGTGTCTAGAAAGTTCGGAAGATTGATTTTTTTGTAACATGATTGTAATATGGTGTTTTTTTTGGTATAGTTAAGGTACGGGATAACGTGAAATGAGGAGGGGATTTACATGAGAAGGATAGCGATGCTAGGTGTGATGAGTATTATGCTTTTAGGTCTTGCAGCTTGCGGTTCAGGTGCGGATTCGGACAATTCGAAATCAGATGAGGCAACACCGAAAACAGAAGAAAAAGCAGCAAAGAAAGAGGAGGCGTCGACAAAACAAGATGTGGGTTCCGATAGCGACGCAAAAGATCAAACAGATGCAAAACAAGATAAAGAAGAAGTGACAACAAAAGAAGATACGCCGACAACTGCAGATAAAGAAGCGACGACACCAGATACACCAGCTGAGAATTCGAAAACGGAAAATAAAGTAGCGACAGAACAGAAAAGAACAGCAACCACATTTTCATTAAGTGCAGACGGCTTTAAACAATCCGCAGTGGCACCAAAAACTGGCGGAACTGTATCGCTTGTTTACTTGAATACAACGCCGCAGACAGCAGATTTCGGTCCGCTGAAAGTAACGGTGAAGCAATACAAGCTCGAGAGCGTGACAGGCGCCAATAAAAAAATGGATCCATATAGCCCGGAATCCTATTTAGCCAATCAAAATGGTTTTGTGGTGACAGCAGATGTCATTGTTGAAAACACGAGCGCCAGTAGTATTAATTACCTGGCTGAGCGAATTCAAATTAACGGTGGTGGTATTTCAAAAGGCGCTAGTTTAGAGAATTTTGTGCCAACAGCCTATCAGCTTTCCGGCAGTACAGCGGCACATAATATTTTCCCAGCAAAATCAAAACGTGAAGGCGCGATCACTTACATGTTGAATAAAGATAACTACTATAAACTTGTACATTTAACAAAGCTCATTGTTCCTAATCCAAACGATTTTGCAGAGAAACCACTAGCAACAAAAACACCAAAAGCGATTGATTTAGATTTCCGGATTACCGAATAAAAAAGCTAATAAAAACCCGCTAGTTCTAATGGTTAGCGGGTTTTTCAATAAAATTCTTTGTTTTTGGTTTATGAAATTCGAATTTGCCGGAATTAATTCGGGCTACCGTTTTCTCGGCAATACGGTCTTCACATTCAGGGCAAAGATACATCCGAATGGGCTTATTCCGGAGTTGCTTCGTTTTGAATTTCTTATCATCTAGTTCATCAATTGTTTCACATAAAATACATTGTGCCTTCATTTTGTTCACCTCGTGGTTTTATTATAGCATGAACATACCGAAAAACAAGCATGGGAAGTTGTCCAGATGATACTCGTGAGTCTGATTTTTGTAACAGACCTTTTTTTATTAATGGTGCGGTCGATTGGGTAAAAATTTTTCTTGGTATATCAGGTTACAATGACGTCAAGATGTGCTATACTAAAGAGGATAAAATTTGTCTGAATTATGTTTGCATTAAAAAATAGATTAATCAAGCGCATACAAGTGTTTGTTGAATGGGGGTTCTGTGATGACAAATAAACAAATCGATCACAGAGAAGAGGCTATTACTCTTCTTAAAGAAGATGCGAAAAGAATTTTGCAGTTAATTAAAGTGCAGATGGATAACTTAACTTTACCTCAATGTCCAGCTTACGAAGAAGTTTTGGATACTCAAATGTACGGCTTATCACGTGAAATTAATTTTGCAGTGCGATTAGGACTTATTGATAGAGCAGAAGGAAAGAGTCTGCTGAGCACGCTTGAGAAAGAGCTCTCGGTGCTGCACGAGTTATCGACGAGTAAATAATAGATAGAACACCCCTCTTGACGTATCGAGCTTACGCCAAGAGGGGTGTTTGTTTGTTGAGGGGCTCTTATGCGGCAATCTCAGAATAAATAGCGAACAGATAAGGACTGGCTAAATCAAGGTGCTTTGGCGGTGAGCAATGTTGTCTATTAGAATTTCCAGTGCAATATAACCTATCCAAACGAACTCTTTTCAGCACTTCTCTGAATAATAAAACTTAAACTCCATATCCTTCTGATGATTCCCAAATCCCTTTCCAAATATTGTGGTTCCACCGATGTTTTTAGCATCTTTTTCAACAGCGATACGGAATGTAAGGAGCTCTGCCGTTATATCTAAATCGTCCAAGGCTAATGCGGATAAAATTTCTCCATCAAAATGAGTTCCGTGCTCGGAAATGCGAATGGTTTTGAAGAGGCCATACTGACTGTTAGCGTCTTCCCACCAGCTTGGTGTATATTTCCCGCGAATGTCAGAAAAATTACCCGGGCAGGTCCATGTTCCGAGTGTATGACCGTTTAAGTAGAAAGTGATATCAGAAGGCCAAACGTTGTTGGAGTAAGGAAACTCGGAGGCTATTTCGAAACTGATCTCAAGTAACTCCATTTGTTCTCCTGTTTGTAATGGATTAGGCACTTTATATTCCAAATAGCCTTGTGTGAACCAGATGATTTGTGCATCCATTCGTCTGGCATCCATGAAGTACTTCGGCTCATCGACATGACCGATGAAATCTTTGCTAGAAGCGAGCCCGCACGTTGGTGTGACGTTATAATCTGTATAATGCCCCACTGGTAATTCTAAAGATCTCATTTTAAAATTAGGATAAATCGTTGTTGGGAAAGTGATCTCGATTTTATCCACCACGAGCTTGGAAATTTTCTGGATGCCAGATTTTCCAGGTATTTTTTCGGTGCGAATTAATTGGGCATTCTCTAATTGATTGATGTGTCGCGTAATAATGGCGCTACTCATATGTAAAGCGTGTGCGAGTTCTTTAATGTTCATGGAACTTTGTGAAAGTAGATTCAAAATGTGGATTCTTGTCTCGCTAGCGAGCGCTTCATACACATGAAGAGAATCTTTAGAAATATCTAATTGCATGTAAAAAAATCCTCCTTTAGTTAATGATTTTATAGATGGAAATAGTCAAAATGGCGTGTTCCCAAACATTTGCTAAACTTATTAGTTCATCATAACATAAAATAAATACTAAAAGAACTAAAAGAGTTGACATTATTTTTTTAGTGAATTATAGTAAAAATATAAAAGAAGTTTAGTTATTAATTTACTTAATGGTTAACTAAATGTCTTCTTTTTTAAAATTGTTATGTAGGCGTTTACATTAAACTGGTCTGAAGGTGTGTGGCATGTCGGATACATATTCACAAAGCTTCGGCTATTAGGGGAGGAATTTAAAATGAAGAAGGTAGTAGGTCTTGTTTGTATGTTGTTGTTAGTTGCGGGATTGGCAGCATGTGGAGGTTCTAGCGACGCGAAGGATACGGCTAAGAGTAAGGAGATCATTTTCTGGAATCCATTTACTGGTCCGGATGGCGCCAATATGCAGAAAATGGTGGATGCTTACAATAAAACAAATCCAGAGTTTAAAGTGAAGAACATGTCGTTAAAAGAAGGCGATATGTATACGAAAATCCCAACGGTTGTGAATTCGGGCAAGAACATTCCTGATTTAACGATTGTCCATGCAGAACGAATTAAGCAATATGTCGATAATGATATGTTGATGGCCTATGATGATTATTTAGCAGATTTTCCGGATTTTAAGGCGGAGAATTACGTACCAGAGGCTTGGAATATTGGACAGTTAGAAAATAGACGCTATAGTATTCCGCTGGATATCCATTCTTTTATTATGTATTACAACAAAGATTTAGTGGAAAAGTACGTTCCGACAGCACTCGACGATAATGTCGTGACATTTGATGAAATAAAAGCGGCCGGGGAACTTGCCAAAAAAGATAAAATTGACGCGGTTTCTGTAAGCTGGGTGAAGCCGACTTTCCTATCACTTTACGCGCAAAATGGTGGCAAATTAACGGAAAATGGCGTAGATCCAACACTTGATAATCAACAAGCGAAAGACACGTTTAACTTATGGAAAGGCATGTATAAAGATGGTATCACCACAAAAGATGGCGAAGATTACTTCCAAAAATTCATCGCTGGAAAAGTGATTTTTGCACCAGAAGGCATTTGGATGCAAAATACAGCGAAAGATGCCAAGTTTGACTGGGGTATTACGAATGCACCGCAATTAAGCGGGGACAAGGAAAAAATGGTGAACTGGTCTAGTTCGCATCAATTCACGATGTTTCAAAGCAAAGGGCGCTCGAAAGAAAAGACAAAAGGCGTGCTTGCATTTCTAGATTGGGTGCAAGACAACTCCCTTGAGTGGGCGAAATCAGGCCAAAACCCAGCTTCTCTAAAAATCATCGATGATCCTACTTACAAAAAGATGCCACAATCTTTCTTATTACTTGATCCAACCGAACAAAAATCATTGAAAATTTTCGATTATAAATATAATGGCTATGTATCGGAGCAATTGGATGCGAATGGGAACGATATTATTTTTGGTAAAACACCTGTGAATAAAGGCTTGGCAGATATGCAACACGCGGTCGAGGATAAGATTTCCAAGGATAAATCCAACAAATAAAGTAAGGATGGCTTGGGGGATGCATGCGCTTCTCCTGAGTCTTTGGATGGAAGGATGGAGTGGTGAAAATGGAAGCAAACGCTAAAACAATAACGTACAAGACACGAAAGTGGCGATTGACACCGTGGTTGTTCGCAGGCCCGCATTTGATTATTTTCTTGATCTTTTTTCTCGTTCCAGTAGTATACGGGATTTATATTTCTTTTACGGACTGGGACTTGGTTGGTACGCCTGATTTTGTAGGTTTTGATAATTATCGCGAAATTTTATTCCAAAAAGATTCTACGTTTTATGAGCAGTTACATAATGGGTTGCGGAATACATTTATTTTTGTTGTGTTGACTGTGCCATTTTGTATTATCGTACCGCTATTATTGGCTAGTGCGCTGAACGCGAAGCCGAAGCTAAACAAGGTTTTTCAATCGCTGTTTTATTTGCCGTCATTATTTGCGATTTCAGCGGTTATCATTATTTGGGGATTGATGTTTAATGTGAGTTTTGGGCCGATTAACCAGTTTTTAGGCACGACGGTGAACTGGGTTGGAACACAGCCTTATGCCTGGATAACGCTTGTGATTGTAACGGTTTGGTGGTGTATCGGTGGCAACATGATCATTTATCAGGCGGCGCTAAACGGGATTTCCAAGGATTTTTATGAGGCAGCAGAAATAGATGGAGCTACCTCGATGCAAAAATTTTTCCGGATCACGTTACCGAGTATTCGGGCGCAGCTGCTGTATACAGTCGTGATGACAACCATCGCGCAATTTAACGTTTACGGGCAACCGCTGATGCTAACAAAAGGTGGGCCATCGGGCTCGACGTCGGTACTGTTGATGTATATCCAGCAGAATGCATTTGGGACAGGGCAATCGATTGCGGGTATTGCGTCGGCGATGGCTGTTATTCTAGGATTGTGTATCATGATTGTTTCTGCCATCCAATTTTTCTTTTTACGCAACAAAAACTAACAGATGAGGGGAGGAATTTTTGATGAAAAAAGATTCGCGTGTTATTTCAAAATTAATGGCATTTATCTTCTTGCTCGTCATGGCGATCATTTGGGTCGTTCCGCTCGCTTGGGGATTTGTGACATCGTTCAAATCAGAGGTGGAAGTCGCGACGGCGGGCTTTAAATTCTTGCCGGTACAATGGGTGACGACAAACTACACCGAGTTGCTATTTGATAATGCGGCAACACCACTCATGCGCTGGTTTATGAATTCAATGATTATCGCAGTATCGCAGACGGTGCTCGTACTTGTCGTTGTTTCGCTCGCCGCGTTTGCCTATAGTCGCTTGAAATTCCGTGGACGCAATGCGATGTTTGTATTTCTCATGGCGACGATGATGTTTCCGAGTGTTGTGAATTTGATTCCACTTTACAAAATTATCGACACGTTTGGATGGGTGAATAATTATTTAGCGGCGATTGTGCCGGGTGCTGCAGCTGTTTTTAATATCTTTTTAGTGCGACAATTCATGGTGAATATTCCGATTGAATTTGATGAAGCGGCACGCATGGATGGTGCTGGTGACTTCAAAATTTTCTACAAAGTTATTTTGCCACTTTTGCGACCGGTTTTGATGGTGGTGGCGTTGTTTACCTTTACGGCGGCGTGGAACGATTTCCTCTGGCCTTCGATCGTGTTTAATGATATTGAAATGATGCCGATCACGCCAGGATTACAGTTGCTACAAGGGATGTACCAAGCACAACCGGCACATTTAATGGCAGGAGCACTCGTTGCGATTGTTCCGACGTTCATATTATACTTATTCGCGCAAAAGTACTTCTTACAGTCGATGGCTTTGTCATCCGGTGTAAAAGGTTAAGGGGGACTTTCGATGAGCAGACGATTGGAACGGATTTTTATTTATATCGCGGCAGCTTGGCAGTTGTTGGATGGCTTGCTGACGATTTTTGTATATGGGTTATTTATAAAGCGGCAAGGATTAGATGTTGCCGGGCTTTCGGTGGCACAAATGAGAGCGATGAAGGCCTTGTTTGGGAGTATTTTTAATTTTGTGGTGATCTTTGGGGTGTTGTTGATTTTACTCGGCTTGTTGAATATTTATTTGGCGCGTAAACATTGGAAAAATGGGAGCGTGGGCTGGAAACTGCCGGTTTGGTTCCTAGTATGCGGCGTATTTTCTTACTTTATGATGGATATGCCGAACATTTTCTTGTTTATGAGCGCGGGAATTATTGGCATGGCTAAAAATAAAAGCATGAAAGTGCAGCGAAATGAAATGATTGGGGAGGAATTGGGATGACAAAATTACATCCAAGACCGCAGTTCGTACGGAAAAATTGGGAGTCATTAGATGGGAAATGGCGTTTTGCGTTTGATGATGAGGAAGTTGGATTAGTGGACGGTTGGAGCGTGACGTTGCCTGCGCCGGTAGCCATCGAAGTGCCGTTTACATATGAAACGAAGGCGAGCGGTATTCATGATGAGTCGCATCACGCGGTTGTTTGGTATGAAAAAGAGGTGGAGCTCAAGACTGGGAAAAATGTTTTGTTGCATTTCGAAGGTTCGGATTATATAACGACGGTTTGGGTGAATGGCAAAGTAGTTGGGGAGCATCAGGGTGGCTATACAGCGTTTGTATTCGATATCACAGCTTATATTGCCGATGGGGAAAATCGGATAACAGTTCGTGTTCAAGATAGCGTGGATACGGCGCAACCGCGCGGAAAGCAGCGCTGGCTCAAGGATAATTTTGGCTGTTGGTATGTGCAGACGACCGGTATTTGGAAATCAGTATGGCTTGAATATGTATCGCCCATTCATATCGATTATGTGAAAATGACGCCGGATTTCGATGCTCAGAAAATCGAATTAGAAGTAGAGGCAAATGCTTGGCATGCGGATGTTTCTGCACGCGCAACCATCAAGTTTGACGGGGAAGTCATTGAAGAAGTTAGCGCGCTACTTAAAGATGGTGTCGCCCGTTTATCCGCGTCCGTCCTCGCAAAAGGTGATCCATGGAGCATGAAAGTGTGGAATACACAGACGCCGAATCTGTATGATATTACCTTCACACTAGTGCAAGAAAATACGGTTGTGGATCGCGTAGCATCCTATTTTGGAATGCGGAAAATCGCGATCGAAGGCGACAAGATTTTGCTTAACAATGAAGAATTATACCAGCGTCTCATTCTCGATCAAGGTTATTGGGAAGAAAGCGACCTGACCCCGCCATCCATTAGCGCGCTCGAACTCGATATCGAAAAGATCATTGAAATGGGCTACAATGGCGTCCGCAAACATCAAAAAGTGGAGGATAACCGCTTCTTATATTTGTGTGATAAGAAGGGACTGCTTGTTTGGTCGGAAGTAGGCTCCACATACAGTTTTAGCGATAAGGCGGTGGCGAATTTTACGACCGAATGGCTTGAAATCGTGAAGCAAAACTACAACCACCCGTCGATTATCACCTGGGTACCTTTCAATGAATCGTGGGGAATCGCGGATATACATGAAAACGTGAAGCAACAACAATTTACTGAAGGCATTTATTATTTGACGAAAGCGATGGACCCGATGCGCCCGGTGGTGACGAATGACGGTTGGGATCACACGATTTCGGATATTATTACGCTGCATGATTATGAGGAGACAGGAGAAATTTTTGCAAAGCGCTACGCTGATCGTGAAAAGTTGCTATCGAACGCCTTCCAACATAATCAGTTTCGCTATCCGTTTGCAGATGGCTACTGGGATAACGGGCAACCAGTGATTATTTCAGAATTCGGCGGGATTGCTTTCCAATCGGAATCGGGTTGGGGTTACGGTAACCAAGTGCAGGACGAGGCGGCTTTCTTAGAACGTTTTGAAAGCATCACAGGAGCGATTCAGGATTTGGACTATGTCTGCGGTTTTTGCTATACACAAGTGAGCGATGTGCAGCAAGAGGTGAATGGACTACTCACGATTGACCGCCAAGCGAAGGTCGATTTAGCTAGGATACGTGATATCAACGAACGACGTAAAAAATAATACATTTCGTATACATTTTTTAATAAGGCGCTTTTATTATTTCTTTTCATCCAGATTTCCTTTATAATGGAGAGATATAATAAAGTAGGACCTTGTGTTTTGGTGAGGCTCGAAATGATTGGAAGATGTGTATGTTTAAAAAAATGTTGAAATCCTATGACTATCCTCTTTTAGCGGTATACATCATTGTATGTCTGTTCGGGTTGATCATGGTATATAGTTCCAGTGTGTTTGTCGCGATCAATAAAGGATGGGATCCGGCGACGTTCTACAACAGCCAATTAAAAAATTGGATTATTTCGCTTGTCTTACTGATTTTTTTCGCAGTATTTCCGTACAAGATTTTTCAAAATAATAAAATGTTAATGTTGATTATGTTTGGTTCAGCCGGGATGCTTTTACTTGTTTTGGTGTTTGGTGATTCGGCGAACAATGCGCAAAGTTGGTTGGCGTTTGGTCCGATTCGAATCCAGCCTTCTGAATTTATTAAAGTATCGATGATTGTTTACATGGCGGCGATTTACTCTAAAAAACAGCGCTATATTGATGATTTTAACCGTGGAGTTTTGCCGCCAGTTTTATTTTTAGTCGTGGTCTGCTTCTTGATTTTACTGCAACCGGATATTGGGACGGCTGCGATTATCTTCATGACGGGTTGCGGAATTATTATGGCGTCTGGTATGCGACTGAAAACGATTTTAAAATTGGTCGGATTAGGATTGCTGATTTTGGCGGTTTTATGTATTGTTGTCTTTTTACTACCAGAAGATATTCGGTCGAAACTGATTACGACGAAACGGATTGGGCGGATTACGAGCTTTCAAAATCCGTTTACTGATCACGGCGCGAGTGGGTATCAGTTGGTGAACTCATTTTACGCGATTGGTTCTGGAGGTTTCTTTGGGCAGGGGCTAGGTGGAAGTGTGCAGAAGCTCGGGTATTTGCCGGAAGCGCACACCGATTTTATTAGCGCGATTATTGCGGAAGAACTTGGTTTTTTCGGGATTTTGATTACTGTTGGTGGAATTTTCTTCATCGTACTACGCTCTATTACTAACGGCATGCGTTCGAACGATACGTTCGGCTCGTTGCTCTGTTACGGGACCGCGACGCTGATTGGAATTCAGGCGTTTATTAATTTAGGTGGGGCGACAGGGATGATTCCGCTGACTGGTGTCACCTTGCCATTTACGAGTTTTGGCGGGTCCTCGTTGATGTCGATGTCGATCTTGGTCGGGATTGTACTCAACGTATCGATGATGAATAAATTTCAAAAGAATTACGGTGCGGATAAAGATTTAGCAAAACCGAAACAACAGGTACAGAGGCGAACATAGAGGAAACGAGCTGAGGTAAGATGGCTCGTTTTTCTCATTTTTAGAAGGGATATACTACATTTTCTATGATTTGTCGTCTATTGGATACCCGGTGTATAACATGCTTTAGATCCGCTATTATATGCGATTTATCCAACAAAACAGAACATTTTTCATAAAAATCAGCGAAAAGAATTTACATTCGGGGCACTTTAATACTATAATTGACTGATATACCGTTTTTCTCCATGACGGTAATGATGTTAGCAGCTATGTAGATAGAAAAATTAGGTAGTGTAGGTTAGGAGGAAAAAAAATGAACAACATTAAAAAGGTATTAGTTGCCAATCGTGGCGAGATCGCGATTCGCGTACTTCGGGCGTGTACGGAACTAAACATTAAGACAGTGGCGATTTATTCGCAAGAGGATACGGCGGCGTTTCACCGTTATAAGGCGGATGAGGCTTACCTCGTAGGGGAAGGGAAAAAACCGATCGACGCGTATCTGGATATCGATAATATTATCGAAATTGCCAAGATCGCTAATGTTGACGCAATTCACCCGGGTTATGGCTTTTTGTCGGAAAATATTGACTTTGCCAAACGCTGTGAAAAAGAAGGCATCATTTTTGTAGGACCTAAATCGAAACACCTAGATATGTTCGGTGACAAAATTAAAGCAAAAGAACAAGCTTTACTCGCCGATATCCCGGTTATTCCAGGGAGTAATGGACCTGTAGCAAATGCGGAAGAAGTAGCTGCATTCGGAGAAAAACATGGTTATCCGTTAATGGTTAAGGCTTCACTCGGCGGTGGTGGACGTGGGATGCGTGTCGTTCAAGGCCCGGCAGACGTGAAGGACGCATTTGAGCGCGCTGGATCAGAAGCTAAAGCGGCTTTTGGTAATGATGAGGTGTACGTTGAGAAATGTGTCGTTAATCCGAAACATATCGAGGTACAAATTCTGGGCGATTCACACGGCAATATCGTGCATTTATTTGAACGTGATTGCTCCGTGCAACGCCGTCACCAGAAAGTTGTGGAAGTAGCGCCATGTAACGCGATTACATCGGATTTGCGCGAACGTATTTGTGATGCTGCTGTGAAATTGATGAAGAACGTGGATTATTTGAACGCTGGAACGGTCGAGTTTTTAGTTGCTGGCGAAGAGTTTTATTTCATCGAAGTAAATCCGCGTGTTCAAGTGGAGCATACCATTACAGAGATGATTACAGGGATTGATATTGTGCAATCGCAACTGTTTATCGCTGATGGTTCTTCGATGCATGATCAACTCGTGGGAATTCCGCAACAAGAAGATATCCGGATTAATGGTTCGGCGATTCAGTGCCGGATTACGACGGAAGATCCTTTGAACAACTTTATGCCAGATACTGGTCGTATTAATACATACCGCTCAACTGGTGGTTTTGGGGTGCGTCTTGATGCTGGGAATGGTTTCCAAGGTACGGTCGTGACGCCATTTTACGATTCCTTACTTGTAAAATTATGTACGTGGGGCATGACGTTTGAACAAGCGTGTCGCAAAATGATTCGTAACTTGATTGAGTTCCGGATTCGTGGTGTGAAAACGAATATTCCGTTCTTGCTAAACGTGGTACAACATCCTGATTTCATTAGTGGAAACTATAATACGTCGTTTATCGATTCGACGCCTGAATTGTTCGATTTCCCGAAAGTGCGTGACCGTGGTACGAAGACGCTTCGCTACATCAGTAACGTGACGGTGAATGGCTTCCCCGGCATTAAACACCGCGAGAAGTTGGTCTATGATGATCTGCGTATTCCAAAGATTCCTTTCGACGCAAAAATCGAACCTGGAACAAAACAAATTTTGGACGCAAAAGGTCCTGCGGGAATTGTGGAATGGGTCAAAGCGCAACAAGAGGTATTGCTAACCGATACGACATTGCGTGATGCGCATCAATCGTTACTGGCGACGCGGGTTCGTTCGAAAGACATTTTCCAAATCGCGGATCCGATGGCGCATTTATTGCCAAACATGTTCTCGTTTGAAATGTGGGGCGGTGCAACGTTTGATACGGCTTACCGGTTCTTGAATGAAGATCCGTGGGTGCGTCTGGAAACGTTGCGTAAACAAATTCCGAACGTAATGTTCCAAATGTTGTTACGTGGCGCGAATGCTGTTGGCTACAAGAACTATCCGGATAACGTGATTCGCGAGTTCGTGAAGCAATCTGCACAAAGCGGTGTCGATGTGTTCCGTATTTTCGATAGCTTGAACTGGTTGAAAGGCATGGAAGTGTCGATTGAAGCGGTTCGTGATGCTGGTAAAGTCGTGGAAGCAGCAATTTGTTACACGGGCGATATCGAGGATGCAACACGTACGAAATATAATGTAGATTACTATAAAGATATGGCGAAAGAGCTTGTCGCGCAAGGTACGGATATCTTGGCGATTAAAGATATGGCTGGACTTTTAAAACCGCAAGCGGCGTACCGTCTTGTGAGCGAACTAAAAGACACTGTCGATGTGCCGATTCACTTGCACACGCATGACACGAGTGGTAACGGAATTTATACGTATGCCGCGGCGGTTAGTGCGGGCGTGGATATCGTCGATGTATCTTCCAGCGCGATGAGTGGCGCGACGTCTCAACCGAGCATGACAGGCCTTTACTACGGTCTTGAAAACGGGAAACGTCAAGCGATTCTTAATGCGCATGATTCGCAAATCATTAATCATTATTGGGAAGATGTTCGTAAATACTACAAAGATTTTGATAATGCGCTAAATTCCCCACAAACGGAGGTTTACACGCACGAAATGCCGGGTGGTCAATATACGAACTTACAACAACAAGCCAAGGCAGTGGGCTTAGGTGACCGTTGGGATGAAGTGAAAGGAACTTACGCGGTCGTGAACGAAATGTTTGGCGATATCGTGAAAGTAACCCCATCCTCGAAAGTGGTTGGTGACATGGCGCTCTTCATGGTGCAAAATGATCTTTCGGAGCAAGATGTGTATGATAAAGGGGAGACGCTCGACTTCCCAGATTCGATCATTGAATTCTTTATGGGCGAGATTGGTCAACCGTATGGCGGATTCCCAGAGAAGCTACAAAAAATCGTCTTGAAAGGTCGCACGCCTTTGACAGAGCGTCCTGGAGCTTTGATGGAGCCTGTTGATTTTGAAGCAGTTCGCGCCGAGCTTGCTGAGAAAATGACGACGGGAGAGCCGACAGATCACGATGTTATGTCGTATATTCTGTATCCGAAAGTGTTCCTTGACTACTTGACGATGATTGAGAAATATGGTGACGTGACGGTACTTGATACGCCGACTTTCTTTAAAGGCATGCGCTTAGGCGAGACGGTTGAAGTAGAGCTTGAAAAAGGTAAAACGCTAATCATCAAGTTAAACTCGATCGGTGAGCCAATTGCAGACGGCACGCGTGTTATTTACTTCGAATTGAATGGTCAGCCACGCGAAATCTCCGTGCAAGACTTTAACGTTCAATCGACTGTTGTGACGCGTCGCAAGATTGATACAACAAATCCAGAACATGTAGGTGCAACAATGACCGGTTCGGTAATCAAGATTGTTGCTGAAAAAGGCCAAGAAGTGAAAAAAGGCGATCCACTCCTAATTACAGAAGCAATGAAGATGGAGACAACGATCCAAGCCCCATTCGACGGCAAAGTCAATGCGATTTTTGTCACAGATGGCGATGTGATCGAGTCAGCGGACCTTCTTATGGAAGTTGGGCGTGTCTAACACATAGAACGGAGGAAGAGTCGGGATATCCAAACGCCCGACTTTTTCCATTTTGAAAAGGGGAACCAAAAATGAATTTTAAAAAAATAATGGCTGGTCTAAGCTTAGCTTTCCTTCTTGTCTTAGCCGGTTGTGGTGCGCAAACTACGTCTGAGAAAGCGGCGCAAAAACCAGAATACATAGCAACGGACGCGACTGGGGCTAAAATGGAGCTCAGCGTGAAACCGAAAAAAATTGTTTCGCTTATCCCAAGCAACACCGAAATTCTGTACCGTCTTGGGCTCGGAGATAAAGTTATTGGCGTTACGTCGAGCGATGATTATCCGTCCGCTGTCAAAAAACTACCTGTCGTTGCGACAACAGAGATTAATGTGGAGAAAATAATCAGCATGAAACCCGACTTAGTTCTTGGCCATGCCTCGATGATGAGCTATAACAAAGACGCCTATGATCAAATCAAAAAAGCAAACATTCCAGTATTCGTTGTATCGGATGCACAAACTTTCGACGCGGCCTATAAAACGTTCACGCAAATTGGCGATCTCACAGGAACGAGGAAAGAAGCAGACAAACTGGTCGCGTCGATGCAAGCGGCTAACAAGGTAGAGGAACGCGCGAGGAAAGTGAAAACGAAAGTCTGGCTAGAAATCAGTCCAGATCTATACACAGCAGGCCAAGATACCTTCATTAACGAAATGTTGACCAATATTCAGGCTAAAAACATTGTCACTGAAAAAGGCTACCCACAATATAGCGAGGAACAAGTCATCAAAGCTGCGCCCGACGTTATTATTACGATCTATCCCAACGCCAAACAAGAAATTGCGAAACGATCGGCTTGGAAAAACATCCCTGCTGTCAAAAATAATCGCATCTACGACATCGATCCATCTATCGTGAGTCGACCAGGACCGCGTTTGATAGAAGGACAAGAAGCACTTTTCAAAGCAATTTACCCGTAAAATTCGAGCAAAAATAAAGATCTTACTTTACAAACGCCTACTTTTGAGGTAATTTAACATAAGGTGGGTTTTTAATTTTTAAGAAGGCTCACTAGAAATACGAAGAAACTGACTTACATTTACGGAAGAATCGACTAAACAGCAACGACAGATATGCAACATAGAAATGCGTAAACGACATCATTATGTGACTTTTTCTAGAGCGAAAGGGTGGAGCCTATACGATATAGAGCAAGTGATTTTCGGTTACGGAAAGTAGATAACCGCATTATTATTCCGGAAAGAAGTGTTTTTGTGAAACAAGTATTAGAAGTCCTAAAAGAACAATTTAAGTACGCGCCAATGATTTTTCGAATTGCGCGTTATGAAGATAAAGCCACTTACCAAAGCCATTATTTAGGCCTTGCGTGGCAAATATTAAATCCATTAATTCAAGTTGCGATTTACTACTTTGTATTTGGATTCGCGATGCGCGGTCAATCAGGGATAGCAGGCGCTAGTTACATCGAATGGATGCTAGCCGGTATTATCCCATGGTTTTTCATCAGCGCGGTTATCTTGCAAGGAGCAAATAGCATTTTCAATAAGATACACATGGTTTCCAAGATGAAATTCCCGATGAGTGTCATGCCAAATATTACAATCGTATCGAATTTGACGAGTTACGTCACGATGATGATTATCTTTTTTGCGCTACTCTTCATAAAAGGCGCACCAGTTTCGATGTATTGGGCCCAGTTTTTCTACTATTTTGTGGCCATGATTGCGTTCCTTTTCAGTGTGACGCTATTAAACGCGACAATCAGCGTACTTGTACGTGATTATTACGTGATGTTGCAATCGGTTATGCGTGTCCTGTTTTATGTGTCAGGTGTCGTTTGGAACTTGGATACGAAGCTGCCAGGTTGGGTTGTAGATCTTTTGAAACTGAATCCAATTGTCTATATATTGAAAGGATTCCGAGATAGTTTTGTCGGGCATAAAGGCTTTTGGCAAGAACCGTCCTACACGGTCTACTTCTGGCTGATCACGCTCGTCTGTCTGTACGTAGGATCCGTATTACACATGAAATTCCGCGAACGTTTCGTGGATTATTTATAGGAGGTAAGGACAAATGGCAAAAAATATCAAAGTAGCGTTCAAACATGTGTCCAAAGAATATGACCTCTACCAAAATAAATCCGACAAAATCAAGGGCCTATTCTTGCCTAAAAACAAGCAACGACAATCTTTCTGGGCACTGCGCGACGTCAATTTCAACATTCACGACGGCGAAACAGTTGGGCTAATTGGGATTAACGGTTCTGGAAAATCAACCATTTCGAACATCATGTCCGGCGTTATCCCACCAACCCAAGGCGAAGTTGTCATCAACGGTGAAACCTCGCTAATCGCGATCGCAGTCGGCTTAAAAGGCCCGCTCACCGGTTACGAGAACGTCCGCTTAAAACTGCTCATGCACGGCTTAAAAACGTCCGAAATTGATGCCTTGATGCCAAGTATTATCGATTTTGCAGACATCGGCGACTTCATGAACCAACCGATCAAAAATTACTCCAGCGGGATGCGTTCCCGTCTAGGTTTTGCGATTTCAGTTCACACCGACCCCGATATTCTGGTTATTGACGAAGCACTATCCGTAGGTGACCAAACATTTTACAAGAAATGCGTGGACAAGATTACTGAATTCAAAGAAGCCGGCCGTACGATCGTGTTCGTCAGCCATTCACTCGGACAAATGAAGAGTCTGTGTGATCGGATTATCTGGATGCATTACGGTCAAATCCGCGAAATGGGAGAAGCCCAAGAAGTAGCCGACAAATACGACGAGTTCGTACGCTGGTTCAACGGCCAATCCAAATCCTACAAAAAAGAATACCAGGACGACTTCAAACGCAAACAGAAACGTCCACAGAAGGTGATTTATCCGAATCCAAGTGCTAACAAATACAAACTCAGCTGGTTCGATAAGATCGCGTTGACGGTGCTCATTGCGCTGGCGATATTCTTTGGATATTGCGTTGGAACGGGGCAATCGGTGCTGGGGATGTTCAAGGCGAGCGATGATGGACAACCAGCGGTGACACAAGTTGCAAAGACGGCGGATATAGGAGTTAAAACCAAAGATGTAAGTTAAGCAATTGAAAGTAAAGCAGGCAGTTAAATTTTTAAATGTCTGCTTTTTTGAAGAAGTATAAATGAAAGGGGACATTAGTATGTTAGTGTCAATATACAACTGGACGGATACGGTCTGGGTTATTGTTGCACCACTTATTTTTCTATTTTTAGTAACAGGCGTACTGCTATACATCAGGCAAAATTACAGAAATAAAGCCTGATAAACTTTGGGAGCCATAATTGTAAAGCTCTCTTAGTTAACACTTTTGGAGATTTTCCTTTTGTTCGCAAAATATTTTCTGATATAATGAGGGAAGACAGTTAAATTTTAGCTGTCTGCTTTTTTGAGAGAGAGCCTATTTGATTTGAAGGGGAGAAAATAATGAAAAGAATAGCAGTACTGGGTAGTTGTGCGACACGTGATAACTTTAATTCCATTTTTAATGCTGATTATAAGAAGAAATTCGAATGTGTTCTTATGCAAAATCAGAGTTCAATCATTTCAATGGCTTCTAACAAAAGAGAGAATCCAGTAGTCACAGATGACTTTTTTTCGGAATATGATGAGTGGTGCGTGAGATCTGATTTTACAAAAGAGTTTTTCGACCATTTAGTGAAACTTCAACCAGACACAATTATAGTTGATTTATTTGGAGATGCTCATTTTGGCGTTTTGGAAATAGAGCCTGGTGAATACGTGTCGAATAATCGCTGGAAACTGTGGCGAACAGGGTATTATAAAGATTTGTTAAAAGGAAAAGCCGAGGAACTATCTATTGATAAAGATCGCGAGCAATATATGGATCTTTGGAAAAAATCATGGGATATCGTTCTTGATAAGTTGAAAAAGGCATCACCTAAGAGTAAGATTATTCTTCATAAAATAAAGAATGTGAAGGAATATTATAATTTTGATGATAACAAATTTGATATTGCGACTTCTGGTAAGGTGAAGAATGTTGATGTGGATTATTATAACGAAATGTTGAATGAAATGTATGATTATATCAGGAAAAATGACAGATCCATTCAAATCATTGATCTGTTCAAAAAAAACAAAGAATTTCTGAGTTTTGATGAACATCCATGGGGGCTTTTTTATGTGCACTATACAATGGACTACTATCCATTGTTTATGAATAAGTTAATAGAGATTGAGAAAAATAACAGATGGTATCAATTCTTCAAGAAAAAAACGAAGCAAGCTGGTGAGTATTTACAATAAAAGTGGCGGGACATAACTCAAAAATAAAAAGCAAGAATCTTTATATAGAGCCAATGTCATGCAACTCCTAAAGTTAGGTGCTTAACTCTAACTTTAGGAGTTGCATGACACTCCAGAGAAAGTGCTATAAAAAAAATTCTGCTTATTTTGTATTCTATAGACCTACTTTTCCTGCCTTTATTTTATCAAACAGTTAAATAAATGTATATTTATGCAAAAAATGATTGCGCTTTCTTTTTTGATTGTGTTAAAGTTAATTAGAACATAATACTAAAAAGGGAGAGGCGCTTAATGAAAAGAATATCAAAAATAGTTGTGTTGCTACTTGTGTTTGTAATTTCTTTTGCAAATGTAAACTGGATTACTGAAGATGCAAATGCAGCACCTACTAAAACGTATGAAAATCTTTACAATGAAGCGAAGAAGTACTTAGGGAAGTCCTATACATGGGGAGGTAATGGACCAAATACATTTGATTGTTCTGGTTATACCAAATATGTTTTCCAGAATGGAATTGGGGTTTCTATACCGAGGATTTCAGGAGGACAGTACAGTGCGTCTACTAAAATCTCAAGATCACAAGCTAAACAGGGAGATTTAGTATTTTTTGATTACGGGAATGGAATTGCTCATGTCGGAATATACATAGGCAATAATCAGATGATAAACGCTCAGGACAACGGAGTAATGATTGATAATTTAAATAATTCTTTCTGGAGCAGATATATGGTTGGCTTTGGTCGAATGACTAATTTAGAAGAACCTTCTAAAGGAAAGGAAACATTATACGCCAAAAATGATTTGTATATCTTGAAGTCTGGGGATTGGAATAGTCAAGTTGCATTTACTCTAAAAGCAAACACGCCGGCAGTAGTAGATTTTGAACGTACGCAAAATGGGTTTGTTTATGTCAAAGCTGGTGATCAAGAAGGCTGGTACTCAGGAGCAATAGATCCTTACTGGTTAACAGAGAATCCTAATGTTAATTTGAAAGGCAAGAAAACCTTGTATGCAAAGAATGATTTGCATATTTTGAAAACTGGAAACTGGAACAGTGAATTGTCATTTACATTAAAAGCTTACTATGCCGCTACAGTTGACTTTGACCGTACGCAAAATGGATTTGTACACGTTCAGGTAGGAGATCAAGAAGGTTGGTATTCCGGAGCAATAGACCCTTACTGGTATACTGTGAGTCCTAATACTGCGTATATATGCATGAAAGATGTAATATTCAGAGACGCACCTCAATGGGGGACAGGTCAAGCTGGAAGCCGTAAAGAAGGTGAGCAAGTCAATGTTGTGGGTAAAGAAAATGGGTGGTTAAAGGTATCATTGTCAGGAGATATAGGCTATCTAACAGATGATGGGCAACACTTACAGAAAAAATAGGTGAGAATTAAGATTGTCAAAAAGCAGTTTTATTTGAAAGTAGAAGTTAACTGTATTTTGTAGTTGGTGCAATAAAACTTTTTGGGCTCGTTCAGGGTGGTAGAGTGCTACCCTGAGCAAGTTCTTTTTTGACTTTCTGTAGATATGACAGTATAAAAATGCGTCCCATTCATTGGAACGCATTCTACCTAATTATTATTTTTGATACTAACTAGAAGAGTTCTAAAAGTGAATTATTTCGATATTTGGAAATAACTTAGTTTCATCCAGCCAACTTGACCATCATAATTAATTTTATAAAAGTCATTAGATGCAGATGTAATATTTACAACGACGGTCGCATTGTTAGGGACTATCTTCACAACAGTGCTGTCCCAACTAGCATCCTTACGCAAGTTAACAGTGCTACTAGCAGTATAATCTACTAGAACCGCTTTGTTTGAAAAATAATCTTTTTTCATCCATGCAGTACTATTTCCATAAGTTATTTTATAAAACCCGTTTACAGGTGTCGTATTATTTAAACTCACTTGTCCGCCTTCTGGAATTGAGAAACTAGTAGGGCTGTCCCAGCTTGGAGATTCTCTCGTATAGATTTCATTTTTTGCATAAAGTAGTTCGATTGTTGGTTGATCCGCAAAATAATCTTTTTTCATCCATCCAGTGGTGTTATTATAAGTGATTTGATAGAAGCCATTAGTAAGCGTCGAGTTATTTAAAGTTATTCTTTCACCAGCAGGAATCGTTATTGAGATGGGGCTGTCCCACACAGCATTTTTTCTAAGGTTTACAATATCTTTGGCATAGTAGGTTTCTAAAACAGGTGTACTTGAAAAGTATTCTTTTTTCATCCATCCAATTTGATTATTGAATGTAATTTTGTAGAAGCCGTTTGTCAAAGTCGTATTATTTAAGGAAACTTTTTCCCCAGTAGGGATTGCAACAGCAATTTCACTATCCCAAGTTGCAGATTTTCTTAAATTTATAGTGCTTTTTGCATAATTATCTTCTAAGACGCTGGTACTCGAAAAGTAATCCAATTTCATCCAACCGGTTTTCCCTTGATATGTTACTTTGTAAAATTGCTCTGAAGTTTTAGAATTAAGATCAATTGAAACAGACGCTCCTTCGGGAATACTAGTCACAATACTACTGTTCCAATTAGGCATGGAACGTAAGCTTATTGTAGATTTTGCATAATATACTTTGTATACAGGAACTGTTAATTCATTGTACTTTTGCTGTATAAGCTCGAAAAATTGGTTGAAATTATATCCCCATTTGTTAAAATAACCTACAGGATCGGTATGAGTTGTCCCACCTAGAAATCTTGATACAGCATCATGAGACCATACGGTTCCAATACCAGTATTATGTGCATTAACAGGAGTTATGCCATATTGTTTTAAAATATAGGCTGCATAGTAGGCATCGTTGTTCACAGATTTATAGAAATTTTCCTGTGTTTTTTCGCGTACGAGCTCAAATTGTACGAAATAAGGGTTTGCCTTGGCTCCAGCTCCCCAAACAGCATTTTCGGTTGGGTGTATTTGAATTATACGGTCTCTGTCAATAAAGGTATGGACAAATGCATTCTCCCAGTTTTGAGTCATATAGTTGATTTCACCAGTAATCGTGGAATTATCATTTGCAGTTTCGTGTATAACAACACCGCGTGGCTTTCCGTAACCATCTGCATAATTAAAGCGTGTAAAATTTTTAATCTGCTGTTCAATCACTGGATTACCATAATTCTTACCAATAATGTACTGGTTGATATTTGAAACACTTCTTGCACTCGTATAAACATCATGTTGTTCTTGGGTGGGCATAGACTGCGCCTCAATTTTATCAGCAGAATTTTGGTCAGACGGTGTATAAATCGATTCGTCAATGCCTGTACGATTTAATATCTCGTTGGCGTCAATGATGTTATTTTCTTGAGTTTGATACGTCTGTTCTCCTGTTTGTGCATTTACAGCGATTGGAGTCAAAGAACAAAGTAAAAGGTTTGTTGCGATTAGCGTAACTATTTTTTTATTATTCAAACAAAAATCTCCTTCTTAAAAAATTATATCTACATTAATGATTCTAACTCAAATAGATAATGATGTATATGCTGATTTTTAACTATATGAGTGGATGTTGTAATATGATGTACCTATATATAGTTACGAAGAAGAGCATATACGGAATATGCAGAAATGGCTTTGCAATACAAACGATAGAAAAATATTATAAAAGATAAAGAGTGTATGCATACCAATCGGAGAGAGACAAGCGGAGAACATTCCCCCTTGTCTTTTTTTCAATTCTATGAAATAATTTTAGTGTCGCTTTCCTTACAAATCATTTGAAAACGACAAGTCAGTGTACTGACCAGTTTATTAAAAGTTAAAGGAGATGAAAATGAGAAAATCTTTAAAATTTGTCATTTGGGGAATACTGTGTGCTCTCTTTCTAAGTGTCGCGTTTTCTGCCGATTCTACGCCAAAAGCTGCGACGGTGAGCACGTATTACTACGCCTTGAACGATATCAATTTACGTTCTAAGAGAGATTTTTCGGGATCCACTGTTATTACGGTTCCAAAGAATGATAAAATGACAGTTGTAGATGGTTCACAGGACGCAAATGGATGGGTTCAGATTTCGTATAAGACAAAAATAGGATACATGAAGATAAATTATATGACAATGCTTAATCCAAAACTGAGCTACAGTGAGCTGTACGCTCCTAGCGCAATTAACTTGCGAGCGAGTAGAAGTTTTTCCGCCACGACAGTATTAACTATTCCTAAAAATAAGCCGCTCTATGTAGAAGATAACACCCAAGACGCACAAGGCTGGGTTCGAATTGTTTATGCTGGGAAAACAGGCTACATGAAAAAAACGTATCTTACAGAAACTGATCCAACTAAAATATATGGTGAGTATTATGCACCAAGTGTTATAAATCTTAGATCAGGAAGGACCTTTGATTCTGATATCACATACTCTATACCCAAGGGGAAAAAACTATTAGTAGAGGATAAATCAACTGATGTAAATGGTTGGGCAAGAGTACTGTATCAAGGCAAGACTGGATTTATGAAAACAAGCTATTTTTCATTGACAGATCCGAGTAAAAGTTATGGTATTTATTATGCTCCAAGTATGATAAACCTCAGAGGTGGGAGAAGTTTTGATACAGCAATTATAGCTAGTATCCCACAAAATGCTAGCTTTAACGTGGAAGATAACTCTTTAGATGCAAATGGTTGGGTAAAAATAATTATAGCTGGTGGCAAAGTTGGCTACATGAAAGAAACTTACCTTTCTACCTTTAATCCAACAAAAAACTACTCAGAGTTTTATGCTACGAGTAGTATAAATTTGCGTGGCGATAGAGATTATGGTTCACCAACATTAATTCAAATTCCTGCAAAAGCAAAACTATATGTGGAAAATGGATCAAGAGATTTAGACGGATGGGTAAAAATCGCTTATAAAGGTCGAATTGGTTATATGAAAGATGTGTATATCACAGCTAAAAATCCAAGTGCCACCTATGCTGTTAAATATGCAGCAAGCGATATTAATCTCCGTCAGTCTAGAACTTACACTTCACCGACTGTTGTAAGGATCCCAACAGGTGCTAAAGTAGAGGTGGAGAATGGTAGTGTAGATGCGAATAACTGGGTGAAGATAATTTATTCAGGAGCCGTTGGATATATGAATCAAGCCTATCTTTCAAATACGGCATATCAACCTATCAGAAAGAATTATAGAACAACATCGTATACTTCAACTTATAGTAATGCCTTATCTAAATTAATGGCAGGCAATCCACAAACAGATAAGAAACCAGCTAATGCTTATATTAATGAAGATGCTATTAGGCTTACTGGAACTAATACAGGTGTTGCTCTGAATGCAAATGGTCAAGTCAGGAATTCTGCAAGTAGTACAGGATTTATACTTGGTAAGCTCAAGAATGCAGAGTCAATTACAATTTTAAATACAGTTATAGATACTAGCGGGAAAAAATGGTACAAGTTTAATTTCAATCGGCAGTGGTTTAACGCAACTCAGTCAGATGCAACGTATTATCTAAACCCAAATAGTTTTTCGAAAAATACAGCTTCATATTTACAATTTTTGGTGTTATCTAAACCGACAAATATAGATATTAATGAAGTTAACCAAAAAATTCTTGCTGGTAAGGGAATTCTTGCGGATAAAGGTTCCAGCTTTAATCAAGCTGCAGTGTTATCTAATATTAATGATATATATTTGATTTCACATGCTTTATTAGAATCTGGTAATGGTAGTTCACAATTGGCAAATGGTGTAACTGTAAGTTCAGTAGACGGGCTACCAGTAACACCAAAAAAGGTGTATAATATGTATGGTATTGGAGCGGTAGATAGCAATCCTTTAGTTGGTGGATCAGAGTATGCCTATAAACAAGGCTGGGATACTCCGGAGAAAGCAATTATTGGTGGAGCGGCTTTTGTTGCACAAAATTATGTTTCAAAAGGTCAAGACACGCTTTATAAGATGAGATTTAATCCAGCTAATCCAGGTGTTCATTTGTATGCTACGGATGTTGGGTGGGCTCTGAAGCAAACATCGGGAATGCAGAGATTATATGATCAGCTATCTAGTTACACACAAGATTTTGATACACCAAAATATAAATAAGTTAGTAGAAAAACAGGTCATTTGTATCAGCAAATGGTCTGTTTTTCTATCTTTAGGAAATGTTAGTAGAACGATATAAATATGTGATGTTATCCTAGAAGTATTTACAAATGATTGCAGTAGCTTGTTTTTTTTGTTATATTTGAAGAGAGTGAAGTTTTTGAAAAGGAAGTGGATAGATTAGAATGTTGAACCGCAAGAGGATATTAAGTGCAGTAGTATTACTAATAAGTAGTATCCTATTATTAAATTATTATTTGGCTAGTTTTAAAATACCGATTGTTTGGCTGATTTTTGTTATTTTGTTAGGTATTCTTTTTATAAGAAATGCAAAAAAAACTCAAATTGTATGGTCACGTTTAGTTGTTTCTGGATTTATAGGTTGTTTTTGGATGGTATCATCATATAATGGAGGTCCATATGGTGGAAATATGTTTTTGGATACTATTATAGTTGTAGGGACTTTCTATTCAATTTCAGCATTCATCTTTTTATTAATAGAAGAACTAAATACTGGCTACAAAGTGGCAAAGAAAACTACAAAAATGTCATGGTTTGCAATTTATACAGCAGTGCCACTTTTAATTTGGACATTATGTTTGTTAGCCTATTATCCCGCAAAAATGACATTCGACTCGTATTTTCAGTGGGCAATGGCACATGGTGTTAGGCACTATAATGAGTGGCACCCAATGCTACATACGCTTTGGATTGAAGCGACAACGGCAATATATAACTCACCATCAAGCTATATTTTTTCCCAAATCTTAGTTAGTTCACTCATAGTTGGATATGCAATTTATACATTAGCTAAATGGGGGATGCCAAGATGGTTAGGGGTTCTTATTTCAGTCGGCTATGCTGTATACCCTGTAGCGATGATTTATTCAGCAACAATGTGGAAAGACATACCATTTGCTTCTTTCGTATTATTGTTCATTACTTTATTATTACAAGTCCTGAAATCAGATGGGGCTTGGTTAAGAAACTGGTGGCATGTTTTGATACTTGTTATTGTGGCATTTATCACTATTAATTTGCGTAACAATGGTATTATTATTGTTATTGCTTCGTTGTTACTACTGATTATTTTCATGAAGAATTATCGTATAAAGCTTAGTATAGTATTTATTATGGTGATAGGCTTAAATTTTGTATTCAGTCTATTTTTATCAAATGTGTTACAGGCACAGAAAAGTCCTTTGAATCAAGCCTTGGCAATCCCTTCACAACAAATTGCAGCTACCTTTAAAAATAACGGTCAGTTTACGCCAGAGCTAAAAGATTATTTCACATCAATTTTACCAGAAGAAAATTGGAAAAAGGACTATAATCCTTATACTGTGGATCCGATTAAACATGACGTAGCATATGATAGCACAGTTATTGAGGAGGATTTTGGTTTATATATCAAAAACTGGTTTAAGCTATTAACGCATAATTTCAGAATATATGTAAATGCATATTTAGACCATGTAGCAGTTATTTGGCAGTTTTATTCACCAGAAGGATATAAAGTATACTTTGATACACCTGGTGCAATACAAGATATGCCTTATGATATTCGAGTTTTTGCAAGATCCTTTGGGAAAAACTTAACTGAAGCAGAGATAAATAAAAAAGGTTATGAAGTCTACAAAGAAGAATATATAAGGGCTACTGGGGAGCAGGCTGTGAGTTTTGATGAATATGAAAAACGTATTGAGAAATCGTCTAAACCGTTGATCTCGATTAGCAAAGCATCAAAAATAAAAGAATTCACGGATTGGATATATGTAAAAACAACAACGGATTGGCAAAATTATTTACTGAAAGGTGCAATACCGGTAGTGCTCATTTTAATTGCTTTCGTATCAACTTTTTATCAGCGGAATAAGAAAATGCTTTTATTGTTTGTACCCGCGATTCTTGTTGTAATGACAATCGCTATTGCAATGCCAGCAACAGATTTCAGATATTGTTACAGTTTTGTATTTGCTACGCCAATATTGCTTTTTGCTACTAAACTAAATGGAATAGATAATAAAGATTAGAGGGAGATACAAATGCAAAATATTAATGAGAAGGTAGCGATACTACTACCTTGCTATAATGAAGAGCAAACAATCGGAAAAGTAATTGATGATTTTAAGAAAGAATTGCCCGAAGCAACAATTTATGTGTATGATAATAATTCAAAAGATGAGACATTTGAAATTGCGCTTGCACATGGAGCTGTAGTTAAGAAAGAGATGCGCCAAGGGAAAGGAAATGTTGTAAGATCAATGTTTGCTGATATTGAGGCAGACTATTATTTGATGGTTGATGGAGATGATACGTATCCAGCTGAATATTGTCATACAATTCTCGAAATACTTAGGCAAAAAGAAGCTAATATGGTAATTGGTGATCGTCTAAGTAATGGAACGTATACTGAAGAAAATAAACGAAATTTTCATGATTTTGGGAATGCATTGGTTAGGAATACAATCAATCGAATTTTTAAAAGCAATCTTAAAGATATAATGACGGGTTATCGCGGGTTTGATCGTTATTTTGTTAAGACAATGCCAGTTCTAAGTCCTGGTTTTGAGATTGAGACAGAAATGAGTATTCATGCACTGGAAAATCGTTTTTTGATTAAAGAAATCGAGATAGACTATCGTGACCGACCAGAGGGGAGTGAATCTAAACTTAACACATTAAGTGATGGCTCGAAAGTTATTATGACGATCATCAAGTTGTTCAAAAACAGCCGTCCATTTTTATTCTTTAACCTTTTGGCCACGCTATTTGCAGTGATAGGTATTCTTGTTGGTATTCCTGTTATTGTCGAGTTTGCTAAAATAGGGCTTGTTCTAAAATTGCCTAGCGCCATTTTAGCGACAGGATTAATTTTACTAGGGATGATGTTCTTCATTTGTGGACTAATTCTGGATACAATTGCTCACCGAAATAGGCAAATGTATTTCCTTGAACTGGTTAAATATAAAGAGCGAAACAATGAAAAATAAAGGACTTGATTGGAATGCAGAATAAATTAATTTATGGAATTATACTTATGGTGTTCTCAGCTAGTTGTACTGCCATAGGACAAGCCTTTTGGAAAATGGCGGTGTCAGGTATTTATTCATGGCAGCTCTATGTGGGCTTCTTTCTGTACGGTATGGGTGCTATTTTGATGATTATTGCATTCCGATTTGGT
The DNA here is from genome assembly GCF_014322885.1 of Listeria grandensis. Classification (NCBI taxonomy): domain Bacteria; kingdom Bacillati; phylum Bacillota; class Bacilli; order Caryophanales; family Listeriaceae; genus Listeria; species Listeria grandensis. Next base: position 80,182 of record NZ_JAASUG010000001.1, on the reverse strand, counting down.
GACCTCTCTGTACTTCATCCATTGCTGAGTGTGGGTTATGTCTTTGCTATATTAATTGGAGTTGTCTTTCTTAACGAGAAGCTCACTGCAATGCAGGTTTTTGGAAATATATTGGTGATATCAGGTGCAATCATGATGGGACTTAGTGGCTATTTTGACAAAGAGAGGAATAGGACATCATGAGTTTTATAACTATTATTGGTATGACATTCTTAGGGGCCTTAGGGGGACTTTATCTAAAGAAAATTAGCTTAGTTGGAGAGAGGAAAAAAAAGTTTGCTTATTTTGTACTAGGTGGTTGCTTTTATGGCTTAGGCGCGATTTTGAACATTATTGCCTTACGATTATTACCGTATACTATTGTTTTTCCTCTTAGTTCTATTACGTATATTTGGACCTTTTTATTTTCATTTCTGTTCTTATCCGAAAAAATTAATCGATTTAAAATAATAGGCTTACTGCTGATTATTGTAGGTGCGTTTTGTATTACTGGATAACAGGGACCTAAAGGGATTATTCACTATTATGATGTTTATTTTTGGCTAAACATAAAATCAAGCTAGAGATAAAAGGTGATCTAGAACAAAAATAAGCAGGGATTTTGTACAAACCAATTCAGATCGTGGTTATACAAAATTCCTGCTTTTCTATTTTTAGTTATATCCCAGTTTGGTTCAATTGTTATTATTTTGCTTTAGTTTTTTTATCATTTTGATGAATTTGTTGATATAAATCATCGATTAAACCAGCGACTTCATCTTTAATTTCCGGATGTTTTAAAGCAAACTGCATAGTTGTTTGAATAAAACCAAATTTATCCCCAACATCATAACGTTTGCCTTCAAAATCATAAGCAAAGACGCGTTGAATTTCGTTAAGTCGATTAATTGCATCTGTTAGTTGTATTTCTCCACCAGCTCCAGGTTCTTGAGTTTCCAAGAAATCGAAAATTTGTGGTGTCAGCAGGTAACGACCCAGTATTGCTAAGTCAGAGGGAGCATTGGAAGGCTCTGGTTTTTCAACGAATCCTTTTACATTATAGAGATCTTTACTATATTCATTTAGTGGATCAATTATACCATAGCGATACGTTTCTTCATGGGGAACTTTTTGAACACCTATTACAGAACTGTGGGTTTTTTGATATTGGTTTATCAATTGCTTAGCGCATGGAGTTTTTGCTTCTACGATATCATCACCAAGCATGACAATAAATGGCTCATTGCCGACAAACCCTTTAGCTTGAAGAATAGCATCACCAAGACCTTTTGGTTTAGACTGACGTATAAAGTGCAAATTGATATTCGTTGTTTCTTCAATCAAATGTAGTAATTCTAATTTATTTTTTTCTCGTAGATTATTTTCAAGTTCGGGTACTGAGTCGAAATGATCCTCAATGGCTCTTTTCCCTTTACCAGTAACAATCAGAATATCTTCTATTCCAGAGGCAACAGCTTCTTCGACAATGTATTGAATTGTTGGTTTGTCTACTATAGGTAAAATTTCTTTGGGCATTGCTTTTGTTGCGGGTAAAAATCTTGTACCTAACCCTGCGGCAGGTATAACAGCTTTTCTTACTTTCATAATGGCATTCTCCTTCTAAAATATATTCACGGATATATGACCATTATACGTTATAGATGATAGGCTTTACAAGTTTTTATATAGGCTAGTGTACAAGAAAGAAACGATTTTCAATGACTTAATATTAGCGATTATAAAATTATGACATGGTTATCTGTTTTAAGGCTATTGTTTCTTGACATTTAGCTATAATTGTAATAGATTGAGAAGGATAAATAAAAGTGTTAAGGGAGAAATAGAATGCTCTATGAGATTGTAAAACCTGCTACTATAACAGATCCAAAGGTGTCTGTGGTTATTCCTGTGTATAATGTTATAAGTTATATTACCGAGACAATTGAATCATTGCTAAATCAGACTTTGAAGGATATTGAGATAGTTTTAGTGGATGATGGATCTTCAGACGGAAGTTTTGAAAAAATGATGGAGTACGCTTCTAAGTACGAAAATATTTGTGTTGTGAAAGAACCAAATGCTGGGCCTGGAACGGCTCGTAATAATGGACTTGTGGTTGCCCGTGGGAAATACATAAGTTTTGTCGACTCGGATGATGTTTTGCCAGAGAAAGCACTAGAGATCATGTATCATGCTGCCGAAAGTAAACAAGTGGGTCTGGTAACAGGTATTTCTGTAAGTTTCAACAGTAATCGTTCGTGGTTTATTGGTGGGCATTTTAAAAAGGGTGTTTTCAAAAAAGGTCGTAAAACGCTTGTGAAGAACCCGGAAATGCTCTACACGCTTGGGCCGTGTAATAAAATGTACCGTTCGGATGTGGTGAAAGATTTACGTTTTCCTACATCTATCAGAGTTGCGGAGGACCATCCGTTTGTATTGGAAGCTTATTTGAAGTCAGGCGACATCTATACGGTAGACGAGATTATTTATAACTACCGTGCGCGTGAGGATGAGGGCGATGTGTCATTATCGCAAATCGTGAAATCAGATCCTTACGTGAGTTTTAAAGATATCATTGAAAGCACGAAACTCTCAGATCCATTGTTCACGAAATATGTGACGAACCCGATTGCGCTTGGAAAAATTCGTACAGATTACTATGATCGGATTGTGTCGGCGGATATTTGGCCAGCATATAAAGGGATCATGATGGAAGGCAATGCTGGGACACAGGTGAAAATGTTCGATTCTTTCTATGAGCTAGTTGATTCGATGGATGTCAATCTATACAATAGTCTAGGTGTGTTGCAACGCCTGCTTACTTTTGAAACGATTAATCGTTATACGTTTATTAAAGAAAAAGCGCGACCGAACTATTTGCGTGTGTTGAAGTTGGCGTACAGCAAGCTTGACCCAGGTTCGATGAATAAATTACTTTCTTCGGCCTATCCGCAAGAAGTGCGTGCGGGGCAAAAAGCGGCAAATCGCAATTCAGTACAACCAATCTACAATCGCCTAGCGGTTCGTAAAGCAGGAACGTTGATTTCAGCGGCTTTTCAAAAGATCGTTGTCGGTTCTTGGAAGAAAGTGCAAGACGTATCGCGTAATTTCTACGCACGCCGAATCGCTTTTCCAATGTATAAATTAGGAAAAAAACAAGATAAAATCGTATTTTTGACGAATAAGCACGATGTGTTGGCAGACTCGTTTAAAGCGGTTTATGATGAAGTTTTAAGGCAGAAGCCGGATTACGAAGTGGTAGGTTACTTGAAGCAACCGAAACGCTCGCTTCGTGAATTGTTATCGTTGTATAAAGATGTGGCAACGGCGAAATATGTTTTTTTAGATGATTATTACCGTCAAATGTACGGCTTGACGACTGGTAGTGGTACCGAAGTGATTCAGCTTTGGCATGCGGCGGGGGCGTTTAAGAAGTTCGGCTTTAGCTCTATTGGATACGCCGATAGCAATACGGAAAGCTTTGAACGAGGCGCACATAAAAATTATACGAAAGTCGTTGTGTCATCTAGCGAAATCGTGCCATTTTATGCGGATGCCTTCGATGTTCCTGAAAACGATGTAGTGCCTTTAGGTGTACCAAGAACGGATTGCTTTTTCAATGAAGATTACAAAGCCTTCATCAAAGCGTCATTCTTAGGTAAATACCCGCATTTGAAAGGTAAAAAAGTGATCACGTATGCACCGACATTCCGCGGTGGACCTGGTGAGCGTCAAAACTTTGTGATGAATCTAAACATTCGTCGCTTGGCAGAAGAGCTTGGCGATGAATACGCGCTGATTTTGAAAATGCATCCATCGGTGACGCGTGGCGTGGGTGTACCATTTGATCTACAAGAGTTCGCGTTTAATATGAGTCGCGAAGATATCAATGATGTTCTCATCAATACCGATATTTTGATTACCGATTATTCTTCTGTTGTGTTTGACTTCTCAATTATGGAAAAACCGGTATTATTCTATGCGTATGATTTGGAGAATTATCTTGGTGAGCGCAATTTTTATTATGATTACGAGGAGTTCGTTCCAGGCCCGATTGTGCGGACGAATGATGAAATTATTAGTGCCATCGAGACGAATGATTTTGACCTAGATAAAGTCCGTGCTTTCAAAAATCGCTTTTTCGATGACTTGGATGGTAAGGCGGCAGAACGGATTGTTCGTGAATTAATCAAGTAAGGTTCGGCGGGGCGGCAAGCAATCATTTGTCGTCCTGTTGTGGTTGGTGGATGAAGAAGTTTTTAAAGAAAATTTATGTTACAATAAAACTGTAGACAATAAAAAACAGTTAAAGGAGATTAGAGAATGATATACGCTCAAATTTTAGCTGGAGGAAAAGGTACGCGGATGGGAAATGTCAGCATGCCAAAACAATTTCTATCCTTAAATGGCAAGCCCATTATCGTACACACTGTGGAGAAATTTATTCTGAATAACCGCTTTGACAAGATTATTATTTCGTCTCCGAAAGAATGGATAAATCACGCGGAAGATAATATTAAGAAATATGTATCCGATGATCGCGTTGTTGTGATTGAAGGCGGTGCGGATCGAAATGAAACAATTATGAATGGCATTCGTTATATCGAGTCGAATTTTGGCCTAACGGATGACGATGTTATTATTACGCATGATGCTGTGCGCCCATTCTTGACACATCGCATCATTGAAGAAAATATTGATGCAGCGCTAGAAACTGGTGCGGTTGATACGGTTATCGAGGCGATTGATACAATTGTAGAGTCGTCCAATCATGACTTTATTACGGACATCCCAGTTCGTGATCACATGTATCAAGGCCAAACACCACAAAGTTTCAATATTAAGAAGCTGTACAGCCATTATCAAGACTTGTCCGCAGATGAGAAACAAATTTTGACGGACGCATGTAAGATTTGCTTGCTCGCAGGAGACCGTGTGAAGCTCGTGAAGGGCGAAATCTTCAATATTAAGATTACAACGCCATATGATCTGAAAGTGGCAAATGCGATCATTCAGGAGCGTATAGCCAATGATTAATCAAGTATACCGACTAGTATCGGAGCGACAATTCGAAGTTGCCAATGTGGATGAGTCTTTGAATGAAGAAGTAGTCGTTATTCGCCCTACCTATTTATCGATTTGTGCGGCTGACCAACGCTATTATACCGGTTCTCGCGGAAAAGAAATGCTCTCGAAAAAATTACCGATGGCGCTTATTCACGAAGGAATCGGTGAAGTCGTATATGATGCAACAAAAGAGTTCAAACCAGGCACAAAAGTAGTTATGATACCAAATACGCCAATGGAAACCGATCCAATTATCGATGAGAATTATTTGCGTTCCAGCAAGTTTCGTTCGAGTGGCTATGATGGTCTAATGCAGGACTACGTGTTCATGCGTCGCGACCGGATTGTTGTTTTACCAGATGATGTTAACCCGAAAGTTGCAGCGTTCTCTGAGTTGATTTCTGTCGCGGTTCACGCGATTTTACGCTTTGATCAAAAAGCAAACGAAAACCGCGCCTCATTCGGTGTTTGGGGCGATGGTAATCTAGGTTTCATCACAGCCCTAATACTTAAAAATTGGTATCCAGAAAGCAAAGTATATATTTTTGGAAAGACACCATATAAATTAGATTTCTTCTCGTTTGTGGACGGAGCCTTTTCGATTGATGATATTCCGGCTGATTTAGTGATCGACCAAGCGTTCGAATGTGCAGGAGGGCGTGGGAGTCAGTATGCTGTGAGTCAAATTATCGATCTGATCAAACCCGAAGGAACGATTTCTTTGTTAGGCGTTTCCGAGTATCCGATTGAATTCAACTCACGGATGGTATTAGAAAAAGGGCTGACCGTTTATGGTAGCAGTCGAAGCGGTCGCGTTGATTTTGAGAAGACTGTAGAGTTTCTATCAGAAAATAAGCGAGCAGTAGAATATTTGCAGAATCTAGTTGGCGAAGTGCATAAAGTCAAGTGCATACAAGATGTGATAGAAGCATTCGAAGCTGATTTGCGAAGTCCTTGGGGTAAGAGCGTAATGGAGTGGAAGATATAAAGTGCTGAAGAAGCCTGTTAGACCTGAAAAAAATTGTTAGGGTTGCAGTAAAAGCCCGATCTTGGTTTTTGCGAAGGCACCGAAATTTCCGAGGGTCTGGCTTCTGAAGCCGGATTTGAAGATGGCGAGACATGATGTAGAGCAAGGAACGAATGTTCACTCTGTTTCTAAGTTTGTAGATGGGTTCTAATGTTTTGCGTCATAAGAGCCACTGATGGATTACATGCTCACGTTTTTCGCATGCATATTGAGGCTCTAAATCGGCAGGGGATGCCTCTTAAGAGCCTCAACAAAAGGGTTATATCCAGTACCACTATTGATATAACCCTATTTCAATGGGGTGAAAATAAATGAAGTTTGCAATAATAATACCGTTTTACAATGCGGAAAGCCGACTAGAGGCTACTGTAGAAAGCGTCATCAAACAATCATACGGGTTTACCGGAAATATCCAAATTCTCCTTGTTAATGATGGAAGTACAGACACTAGTGGCAGTATCGCAGATTTATTAGTCAGAAAATACCCACAAAATATTTATCAAATCCACATTAAAAATGGCGGTCCAGCGCGTGCTAGAAATATCGGCTTGATGCATGTTAGAGATGATATTGATTTCGTTGGCTTTTTGGACGCAGATGATGTATATTCGTTACATATGATACGTGAAATGGCGCAGTTTGTACAGGAGCATCCAGAAATCAACATGATCGTGCCGCCGTTTTATTATTTAGACGATTATGGCAACCGGAAAAAGATCGGAGCACATAAGCTGAATACTCGTTTCGAGCAAGGAAGTCGCGTTATTAACATTCAGCATGACTATGAAGCGATCCATTTTTATATTGGCGGTACTTTTTTGCGTTTTGATCGGTTAAAGCAGTTGGCGTTTGATGAGTCGCTTCATTTCGGAGAGGATCAGTTGCTGATTACGAAGTTGTTGCTGGATGATGAGGAGTACGGAGTTGTCGCGGATGTTGGTTATTTTTATTATCGGGATTTGAATACGAAGCGCTCACTTGTGAGTAAATCGTGGCAGGATAAGTCGCGTTATCAGCCATTTTTAGAAGCGGTGTACCTGTCTTATATTCAGTTATCAAAGGCGAAATTTGGTACGGTTATTCCCTATGTACAGTATTTGATTAGCTACCATGCTAAATTGTATTTTTATAAAGAGAATATCTATTTTCGTGAGGTGCTGACGGACGTGGAGCAGGAAGCTTTTGTGCGCGCATTGCAATCCGTGCTTGGCGAGGTGGAGGAGCGCTACATTTGGGAGTTAGATGCCGCGCAACCCGTGAAGGAAATGATGTTATCGATTCGTAAAAAAGGCTGGCCGATCCAGTTTGAAGCTGCACCACTTGCGGAAATACCAATGATTTCTCTGCATAAAAAGTGGCGACGGAATGGGCATGCCGAATTGATTAGCGACATCGAAGAATCACGTACGGCATTGCCAGAAAAAAGTTTTTTTGCGGTGAAAACCTTGTTTACGACAAAACGGGCGAAGTTGACAAAACGCGAACAGGATTTACGAATATGGGACGTCGTTGTGCGCCCGGCAGGAACGATTTCTACCGCGAAAATTCGCTTAAGACCATGGGAATTGCGGGGAATATGGTTTTATCAAAATACAGAACGAAAAGTGGAGTTTGAACATTTCCATTTAACAACGGAGTTAAAACAGAAAGTAAAACGGCGACTAAAACTGAAACGAGCGCTGAATCAATAGAGATAAGAGGGTCAACAGATGGCAAAATTAATCCAAACAGTGTACTATTTTTTATTTTGGTTAGTCGGATTTTTACCACGAAAACAGCATTTAGTGATGTTTGAGAGCTTTTCTGGTAAGCAGTATAGTTGTAATCCACGTGCGATTTATGAATATATGAAAGAGCAGGAGCCGGAATATACGTTATTATGGAGTGTGAACCCGCGCTATACGAAGCTTTTCGAGGAACACGGAGTTCCTTATGTGACGCGTTTTTCAGTGAAGTGGTTATTGACGATGGGGCGGGCAAAATACTGGATTTCAAATAGCCGATTGCCGCTAGAGTTACCAAAGCCAAATAAGACGGTATACGTGCAGACTTGGCATGGAACGCCACTGAAGAAGCTTGGCGTCGATATTGATGAAGTGCATATGCCTGGGCAAACAACGGCGCAATATAAGGCAGATTTTGTTCGAGAAGCGGCAAAATGGGATTATCTTATTTCGCCAAATGCATATTCGAGTAAGATTTTCCGCAGTGCGTTCGGATATCAGGGCGCTATGATTGAATCGGGGTACCCTCGTAATGATGTGCTTTTTAGTCCCGATAAGGAACATTTGATGGCAGAAATTCGCGGGAAACTGGGGATTCCTGATGGTAAACGTGTTGTACTATACGCACCGACGTGGCGGGATAATGATTTCCACAAAGCTGGCGAGTATAAGTTTGACTTGAAGTTTGATGTTGCGGAAATGAAAGCGCGATTTGGCGAGGATATCGTGCTACTTGTGCGGATGCATTATTTGGTCGCTGAACAGTTTGATTTTGCGCAGTATGGCGATTTTATTCGAGACGCGTCGTCTTATGATGATATTCGTGATTTGTATCTTGTCAGCGATGTGCTGATCACGGATTATTCTTCGGTATTTTTTGATTATGCCAACTTGGATCGTCCGATGATTTTCTTCACATACGATTTGGCAGAATATCGCGATACATTACGAGGTTTTTATTTTGATTTTGAAAAAAATGCGCCAGGTCCGCTCGTCGAAACAAGTGCGCAATTGATGGAACAAATAGCAATGATATTGGAGCAACCAGCAGAGAGTAACAGCCAATTCTTCCAGCAATTTTGTGAATGGGAGGACGGGCACGCAGCGGAAAAAACTGTGAAAATCGTCTTTGAAAAGTAGGTGTCAGGATGAAAAATATAGCAATCAAGCTTTATATGATGATGATGCATGTGTTAGGTTTTGTATTTGGGCGTTTTCCAATCCAACAAAAAGTGGTGATGTTGATCAGTTTTCCAGAAAATCCAGCAGCCATTTTGCGTGAGATGGAGAAATCGCATTTTACCCCGGAAACGATTGTTTTTTACGATCCACGCTTGAATGTGGACGGGATGGCGCGTAATTTTATGCGTTCTTTGCCGAAAACAAACGGAAATTTGATCAAATTAATGTTTCACTTGAGTACGGCTAAAGTGGTTGTGACGGACAATTATTTTGCAGAATTAGCAGGTGTGAAATGGCGTGAGAACATGGAATGTGTGCAGATTTGGCATGCAGATGGTGCGCTTAAGAAATTTGGTTGGGAAGATAAGACTGCGCAAGAGCGTTCGGAATCCGATAAAAATCGTTTTCAAGCGGTATATAAGACTTTTTCGAAGGTATTGGCTGGTTCCGATGAGATGGGCGAAATTTTCAAACGGTCGTTCTTATTAAAGGATGAGCAGCTATTGAAGCTCGGCGTGCCACGAACAGATTATTATTTTGATGAACAGGCAATTGAGCGAAATAAGGCTATCGGGCTTGAAAAATACAAGATTCAAGATAAAAAAGTGCTTTTATACGCGCCGACGTTCCGTGATGAGGCTTTATCTGAAGCAAAGTTAGACCTTGATATGGCGGCAATGAAAGCGGCGCTAGGAAACGAGTACAAGCTATTATTGAAATTGCATCCGTCGATGATGACTGATTTAGCAAAACAAGCGGATGATTTTTGTGTGTATGTGGAGAAGGAGGCGGAACTGGAAGCGATTTTGCCGATAGTAGATGTGTTAATTACGGACTATTCTTCGATTCCGTTTGAATTTGCCTTTTTCGAAAAACCGATGATTTTCTTTGCCTATGATTTGGAGGCATATGACGCGAGTCGCGGATTGGCAGATGGGTACCTCGACACAATTTCAGGACCGCTTTGCAAGACGACGGCAGAAGTCATTGCGGCAGTCGAAAATCAAGCGATAAATGTGGATGAAATACGCGAATTTAGTGCCCGATGGAATAAATATTCAGACGGCGAATCAAGCAAGCGTTTTGTGGACTTTTTGCAGTCGGAAATGGCGAGAGAATAGGCTAGCGAAATGTATTTATTCTTGCTATACTGGTGACTAGGAAAGTAGGTGTTTTCATGAAAAAAGTGATTACATACGGCACATTCGATTTGTTGCATTGGGGTCATATCAAGTTGCTTGAGCGAGCGAAGGAGCTTGGTGATTACCTAGTAGTCGCGATTTCTACAGATGAATTTAATCAGGTGAAGCACAAGGAAGCATACCATAGTTTTGAGCATCGCAAGCTGATTTTAGAGGCAATTCGGTATGTAGATGAAGTGATTCCCGAAAGCGATTGGGAACAAAAAATTCAAGACGTGCAAGATCACGATATCGATATTTTTGTGATGGGCGATGATTGGAAGGGCGAGTTTGACTTTCTCAAAGATTATTGCGAGGTTGTTTATTTACCGCGTACAAACGGTATTTCTACCTCCAAAATTAAAGATGATTTAAGCTGAAATTAGAATAAGCGCTACGAAAAAAGCGAGTCTTGGATTCCTTTTTTCGTGGCTTTTTTGCGCTCCCAAAAATCTTAAAAGTTCATTAAATCACCGCCAAAACCCTTGTTAAAAAGTTGATTCCGCTATATGCTTGCTATAGAACAACGAAATGAGGAAGTAATATGTCTATTAAAATGCGATTTATGCTGTCTTATATTGCGGTTATTATTTTGACGGGAACGTTTTTGATGTCAACCTTATTGCTGGGATTTTACGCGCTGACGGGGGCTTCACCAGGACAACTTTACAAATCAGCGACATTGCAACGCCCGCTTTCCACAGATGAAGAAAATGCGTTTTTAGAGCTAAAGATGTTAGCTAAAAATATGCCAGATAACCTATTGGAATATCAGAATTTTAAAGGTCTCGAAAAGAGTGATGTTCAAGTGGTAGTTCGAAAAAATGATGCGATTGTATATTCTTCTGCGGATTTATCTAAGAAATCGCTATTGGTACACATGCCTGACTATGAATTGAACAATCTTAATATGCGTGGAACGCTAGATAACCAAGGTGATTTGTTCCGTTATATCAAGTTTGATTACACGTATTCTGATGGGGCGATGGGGAGTGTGATGGTGCTTCAGCCAGAGAACTCCTATACCGAAATCATCCAAAAATGGGGGATATATATTGTAGGTACCGTCCTGCTATTTGGTTTTTTAGTGATCGGATTGTTGAGTTATTTCGTGGCTAAAAGTGTCGTTCAACCGATTGTACATCTAAAAGAAGGCGCGGAGAAAATTGAGGCTGGAAATCTAGATTTTGAGATGGAAGAAGCGAAGGGTAAAAATGAAATTGCCACTTTGATCTCCACGTTTGAAAAAATGAGAATTCGCCTTAAAAAATCGTTAGAGATGCAAGCACTATATGAAACCAACCGAAAAGAGCTATTATCAAACATCTCGCATGATCTTAAAACACCGATTACTTCGATTGTCGGCTATATCGAGGGGATTCAAGACGGTGTCGCCAATACACCAGAGAAGCAAGCGAAATATTTAGAGATTGCACATACAAAAGCGAAGGACATGAATGCGCTGATTGATGAATTATTCCTTTTCTCCAAGCTTGATTTGCATAAAGAACCGTTCTGTTTTAGAAGAGTGGATCTGAATGCATTACTAGCGCAAATTGCGGAAGAATCGGAGTTAAGCTTTGAAAAGGCGGAATTTGAATTGGTTATCCCTAATGAAAAAATGATAGCAGAAGCTGACCGCGAAAAATTAAAGCGCGTATTTGAGAATTTGATCCAAAATAGTATGAAGTACATGGATAAAGAGCAAGCAAAAATCATGATTCAGCTCGAAAAACAGCAGAATGATGCGATAATCACGATTAGCGATAATGGTAAAGGTATTTCAGAAGCGGGTCTGCTTTCTATTTTTGATCGGTTTTATCGAGAAGAAGTGTCACGAAATTCGAATACAGGTGGTAGCGGACTGGGGCTCTCGATTGCCAAACAGATTGTGGAAGAGCATCGAGGTGAGATCGGAGCGACGAGTGAGCTTGAGATCGGCACGAGTATTTGGATTAGGCTACCACTAAAGTTCAAGGGGGACAAAGAGCAATGAAACGGATTTTATTAATAGAAGATGAACTTGAAATTGCGGAATTAGAGCGCGATTATTTGGAGATTAGTGAAATGGAAGTTACGATGGAGCACAACGGTTTGAAGGGGCTGGAGCGGGCGTTACATGATGCGTTTGACTTGATTATTCTTGATGTTATGTTGCCAGATATGAATGGTTTTGATATTTGCCGCGAAATTCGAGCGAAGAAAGAAGTGCCGATTTTGCTCGTTTCTGCTCGAAAAGAAGATATTGATAAAATTCGTGGACTCGGCCTTGGAGCGGATGATTATATCACGAAACCATTTAGTCCGAGTGAGCTCGTGGCGCGTGTTAAGGCTCATTTAGCACGTTACGAACGACTCGCCAAAAGTACTATCGCGGTGCAAAATGAGATTTTACAGGTGCATGATTTGACGCTGGATTTAGATGGCCGTAAAGCATTTGTAGCAGATCAGGAGATTATTTTCACAACGAAGGAATTCGACTTACTTGTATTTTTAGCGAAGCGGCCGAACCGGGTGTGGAATAAGGAGCAACTTTTCGAGCAGATCTGGGGCATGCAGGCGGCGGGCGATGTGTCAACGGTCGTCGTTCATATCCGTAAAATTCGTGAAAAATTAGAGAACCACGGCGACTTTTCCGAATCCATCGAGACGATTTGGGGCGCGGGATATCGGTTTAATTTATAGATAAATAATGATTGGCCGGTGTGAACGGAAGCTTCGTACCGGTTCTTTTTAATGCTGGCTGTGTGTTTTTGCTAAAGGTGTGAAGCATACTCCAAACAAAGACTAGAAAATTAAATACAGCTTATAAAGTTAGCTTTTCTGTTCGATTTACGCTATGATGTTTTATAAGAAAACATAGACAGGAGTATGGAGTATGACTTTATTTCCAGATGATAGTAAAACGCTACACACCGATTTATACCAAATTAATATGATGAAGGCTTATTGGGATGATAATATCCATGAGCGCCGCGCTGTTTTTGAAGTATTTTTTCGCGATATGCCGTTTGACACGGGTTTCTGCGTTTTTGCAGGACTTGAGCGGATTATCGATTACATGGAGAACCTGCATTTCACAGATACAGACATTGCGTATTTGCGTGAAGAAACGGCTTTTGAAGAGGAATTCCTAGACTATCTCAAAAATTTACGGTTCACTGGAACGATTCGCTCGGTTGTAGAAGGCGAGTTTGTTTTCAAGACGGAGCCGATTATTCAAGTGGAGGCGAATTTGGCAGAGGCTCAGCTAATCGAAACAGCGCTCCTCAATATTGTGAATTTCCAAACGCTGATCGCGACAAAAGCAGCACGAATCAAAAACGTCGTAGAAGGTGAACCGCTTGCTGAATTCGGCACAAGGCGCGCGCAAGAAATGGATGCAGCGCTTTGGGGCACACGTGCCGCTTACATTGGCGGCTGCGATTCTACGAGTAATATTCGTGCCGGCAAAATTTTCGGCATTCCAATTTCGGGTACGATGGCGCATTCGATGGTGCAAGCATATCGTGATGAATACAAGGCTTTCAAACGCTACGCCAAAACACACAAGGATTCTATTTTCCTAGTGGATACGTATGACACACTCAAATCCGGGATTCCAAATGCGATCAAAGTGGCACAAGAAATGGGCGACGCAATCAACTTTATCGGGGTTCGTTTGGATAGTGGAGACATGGCATTCCTATCGAAAAAAGCCCGTCAAATGTTGGATGAAGCAGGATTCCCCCATGCGAAAATTTTTGCGTCGAGCGATTTGGATGAGACAACAATTCTACATTTGAAAGCACAAAAAGCAAAAATCGACGCGTGGGGCGTTGGTACAAAACTGATCACAGCATACGACCAACCAGCCCTAGGTGCCGTTTACAAACTCGTTGCGATTGCCGATGAGAAGGATGTTTTGCAAGACTCCATCAAACTCTCCAGCAATACCGAAAAAGTCACGACACCTGCGAAAAAGAACGTGTACCGCATCATAACAAACGAAGACGGTCCAAAAGCAGAAGGTGATTATATCTGCTTGGAAAACGAGTCATTAGAAGGCGTGGAGACCTTAACCATGTTCCATCCCATCCACACGTATATTACAAAAGAAGTGGCAAATTTCACCGCGAAAGAATTATTGGTTCCAATTTACGAAAAAGGGGAACTAGTATATCAAAGACCATCTTTAGAACAGACTCGCAAATACAAAGAAGAAAATTTAGCCTTGCTTTGGGATGAATATCAACGAACGGTGCGTCCAGAACAATACCCGGTCGATTTAAGCGTGAAATGTTGGAAAAATAAAATGCAAAATATCGAAAATGTTCGTAAAACAGTGCAAAAACATTCACCTGTCAATTTTGATATTCCATTTTAAGCAAGTGAAGGGGGCAGAAAAATGAGTTTACAAAAGCAAATTATCGCGGAAATGCACGTGTTACCAAAAATCGATGAAACCGCCGAGATTCGCCAAAGTATCGAGTTTTTAAAGGCATACTTGACGAAGTATCCATTCCTTAAAACATTGGTGTTGGGCATTTCTGGAGGTCAAGATTCGACGCTTGCCGGGAAATTATCACAAATGGCGATTAGCGAGTTACGCGAGGCGACGGGAGATGAGTCTTACCAGTTTATTGCTGTGCGTTTACCGTACGGGACACAATTCGATGAAGCCGATTGCCAAGATGCGCTTCATTTTATTGAGGCTGACCGCGTGGTGACGATTAATATTAAGGAAGCCGTTGATGCTAGCGTCGCCACATTACACGCTGCAGATATCGAGCTTTCCGATTTTGCAAAAGGCAATGAAAAAGCACGTGAGCGGATGAAGGCGCAATATAGCATTGCCGCGATGAATCATGGCGCTGTCGTCGGTACCGATCATTCCGCCGAAGCCGTCACGGGTTTTTACACCAAATATGGCGATGGCGGCACGGATATCAACCCGCTGTTTCGCTTGAACAAACGCCAGGGTAAGGCACTTTTAAAAACACTTGGCTGCCCAGAACATCTCTACTTGAAAAAACCAACCGCAGACCTGGAAGAACACAAACCAGCACTACCCGATGAAGTCGCGCTTGGTGTCACATACGAGGATATCGATGACTACCTAGAAGGCAAAAAAATCCCAACAGAGACCGCGATTCAAATCGAGAATTGGTATTTAAAAACACAACATAAGCGCCATATGGCAATTACAATCTTTGATGACTTTTGGAAGAAATAGTTGGAGGAGGAGAGGACAATGAAAATCGCATTTGGTTTAATCACAAAATTCAAAGCCCATCCAGGAAATCGCAAAGCGCTCGTCAATATTTTGCTAGAGGCTGCGGTGGGGCTTGAACGATATAACGCCTGCATCCAATACGTGGTCAGCGTGAACGAGGACGATCCAGAGACCGTGATTGTGACCGAAGTTTGGACTGATTCAGGGCATCACAAAGCATCGCTTGATAACGAAGAAGTAAAAGCTATCATCGAGCGTGCTAAACCACTTATCGCCTCCGTTGAGAAAAGCATCAACATGGATGTCATCGGCGGAAAAGGATTATAAATTTTTTTCGAAGAGTCTGTTACAAAAGCTTGAATACTGCCGAAGACTACCCTATCATCTGTACTCGGTAGGACGTACATCCCGGCTTTACAGAAATCGAGCGAAAGCATTCGCTCGATTTATTTAGGTTATCTCCTAGGAGACGTTATCTTAAAGCAAGCGCTCACATTGATGAAACCCTCGTTTTACGGTTGCAAGAATGCAGGGCAAACGTTACAATAAAGAGAAGGACTTGAAACACGCGCAACATACATAAATAAATTTTAAAGGGGTTTTGTGAAGGAATATGAAAGATTTTACAGAGCAAGAGAAAATTATCGTTCTTGATTTTGGTAGCCAGTACAACCAATTGATTACGCGTCGTATTCGCGAATTCGGCGTATACAGCGAGTTGCACCCACACACGATTACAGTGGAAGAGATGAAAGCACTGAATCCAACAGGAATTATTTTCTCTGGTGGCCCGAATAGTGTCTACGATGAAGGAGCTTTCCGTTGCGACGAAGACCTATTTGAGATGGGTGTTCCAATTCTTGGTATTTGCTACGGTATGCAACTGATGACGAACCATTTCGCTGGAAAAGTAGAGCCCGCCAAAGACCGTGAGTACGGCAAAGCGACGATCAACATTGAGAAGCCATCCCGTCTTTTCGCAGCGCTACCAACCGATCAAATCGTCTGGATGAGTCACGGAGACCTCGTTGTTGCCGAGCCAGCAGGATTTGAAGTCACCGCTACTAGCGCATCATGTCCGATTGCAGCAATCACAAACGAAGACCGTAAAATGTACGGTGTGCAGTTCCATCCAGAAGTACAGCATTCTGTTCACGGCAACGAGTTGCTGAAGAACTTTGCGCTAAACATCTGTGGTTGCAAAGGCGATTGGACAATGGAGAATTTCATCGATGTGGAAGTAGCTAAAATCCGCGAACAAGTTGGTGACAAAAAAGTATTGCTAGCCCTTTCCGGTGGCGTAGACTCCTCTGTTGTTGGCGTTCTGATTCACAAAGCGATCGGCGACCAATTAACGTGTATCTTTGTTGATCACGGTTTATTGCGTAAAGGCGAAGCAGAGCAAGTGATGGAAACACTATACGGCGATTTCAATATGAACATTATTAAAGTCGATGCCAAAGAACGTTTCATGACGAAGCTTGCTGGCGTTTCCGACCCCGAGCAAAAGCGTAAAACGATCGGTAACGAGTTCATTTACGTGTTCGATGACGAAGCAACGAAGCTTGACGGCGTGGAATTCCTAGCACAAGGAACACTGTATACCGACATAATCGAAAGCGGAACAGCGACAGCACAAACGATCAAGTCCCACCATAACGTTGGCGGTTTGCCAGAAGACATGCAGTTCCAACTAATAGAACCATTAAATACACTATTTAAAGACGAAGTTCGCGCATTAGGACTAGAACTAGGCATGCCAGAAGCAATCGTATGGCGCCAACCGTTCCCAGGTCCAGGCCTAGGAATCCGGGTATTAGGCGAGATTACCGAAGAAAAACTAGAAATCGTCCGCGATTCCGATTATATTTTGCGTGAAGAAATCAAAAACGCAGGTCTTGACCGCGAAATTTGGCAGTACTTCACAGCCTTACCAAACATCCGCAGCGTAGGCGTGATGGGCGATGGTCGTACGTACGATCACACCGTTGTTATCCGCGCGGTAACTTCAATTGATGGCATGACAGCCGACTGGGCACGGATTCCGTGGGAAGTGTTGGAGTTGATCTCGACGCGGATCGTGAACGAGGTGGCACATGTGAATCGTGTCGTGTATGATATTACAAGTAAGCCACCAGCGACGGTGGAGTGGGAATAAAGAGCGGCGAGTCGGAAATCCTTTAGTACCAAGGGTTTTCGACTCTTTTTTTATTTGTATTGCACTTTCATTGCACTTTTTATAATTCTTGGCGTATAAACTGCTTAGTAAATTGATTTCTTGGTGATGTATCTAGGTTTTCATGGGATGGTTTGTAGTTAATAATTCCTTTTAATTTTGTAGCTACTTCGAAATTACTATTTGGATAAAGGTGTCCATAGGTTCCAAGCGTTGTTTCGATATCCTCATGACCTAAGCGGTCTTTGATGATTAGAGGATTTTCACCCATGCTAATTAATAAGGATGCGTGTGAATGTCGTAATGCATGGATTCGTATTCTATGAATTCCAGCTTTTTTAGCGAAGCGGTCAATGGCATAAGATATATTATGTTTCTGAGAGGGATTGTTATTATAGCTCAGAATGAATCCAGTATCTAGTATGCTTTGTTGAAGATTTTTCCACTCTTTTAGAAGATGAAGTGTGTCTGTATCCAAAACAATTTGGCGAGTACTTGCTTTCGTTTTTGGTTCTACAAAATAGTATTCATTTAAGTTTTTATAATAGAGTGTTTTTGTAATACTAAGAACGCCAGTTTCAAAATCAATATCGTCCCACTGTAATGCTGTCGCTTCACCAATTCGCATTCCAGTCATAAAGAGTAGCCAAATGGAAATAAATAAAAAGTGTTGGTAGTAGTCTTCTTTGAAAATGCACGATATTACTTGCTCAAATTCTTCTTTTGTCCAAAAATCTACTTTTGTTTTTCTTTTTTTTACATTTCCGATTATTTTTGATGGATTAACCTCGGCTAAATTTAGGACGATTGCTCTATCCATTGCAATAGAAAATAATCCTTGGACAGCTCTTACATACTGTGAACTTAATTTTTTTGATAGTTTTAGTTGCCAACTTTGGACAATAAGGGGATCAATTCCGTTAACAGGAAACTTATAGAAATACTTAAAATGTTTTTTTATACTAGAAACTCTATTTTCATAGGTTCGTAACTTTACTTGTGATTTGTACCATGGAAGAAAAATTTCTTCGGTAAAATATTGGAACGACATTTCATCTTTTTTCTCTACTAATTCTTCTGGTTTCATTAGTAATAATCGAGAATATTCTTCTTTGGCTTCTTTCATTGTTTTGAAGCCACTAGAATATTTTTGGATTTTCTTCCCATCGGAATCGTAACCTAGATTTGCTCTGAAGTAATATGTTCCATTTTTTGCTTTTTTAATTAGGCTAGTTGCCATGTTTATCCTCCTTACATAATATGCAAGAAGTTCTAATCAGGCTCTATTTTTCGCTTTTGAAAGTAATACCTAGTAGTTCTTCTACTGCTTCTCGTGGGACTCTATCTAATTTCTTTGATTGATAGTACGTGTGCCCTCTGCTAATCATTAAATTCTTTGCTTGTCTAATGATATCTGCTGAGAATGAAGGTCCGTAGCCTAGGTTTATTAAATCTTTTTTTGTTACAGTAATCACAGATGCTCCTTTCCTATAGGCTCAATATGCTCTGATATTCACCTATAATTATACCATATTTTCATGAAAGCGTTTAATAATATCCGTCTAGAACTTGCATAACATGAATGACTAATAGCAAGTTTGAATTTCAAGAGATTTTTAAAATTCGCTTGCAATACTATTACAATTTTAAAAGATAGTTGGGACAAGATTGTATAAAAATAAATAATATTAATTATTTAAAAGGCTATGAAGCTAAAATATTTCATAGTCTTTTTTATTTTGTTAGTGACCCAAATGGTTGTTTTTAATGTAGTAGTTATGCAAGCTATTTTGAATTTATATTTAGAAGGTTTGTAATCGTTCTTTGATAATTGAATATAATCCATATTTAAATACGTTCAGTTTTTAGTTAGCAGAGTAAATTATGCGCGACGATTTCTTTTGAATGAGCGATAAACATAATTTACTAATTCTAAATAGAGCATTAGAATGCGATGACCTAGAGATTGTAATAATGATACTCACACTTTATGTGTCCTGCCGAATTATCGGGGGGAGGTGAAATTCCTGTGTGCTGTTAGCTAGCAGCAGTTTAAATATTTGTAGAAAAAAATGAAGTTTCGTCATCAGTAATAAGGGAGGGATGAATAAAAAAACTAGGTTACTACTCATCATACTATTAATATCTGTGTTATACATCTTCAAAAAATAATGAAATTAAAAGTGAGGAACAGACAAATGAAAATTATAAAAAGTAGGGTACAACAAGTAAAAGTAGTCGCAATTATGCTGGTTACTATGATTTTGATTAATCTATTACAACCCTTGGATGCGATGGCAGCATCGCTACAACTAGATGAAACAGGATACAACTACACGGGTGTTAGTTTCACTCATGGAAAGAAATTAGAAAACAAGATTATTTGGAACATGAAAATGGATGGGGCGGATGTATTCTGTGTGGATTCTGGAGCACCTGCCAATACGGAAACGGGATATAATCCTGAGATGTATGTGAGTGATAAGAAGGATTTACTATCCAAAATTGCTTACTATGGATTCACGCAAACGGATCAAAGTTATAAAGAATTTGCGACAACACAATTATTGATTTGGGAAGTCCTCGGGGAGCAATTGGAATGGACATCACTGCCTAATTATTGGTCGGATAGAGATGTTATTTTAGCGAAGGTGAAGAAGCACGATGCGCAGCCTTCATGGGATAAACAAAGCATTACGTTAATTGAAGGGCAAGAGCTGGTGTTGGATGACACGAATAGAGTTACGGACTGGCTGAGTGTAACAAATAACACGACGGGAATCAGCGTTACGAAAGATGGAAATAAACTAAAATTGAAAGCTGATAAAAATGCTAAATCAGGTGAGTTTGGATTTACTAAAGTTCCTGACACGGCAATTGGGACATCCATTATTTATAACAAAGCAGATCGTCAAAGCCTTGTTCAATTTCACTTGCAAGATGCAGGCAATGCTTCCTTGAAAGTGAACGTGAAAAAACTTGGTGGTGTGAGAGTCAAGAAAGTAGACGAACAAACGAATAAAGTATTACCAAATACAACGATTAAATTTGAATACAATAATACTTTCAAAGAAGTCGTTACCAATGTTGATGGAGTTGCTGAATTACAAGGTATTCTAGAAGGCACCGAAGTGAAAGTTTCAGAGTTATTGGCACCAAAGAACTATCACAATTTGGGTGAGAGCAAGACAGTTGTGGTTAAAGCCGATGAAATGATAGAACTAATTTTTAATAACAGCGAGCAGGTAGGTATTGTTTCATTGACGAAAATTGGTCAATTATTTGAGGATGTTATGCCAAATGAGCATTACAGTTTGGCAGACGCTCTTTACGGAATCTATGATAGTACAGATACACGTATTGGTGAACTAAACACGGATGAATTTGGTAAAGCAACGTCAATTCCATTGAGATTAGGCAAGTACTACTTGTTAGAGGAGAGAGCCCCATTAGGCTATCTTTTAAGCGAAGAAAAGGTATCATTTGAAATCGAATATGCTGGACAAGATGTTGCTATCACTGGCACGCAAGTACAAGTTGTGGATATTGAGCAAAAGGGGACAGCCAAGTTAATAAAAGAAGATGCTGAAACTGGTGATAAAGCACAAGGTAATGCAGTTTTAGACGGAGCGGTTTATGAATTATATCGTTCATCAGACGATAAGCTAATGGATACAGTGACTATCGAAAATGGTCAAGCTCAATCGGATAATTTGGTATTAGATAGCTACTATTGGCTTGAAAAAAAAGCACCAACTGGTTACCTGTTGGATAGTAATAAGCATACTTTTGACTTGACCTATAATAAGGAATCAGAATCAGCTAATGCTACTGTCACAGTCAAAGAAAAAGTCATCAAAGAAAAGATTAGAGTCATTAAATGTGACGGGGTGACGAAAGAGCCTATCAAGAATAATTTTGCAACCTTTAAAATAAAAGATATGCAAACAGGTGAGTTCATTGAACAGAATGGTAAATCGGAGTTTAGTACAGACAAGGCGGGAGAATTTACTACAGCCAATTTACCATACGGAGATTATGAGTTGATAGAAATTATTGCCCCTAGTAACTATCAATTGATAAGTAAGCCTACGTCCATAACGATTGATGGAACGCATGATGGCATCGTGGAAGTGAAAATCATGAATGATGAAATAACTAAACCACTGCCGAAGAAATCAACACCTGATAAACTGGAACCTGTAAAAGCATTAAAAGTGACAGAATCAAAACCATTGCCACTACTCGGAGACAATGGTGGGATTGCTTTGTTATTAGTAGGTCTAGGACTTATCATAACGAGCATGTCCATGTACTGGAGCACACATAAGAAGCAAAAGAAATGACTATAAAGCTAATTTAGAGTCTTTTTTTGTTGCTCAGAAGCGAAGTGCAATACTCGCTTAAGATTGAAAGGAAAGAATTTATGAACAAAATGAAAGTAATCGGAAGTTTGCTAGTACTTTGTATTAGCTTGCTTCTTCCAAGCGTTACAGTTTTCGCTGAGGAGCTAAATCTTGATACCCGAACTGGGTACGATTATACAGGAATAAATCCTAATGGGGAGACTATTACAGATACGAATTTAGAACGTATGAAGTTAGATGGATTCGATGTGTTTTGTATCGAACATGGGAAATACGCAACGGGGGGCGATAATTATAGTTCTGCGACTTATAATGGAAACCAGAAAGATTTGCTCTCTAAAATCGCGTATTTTGGTTTTGCAAACACAAGTCAAAGCAACTATGACTATGCGGTGACACAAGTGATGATTTGGGAAACGCTTGGTGATACCTATCAATCATCCACAATCCCAAACTATGCGAAAAGAAAAGGTGAGATTATGAATCTAATTAATCATTATAATACCAATCCCTCTTTTGCGGATAAGTCCTATACCGTTAATGTGGGAGAAACGCTTGTTGTGGAAGATAATAACGCAGTTTTAACGGATATGCAATTAGCGTCGATTCCTAAAAATCTAAAAGTGGAGAAGGACGGGAATAAGCTAAAAATTACGGCGACATCTAATTCGGAATCAGGCATTGTGAGTCTTCAAAAAGTGACGAACAATAAAGTAGGCACATCGATTATTTACACCAAACCTGACCGTCAATCCTTAGCCAAATTTCAATTAGAGGACAAGGGAGAATCTAGTTTTTCCGTTGAAGTTCGTCATCGTGGAGATCTTGAAGTCATGAAAATTGATGAAGATACAAAACAACCATTGGCGAATGCAAAAATCAAATTTCAATATGGGTCAACAACCAAGGAAGTTATGACTGGAAAAGATGGTATTGCACGAATCGAAAATATTTTGGAAGGTACCGAAGTAATAGTGAGTGAGATTAGTGCTCCGAACGGATATGTGAACAAAGGTGAACTTCTATCAGCAATCATTAAACCGAATTCATGTGTCACGCTCACATTGAATAATAAAGAACAATTAGGAACAATTAATGTTATAAAAACAGGCGAAGAATTTGGAGCAACCATGCCCAGTTCTTTTTATTCGCTCGAAAATGCGACGTTTGGGGTGTTTAATGATAAAGATGTGCGAGTAGGTACGATTCAAACAGATGAAAGTGGACATGGAGCGCTTAGTAACTTGAAGTTAGGCAATTATTACTTGATGGAAGAAAAGGCACCAATTGGCTTTAAAATCAGTAATGTGAAGATACCATTTACGTTAGTTTATGCAGGACAAGCGGTTGAACTGACTACGGCTTCGGTAACAGTAACAAACGAAGAACATAAAGGCATTGCTGTCTTAATGAAAGAAGATAGAGTAACTGGAGCAATTCCTCAAGGGGCTGCCACACTAGATGGAGCCATCTATGAATTGCATCGAGTAACTGACGATGCATTACTTGATTCTGTCATTATTGAAAATGGTCGCGCGCAAGTAGAGAATCTAATTTTAGATAACTATTATTGGGTTGAGAAACAAGCACCTGTGGGTTATCAACTTGATACAGAAAAACATGTATTTACTTTAACCTATGCAGGTGAAAAAGTGGAAACCGCTGTTCAAGAAACCATTGTAAAAGAAGATGTGATTTTAGGAGGCTTCGACATTATCAAATTCGGTAACTATGACTGGAAGAATAGTTTAATTCAGTATTTGAAAGGTGAGAACCCGCCGATTTTACCACTTGAAAATGTCGAGTTCACAGTTATCAGTAAGACAATAAATGAGATTGTACAAGTAGGTGTTACGGATAATGAGGGGTATATATCATTCAAAGATTTACCTTATGACACCTATACCGTTAAAGAAACAGTGACGCCAGAAGGTTATAAAGTATCCAATGATTTTGAAGTGACCATATCGGAACATGGGCAAACACATCATTATGCGGTTGAAAATAGAGTCATTGAAGAGCGATTGAAAGTGGTTAAGTATGACTTGGCAACAGGTGAAACGATTCCACGCGCAGGTGCAGGATTTCAAATTCGAAATGTTGCAACGGGCGAACTTGTTCAATTACCGAATGTGGATGCGGATGGATTTACAGACACGTTTTATACTAATGGCGAGGGATTTTTACAACTATCAAAAGCGTTAGGATACGGAAACTATGAATTGAGTGAAGTTCAAGCACCAACTGGATATCAATTATCATCGGAAAAAGTAACATTCACTGTGGACGGTAGTCATGGCGGATTGATTGTCATTCGATTTGGCGATCAAGCCATACCTGAGAACCCAGAAAAATTAGTGGAAACAGGTCAATATCTGCTCCCAACGCTAACCATAGGAGCAACACTTGTCATGGCAAGCCTACTTTCATTGTGGCGTTTGCAGAAAGCTTAAACAACAGTGCGATTTTGAATTGGTTTGGCACAAACCGATTTGAAATCGCACTGCCACCAAGCGAAGTGCGGTAGCTGTATTATTGGAAGGAAGGTGAGATACTGATTTATTCAGAATGGTGGTATCATCCGCCATAAAGGAAGTGTCATTTCAAAAAGAGAAAGGAGGAATTATGCAGGAAGAAATTAATCATAAAACCATCGCATTTTCGATTAACACGACGAAAGTAACAGCCAGAGAGTTAAGAAAAGCGGTAGCTGTCTTTCTTAAAATGGGAGGCTTTGTTGCAAAAAAGAATAAGCAGCGTAGTCACAGTGGCAAGCAATCTATCAAAAAACTTATGAAACAAAACACTGCCTTATCCAATGTTGAAATTACAGATGATAACATTGGTAGTTTCAAACGAATCGCTCGGAAGTATGGGCTTGATTTTGCACTAAAAAAAGATAATACCACGGAAACGTCGACTTATCTTGTTTATTTTAAAGGACGCGATGTGGATGTCATGACACAGGCTTTTAAGGAATATACGCAAAAGCATGTAAAATCACACGACAAGCCGTCTATTATTGACAAATTACAAGAAAATAAAGTAGATGTAGAACACGATTTAGCAGGCAGTATAGAAAAAGCGCTTGGGAAAAATAAATCTCAGGAGTTGATGCGATGAGTCTTGATATAAGAAAACAAGTGATTCTGCATTTACCTTATTTACTGCTATTTTATTTGGCGGATAAATTAGCGGAGCTTTACCGACTGATTTTAGCGGACAATGTGGTTGAAAAGATTGTTTTACTCATTGGGCATATTGATTTGCTTTTTAGAAGTTATGCACCTAGTTTTGATATTCGAGATTTACTCGTGGCAGCAGGCACTGTCGTACTGATTCGATTGACGATTTATCAGAAGACCAAAAACGCGAAAAAGTATCGAAAAGGAATCGAATATGGGAGTGCGAGGTGGGGGACTAAGAAAGACATTGCGCCTTACATTGATCCCATTTTTAAAATGAATGTGTTACTAACAGAAACCGAACGTTTGATGATGAATGGTCGTCCAAAAGAACCGAAGTATGCGCGGAATAAAAATGTGCTTGTCATCGGTGGCTCGGGATCGGGAAAAACAAGATTTTTTGTAAAACCTAATCTGATGCAAATGCATTCTAGCTATGTGGTGACTGATCCTAAGGGAACGGTACTAGTGGAGTGTGGGCATCTATTAGAAAAGGCGAACTACAAAATCAAAGTGCTCAACACGATCAATTTCAAGAAGTCGATGCACTACAACCCGTTTGCGTATATTCGCTCAGAAAAAGACATTTTAAAATTGGTGAATACGATTATTGCCAATACAAAAGGCGAGGGTGAAAAATCGAGTGAGGATTTTTGGGTGAAAGCAGAACGGCTCTACTATAATGCGCTTATCGGCTATATATGGTATGAAGCACCAAGCTATGAGCAGAACTTTATCACATTGCTTGAGTTAATCAACGCAAGTGAGGCTCGAGAAGATGATGAATCATTTAAAAATGCAGTTGACTTATTGTTTGACGAATTGGAGGCAAAGGAGCCTGACCATTTTGCTGTAAAGCAATATAAGAAATATAAATTGGCAGCAGGAAAAACCGCCAAATCTATTTTGATTAGCTGTGGAGCTAGGCTCGCACCGTTTGACATCAAAGAGTTAAGAGAACTCATGTCTTTCGATGAATTAGAGTTAGACAAAATAGGCGATCGAAAAACGGCGTTGTTTGTTATCATCAGTGATACGGATAGTACTTTTAACTTTGTAGTATCTATCATGTACACACAAATGTTTAATTTACTTTGCGATAAAGCCGATGACGTATATGGTGGTCGATTGCCAGTTCATGTTCGATGTTTGCTGGATGAATTTGCGAATATCGGTCAGATTCCACAATTCGAAAAATTAATAGCTACGATTAGAAGTCGCGAAATATCGGCTTCTATTATTTTGCAGTCACAGAGCCAACTTAAAGCCATTTATAAAGATAATGCCGATACAATTATTGGAAACTGCGATACGACGTTATTTTTAGGTGGAAAAGAAAAGTCTACACTAAAGGAAATGACTGAAATTCTTGGGAAAGAAACGATTGATTCCTTTAATACGAGCATTACCTATGCGCAACAAAAGAGCCATGGGCTTAACTTTCAAAAGCTTGGTAAGGAACTCATGTCCCAAGATGAAATTGCGGTCATGGATGGTGGTAAGTGTATTTTGCAAATACGTGGAGCTCGACCATTTTTATCTAATAAATACGATATTACAAAGCACAAGTACTACAAATATTTATCCGATTATGACAGTAAAAATGTATTTGATATTGAGCAATATTTAAGACCGTTAAATGACATATCAACGGGTGAATCTGTTGATATGTATCAAATAAAATTATAGAAAGAAGGAATGTAATGGAATTTTTTACAGAAGCAGTTAACGTTTTAAAAGTACTAGTTATTGCCCTTGGCGCAGGACTTGCTGTGTGGGGAGTTATCAACTTACTTGAGGGGTACGGTAATGATAATCCGGGGGCTAAATCACAAGGAATTAAGCAATTGATGGCAGGTGGAGGCGTTGTACTCATTGGAATGCAACTGATTCCAATGCTTGGGAAGTTGTTTTAAGTTATGTTTGGCGTATTTGAGAAACTTGGGGAGTGGATACAGGAACTTCTAATAAGTATGGTTGAATCAAATCTAACTAATATGTTTATCGATGTCAATGAGCAAGTAGACATGATTGCTAAAGAGGTTGGGAAAACACCTGCGGGATGGAATGCTGACATTTTCGGCATGATTCAAGCCTTATCTGATAATGTGATTGTACCGATAGCGGGCTTAATCATCACCTATATTCTTTGTTATGAGCTAATCACCTTAATCTTAGAAAAGAATAATATGCAGGATGTGGACACATTCATGTTCTTTAAATATTTTTTCAAAATGTGTGTGGCTGTCATGTTAGTCAGCCACACATTTGATATTACAATGGCTGTTTTTGATTTGGCGCAGTATGTGGTCAATCAAGCAGCAGGCACGATTAATTCAAGTGCCAGTATTGATATATCCGCGGTATTAACAACAATGAAAGAGCGGATGCAGGAGATGGGCGTTGGCGAGTTATTCGGCTTAGTGTTTGAAACACTTATTGTATCTTTGTGCATGAAAATCATGGCGGTAATTATCATGGTGATTATTTACGGGCGTATGATTGAGATTTATCTGTATTGTTCGGTGGCACCAATTCCGTTTGCGACCTTAAGCAATCGTGAATGGGGAACTATTGGGACGAACTATTTCAAGTCTTTATTTGCGCTCGGTTTTCAAGGATTCTTCATCATGGTATGTGTTGGAATCTATGCCATTTTAGTAAAAGCAATGACCGTATCGGATAATATTCATATGGCGATTTTCTCAATTGCCACATATACGGTTTTGTTATGCTTTACTCTCTTTAAAACAGGAAGTGTATCAAAATCGATTTTTGGAGCACATTAAGGAGGAATCGGAAACATTGGAAATAAACGATGAATTAGCTATGGCAATTGGAGATAGATATGTGAGTATGCAGGTGTGTGATGAGGGTTTCGAGTATTCCATTTTTGATACAGACTATTATTTACAAGATGGCGGTATCGTAGCAGTTCCTACTTCTATTATTGGAGCTATGTATATAGTTATTCAGGATCATTGTATGTTCGAAGAGCCCATGGAGCAAATTGATTTTGAGACACTATTTAAAAAGACCTCAAAGCAAGAATTAAGCAAAATTGAAAAAGCAATGAAGGGGGAGAGCACGATTGTGAAACCTTCTATTGTACAGACATTAAAAGATACAGAAAAGGTACCAGAAAATAAAAAAACAAGTTCATCCCAAAACCGAGAAGAACGATAAGAAAGGAGCGATTCGATGCCTTTTGTGCCAGTGCCAAAAGATCTGACGAAGGTGAAAACAAAGGTTGCGTTTAATTTAACCAAACGCCAACTTATTTGTTTTAGTATAGCGGCAGGAATAGGAATCCCAAGCTATCTATTTTTAAAACAGCATATTAGTACGGATTTAGCGGCAATCGCGATGGTTATCATCATGCTACCGCTATTTTTTGTGGCTTTATTTGAAAAAGATGGACAACCATTTGAGAAATTAGCTCGAAATTATATCCGTTCTCGCTTTATCAAAAAGCGAAAGCGTGTATATCGCACGAAAAATTACTACAAATTATTAGAACAACAAAACCAATTAATAAAGGAGGTCACGCCGATTGTTCGAAAATCTATTCAGCAAAAAACAAAAACAAAACGTTAAAAAAAGTAAGCCAAAACAGTTAGTGATTACACCGAATAAAAAATTAACGTCCAGTGAAAAAAGACGTGTCTCGCGGGCGATTAAGAAAGCGAAATTAGATGCGCAAACAAAAGACAGTACGCAAGCAACCATTCCATATCAAAGTATCAATAAAGCAGGTGTCTGTAAGGTGAATGACAGGCTATATACCAAGACAATTCAGTTTTATGACATCAATTATCAGTTGGCACAAAATGAGGATAAGCACGCGATATTTGAAAACTACTGCGATTTTCTCAATTATTTCGACAGCAGTATTCATATTCAGATGACCTTTCTCAATCAATCTGTGGATATTCTTGATTTTGTCGCATCGATTGATATTCCACCACAAAAAGACGGTTTTGATGAGATTCGTCTCGAGTATGCAACGATGTTGAAGAATCAGCTGACGAAAGGAAACAATGGACTCGTACGCACTAAGTACGTGACGTTTGGGATTGAAGCCAATTCGATTCGAGAAGCAAAAACGAGACTGGAACGGATTGAGATGGATATTTTGAATAACTTTAAAACTTTGGGTGTATTAGCGCAAGTGTTGGATGGTTTTGAGCGATTAAAGCTATTTCATGATGTGTTACATCCAAATAGTCAAGACAAGTTTTTGTTTAATAACTGG
Source organism: Listeria grandensis (assembly GCF_014322885.1). Lineage (NCBI taxonomy): Bacteria > Bacillati > Bacillota > Bacilli > Caryophanales > Listeriaceae > Listeria > Listeria grandensis. The sequence goes on along the minus strand of NZ_JAASUG010000001.1, from coordinate 50,824 downwards.
AACCTGTTAGCGGGAACTGGATTATCAACGAAAGACTTTATTGCTCCTGCGTCTTTTGATTTTCGAGAAACCGATAGTTTCAAAATTGGACAAAGTTTTGGTAGCTCTTCTTTTCTACAAATCCTAGCACCAGAACTCACCGATCGCATGTTGGCTGATTTTTTGGAAATGGAATGTAATCAAGTCATTAATTTTCATATTGAATCGGTTGATCAGGCATCTGCCATTAAAACGGTAAAACGGAAGATTACTGATTTGGATAAGATGAAAATTGAGGAGCAGAAAAAAGCAGTACGTGCAGGTTACGACATGGATATCATTCCAAGCGATTTGAATACGTATGGTAAAGAAGCCAAGTCATTACTGGAGGATTTGCAGTCACGAAATGAGCGACTGTTTTTGATTACAGTACTGTTTACGCATACTGCCAATTCCAAACAACAATTGGAGGACACGCTATTTCAAGCGCGAGCTATTGCGCAAAAATACAACTGTGCTTTGAAATCATTAGACTTCCAACAAGAAGTGGCTTTGATGAGTACACTTCCAATCGGACAAAACCAAATTGAGATTCAGCGAGCGATGACCACATCCAGTACCGCTATTTTTGTTCCCTTTACAACCCAAGAGTTATTTCAAGAAAAGAGCTTGTACTATGGCTTAAACGCGTTGTCATCAAATATGATAATGGTCAATCGTAAATTATTGAAAAATCCAAACGGACTCATTTTAGGAACACCGGGGAGTGGGAAATCATTTAGTGCGAAACGCGAAATTACCAACGTTTTCTTAGTTACCGATGATGATATTATCATTTGTGATCCTGAATCTGAATACGCGCCGTTAGTCGTAACACTTGGCGGGCAAGTGATTAAAATATCTCCTACAAGTACGCAGTACGTGAACCCGATGGATTTGAATCTAAATTATAGTGATGATGATAATCCGCTATCTTTAAAAGCAGACTTCATTTTGTCGCTGTGTGAATTAATTGTAGGTGGGAAAAATGGTTTGGAACCAGTAGAGAAAACACTGATTGACCGAGCGGTACGATTCGTCTATCAAGATTATTTACTTGATCCGCGTCCTGATAATATGCCAATTTTAGAAGACTTATACAATGTTCTTAAAGCGCAACCTGAACTCGAGGCGACACGTATTGCAACGGCTCTTGAGATTTATGTCACAGGAAGTTTAAATGTCTTTAACCATCGAACAAATGTGGATATTAATAATCGCTTAGTTTGTTTTGATATTAAAGAGCTCGGTAAGCAGTTGAAGAAACTAGGAATGTTGATTGTGCAAGATCAAGTATGGAATCGTGTCACGTTAAATCGGGCACAGAAGAAATCCACATGGTATTACATCGATGAGTTCCATTTACTACTCAAAGAAGAACAGACGGCTGCCTATTCTGTGGAGATTTGGAAAAGGTTCCGTAAATGGGGTGGAATTCCAACTGGACTTACTCAAAATATCAAAGATTTACTCGCGAGTCGTGAGATTGAAAATATCTTTGAAAATAGCGATTTTATCTATATGTTGAATCAAGCATCGGGTGACCGTCAAATTTTATCCAAGCAGTTGAATATATCCTCACATCAACTTTCGTATGTGACCAATAGCAATGAGGGGGAGGGACTAATTTTTTATGGGAATGTAATTATCCCATTTGTTGATAAGTTCCCGAAAGACACGCAACTCTATAAAATCATGACAACAAAACCAGATGAAGTAGCATAACGAAATAGGAAGCATTGGAGCATTCTTGAAACATTGGGAATGCTCTTTTCTAAGAATTGAGGTGACAAATGAAAAAGGAAGAACGATTTGAACGTAGTATTGAGCGAGATAGCCCTTTACAGTTCAACAGTGAGGAAATTGAAGCCGAACAAGTTATGGAGAAAAAGCTGGAACGACTAGAAGGCAAAGCCAATCGTGCGGAACAGAAGTTTCAAGAGGCGAAGCAAAGACTGCCACAAAAACGAGTGCTTAAAAGTGAATGGGTGACTGATGAGTCCAAAGGGAAAATCAAGCGTCGTTTCTATTTTGACATAGAACCTGAGTCACCGAATGATAGCATAACAAAAAAAGCCCAACTAAAGGCACACCAATTATCTCGAAAAATGAGCCAGACTATTCATCAAAAAGTGTCGGAACATGAAGACGAAAATGTGGGTGTAGAAGCCAGTCATAAAAGTACCAAATTTGTCGACCAAAGCACACAGAAGTTAAAACAACGCGAAAAGTTACGTGAAAAGCGGGCGTTTGGGCGATTCCAAAAAGCAGAAAACAAACTCACCAAAGCCAATGTGAACTATATGTATGAGCGAATGAAGTCGGAGCAACCGAGTACGAATCTATGGAATAAGTTATTTCAAAAGAGAAGAATCAAGAAACAGTATGCTCAAGCAAAAAAAGTAGCAGGAACAGCAAAAGCCACAACGACCAATGTCAAGCGCATCAAAGGTGGCGTAGAAAAAGCGAGTGCAATCGCGAAAGAGATATTTGCCAAACGCAGAATCGTGGCGATTGTTGGCGTTGTCATTCTCGTATTTGTCATCCTATCCTCTATTTTGTCCATGTGTTCTGCTATTGTGACTCAGACGGGTACGATGGTTGTAGCGTCTACATGGCTATCAGATGATAGTGACATTAATCAAGCCGAGTTGTATTACACCAAATTAGAAGCGGAACTACAAAAGAAAATCAATCAAGTGGAACATGACCATAACGGTTATGACGAATATAACTACAACATTGGTGCCATTGAGCATGACCCTGTGCAACTTATCAGCTATCTATCTGCAAAGTTTGAGGAGTTTCACTATCCTGATGTACAAGATGAAATTGATAAGTTATTTCAAGCCCAGTATCAATTAGAGCTGAAAGAAGAAATAATCACCCGAACTGTGACGAAAGAAATCAAGGTAGGTGAGAGTCTTGGCAAGGTTGTGACTTCTGCTTACTGTAGTTGCGTCATTTGTACAGGGCAATGGTCGGGAGGTGCCACAGCAAGTGGTGCGATGCCACGCGCAAAGCATACGATTGCGGTCGATGCGAAAAATCCCATTGTACCGCTAGGAACGAAGATTGTTATGAATGGTATTGAGTACACAGTAGAAGACACGGGAAATTTTGCGCGGTATGGTGTCGCATTTGATATTTATTTTGATACGCACGAAGAAGCCATTGCATGGGGACATCAAACGTTAGAAGCGTATCTTGCGAATGGCAACAAGAATACGGTCACGGTTACGACGACCGAAACTGTCAAACAGCTGAATACCACTTTAAAGCAAACATCAATGAACGATTATATTCAGGCTAACTTAAGTGATGACCAGTTAGCGCTGTATGAGGCGTATATGGAATCTCGGGGGAATCGCCAAAACTTTGGTAGTCCTTTTAACTGCGATTGGTACCCGAATATCACAAGCTATCCTGGTTATCGTTCTGATCCATTTTCAGGTGAAATCAAACTGCATAAAGGCTTAGATATAGGAATGGCAGCAGGCACACCAACGCAAGCGATTCATGATGGTATCGTGACGACTGCGGGGTTTTCAAGTGGTGGTTATGGAAATTATGTCATTGTGGAAGATAAAGAAAAAGGCTACAAGAGTTTGTATGCCCATTTTGAAAGCTTGAATGTGAGTCAAGGACAAACGGTAAAAGTTGGTGATGTTGTTGGATTTGTTGGGACAACGGGTGCCAGTACGGGTAACCATCTACACTTAGAATTTTATTATCAAGAGGAATGGATGGATGCGTATTTTTATGCGAGTAATGGCGGGGAATCCAAGCCCGACATAGGCACTGGAACGACCAATGGTGCAATGAGTGAGACAGATTACAACAAACTGATTACCTATGCTGAACAATATATCGGTTTTCCTTATGTGTTCGGTGGCTCAACGCCTGCGACTAGTTTTGATTGCTCGGGGTTTATCTCATGGGTGTATACCAATTCAGGCGTACACAAGGTACCACGAACAACGGCACAAGGCATTTACGACCAAACGACAAAAATTAGTCGGGAGGAGGCGCGTGCAGGAGACTTGATTTTCTTCACCGAAACCTATCCCGCAGGTCGACCCGTAACGCATATCGGCATTTATGTAGGCAACGGAAAAATGTTGCATTGTGGTGACCCGATTCAATACAGTTCGATTGATTCGCCATACTGGCAACAACATTTTTACGGTTTTGGTCGATTAAAGAATTAGAAATCCAAAGGAGGAATTTATGAAGTTAGATCGCATTAATCTCTCCATTGAGAAAATGGAAGAGCGAATCAAAAAATTTCAGCAAGAACTAAAAGACTTGCGAGAAAAGAAAGTAGTTGTTGAAAATAGCAACTTTGTCAAGATTGTTCGCAAATATGAAGTGACCGAGCAAGAGTTATTACAAGCATTAGAGTTGCTTAAAAACAAACGCAAAGATATGCGAAAAGTAATCGAAAGCGAAGAAAAAAAGAAAGAAATGGAGCGTGATGCAAATCATGAAGTATAAATTGATAATCGCAAGTTTATTATTAATCGGGAGTTTATTAGCTGTTTTATCGCCAAATACAGTTGTCATGGCACAAGCGAAAGATGGGAATGGGGGAATTACAGTTATTCCAACGATTCCAAATTCGGACACAAGTACAGCCGAAACAGATGGCGAGACAGATACATCAGATACCGATGTTTCGATTGATGAGACGGAGAAGCAAAGTGGTGGTGGCAGTGTTATTGAGAGCAACAATACCTCGGGAGATGGTAAAACATTTTATACCGTGACTACAAAAGATGAACAAGTATTCTACATTATTGTTGATAACACTAAAGCAAGTGATAATGTCTATCTATTAACTGATGTGACGCAAGAGGACTTAGCTAAATTAGTGAATGGTGAAGAACCGATTATCCAAGAAACACCTGAAAAAGAAGTCGAGAAACCAAGTGTAACTGAGGCGGAGACGACGGAAAATCAACCCGAAACAGCACCTAATTATATGCCGATTATTTTGTTAGCGGTAGTGCTCATTGGTGGCATCGGTGGCGCATATTATTATTTTAAAGTATGTAAACCGAAACGTGATTTGGATGATGCCGAAGATTTAGAGGATTTTTCGTTTGTGGATGAAGTAGAAAGCTACCGAAAAGAACAAAATCAATCAGATGATGTATATGACTTAGAAGATGACGATGAGGAGGACGATGAATGAAATTAATTATTGCTGAAAAGCCAAGTGTTGCCCAAGCTATCGCAAAAGTTCTTGGCAAAATGAAACGTCAAAATGGTTATCTTGAAAATGAATCGTTCATCGTGACGTGGTGTATTGGTCATTTAGTGTCGCTCGCTACAACGGAAGTATACGACGAACGCTATAAGAAATGGAGGCAAGCCGATTTGCCAATCATCCCAGATCCTTTCCAATACCAAGTTCTTAAAGGGAAAGAAAAACAGTTTAGCGTTGTATCGGAGTTAATGGAGGATGAACGTGTAAAGAGTATTGTTTGTGCGACAGATGCAGGACGAGAGGGAGAGCTCATTTTTCGACTAGCCTATGAGCAAGTGAAGTGCAAGAAACCAATGGAACGTTTATGGGTTTCAAGCATGGAAACAAGTGCGATTTCAGAGGGGTTGGCAAACTTACAGCCAAGTTGTGAATATGACAATTTATATCAAGCAGCATTATGCCGTGCGCAGGCAGACTGGCTTGTCGGTATCAATGCAACACGTTTATTTTCTACCCTATATAACGCCAAACTCAATATTGGACGTGTCCAGACACCGACACTTGCCATGCTAGTGGAGCGGGAACGAGCGATTGAAACTTTTGTTTCAATGCCTTACTATACGGTAGCTGTAACGCTAGACCAACATTCATTTGTTAGTCGGAAAATAGACAGTAAGGAGGACGCAACAGCTATACAGCAAGCGTGCGAAAAGATGCCAATCGCTGTGGAATCAATCGTTATAAATAAGAAAACGAATAATCCACCAAAATTATATGATTTGACAACATTACAACGAGAAGCCAATCGCACCTTCAATCTAACTGCCAAACAAACACTTGATACGGTGCAGGTACTATATGAGAAGAAGTTGGTGACCTATCCACGAACAGACAGTCAATATATTACAGAGGACATGGAAAAAACAGCTTTATCGCTCATTCCAGTTATCATTGATTGTTTACCAGTTCAACATGGCGTTTCGCATCTGCCTGATGTGGCACGGATTATGGATAATACGAAAGTAAGTGATCATCATGCCATTTTAGTCACCAAAGAAGTCGCAAAACTAGATGTAGCGACGTTAACGAAAGCTGAGCAGAATATCTTGATGTTGATAGCCAATCGATTACTGATTGCGACGGCATTACCATATCTTTATGAGGAACAAGTGGTGACGCTTCAATGTGAGAACGAGCTGTTTGTATTGAAACAAAAGCAAGTGCTAGAAAAGGGATGGAAATCATTCTTGGAAATAGAAGATTCGAGTCTGGAAAATAAATTGGATCTGGTAGAGGGTCAAACAATGGAATATCTGCCAACGAACGTTCAAGAACATTTGACAACAGCGCCAAAGTCATTCACAGAAGATACCATGTTATCAGCGATGGAACGAGCGAGCGCTGAAGAATCAGAAGACACAGCTGACATGGAGCATAAAGGGTTAGGAACACCTGCCACAAGAGCGGGTATTATTGAACGCTTGGTGCAAGGCGAATTTGTGGAACGGAAAGGTAAAAAGATGCTTCCTACACAGAAAGGTAGTACCTTAATTCAGGTTGTACCTGATGTATTGAAATCAGCAGCATTAACAGCAGAGTGGGAATATGCATTAGCACAGATTGAAAAGGGTGATACAAGTGCTGACCAATTTATGAGTGCCATTCAAATGTTTGTTGCGCAGTTAATAGCTGATAATCAAGAAAAAAATATGGATGTAGCTAGTCTTTTTCAAGAAGAAAAAGAATCCATTGGTACATGCCCTCGTTGCCAATCAGAAGTGCAAGAATTCGATAAGGCTTTTGGTTGCGTGAATACAGAATGTGGCTTTGTCATGTGGAAAAATAACAAGTTCTTCACGTCGAAAAAGAAAGAGCTAACAAAACGAATGGCTAAAACATTGCTGGAAAAAGGAAAATGTAAAGTAACGAAATTATATTCAGAAAAAACAGGCAAGACGTATGATGCCAATGTTGTCCTAGATGACACTGGAGATAAATATGTCAACTTCAAACTAGAATTTATCAACAAAAAGTAAGACTGTGAGGGGTCATGTACCCCTCTTATTTTGAGAGGAGCAACACAATGCAAGACCAATTAGTATTTAAAAGATGGGATGGTAAAGCCGTGTCACCATCATGGAAAGAAGAAATTAGTAAATATGTGCCTCAGGTAGCGCCTATTGCGACTTTTATTACGAATGAGAAAACAGTAAATAAAGGTAAAGGAGAATGGGTATCGTTTCCAACGAACAAGCAGGCGATGCAAGATGCATGGGAACGTTTAGATATACAGCAACCATCGGATTGTATTTGTTTATGCGTGACAAGTACTATTGAAGGATTAGCAGAAAGAATAAGCGCTAGAATAGATCTGGATGTACTCAATACATTAGCAGAAGAAGTACATGGTCTGGATGGCTCACCAAAAAACAAAGCCATTTTTGAAGCTTGCTTAGAAGTATTTCAAGCGAATGATATTACCGATATTTTGAACATGGTGGTGAACACGGACTGTTTTCAACTAGAACAAAATCAGAAGCAAATGCAAAATCTGGCAAATCAGTATCAAGATAAGCTTGGGATGCCTAAATCGCTGAATAAAAGCATTCATGCAGAAATGCAAGGTGTGCCCAATCCTATCCCTAAACCAACTGGGAAAGTCTATATGTCGAGAAATGGTTTTTTAGAACAGCTACGAATGCCAAGACAATATTTCACATCCCCTGCGGATATGCCAGAAAAATATCGTGTATTGCCAGCAAGCGATGGATTAGGAAAAAAATCGGTGCTAGATGACATCAAAAAAGAGGTGCCGACACAAACAAAAAGCAAAGAAAAGAAGCCGAATTTAGAACGATAAAAAGAAAGGAGCCAGAAATAATGGCAGAAGATAAAAGAATGAGCCCCGAAGAATTAACTGCATATCATGAGAAACAGCTAGAGTTAGCGAATGACAAAATTGAACGCGGTTTGAAGAATCTAGCAACACCAGAGCTGTATAAACTATTTTTAGAGCAACTAGGCAAGCTAAAAGGATTCACGTTAAATAACAGCATTTTGATTCATGAACAAATGTCCAGTGCTACAAAACTGGAAACGTATAATGACTGGAATGAAAAATATGAATTGCAGGTGAATCAAAAGTCGAAAGTACGAGTCATAAAATATACGCCATATACGAAGGAAATTGATAAAGAAGTCGTTGATCCGCGAACTAATCAAATTCTGCGTGATGGGGAAGGAAATGCTATTACTAAAAAAGAACTGATTACCATTCCAAATTTTAAAACAGAAGCGCTATTTGATATCTCCCAAACAAAAGGTGATAGAGCGCTTATTCCTGAACAGGCAGGCGTTGAAAATATGGGACTACTTATAAAAAGTATCGAGGGTACATTAGGAGAACCATTAGTGATAAAGCCAAGAGCTAATAAGCAGACGGCATTAAAAGAGGCAGTTCAAGTTTTGACAACGCGGCAGTTGGATAAGAAAGAGGAGCTGTTCGTGAGAGATGAATCTGGAATGAACCACCGAATTCCAAAGACAGATGTGGTAAAAGCATTCGAACAAGAAAGCGTACTTTATGCGACATGCCAGCATTTTGGTATTCAAGCGGGAGCAGAACAGCTATTAGCGCTTGCAAAACAAGTAGATGCGTCTGATGTGAATCTTTTCAAAGGCGTCCTAGAGTCCGTCCATTTCACGACAATGAGTAATATTAGGGTTATTGATGCAAGTTTTAAAGAACAGACACAGGAATTACCACAGAAAAAATCTATTATGAGCAAGCTATCACAGAATAAGGACAAGATTTCTCAGCCAGAACATGGGGAATCTACACCAACTAAATCGAAAGCAATGGGGTTATAAGTATGGATTTATTTACAATAGAAGAACAACAATTAATGTGTATTTTTGATATGTCATCTAAGGAACGCCTACTTGCAGATTTAGAAGCAGCATTACCGTACATTTATAATAAAGAACTGATGGATATTATGAATGGTATTATTGGCAAATTGAATAGTATTTCGGATGCTGTTTTTGGTGCGCTGCCATTCGATTTCACTGATTACTACAGTGAAGAAATATGGTAGGAGGTAAGGATATATGGAGCATGAAATCAAAAAACTAGCCATTTACCTGACCAATCTAGGGAAATATAATGAAGGAGCACTAGTTGGAGAATGGGTCACACTGCCAACTGACGCAGAAAAAATGCAAGCTGTTTTTCAGAGAATAGGACTTGGCGAAGAGTATGAGGAATATTTTATTACGGACTATGAAAGTTCTATCGGCATTCAAATGGGTGAGTATGAGAATATAGATGAACTGAATTATCTTGCCAATAAATTAGATGACCTGTATCCGAATGAATTAGAAAAATACGAAGCGATTCTTGCGATTGAAAGTACTACCACCATAGCAGATTACATTAATTTAACTGAAAATATGGATTGTTATGATGTGATATCAAACGTAGATTCAAAATCAGATTTAGGACAGTTTGCGATGGATGAACTTAATAGTGAGATTTTAGAGCATATGGGCGATTTTGCATCGTATTTTGATTTTGAGCAGTATGGACATGATCTTGATATAGAATGGGCAGGAGATTTCGTTAATGGGAACTATGTGTATCATAATGGCGAAAGTTCTTACGAGCATTATACTGGTAAGCGCGCAGACATACCAGAGGATTATGTTGTTACCGATTTTAAGTTAGTAGAGAAAAAATCGATAAAGGCGATGTTGGAGGATAAGCAAGGAGAAGTGAAAGTTGAGGTGGAAAAGGGAAGTCAAAATAAAGAAATAGAATGGTAAATGAAGTTGTGTTATACTTTCATTGTGCTAGTCAGAAGAAAAAAGCGGTACCCCCATTTTTGGAGGTATCGCTTTTTTGATTTTTAATCTTCTATTTCGAGATTTGCATAATATTTCCAATATTTTTCATCTTTAATTAAAATAGCCAATAATGGCATTTATATTAGATAGGTAGATAAGATATACTAATAATCATCTTCGTCAGGAAAAATGGTATTAGGGTTAGCGATGGGACTGAGTAAGTTTATTCGCTCATTTATATTTTCGATATCCTCCTCATAGTTGGTCTCCACACAATCCAGTAAACTTAGAGTTATATGTCCATTTAGTAACTCTTTTAAGAAGTCATTGATCTCAGTTTCATCAAAGTCCAAGGGTTCTATATTTTTAATAAGTTTCATAATAGAATTACTATCCTTAGAATTTACTAGGTATATCAATAATTCTTTTACAGATATCTTTTCGTTAAGCTTCATTTCATGCAGTGATTGTTTTTTATACCTAACATTAAATATTTTATATGCATTGGAATCGTAACTTATTTCATAGGTATATAGATTTTGTTTTGAGGCATAAGTTTTTATTAGAGAGAAATACTTGTTAGAAATTGATCCAATGATTCTTCCCAGCCGTTCCTTGATTTTATCTGAAATAACGAGGTGCTCTTTACGAAAGATGTTTTCTTCATAGCGAGCTTCAAATTTTTCTATTATAAAATGGGCAAGTGCTGTAGTCTCACTGTCTATTGCTCCAAGAGTATTGAATCGGTTATATCGAGATGTGTTATAAAAGCGGTCTAATAATTGTAAAAAACTGTTTTCTAATGGATTCAGTTCTAATTGCAATGTATGTTTTATTTTCTTTTGTAACTTTTCATGATTATGAGTAATCAGACTTTTCTCAAATTCTTCTAGTTTTTCTATATCGAATTTTTCTAGCAATATGATCAAGACCTTTTGTAATCTTTCTATACCAATTGATATGTGATATAAAAAGTAGAATACATCAGTCTGATTATCTAAATCTTCCATTTGTTCTAATTTGCTAATTCCAGTATATATAAATTCGCCAGCAATATCTAACTCTTTTCCCATCTTAAAGTTTTTGTGAAATAGAATGGGGTCTTTAAAAATATCCAAAATTGTAATCCTCCTGTATATTATTGCTTTAAATGTAATTATTTCCCTTATGTCGTGCAGTTATCTTGAAAAATAACTGCGTAAAAGGAATGTTTTAGAGATACTCTTTTTCAAATTGAAATAAAATATCCTCTTTTTCAATTGCGAGAAAAATATTTTTTGCCTTAGCTATTAGGTTGAAATCATCAGTATTAACTCCTTGTAGATAGTAAGCACTAGCAAGTAAATCAAAACGATTAATATCCTTAGCGATAACAATAGCCGTATTTAAACTAGTTGTAGTGATGGCTGAGTTAGACTGCATAAATATTGAGGCAGTATTGATAAGCAACGCTGCTTTTAATGAGTTTAGAGTCTTATCTAAAGCTTGATATTTATCAATCATTGTTAATAAGCGTGGTACAAATTTTTCAATAACCTCGAGTGGGAAATAAAATAGTATATTGCATACAAGTCGTATTTCTATTAGCGAAAAATGGTCAATTTTTTCTAAGCGTTTCCATATAGGTTTAACAAGTTCTTGTGCATGCTCAAATTCATTATTTGCTAAAAGTAATGCTGCATTTAAAACGATACTAATGTCTTCTAATAGTCTGTCTTTAGAATGGTTAGTTGTATAAATATTGCATCTGGAGATGATATCCATTAGTAGCTCGGTTTGAGTATTAGATACAAGCTTGAAAAAGTCTGTAATAATTTCTTCGCGCGTGCTCAATTGATAGTTATTTTTAATATATCGAAGTTCATCCATTGTTACATCTAATTTAATAATGATGCTCTCAACTGTAGTAATAGTGGGTGTAATGTTGTTATTTTCAATTTTAGAGATAGTAGTTCGTGCAAGAATATTATTCGATACATCCGATTGAGAAAGTGATTTGTTCTTTCTAACTTGTCTTATAGCGGCTCCATATGTTTTCATGATAATTCTCCTTTAATCGAAGTGAATAATTAAAATATTTCGGGGGTGAATATAGTGAACATAAAAATAAACTTGTTTATAAGTAGTGTAACATATTGGATATACAAATAACAGGCTTTGTGAAAGGAGTATCATGCGATGTGGCTAATGATTAATTGGTTTCTCGGTGGAACAAAGTATATAGGATAAGTTGCGGTCTGTTTAATAAATAATAGGGAGGAATCTAATTTATGAAAAAAGGGTGGAAATTTGTAAGAGTAGTTATATTTTGTTCCGTGGTGTTATTATCAACTCTGGTAGCGTCACAATCCGTTAATGCAACAGCCTATACGAATCTCCAAGGGAGTTACCCAGCAGTAAACTACGGGAGTATTTGGTATACGAATAATTCAACATATTCAAGTTGGAGAATAAATCAAGGAGCAAATTTATGGCATTACAATGGAAAAATTGATGTTCTTTCTAAGAACTTTAACACGTATAAGTTAAGCACAGGTCAGACAGCCTATGTAGATGTTAGTGTATTTAGTGGAAATTATTATGATAGTCTTCTTTTCCCAGGAGACACAGGAGCAAAAGTTCCTGGATTGTACTTTAAACATGGTACAGATAGGACAAAAATAGCTCAACGCGGTGAAATACATTTAAACGACGATGTAATGTGGAATACTAAAAAAGGAATATACTACTCTGATAATCAAATTTACTATACAATCTCACATGAATTCGGTCATGCTCTAGGTTTAGGGCATAATCCTTACAATGGAAATATAATGACACCATCTCCAAAAGCAAGTAGTGTTTACTTTGGTCGAGACGATAATGATTCGTATGAAAAAAGATGGGGTGCTGGATCGTTCTGGGGAGGGGGATATTAAATGAAAAGAAAATATGTAATAGGGATTATTGCGGGACTTGTTGCTATTGGCACAATGGTATTCACACTAAATAATCCACAAGAGACTACTAATATCAAAGCGGAAAGACAAGAACAGGTTGCGTATGCTAACAGTACCAAATCATATGAAGATTTATTAGTTAAAAGTCAACTTTCTGCATTTACAGCATTTGGTCCTGATGACTACGAAAGTGTATTTGCAACAAGCGATAATATTTTTGTGGGAAAATTCATAAAAATAGTTGGTATCGGAAATACAAAAGATGAAACAAATGTGCTTAAGCAAGCCAAACAAATTGCCGCTGAAAATCCTGACTTAGTAGCGACTACTTCTGATAGCAAATCAAATAGAACCACTAGTGAAGCAGAAAAACCCACTAATCCAGAGATGGGGGAAGCCAAGCTTGAGGAGAAGGCAAATGAATCTAGCTTTGAAAAAGAATTCTATTTCTATACAGTTTGGGAAGTTGAAATAGTTGATTCAGTTAAAGGTCAAGTAGGGTCTACAAATAGTAGGATTCAAGTCATAGTTGCCGGGCTTCCAACATTAGAAGTGGAAGGACAAGCACAAGTGAAAGAAGGAGAAGTCTATATTATTCCAGTTAATAACGACAGCAGAGTGGGCGGACAATTAGTTGTTAATAGTATGGGAACGGGTTATGAGATATCTGCTACCAAACAAACATTAAGTAAAGAGATAGAAAATAATAAAATCATTCAGGAATTTGAAGACTTAGGAAAAAAAGATCCAAAAACTCTTGAAATAAAGGAATTTGATACGCAAAGTGAGCCGTCTGGGAAGAAATAATGTAGTTGAAGTAAAAGCTATGTAATTATAATGAGAAAAATAAGGATAGAGTGCATGTTGAATTAAAACTCAATATACACTCTATCCTTATTTTCATAAAAAGGTGTTTTAAGTAATAATTATGCTTAGGAGTTAGGAGATATTGATATACTAGCATTTAATACAAAAACAAAAAAATATTTGTAGTTGAAACTAAGGATTTTAACTTAGCTAGAAATCCATATGAAATAGAGATGGAAATTACGAAAATATTTAAAGGAGAAAAATCATTTTTAGTTAAACATCAAAAAAGAGAAAAATGGGTTGTTGAAAATTCAGATGTTGTACTGGAACATTATCAATTACCTGAAGGAAAGTGGAAGGTGGTAAGTATGTTTGTAGTATCTGAACATATAATAAGTAGGGATTTAGAAAAAAATAATACGCAGTTTTTAGGTATCAAAGAATTGACAGCTAAGACATTTCGTTAGTTAGATATATTGGTGAGTGAGAAGTGATTAATACTAAATATCGCTTCTTTTCTTTTCAATAAAATCAATGGTATAATTAAGGATATGTATGAGAATATGATCCAATTATTACACAGAAAATCCAACTAGAAAGGAAGTAAAGTGATGTCAAAGAAAATCCAATTACCAAGTGGGCGTTTATCCGAACATGCCAAAGAAATCGGCAATAGCGCCAATGGTATATCATTCGAGCTACGACCTACTATGTCTTATTCCACGAGTTCCGCACGCCAACTAGTGCAAAGCAGTATGGACGCAGCACACATGATTAAAGCTATGCCAGAAGCCTTTAACAAGGATGTGCAAAATTTGAAAAATGTCGAGCAAGCATTTGTCGCTTCAGAAAAGGCGATGGCAGACATGTGGAGTAAAGCGCTTCATTTAGACAAATAAAAAAGGACATGAGGAGTGAAAAGAAGGGATGAAACAGCAGGAAGATGCCGTAAGAAAGAGTATCGAGAAACAACGGGAGTTAGAAGAAGTAGAACGCGAGTTTAGGCAATTAAAACGCCAACAAGAAGATTTGCTTGTAAGAATTGGGAATGCGTGGAGAGGCAATCTTTCAGAGAACAAATTAGGTGCCATTGCATTGGATTTAAATCAGGAACAACGCATGACGCAAAAGAAACTCTACAACTTAGATGACCAACTACAAGCCGAATACAAACAAGCAAAAGCTGATGTCGAACGAGCGAAAGAGGCGAAAGCGGATGCCACGCATTGATATTGGCGAAGTACGTTATTTTGTGGAACATTTTTTAAGAGAGTCCCAAAAATTGAAGGAAGCCCTGACAAACTATCGAAAAGCAGTTGCAAAAATTGTAGCTGATAATGAAATCAAAGGCGAAATCGCAGACAGTGCGAAAGACTATTACGAAATGGTTCATTATCCCATTGTAGACACCACGAAAGCATGTATGACCGATGCCGAAGAAATTCTGAAAAAATATACCACGGATTTTCATAATCAGGTTGATCCATCGATGAATGCTAGAATCGATTCCGATGAATTACAAGAGCTACAAGGTGAGATAAGAAAATGCCAAAATCGCTATGAAGACTTGTTAGTAAAAATGAAATCAATGGCGGGTGGTTCTTCATTAGGACAACAAATCGGGATGCAGTTAGGCATGCAAACAGCAATGGGACAATTACAACATGAAATGCAGATTATTGAACGCTATTTGGATTTTGACATGAGCCATCAAAATGTGATGTATGATGTGCTGACAAAGCTGTATCAAGTAAAACAAGGACTAAATGAAATCCAGAGCAGTAAAGCATTTAATACTGTAAGCCATACATTCAACACGAAAGCATTAAATATGGGATGGCTAAAAAACCTGACCTCTGAGAAAAAAGATCCGTATGCCAAGTATGAGAAAACATTACATGGTAGCTACTGGGTGCTAACGAAAAACGGTAAGACCGATGCAGAGGCAGCAGAAGCAACGATTGCCTACAATAAAGGAATTAATGATGGTACAATAAAGGTGCCACGTGATGAAAATGCAGACCTTGATGCCGAGCGAATTAAAGGTGCTCTAGATGGCTATGATCCGATATCTGGGCATAATTTAACGAGTATGCAAAGCTTTTCCGTACTTGCAGGGATAGCATCGGGAATGGTTGCGATTAAAGGTCGCAGTTTTAAAATATCTAAGAAGAGCTTTGATACAATATATACAGATGTGAATATGAAGGAAGTATTTAAGGTGAAAAGATCATATCCAAAAATAAAAGTTCCATCTGTACGAAATGGAGAATTTAATAAATGGTTTGATAATGCCTCCGTTAAAGAGTTTAAAACTGCGTGGTCAGATCCTAAAATTCGTTCTAAAATTGAAGACAGAATTAGACAGCCGGGGGGATATCATGAATGGCACTTGGTTTCCCGAGCACCAAAATTCAAAGAGTGGGGCGTTAGTATGGACAAGATAAAAGAATTGCGAACTTTAACAGTAGACGTCAAGTTTATAAATCCCCCAGGTATTCATGGAGGTAAAGGTTCAACAAAGGCTCATAATGAAATATTGAAAATAATTGATGAATCCCCAAATTATGAAACTTTTGTCAGTAGACTAAACGTCTGGGCAACAACACGTATGTCCAATGGCAGGTTAGATTTACCAGAAGGATTAAGGAGGTAATTAGATGAATAATGAAAATAGCGTTTCTTTATGGTTAGGCAATATGGAAGAAGCAACATTTAATGAGTATTTTGAAATAAAATACACAGAAGATGGTGACAGCATTCCGTCTTCGTTTGAAGAAAATTTTAAACTGGGATACTACGACAGAGATTTAGTTGAAAAATTTTGGGCTGAGGAACGTTCTGATAATATTGAAATTCTTCTAGAGGATTTTTCATACGACAATCAGATAATAGAGCAATTTCGTAGTGTAAATTTGAGTGAAGGATATAATACAATTATTTTAATATATAATTATGAGTATAGCGGTAATATGAAAACAAGTACTTATAAAAATGGCACACTAAATTTTATAGGCGTCTCCACATATGTAGATGAGTAAACAAGTTTTTCATTGAATCGATTCTATTTGATTGATAATAAAAAAGCCACAGCATACACCGATATGAAAATCGCTGTATGGTGTGGCTCTTATATTGTTATTTCTTCTTGGATGTCCGATCAAGCAGATAATCAATACTCACATCAAAATAATTTGCAATTTGAATTAAGGTACTTGCTGTCCACTCAATTTTCCCAGTTTCATACTGACTGTAAGTGTTTTGGGAGATATTTAAGTAGGCTGCCATTTGGGCTTGGGTTAGGTCGTTATCTTCTCGAATCGCTCGTATATTTCTATAAACTACCGTCTCAATACACCCCCTCATTTCCAGTATAAATTATCTGGATTAAAGATATTGCATTATATCTGTAATACAGATATAATAGTTTGTATAACCTATTCTTGAAGAGGGGGAAATGAAAGATGGAACAGCAAATGAGCTTTGAAATCGAACAATTAACCACTATTTTTATGGAACAAAGGCTAGAGGATACATTGGCGAAAAGTGAACGGTATCAACAGTATGTGGAGGAAGAAGCACAGGCTGAAATCGACTATCTAAACCTTGAAATCAATCTAACGGAAGAACAACGACTAATCATTGCTAACCAAATCAAAATTGCGAATAAGATACAGCAAGAGTATGCTCGGTTGGCATATGAAAATGGATATATGGACTGTCTTCGATTAAAAAAAATCATGCAAGCATAATAAGCAGTCATCAGAATTATTGGATTCTGATGGCTGTTTTTATGAAGGAGCAACGATAAATATTCATTAGGAATGTGATTATATTCACCTTTTGTAGAAATTGGGCGTATCTGTGATAAACTTTAACAAAAAATTATTTCGCGATATAATTATTGTACAATAGTGAAAATAAAATTTTATTAGTAATAATTTGGTGGAAAACGGCATTTTATTGATATGATAAACTAATGTACATATATCTTATTTGAGAATTCATCGAAAGATAAACAGAAATAGAAGAAAATGAGGAATAAACATGAATATAAGATTTAGAGTGGGGCATGTAATTAAGCGTATTCGGACGGAAATGGGATATTCACAAGAGGAGCTATGTGATGGAATATGTAATATTAATTCAATCGCGCGTATTGAATCAAATAAGACATCACCATCTTTTGAGATACTTTTGGCTCTTGTAGAGCGGTTGGGCGTTTCTATAGAGAAAATCATCGCAGAAGCTAGCTTGGAACAAAATCGTTTATACACGCAACAAAGAATGGCAATGGAACAACATGCTGAAACAAATAATTGGGTTGCTGTGAAAGAGGACTTAAAACTTATTGATGATGTGATGTATCAAAATCTTTCCATTAAGAAACAACAAATTATTGATATTATGCGTATTGAGGTCTTGACGAGTGTGGATGGTGAGATATATCGGGCAAAGCTGTTAGCAGAAAAATCGCTATACAAATCATATAAAGATAAAGCGACTTATTATACGGATGAAGAAATAAAGTTAATCAATATTGTCCTGCGATATGAACAAAGTCCATCTAATATTGAACGAGCGGAAAATGCATTGGCTTGGATGGAAAATCAGAATCCATATTTGCAGGATAACTATCTTTCATTATTTTTACTAAATGGGTTGATGATTACAGCATATATGGTCGAGAATTGGAAAAAAGTACTGGAGGTTAGCTCGAGAGGACTTCAAATTGCTGAACAAATAGAAAGTATGAAGTTCATCCCAAATTTTCTTTTTTTAAAAGGATTCTCACTTTATATGATGAACATTGAAAGAGATAAAGGAAAAGTATTAATGCAAGAAGCATTTAAAGTATGTGAAATCTCAAATCATATGTATATAAGAGAAGGTCTTATTGATACATTGATGCAATATAACATTGCATTATAAAAGAGCATTCGAAAAGGAATGCTCTTTTATTTGTATGTATTTTTAAACTTTGTAGCCTAAGCACCGATCCAATAAATCAAAAATGAAAACATGGCTATCACCTCCAACCATTATTTTAGTCTATTCGTAGGTTAAAATACACACCAAAATGTGGGTGTCTAGCAAAAAGGTATATAAATGTGTCAAAATTCATTGAATATTTGTGTGTTTAAATGCACAAATGGATTGTATATACTAATAGTAGGAGTTCAAAAGAGGTTTTCGGATAATATATTATATACAGGAACTCCAGTAATGATAGACAGTATTTCTATCTATCCTCAATATTCAGATTGAAAAGGAACTTTCAACTAATACTGTCTTTTATTATGAATCAATAGGGGGAATAGCTCCAATCCCTTGGCAGCTATCTAATTTTTTCTTATACACGTGTCCTCAGGAAATAAGGTGTCAAGTTGGCATCTTATTTTCATCTAAATTTCTAAAATAAGATGTAATAATATGTAGCATGCTTATTCTTAATAATTAGCAGTATTCATACACAGATCCAACGCTCTGTCTATGAATAGTGAAAATTAATAAAAAAGCTTCACAAATAGTCTGAAATGTAAGATAATTAAGTCGAGATGTATTTTCTTAAAATGAGGTGGATGTATATATGATGGTGGGTAAGTTTTGGGGGGCTTATACTTTCCTTTTTGTATTGGTAAGGAAATGTACGAATATAGAGATGGATAGTACATAAAGACAGTGGTATACGAAAATAAGACAGGCGATTCGTTAGTAGAGAATGGTCTGTTT
This sequence comes from Listeria grandensis, assembly GCF_014322885.1. Lineage (NCBI taxonomy): Bacteria > Bacillati > Bacillota > Bacilli > Caryophanales > Listeriaceae > Listeria > Listeria grandensis. Next base: position 31,267 of record NZ_JAASUG010000001.1, on the reverse strand, counting down.
GTTGTTATCAGATGAGGTTGAAATAGAGTCGAAAGAAATGAGAAAGCAAGAAAGACATGTGGGGGCGCATGTGAAATCTAGGAGGATATGAACGAATGAAAAAGTTAAAACAAGGCAGTAAACGAATGAAACAAGTATTATTTATAGGGCTATCCGCGCTATTGTTTGTATCAGGGATACAACTAGGTAGTGTGACTACATTTGCCGCATCAGTCGCAACAGTTGGACAATATGCAAATGTGGATGTGACTCAAAATAATAGTACGCCAAACACGATTGAGAATGCACCTGCTAATGAGGTAGCCGCTCCAAGTAGTGATTCGCCAGTAAGTGAGCGGCTCCAAATAGAGGAGTTGGAATCATCATATCAAGCAATTTTAGATGATGGATTTAGTGAAGACCTTTCGATGCGTACGGAAACATCTAAAACATTTGTCGATGCGACGGATACTGTAGAACGGACAATCATTAGTGAAACCCCGATTCATTTTGAAGATGAAAAAGGCAATTGGACGGACTATGATAGTACACTAAAACCAGTAAATAATGGCTTGCTTCAAGCTTTTGGCGCACCAAAAACATATGAAACGACTGATGAACAAGGAGCTGTACAACTACAAACAACCATTGATGCGACGCACCCGATTGAGATAGAAACAGCATTAGGGATTATTCAAGTGGTGCCAATTGGAGGCAACTTTACGGGTGGACAAGTCGCTCAGGACAGTATGCTATTCAAAAATGCATACGCGCAAACCGATATTAGTTTATCGCTCAGTCATGAAAGTCTCACCATCACTGGACGAAGCTACGATACGAGTGCGCCATCAAACTTTGATTATCAATTGAATCTTCCAGTAGAAACAGAAGCGGTTGCGGGTGAGCTAGATCAGGAAGTCGCAATCATAGATAGTGAAACAAAGGAAAAACTCTTTAGTTTATTTGCACCACTTGTTCATGATGCCGAAAATAATGACTATGTGGAAAGCACTGTGATTCAAGAAGATAATATTGTTCATATTCAGTTGGATAATAATGTGCTCGCAAAAGGCTTAAAAGCATATCCTATCGATTTTACGCAGAAAGCATGGACGCATGTAGTTGATGGCAATGTTCGCGTGTATGCGATGCGTGCTGCCAATCCTGATAATGCCTACAACGCATCCACAGGCTATTCTTTCCCGTACTTTTATGTAGGCGGAGAATATGGTGAAACATCAGGTGGCGTCTATTTAGGTGGAACGAAGGGTGTTATACGTGGTTATCCAGAGGGCGGTAGAAACTGGCGTCAATTATTAGGAAATAATCGGGAAGTCGTCAGTGCGACACTTTATTTGGGGCGCGAAAGTGCGTCACAACACTGGACAGAATTTTATGCATCCCGTGTTACCGGCAACTACGGAAATCCTGAGGACTTAACTTGGCGTTCGTGGAGCAATAGTGGTGTCAATGCTATTCCAATCAATAATTCGAATTTTTGGATTGGAGGCGAAAATAATGGCAGTGGCAACGATGTAAAAGTAAATATTACCGAAGCGATGCAAGCATGGTACGGAACGCCACTCAGCCAAGCACCTGATTACGGCATCCTTTTACAGTCTGTCCATGAATCAGATAAGGCGCATTTATTTACGACAGAAACGCACAGTATTCAACCATTTATGGAAATTGTACATATCAAAGAAGAACCGATAGCCGATGATTTACCGTTAAAAGACACAAAAGTAAGTTTGCGCGCGTTCACGAGTAATGATACGCAAGGTGTGCTCAAATTTCAGGCGCTTGGCATTGATGGAGTTGCTCGCCCTGGATCAGTCGTTGAAGTGGAGATTGTAGAGAAAAATACACCGACTACAAAAGTCTACGAATCAGGTGCTATTCCTGTTGGAACAGGCTATCGTACGTTTCCATACTATGAAGGTTCCATGTATCCAACCATTGATAAAACGCAAAAATACTATGGCTTACAATCAAACTGGCAGGCAGCAGGATACGCAGGACTTGCGACAGATTATAAAGCCAATACAGTGTATCAAGTGAAATTTAAGACCACTGTTTTCAATACCGATGGAAGTGTTAAAGAGACAACAGAATGGACAAATGGTGATACCTTCCAAACCTATAAAGTGACAGGCTGGGATACGATATTCCGCGTCAATGATTTCTATGGCTTAACGTATATGAACACGAAAATAGATAACAATATGCGTTCCAATTACTTAATTGAAGGCAATACGATGTTTTTACGTAATCCGACTAAAAATGAAGGGAAAGCATATCACCCACAACCTCTAGCTGAGGGAGATATGCGTGAAATAGATTGGGGATTAGTGGCAACTGGCAAGCATTGTGAGTTTGGTTATGAACCAATTAACCTCAATACAGGGAATTTTTATTACAACAATCAAGACGCATCATGGTTTGATTTTGATGACCAGAGTGTGTTGACACGGCATTATAATTCACTAATTTCAACAATTGATTCACCATTTGGACGTGGGTGGGAGTCAAGTTATAATTACCGTTTATCACAATTAGCAGATGGGACGATTGTTTTTGGTAATGGTACTGGTCAACGCTTCTTTTTTCACAAGACAGGAAATGGCTATGACACACCATTTGGTACAGATTATACGATCGAAAAAATTCAAACAGCTTCAACTGTAAAAGTAGATGCCGATTATTACGATAAAGTCGATGATGTGCCAAAACAAAAAGATGAAGTAATTCAATTAAATAGTTTTATCGTAAAAGATACGAAGGGTCAGGCATATTACTTTAATGAGACTGGAACGCTTCAAAAGATAGTGACCGATCGTTATGGACATGAAGTGACATTTACCTATGATGACAAAGAGCGCTTAATCAAAACGACGACAAGTAGTGGAAAAACGGTCGGATTTAGCTATGCGAATAATGATTATCATATTACAACCATTACCTTACCCGACAATAATACCTTAAAATATGAGTATGACGAGAGCGGGAATTTAACTGCTTTCATTGACCAAGAGGGGTATAAACTCCAATACAAGTATGAAGACATAAATAATCCGAATGCGATGACAAGTTATAAGTCCAGAATGAGTGGCAATCCAACCCTCATTGAAAATGAGTATGACACTAAAGGACGAGTAGTAAAACAGACGGATGCGGAAAATCGTGTCGTCACTTTTGAGTACCAAGAAAATGCGACAATCGCAACTAATTATGATGGGAAACAGGAAATCGTCTACTTCGATGAAAATAAACGTACCACCGAAAAAATCAATCTAGACGGCACAAGTAAAGTACAAGCATATGATGGTTCAAATAATATGACGGCACTTGACACACCAAGTGAAGAGCCAGTTTCATATACCTATGATGCGAACGGAAATAATACGAGTGAAACCCGAGCAGATGGCAAAGTAAAAACCTATATGTACAATGCGCAACATATGCCAATAGAGATTACTAATTTTGATGGTGAAGTTACTCATTTCACCTATGACAGTTATGATAATATGACTGGAGTTCAATATAGTGATGGTAGTTCAATGACTTGGATCTATAATACTGATGGTCAAAAAATAAGTGAGACTGATAAAAATGGCAACACTACAACCTATACCTATCAAAGTGGGAATAAAGTAAACGAATCAAATCCATTAGGAAGTAAACAAATCACGTATGACGCCAACTCAATGATTCAATCAGAGACGGATGCACTTGGGAATACGAGTACTTACAACCGCAATAAACGCGGTGAACTCACAAGCTATGTCCGTCCAAATGGCACGCAAGCATTCCAATATGATGCTGATGGACAAAAAATATGGGAAACTGACGCGAATGGTAACGCGAAAACCTATAGCTATGATGGTATTGGTCGCTTACTAAGTGAAACGGATAGTTACGGTACCGAAACCTATGCTTATGATGTGAATGGTAATCAGACTAGTGAGATCAATGAACTTGGAGAAGAAACGAACTTTACATATGACAGTTCTAATCGCTTAATTCAAACGACGTATGCGGATGGAAGTCATACTCAGAATGTGTATGATAGTGCAGGACACCTGATTACTTCAATTGATCAACTCGGTTTTGAAACCCATTATGAGTATGATTTCATTCTGAATCAAAAAACAAAAGAAACTGCTCCAAATGGTGCAGTCACAAGCTATAGCTATGATACTTTAGGGAATTTGCTTGAAACGATATTCCCTGATGGCAGTATTGAAACAAATAGCTACAATGGTTTAAATCAACTGATTGAAAAAACGGATAAAAATGGCTTAGTGACAAGCTACAAATATGATTATAATGGTAACACTATAGAAACCCAAAATGGAACTCGCATATCTTCTAAAACTATTGGCACAATGGATACAGAAGTAAGCGAGCATGATGCTCTCAACTTTGAGACTGCACGCACTTATAATGCAGCACTTCTGGTTACCAAAACCACGATGCGTAATGGGGCAACGCAAAGCTACCAATATGATGGTGAATATAATATTATCGCGACCATTGATAGTGCTGGTAACACGGTTCATAAAACGTATGATGGCAATGGCAATATGATCAGTGAAACTGACCAAATCGGCAACACCACAACGTACACCTATACAGCACGTAATCAATTAGCAACAACAACTTATCCTGATAGTGGCGTTGTTCAAAACCAATATGACGCCAAAGGTCAATTAGTCACAACCGTTGACCAACTCGGCAATGAAGTCGCATCAATTTACAACACTGTTGGTCGTGTTGAGAAATCAATTGACGCACGAGGATTTGAAAATACTAATGAATATGATGCCAAAGGACAACTCATCAAATCAACGGACGCATTAAACCAATCAACGACTTACGAATATGATGCGATAGGGAACCAAATTAAAATTATCGCTCCGACTGGAGTCACTACCTACAACACCTATAATCAATTAGGACAGTTGCTTGAATCAAGTGATAACTTTGATCGTTTCACGAAGTACGAATATGATGTCATGGGCAACCAAACTAAAACCACGAACTGGAAAGGTGAAACCACAAGTGCCACTTTCAATGAATATAATGAAAAAACGACATCAACCGATATGCGTGGTAATGTCACTACATATACCTACGATGATTCGAGCCAACTCACATTAGAACAAGACGCGAAAGGTAATGAAAAAGCCGTAACCTATAACGGTATTGGACAAACACTTCAAAGCATGGGAACCAGTTGTTTACCATGTGGAACGACGGATACCGAAAACACAACGTATAGCTATGACTTGATTGGAAATCCCGTCGCAACCACTGATCAAGACGGCAATGTCACGACATTTATATATGACGCGAAAGGACAACTTGTGGAAACGACGAATGCACTTGGCAACGTTATGAAAACAACCTATACACCAACAGGACTGATAGCCTCAAGCACGGACGCGAACGGTGGTATGGTTCAGAATACGTATGATTTAAAAGGACAATTGATTCAAGTGATTGATCCTGAAGGAAACAAGACCCAATACGAATATGACGAAAACGGGAATCAGATTTTAGCGATCGATCCATTAGGCTACGGTGTACAAACTGACTATGATGCACTCAATCGACCAGTGAGTACCACTGATAAAAAGAATAATACAACCACAACTGAATATAATGTTTGGAATCAAGTAGCGAAACTTGAATCACCAAATGATATTTCAGAGCGCTATGAATATGACGCGAAAGGATTCTTGACAAAATCATGGGATGGTAGAGGAAATGTCACTACGAATACCTACAATGACTTTGACCAATTAATTGAATCGAAACAGCCAAATGGTTTGGTCGTTACGACAACCTATAACGAGTTTAGTGATGTCATTGAAGTGAAAAATAATCAAGACGCGACACCAAGTGAAGTCAACACCTATGACCAATTTGGACAATTGATTAGCAAACTTGATGGAAATAAAAACGAAACTCAGTATGAATACAATTCTAAAGGTCAAATTATCAAAACAATCGCCGCAAATGGTAATATAATCAGTTATACATATGATGAAAATGGACGCGTTGAAACGATGACGGATATTCGTGGGAACGTAACTGCCTACATGTATGATGCCTTAGGACAAGTCCTTGCGGTGAAATATCCAAGTGATAAAACATTTACATACATGTATGATGCCTTAGGACAAGTCCTTGCGGTGAAATATCCAAGTGATAAAACATTTACATACATGTACGATGGCAATGGAAATCTATTAACTGAGACTAATCCATTAACTGCAACTACTGAATATAAGTACAATAAAAACAACCAAACGATCGAAACAACAAATGCTTTAGGTCAAACACAAACAACAACTTATGATGAGCGTGGAGCAATCGCGAGCGAAAGTGACGCAAAAGGTAATGAAGTGACTTATGCGTACGATGCTAATGGCAATAAAACGATTGAAGTTGACGCCAGTGGCAATACAACCGCCTTCGATTATGATGCGAATAACCGTATGACGACTGTTCGTAACCGCAAAGACGCAGAAACAAAGTATGAGTATGATGCCAACAGCAATCTTATCAAAGCAACGAATGCGAGTGGCAATAGTACCAAGTTTGAATATGATAAAAATAATAATCAAACCAAAGTTATTACCGCAGACCAAAAAGTACAAAGCTTCCAGTATGATTTAAAAGGCAACGAGATTTCACAAAAAAATCAAGATGGACGAAGTATCACCTATAAATATGATGCCTTAAATAATCAAGTCTATAAAGGATTTGACGACAAACAATATCAATACTCGTATAATACGGAAAACCAAGTCACTAGTGTAACTGACACTAAGTCACAAGCAACACTTACATACAACCAATATGGTGATTTGATTTCCTATACGGATCAAAATCAAAACATGGTACAATATCAATATGACAGCATTGGTCGCCGAGTGGGATTGACTTACCCTGATGGTATACAAACAAAATATGAGTATGACTTGAACGATAATCTGGTGAAAGTGAGTACTGGGAACGACATCACAAACTATACCTATGATATACTTGGAAATCTGTTATCGACAATACTTCCAAATGGGTCAGTGACGAGTTATTCTTATGACGCTAATAATCAGATAGAGCAACTGAAAACCGTGAGTAAAAATGGCACCATCATGTCAAACATTGAATATGCGTATGATGAGCGCGGTAATATTAGTTCAGAGAATGCAACTATTGATGGTATCAACACGCTGAAAACGTATGCCTATGATGAAGAAGAACAATTACTATCTTCAACACATGTGAGCGGTAGTACAACGAAAGAATATAGTTATCTCTATGATCAAGTTGGGAATAAGCTTGCGGCGACTGAAACCATCGCGGGGATTGTAACCAATAAGCAATACAAGTTTGATAACAAAAATGCGTTGATTGAAGAAAAAGGCGGACTAGGTGTTGATTATTCATACGATGCCACTGGAAACGTGAGCCAAAAACGCTATGCTAATGGTGTTGTTGAGAAATTTGCATATGACACAGAAGGAATGCTACTCAGTGTCCAATCAACAACAGGAAAAACCATCAACTATTCCTATGATGGTTTTGGGAATCGAACACAAAAAACAGAGAAGACATCGATTACCTCGAGTGAAGATTCAGGCTTCCTCAGTTTCTTGAAATCAGACGATACATATAACGAAGATTACAATCAAGAATTAGTGAGTCAGACAACCAATGAACAGCTAAATAATCTTCGTCAAACTATTAGCGATCATCTCGACACTTATGATCAAACCTGTCCTGTGGAAGATGAAGATGCCCCCAAGGAAAGTCTAGAAACGATTAACTATATCAACGACATTAATCGTGAATTTACCGAAGTGCTGCAAACGAAAAATGCAGATGGGAATACGATTCATACTTATACATACGGCGTGCAACGCATTAATGATACAAAAAAAGATGAAGCACCAACTTACTATGCATATGATGCTCGTGGCTCAGTTATTGGGCAAGAAACAATACAAAAACCAGAGCAACTCAGTTTCAAAGCAACTTATAATGATTTTGGAAAAACTAATGTCAAAATGGATAATCAGTACGGCTATAACGCTGAGAGTCATGATTTTAATGGAACACAATACTTAAGAGTGCGTTACTATGACAATAAGTCGGGAACATTCGGTCAACAAGATTCATACTTAGGTGATACAAGAAGTCCTGCGAGCCAGAACAGATTTGCATACACACAAAATAATCCGACGAATGCGAATGACCCGAGTGGGCATAAAGCGACTCGTTCAACTAATACTAGCCTCAGACCAGCTCCAAAAGGGAAGAAATGTTTAGCGAAAGATGGTAAAACACTCATTGATTGTGATGATACTCCATCCATATCAAAACCTGTAGGCGGAGGTACACCACTTTCGAATGGTGGTTCAGATGGTGGCTACAAGTTACAAGAATATTATGAAGGTCAAGGCTATGAATCTAGAGAACAAAAACTAGCTCGTGAAGCGGCACTAGACGCAATAAGAACTGAAGAAATGACTAATGAAGCAATTTCTCGTGCAAAGGCATGGGGGTTAAATATTGATGGTCTACTGGATGGACTTACTGGTGAAGCATTACTGCGAAGAGTTATAGAAATAATAAAGCTGTGTGACGCACTAGATGCAGGAACGTTAAATCTTAGTGAGGCACAAGCAAGAGCGGATTCATTTAAGCCAACATTCGGACCAAATCCTGATACTTCAACAGGAGGAACTACTAAAAATGGTATTACAATCAAAGTCATGACTGCTGGAATAAATGCAGGAGTTGTCATTGATCCAGTTCCGATTGAAAAAGTTATTATGGATGCATTTTTATTATTTGGAGGCTCATTAGCTACTTTTGCTGGCGTAATAGGAACATTGCCATTGTGGGGAATCCTTGGATTGGGAATACCATTAATCGCTGTTATTGGTAGTGTTGCCTTTGTATTTCTAACACCAGCTCCTGCGAGTACGATTCCTAGGGTAAATACTTTAGATGGATTAAGTGATATTATGGATAAATACAAGAATTATGAGTGTATCCAAGCAGCGGCAGCTGCTGTAGCGTTTTTGAAAAATTTGGGTGAAGAATTTGAGCAAATATCAATGAAGTTCCCATTAACTAGTAACGGTCATGTGATAAGTAATAGCATGGAAGCCATTTTTGGTGTGGGTAGTTCACAGAGTATTATTAGTACAAATGGGTATCACACAGGTGTTCTATATAAAGGGATTGTTTTCTGTAATGTACATAAAGCAGGGATGCCCTTAAAAGCTTGGCTGAATGATTTTGTAGGACCAGGCGCACCAACAATAACACCAGGAAAATATCAGAGCCTAAAAACCGTGTTTTATTAAGGAGAGTGGTTAAATAATGTATGAATTACTAATGAGTATAAAGAATGATTATAAAAATATAATAGGAAAAAAATCAATAGAAGCCTTAGAATACTATATATTTGGTTATTATCAAGGAGTTAAGGAAATTAAGGATGCAACATTTTTTGAAAGATTTTTACATAGACTACAAAATAAATATCATGTATATAGTTATTATAACTGGAAGCATATAATTCTCTGGCAAAGTGGATTGAGTGATGAATTAGCTTTTAATAATTTTTATGATGAATTAGATGAATTTATGAATAGTGATGTTCCTAAATTAGAGATCACAGACGGCAGAAATGAAACAATATATAAATTGTTGTACTTTAACAGATTACGTCCTATCTTAATAGTTGGTTCAGAGAACAAATTATATAGGCTATATCATTTGATTCATGGGTATGAAAGTGTGAGTAATAATAGTGATATCAATGGGATACATTTCAGCCTACAATTTCAAAAATGGATCGAAAATAAATACAGTGTGAAAACAGGTCAAGACTGGTATCGAATAATAAATTTTTACAGTGAAATAGAGGAAGAAGCAATTAAGAATTTATATGAATTATTGAATGAGTTCTTAATTGAGACTACAGGAAAAAATCTTGAGGAAAATGCTCGTTTAGAATAAGTAGATGAACCAAGCAAACATGCGTATTTGCTTGGTTTTTCTTACATCCAACTATCTTTCCTTATCATCTTTGTTTGATTCTCTATTAGATTTCAGTGTTAGATTAATGTTTTGATGAAGAGTTTGATATTCTCGTAATTTTTTCTTGAGAGTGTTATGTTCATGATTTAGATGTTGTCGTTTTTCTTGGTGCTTAGATATATTCTCAAGTAATGAATTGGATGTAATCGTATTAGGATTTACTTTGAGTTTTTGTAATACCTTCATAGACGTTTGATGCAATAAAATAGCTGAGGAATGCGAGTCATAATATACTGTTTTATTTTTAGCATGCTGATAATCTGAATAAACTTTCTGTGTTTGATGGTAGACTTTTAAATACTTATTTATTTCTTGTTGAAGAGCGAGATCTTTTTCTACAACCTTTATCTCAGTGGTTAAATTTTGAAGCTGCGTATTCGATTGAGTTATCACGTCCTCTAATTCATCAATAGAACTAATATTATACTTATTCATTAGGTTTACTGTTTTCGCAGATTGCTTCAAATTATGCAATTTCGCCCAATGTTCATAGCCTTTATTCTCCATTGCTTTTTTATTTTTATCGAGTTCAATCATGATGCTTAACGGCTGATTGGTTGGGCTTATTTTTTTGCGCTTTTTAACTGCCACCTTATCTTTTTGCTCGATCCGCAACTTAATATTTTCTTCTGTATACGCTTCACCTAGACGTTTGCCGCGCGTAAAACGTTCTTGATTTTTGGCACGAAAAGCAAGATGCTTACCATGTTTGATTTCATAACCAAGAAGCTCCATTTTTACAAGGAAATCCGCATAAGAATTCGTGGAGCCAATAGCATTATCGATTGCTTTTTGAAGTTCTTGTTTCCAACTCGTTCCTTCTTGTCGCATTTGCCATTCATAGTGACTGATGCCTTTATTTTCAGTTGGCGGAATAACAGATAAATTATTGTCATGACAAAGCTCATCACTGATAGCACGTAGCTGATAATACGTCTTTGTACAGTCATTATATTTTTTGTGATCCACATAACTTGAAGCGCAAAAAATAATATGGTTATGAATATGTTTTTTATCAACATGAGTCGTTAACACATATTCAAATTTCCCTTGTAGATGACGTTCAAGCATTTCTTTTGCTAACTCATGCGCTTGTTCGGGTGTTGTTTCATGTGGCTTAAACGATTGCATGATATGAAACGCTTTATTACTCCCGCCAGAACGGCTATTTTGTTCCAAAGTCAATTCAAATTCCAAGTCAGCAGTTTGAGGCGCGCAGGCATAGCTGTGGACATGGGCAACCTTATCAGGATTTAAAATATATTGAATAGCTAGGAAGAGCGTTTGCTTAATAGACCAGATTTTTGTAACTGCCATAGTTCATTCATCATCTCCTTTATTTCTAGAATAGCTTCTTTTGTTATTTCATCATCTGTGTTTGCGATATGGGCAATTTGATTAATGTTTATACCGATTTTATTAATTTCAAAAATAAGTTTCTTAGTTTCCTCAAAGTTAGAAGTAAGGATAGTACCATCGATTGCCATCTTGCGTAAATAAGCTTCTCGGTTGGGAATATTAGCTTCTTTCATTTTCAAGTGAATAAAATCTCTTTCTTCCTCAGTGACTCTAAAGTTTAGTTGAATATTTCTTGTTCTTGTCGTCATAAATAGATTTCTCCTTTATACATAATTTTTAGTAAGGATAGGGGTTTGGGGATTTCCCCAACAAGCATTTTCAACCGAGATCGCGATAGCGAAATCGGCTGAAAATAGGAAATGGCTATCCATTTCCAGTGCTTGCTACTAACTAACTTTCGCAATACTATTACAAATTAAAACGGGTTTTTGGCAGCATTATTATTAATATTATTGAAAAATACATTTTTTCTAGTCATTAAGCTAGTTTGTGTCTAGATTGTGTAGTTTGACTAATTCTAGCTATTTTTATGATAAAATTTATTGGTAATTATTGAGCTTTTTAAAAATTACAAGATAGGCTAAAAAGTTTTAGATAGTAATATAGTACGTTTGAATAAAATAATATTAAAAGAACTCCCATATGAGTATTGGTGATTTACTTACCTAACTTTAATTTGGAGTCTTTTTGATATTTGGTAGAGTAATGTCCCAAATAATAGTTTTTATTGTAGTAGTGGTGCAAAGGAAAATATCTCCTTTGAAAATGCGTAAGGAGGTGAGGAGATGAGTCTACAGTCGCATGAAAAACACAAGCAGCACGCCTTTGATAGCTACTGCAAGAAAATTTTAAAAAACGAAACACGAAATATCTATAAAGAATTTGAACGGTTAAGGAAATATGAAGTGTCTATGGATAGTCTATCTGAAAAAGAATTGTCACAATATGTGATTCATGAAGGACATCTAAAGAATGAATTTTTCTTTGAAGTGAACGGCGTAGGAACAATAGTGGTAACGGGGGAGCTTATTGCGGAAGCACTGAAAAATCTACCAGAAGACAAACGTAATATCGTATTACTATCTTATTTTTTAGGAATGACAGATAGAGAAATTGCTGAAAAATTAGATCTTGTTCGTCGTACTGTTTCACGAAGGCGGAATATTTCACTTTCAGAATTAAAAAAGATAATGGAGGAACTTAGAAAATGAACAAAATAAATCAAGGAAGAACAGTTCTTATACCTTACCCAGTCATTGTTGCAGCATCCCAAGGCGATGTGGAAGCAATCCAATTAGTGTTGAGTCATTTCACTGGCTATATTATCACGCTCTCTACAAGATTATTATTTGATGAATTTGGTAATTCGCATGTATGTGTTGATGAGGACTTAAGACGGAGGATAGAAGCTAAATTGGTTTCAAAGCTATTATTATTCGATGCTATGTGAATCAGATAACAAGATAGTATGATGTAGAAATTAAATAGAGAAAAATAAGCAAGAGTTGTTCGAATTAAAACCGAATTATTCTTGCTATTTTAATATTATAAATTGGACTATATTCATGTATAAAAAAGATAGAAATTCCATATTTAAGTAGAATTAATATGGTATACTATAAATAGTATAACGCTTACATAAAAATCAAGACAGGAGATATGTGCAAATGGAGATCTTATGCAAAGTTAAAACATGTACGGGACACTATATTGTTAGAGATGGAAAATTTGGTGTATTTGCTGGTTGTTCTGAATTTCCTAAATGTAAATCGTCTATGAAGATTCCTGAGCTAGTAGAAAATTTTATTAAAGAAAAAGGAATAAAGATTTATTGTTGGGGAAAAATATGCTGGAAATGCAGTAAAACAACACCTGTTATTTCTTATTTTCTAAATTATGAGCTAGAAGAATTAGATAGTTATTTAGGCATGCTTGGACCAATTGGTCTTGGTGATTTGGAATCTGTGGACAGACTATTAGAACAGGGGATTCCATCAATAAAAGAATGTTATAGCCATACAACTAAATCAACATATATTGCCAATACTTGTGAGCATTGCGGTTCACTACAGGGAAGAAATTATGTTGTGGACGATCCGCATGAAATTATAACAGAACTTTGGCATAATCATGACATGGAAAAATATTTATATGGAGTACTGTCTGTAGAGGAAGTTGGCGATTTAAGTCATGATTTGCGGAGAATCTATTCATAGCATGTACTGAAAAATATAGGTGAATAAACATTATTATTATAATTTAAATATAGTAGTGATTGGAGATTTAAAAATGGAAAAGATGGCTCAAAGATATTGGTATAGCGAAGAACAGGCTGCATATTTTATGGAGCAATCAGTTCTTGATGATTTTATGCTAGATACGGATAAATATAGGAATAATGCTACTATATATCAAGATATTGCGTGGATCCCCTTTCTAATTCTTCTTGGAGATCCAGGAATTGGGAAAAGTACGGAGCTGGAAAAAATCAGAAATAATACCACGGCGGATAAGGTATATGTAGATTTATCTAACTGTTATAATGAAGAAAACGTAGTTAGTAATGTTTTTAACAATGAACAAATTGCAACATGGAAAAATAATAACAGTAGCATGTATTTGTTTTTAGATAGTTTTGATGAATGCCAGTCGAGAATGCCGGGTATTGGTCTCCTATTGATTCAAGAGTTTCAAAAACTAAAAGAGTTCAAGGAAAAACTATTTGTTAGGATTACTTCTAGAAGTACCGAATGGCCAAGTTTTTTTCTAGATGATATAAAAAAAGCTTGGTATCCTTCTAAACAAGCTAATCAGGTAATAAATGAAGTTCAAATTTTTAATTTGGCGCCATTGCAATTATCTAATGTTAGAGAAGTACTCATAGATAAAAAAATAGATGTGGATAAATTTGTTCAGGAAGCAGAACGGGCGAAGGTAATTCCATTTTTATTAAGACCAGTTACTTTAAACATGTTAATTAACATGTATGATGAGAATGAACAGTTTCCTACAGATATATTTGATTTGTATTTCAATGGATGTCAGAGACTTTGTGGGGAGATAAATTCTAAGCGTACAGAAAAAACAGGAAAACTCCCATTGACATTGCGAAAAAGTTTTATCATTGCTTCAAGGATAGCGGCTATCTCTATATTTACTAATCGTAATGTATTTGTCCTAGAACAATTTTGTGAAGACGGAAATAGTATAACTATTAGTGAACTTGCTAATGGCTCAGACTATACATTAGATGAAAGTATGCAAATTGAGGAATCTGATATACGACAAGTTTTAGAGACAGCCCTGTTTAGAACAGATGGAAAAAAGAAATATGCATGGAGTCATTATTCTTATGCTGAGTTCTTAGCAGCATATTATATTTTAGAAAAGAAACTAACGGATATACAATTAGAGACACTATTATTTGAGAATATCACTGCAGGTGTACAATCTGTGAATCCGCTTGTTGAAACGGCTGTTTGGGTAGCTGCTAAAAATAAAAGTATAAGAGAATTATTGATTGAAAATAATCCAGATGTTGCAATAAAAAGTGACTTGAGTCATTTTTCTGATGTAGAGAAAAAATTAATTTTAGAAAATATATTGCTCTTTTTAGAAGAGTACAAATTAGACGACTTTCAATTGGATTTAAGAAGCTGTATAGGTGGACTGTATTTTAACAATATGGAAGAAATATTATTAAAGTATATCAAAGGCTCTCAATTTAATTTATTGTCTCGCAGACAGGCACTTTTAATTTATGGCTATTGCGGTAGAGAAATAAATAAAATAATTGAATTACTTTTTGGCATATTGGATGATTCAAATGAGAACGTTTTATTTAAAAAGGAATGTGCTATTTATATAGGACAATATGGAAATATAAATGCAAAGCTAGATTTGAGAAAATTTATCAATGATAAAAATGATTTTGATTTTCGATTAAGAGGCACAATATTAGATATATTATGGCCTGATTTAATTGAAACAGAAGAAATGTTGGGCTACTTAATGATACGGGAAAATGAGTTAGAGCTTTATGGATCTTATGAGCTTTTCATAACTAAAATTGAAGAATCAAAAATTGAGGAAGAATTAGATGTTTATGCTAAGTGGTTATCAGAGCTAGACAATGAATTTTTTAAGAGCAGGAGGCTTGATAAACTTATCTCGAAAATTAGAGAACTCTTGTTTAGTAATTATCCAGAAAGTACGCGAATGGTGTGCCAAACAATTTTTAATGAAATAACAAAAAATGTTCCTTCTTCGTATGAGCGTTCAAGAAAATTCTATCTAAGCTTAAATTCTCTGGAGGCAATTAGTTTTTGGGGAAATATGATGATGATAGCACCTGATGTAGAGCGATTTTCGGATATAATAAAATATTTCAGAGATTCAAGTGAGAATAAAGAAATAATAATATATCTAATTAATGAATACGATTTTGGAGTGCAATTTAATAAAGGATATATATTAAAATTAGTTTTTATGCTTTTCCACTATAGTTTAGATAGCAGTGTACATGAAGCTATATTTAGATTGATGAAGAAGGATGATGCCGCACACCGAGAATTAAAATATTATTTTGAAGCTATCGAATTAGAGTCTGAGAAAGCCAAAGAAGGAAGAGAGTGGATAAGTTGGGAACTGAAGAATAAAGAGGAATCCGTGGAGAATAGCATAGTTGATATGGAAATGGAAGAGTGCAAAAATGAGTTGGATAAATTCTCTTTAAATGGAGATACCAAGTTTTTATTCAATGCATTGGAAATAATGGCGTTTGATAAATATGGAAATACTAAGAACACGTGGGAGTCTAAAATTGATGAAACGGATATATGGAAGTTACTTGATAAGGAAACAGAGAATTTAATTATTGAAGGCATGAAAATGTATCTAGAAAATGTAGTAGAAATAAAATGTGCTAAGAGCGAGACAAGTGTAACCTATGAGCAATTATTAGTATTTAAAATTCTTAGCTATTTATGGGACAATCAGAAGGGTGTATTATTTGAACTTAAACTTGAGAAGTGGATGATTTTCATACCATGTATAATTAAATATCCATACTCTACAGGTAGTGAGATGGAACATAAAGCAATAGAATTAATAGCATTAATTCACTCAAAAGCTTCGAATATGATAATCAGTAAACTCATTATACAAGTAGAAAAAGAAAATATAGATTCAGGCTATTTATCTACATTACGATTAGCAGCAAGAATATGGGATGAAGAATGGACTGAATGGGTTATTGATAAGTATAGAACGGAGAATTTCACCGCTAAAAGCTTTAAATATGTATTGGAGAATGTTCCTAATGCTCAAATGCCAATTTTCACTGGTTTCCTCTTGGAAATTGCGCAGAACATAAACCAAGCTAGTCCATATAAAATGGAGCTACTAGTTAACTCGGTAGGAACTGTGCTGAATAATTTTAAGAATGAATATTGGAAGTTATTGTGGAAGCACATGAATGTAGATCATGATTTTGGTAAAGAAATAATCAAAGAACTTGCATCATGCAGGCGCCAAGAATGGATAAGTCTAACTGAAGAAGACGTTGCAGAATTATATAAATATACTCTAGTGGAATATCCTGAGGAAGATGATCCAAAGCATTCGGGAGGAGTAGCTCATTTCGTATCTCCACGAGATGAAATAGGTGAGTTTAGAAATGGATTAATAACTATTTTACGAGAAAAAGGAACTAAACTTAGTTATCAGATGCTTCTAGAAATATCACAAGCCAACCCAGAGAAAGTATGGTTGAAATATTCTTTAAATATAGCTAGAGATAACGCTAGGCGGAAAATATGGCAACCCGTCTCAACTAATGAATTATTACAACTTGTTCATTCAAATAAAAGTACATTAATTAATAGTGAAGAAGAATTAATAGCTCTTATTAAAAGGTTGCTAGATGATTTGCAATTTAAGTTACAATGCGAAAATCCTCAAGTACAATTTTTATGGAACGAGCAAAAAAATGGAAATGGCTCTAAAGTATATAATCCTAAAACTGAAAATGAATTTTCTGATTATGTTTGCCAGTTTTTAAGAGAGAGGCTTGATGATAAAGGAATTGTGGCTAATCGTGAGGTTGAAATAAGGAGATCTGGTGGTTCTGTTAGTGGGGAACGCCCTGATATAATTATTTCGGCTACTTCACAGAGGCAGAATGAATCATATAAACAAATAGAACTCATTATTGAAGTAAAGGGCAACTGGAATAAGGATTTAATGATAGCTATGGAAGAGCAATTAATAAATCGTTATTTAGAAAGCAATCCTAATTCATGTGGTCTATACTTAGTAGGATGGTTTAACAGTGTGAAATGGGATATGACTGATAGAAGGAGCCATGCTAAAAAGTTATCGAAGAATGAAGTAATTAAACAATTGAAAGCAACGCAGGTCAAAGTAGATAAAAAGATTGTTGATTTCTACGTCATGGACTGTTCGTTTTAAACACGCGTATAGTAAAATAAAAAAGTGAATTTAGGTGTATAAATGAAGCAAATAGAAAAGGATAGATTGTACCCATCCAGTGACCCATATATAATAGTAGATGAAGATACAAATAAATGGCAAACCCATTTGGATTATCAAGACTATTTGTATAGAAGTATCAGTAGTCGGTTTCCTTTTCCAGTTTATGAAGAGGAATTAAAACGGCTTAATGATTATATAGTCTTTCTTTTAGAAAAAACAAATGAAGAGACGAAAGAACAAATAAATTTACAGTCCAATATGGAACCAGATTGGATTTGGATTGGAACAGCAGAATTAGAAATGACTCAGGAATCAGTCAAATCTACATGGTCTTTCAATAGAAATAAGACGCTCTACTTAACGGCAGTGACACTACTAAATTCGTTTTTAGAAAGTTGTTTAAACGATTTAGTTAAATTATTTATTTCAGATGAGAAAATTCGTTCTAAGGGAATGAGTAACGTTGAAAAGTACGTCTTTGTACTAAATGAGTTCTTGAAATCTGAAATCTCAATGCCAGAGTATTTGAAGGAAAGTAGAAAATTGAGAAATGAATTTGTACATGATCAGCTAAGCTCTTCTGAAGTCGGTGAAGAAATAGTAAGATATACGATTGATGCTATAGTAGAGTTGCTTTATGATATTGAGCAAGAATTCATTAATAAAGAAATAATGGATAGTTGAGGTACTGGGGATCATAATCAGCACTATAAACAAAAAGAAGACCACAGATATTTGGTCTTCTAAATGTATTGTCGAATATCATGAACAATTACTTTCTAAAGCCCGAGCAAGGCTAAAACTTCATTGCACTATTATTGCACTTTTTATATTTTTGTCTTCATTTTATAGTTTTTAATAAACGTTCAAAACCCTTGATTATCAATGATACTTGTTTATATGCTGTACGTACTTTATAGAGTGGGAATAGTAAACAAAGCCCTAAAACCCCAGTAATGATAAGGTTTTAGAGCTTTTTCTGTGTCGAGTGATAACAGTTTTGTGTTTATAAATTTTTTTCGTATAGCAAAGCTACCACGGCGTCAAGTTAATATAAAAACCTCCAACAAATTCGCCAGAGGTTTTCACACGTCATCTTCTCAACAATCTGCGCAATATATATGAAAGCACAAACCATAAAACTAAACTTATCGCGATCGTCGTCACCCAACCGAGTGCATTATGCTCCAGCGGCAAAGGCATATTCATCCCGAAAAATCCGGTAACAATCGTGGGTACAGTTAACAAAATCGATAATACAGTCAAAATTTTAATCGTATCATTCAGATTATTATTCAAAATATTATTATACGTCCCAGAGAGCTGTTGCAAAATTTGCGATGATAATTGCGTCATCTCAACAAGCTGCTTCGCCTCAATCACCGCATCGTCAAACTGCTCCTTCTCACTCGCATCGAGCGTCCGATAAACCACATGCGTCTTCACTTGCTCTAGTAAAACAAGATTTTGCTTCGAAGCGGAAACAAAATAAACAATGCCTGTCTCTAAATCAGATAATGAAAGCAAGTTTTGCTTCGTTGTTTTTTCTTTTAACTTGTCATTAATGATTTTTCGATCAATATCCATTTCCTCTACATATGGAAAAAAAGAATCAGTAATTAAAAATAGGCAACTAAACAGGCATTTAAACGTGCTCATCGCATCATTGTTAGCCAAATAATTTTTCAACTTCTCCGTTACGTAATGATTTTTGCTATTCGTCACCGTAATCAATTGCTGTCCTTTTATTAAAAATGTCATCGGAATCGTCTCGTAATGATTGTCAATTTTCCCAGGATTAGGCACATTGAAAAATAAAACAAAAGTATTCGTCGCGGCATCATATTCCAAGTGAGCCCGTTCATTTCTATCCAAAGAATAAGCGACCACTTCATCGTCAATATCATATTCCTTATAAAACTGCTCTAACTCAACACTACTATCGACATTTATATTAATCCAATCACACGTATTATTATTAAAAGGTATTTTCGTAATCATGAAATCAGCTCCCTCTTTCGCATGTAACCCTCTATTATTATAGCAGTAAATTTAAATAAAGAAAGTCTAAGTCGAAGCTTATTACGGCAAATGTTGCAAGACCCCGCGAACTGCGTTAAAATAACAGGGAAAGTGGAAAATAAGTTCTAGGATGGACATAATGACGAGCGAATCCACCAAATTAAAGTGAGGTGTCTCCTGATGGCAAAAAATGAAACGAACCCAAAAGTGGATGAATACTTAGGCAAAGCAAAGAGATGGAAGACGGAATTCGAAACATTAAGAGCAATTGGGCTTGATTGCGGCTTATCTGAGGACATAAAGTGGAAAAATATTTGTTTTATGCATGAAGGCAGGAATATTGTTCTGATCCACGGTTTCAAGGAGTACTGTGCGCTTTTATTTATGAAAGGTGTGTTGCTCAAGGATCCGAGTGGTATTCTAATTCAACAAACAGAGAATGTACAAGCAGCGCGCCAAATTCGTTTTAAAAGCTTGGAAGAGATCAAAGAAATGGAACCGATGATCAAAGCTTATATTCATGAAGCCATCGAAGTAGAGAAATCAGGCGTGGAAGTAGAAATGAAGAAGGAAACGGAATTCACGGTTCCCGAAGAATTACAAAATCGTTTTGAAGAACAACCAGCTTTTAAAGAAGCATTCGAGAAACTAACGCCAGGGCGGCAACGAGCCTACTTACTATTCTTCTCAGCACCGAAGCAATCGAAAACCCGCGATTCAAGAATTGATAAGTATATGGATCGGATTTTTGATGGTATTGGGTTGAACGACAGATACTAAATGAAGAAAATGGATTTCCTAGCATGCCGAGGGAAATCTTTTTTTGACGCTCGCTTAGCGGAAGAATAAAATAGAACAAAAACGCCCAACCCAGTCTTGGGAAGGGCGAAGCGGTTGCTTTAAAACCATTGAATTAATAAGACGCCGCCAATCATGGAAAGCACGCCAAGTAGACGATAGCGATTAATTGGATGTGGAATAATCCCGAACCAACCGAAATGATCGATAGTCAGCGCGATAATCATTTGTCCACAGAGTGCTAAAACCACGGTAAGTGCCGATCCGAGTAGTGGTAAAAGCAATATATTCGACGTCACAAAAATAACACCTAATGCGCCGCCGGTAAATATCCACCAAGGAATTCGTCCGACTCCGCGTAATTGGAATGTTAATCTGCGCTCCACAAGAAGCGACAAGATTAGCAATAAAGTCATCCCGACTAAAAAAGAAATCAGCGAGGCAATGATGGGCGAATCTACCGCAATGCGAAGGCGGCTGTTAATCGAGGTTTGAATGGGGGACATCATCCCAGCGACGAGTCCCATACACATAAACGCGATCATCGATTTGGATCTTTTTGCTGTCATAAAAACCCCTCCTTAATATCGTTGCATCAAAACAACACCGAAAAACATCATTGCAATCCCAATTAATCTTGGCAAATTGAGCTCATGCACCGGCACACTAAACCATCCAAAATGATCGATCAAAAGCGCCATCACCATTTGCCCGCAAAGTGTAATGACAACAGTTAAGGCTGATCCAAGTCTTGGCATCAATAAAATATTTGACGTTAGGAAGAATACACCAAGCGCTCCGCCACCAAACCAAATCCACCATGGATTCACCGCAAACATATGTAAATCGAGTGTCCAACCATGTTCAACAGTAAGTGCTAATAGAATCAAAATCAAGCTTCCAATTAAAAAAGACACCCAAGAGGCGATAAAAGGTGATTTTGTGTAACCGCGAAGTCGCGAGTTCACGGCCGTTTGTACTGGAATCGTCATTCCAGCCATCAGACCAGCTAGCATCAAAAGTAGCGTCATTCAAACAATCCCCCTTTTTCATAGTAGTCTCATTATAGAACAAACGTGCGGATCTGTCGTTTAAAAAGTCTTTTTAGCCAAAATTTCTTTTAACTTCTCCCAATCTGTCATTAAATCGGTCGCTATTTTTCGATTGTAAAAAATAGCGGCAGGGTGAAACGTTGGGAATACGTGATATTCTTGCTCAGAAGCGACATATTTAGAATTAGGCCCAATCTGTTTAATCTTGCCATGCCAAACACGCCCGTGGGATTCTGAAATGGTCATCTTATTATCGATTAGTCTTTTTAGCGCGCATCCTCCGAGTGCCACGATCAGTTTCGGTTTTACTTGTGAGATTTCGTAGTCTAATAATGGAGCATGTAGCAAAATTTCTTGCGTTTTCGGCATGCGATTCGGACGCTTGACGATTTTCTTCCCAGTTTTATCGATCATCATTTTTCTACCAAAAGGGCGGCTGCGAACAATGCTTGTAATATAGACTTGATCCCGCGTGAGCCCCGCTATTGCCAATGTTTTGTCCAGCTCTTTCCCAGAACGTCCAGTAAATGGAATCCCCGTTCGAATCTCTACCTCACCTGGTGCCTCCCCGATAAGCATAATATCAGGCGTGAAGTCGCCATTCCCAAATACAAAGCCTTCTAAATCGAAATCAGCATTTTTCGCGATAATAGGATCAATTAATTCTCTTGGATAAGTCATGCCAATCACTCCTAAACTTGAACTTTCTTCTATAAAATTATACCATGGGAGAATAAGGAGGACAGTATCTATGCATTTTTTAAAGATTTTTTTCAATGTATTAGTGGTTATCGGGCTTATTTTGCTAGTTGGGAGGTTAGTGAGCCTTGCCCTACAATTCGCAGGAATCCCATTCACGACATTTTTCATAGATCATTCTGTACCATCACTTGCGATTCTTTTAGTAGGGGCGTTGGGCAGCTGGATCATCGAAAAACGCAAATAAAAAAAGGGGTCTGCTTTATTTTCAGCAGGCCACTTTTGCTAGGCTAATAACCAATCGCTTTCCCAGCGTGAACATCCGTTACGAAGAAGACGCTTGACTCTCCGCATGTGTCATAGTTTAAGATAAGAGTATAAAAGTAAAGAGGGAGGCAACAAGATGTTTAATATTTATCACGTATCCATTGCAACCGAACCAAATCCAGAAAACTGGGTAACAGAAGCTTGTTTCCCGATAAAGGAGTCTACTAATGAAATATGAATGGCGAAAACATGACAAGAAAATATATTTACCAAAAGAAAATCCTGAAATCATCGAACTAGGTCCAGTAAAATACATCACGATTTGTGGCAAAGGAAATCCGAATGCCCCTGCTTTTTCGGAGTTAGTAACAGCCTTATACGCCACGTCTTACGCGATTAAAATGATGCCAAAAAAAGGGATAACACCCGATGGATACTATGATTATACTGTATTTCCACTGGAGGGTTTTTGGAGTTTAGAAAAGGGCAGTCTGGTGCTTGATAAAGAGAAGCTGATTTACAAGCTCATGATTCGGCAACCTGATTTTGTGACACCAGAATTGTTCGAAATTGCCAAAGAAGCCATCGTAAAAAAAGTTCCAGCTGAACATCGTGACAAATTAGAATTAGAGGAAATAACAGAAGGATTAAACTTACAAATGTTGCACCTCGGAAGTTACGATGACGAACCAGCTTCATTTGCCAAAATGGAGGCATTTTGTGAGGCGAATAATTTAGAGCGTTTGAGCAAAGCGCATAAAGAAATCTATTTGACCGATGCCAGCAAAGTAAGCCCAGAAAAATTAAAAACAACATTACGGTTTCGGATTAAATATAAATAATCGACTTTTTGCGCCAAATTGAGACTGGTGCAAAAAGTTTTTTATATAGGGAAACCGCTTCTATATAGAAGAAAGACGGATTTTTTATTTTTATCTTTTACATAATAATTGTTTTCTAGCTATTTTTCATACTATAATGGATATAGGGAATGTCATGTATGTTAGTAAGAATTGTGAGAAATGAGGTCAAGATTTGTTATGAGGACACAAGCATTGTCTAAAGAATACAACATTGTTAACGACAAAAAAAGAATGCAAACCATTAAATTAATGGCCACTGCTCTCATCGTGATAATGTTAATTGTCGGCGCAGTGCTAGCTTTACGCGAATCAGTGCCAATTAATTTTACAGTATGGGGTATTATCTTATTTTGCATCGCACTGTATATTATTTTTACTATCCATGAGCTTATCCACGGACTTCTTTTCTGGATATTCAGTAATGATAAAATCAAGTTGAGTCATCGAAAAGGGTTTTTATATTTCAACTGTCCCAATCAATCTTTTTCAAAATGGCAGTATCAGATTATTACGATTGGTCCATGTGTTCTTTTAACCCTAATTCTAGTCATTTTAGCATTAGAATTTCCGGTAGATCTTGTGGCTATTTATTTGCTGATCACTGCACATTCAGGTTTTTGTATGGCAGATATATACACGATGAAACTAATATCATCTGCACCAAAAAAAGCACAAATAAAAGATACGAGAGAAGGTATCCAAATTGTGTCAGAAAACTAACTGAAATTATGCTTCTCAGGCTTAAGTTGGATGCTATTGGGGTAGCTTTTCGTATACAATGAGAGGATAGGATAAAAAGGGCATCAAGGTAAAGAAAGTAGGTTTTTAAACAGAATGAGACGTCGAAAAAAAGCGCCACTTCTTATTGGAATTTTACTTGCAGTCGTTCTAGTCGGCGGAATGGCTTTTATCGCAGTTGACAAGCTGTTTTTAAAAGATGATGACCCCGTAGAAATAACATATGTCGACCCAAAGCAAGAATTTATTGAACTGCTTGCTGGACATGCACAACAAATACAAGATCAAGAAGGAATTTTGACAAGTATCACTCTAGCCCAAGCGATTTTGGAGTCTAACTGGGGGGACAGTGGGCTGGCAACGAAAGGTCGGAATTTATTTGGTATCAAGGGCGAGTACCAGCAAGACTCTGTGACAATGCAAACCCAGGAGTACGAAAATAATCAGTGGGTTACGGTTGATGCAGCATTCCGAAAGTATCCAACTTGGTTCGAATCACTTGACGATCACGCCGCACTTTTTCTGAAAGGAACCTCGTGGGACAAAAATAAATATCGTGAAGTCATCCAAGCTAAAGACTACAAAACAGCTGCGCAGGCTTTGCAAAAATCAGGATATGCAACTGATCCAGAATATGCTACGAAGCTAATTGATCTTATCGAACAACAGGATTTGCAAGCATACGACAAAATTTATGATCCAATTGTGTACACGAAAGCAGTCAATCTAACAGGGGTGCCTATCATTGCAAAAGACACTGCAATTTGGTCTAGCCCACAGAGAACAAAAAACGCAAAAAAAATAAATAATCTAGCTAAATATGGAAATAAAAAGTTGGAAATTGTTCAAGAAATGAAGCTTGGAAATAGGATATGGTATCAGCTAAAAGTGGATCAAAAAACACTAGGTTGGGTAAATAAAGATGTGATTCGCATTAAAACGCTCTGAAATTAGAGCGTTTTTTTGATGTGTTCAAGAAAAACACATATGTTCGCATTGGCTTTATAAAGCGGTCTATACAGCCATCGTAATATTATAAACAGAAATGAAACGTTCCTGTAACCTAAATGAAACACTAATTTTGCTAGAATGAACCCTGTTGATTTGAAAAGATACATGAAAACAAAAATACTATAAAAAATTTCAGAAAGAAGTGTAGAATAAATCGAATGAAAAAATCAGTCAAACGCAACTTAGCTATTCTAGGAACCATTGGAATGATGATGGGCACAGTTGGTATTCCTGTTAGCACATATGCGGCAGAACGAGAAAATAATTCACAAATAAGCTACACAAATTCCCAACAAAATTTTCTTGATAAAATAGTTCCAGATGCCCAGAAACTACAACGCGAGCATGGGATTTTAACAAGTGTTACTATTGCTCAAGCTATTCTAGAATCAGGATGGGGAAATAGTGGTTTAACGCAGCAAGCCAATAATTTATTTGGAATTAAAGGTAGCTACGAAGGCCAATCTATCACGATGAATACGAAAGAATTTTATAATAATAGCTGGACGACAATTGATGCAGCCTTCCGTGCTTACCCGAGTTATTATGAGTCGCTAGAGGATCACGCGTTACTATTTGTTAACGGACCATCGTGGAGCCCAAACAAATATGCAAACATGGTCGGCGAAGAGGATTACCGAGTAGCGGCACAGGTTATTGAGGATGGTGGTTATGCAACGGATCCTAATTATGCTGAGCAGCTTATTGAAACTGTAGAAACATACGGACTTGCCAAGTATGACCAAGTTTATGATACAGTCACAGCAAAAACAACTATCTATGCATATGGACAAGCGAAACCAAATACACAAAGCCCGGTCTGGAGCTTACCAAATACGCTAAAAGGCGCAACGGAAAAAGCATCTCTGTCTAAGTATAAAGGCAAAAACTTACGGCTGACTAACCGAGCGAAAGTAAGCAATGGTTCGACTTGGTATGAGGCCACTTTAAACGGCGTTCATATTGGTTGGATCAATGCTACAGACTTAAATCTTGTGTACACAACTTCGATGGAACAAGAAGTAAATTTAATCCGAGGTGTTGAAAAAGCCGATGGAAAAATTTATGCGTTTCCGATAGTCGATGCAAGTACTGCTCGAGGAACACTTGTAGGTTTAGAGGAAGTGCATGTAGATAGACAAGCCGTAATTAACAACCAAATTTGGTATCGCATTAATGATGGCGATAAACGGCTAGGCTGGGTTGAGTCTCCAGTACTAAAATAAAAAAATCTCGTATCCGATAAAAAGGGTACGAGATTTTTTTAGTGTTTTAAAGGATTTTAAGAAAGTATGTCGAATATAAATACTATAGCTTTAAATAGTAATTGTGAGTTCAACAGGGCAATGATCAGAGCCCTGAATCTCAGCATGTATGGAAGCACTCTCTATATGAGTGGCGATTCTGTTAGAAACGATGAAATAGTCAATGCGCCAACCAGTATTTCTAGCACGAGCGTTCATCCGATAGGACCACCAAGAATAGGCACCTTCTATGTCTGGGTGCAAGTATCTAAAGGAATCGGTGAAGCCATTGGCAAGCAAATCAGTGAACTTCCCACGCTCTTCATCTGAGAATCCAGCATTTTTGCGGTTTGTCTTGGGATTTTTTAAATCGATTTCTTTGTGTGCTACATTTAGATCACCACAGACAATTACTGGTTTTACGCTATCCAATTTTTTTAAATGAGCCAAGAAAGCATCTTCCCAGTCCATTCGGTAGTCTAATCGTTTCAACTCATTTTGCGAATTTGGTGTGTACACAGTAATCATATAGAATTTCGGAAATTCGAGTGTGATGACACGGCCCTCTTGATCATGTTCTTCTATGTCTAAACCATAGTATACGTTAAGCGGCTCGATTTTAGAGAAAATAGCTGTACCAGAGTAGCCTTTTTTCACAGCGTAATTCCAGTAATCATGATATCCTGATAAGTCTAGATCAATCTGTCCCTCTTGTAATTTTGTTTCTTGAAGACAGAATAAATCTGCGTCTACTGTTTGGAAATAATCCATAAATCCTTTTTTCTCCGCAGCTCTAAGGCCATTCACATTCCAAGAAATTAATTTCAATTTTATCACTCCTCCAATTACTAATATTATACCTTATATTAATTATTCGGTATAATATAAGGCAGGAGGTGGATGATGAAATATATAATTTTTCTACGAGCAATCAATGTGGGCGGAAATCGTAGAATCAAGATGGCTGACTTAAGAGAAGCACTGATAAGCGAGGGGTATCGGAATGTTTCAACGTATATCCAGACTGGAAATATTATTGCTGAGCACGAAGAAGAGAGTTACGAAGCCATTCAAAGGAACATCGAACATATTATTAAAGTTCATCTTAAATTTGATGTACCAGCAGTTGCTTTTCAGTTAGAAGAATATGAACGAGGGGTCAGAGCTAAAGCCTTTCAAGGTGACCGTTTGATGCTCCATTTCTTAGATAGGATACCGAGTGAGGATGCAGTTCTTCGGCTTATAGAGCTAAGCCAAGGTGATAAAGACGAATTTAAAATAATAGATAGGTTTCTATATGTTTCACTGACAGAAGGAGTATCAGATAGTTTGTTTTCAAATAAATTCGTCGAAAAGACACTGCAAGTAAAGGCAACAGCGAGAAATTGGAATACCGTAATGAAAATGAATGAAAAAAGTAAGCAATAAGCGTATACTGATACTGAGATGCATTTTGAATAAGGGGGTCATTGGCGTGAAAAATGAAATAATCGAACGTTTTATCAGGTATGTAAAAGTCGATACACAGTCAAACGAAGCGAGTAAAACGGTGCCAACAACACTAGGGCAAATGGAGTTAGCCAAAATACTAGTAGAAGAACTAAAGCAAATTGGTATGGAGGAGGTGACTGTTGATAGTAATGGCTATGTTATGGCCACGCTTTCTAGTAATACTACAAAGGATATACCGACAATTGGATTTTTAGCGCATATCGACACTGCGACAGATATGACAGGTAAGAATGTTTCTCCACAAATTCATGAAAATTTTGATGGCAATGCTATTACGCTAAATGCAGAGTTAGATGTTGTGCTTTCACCAGAAGCATTTCCGGAGCTACCTACATATAAAGGGCAGACGATTATTACGACGGACGGGACTACGCTTCTTGGGGCTGATGACAAAGCAGGTATAGCAGAAATAATGGTAGCAATGAACCATTTGATTCATCATCCTGAAATAAAGCACGGTCGAATTCGAGTAGCATTTACACCTGATGAGGAAATTGGGCGTGGTCCGCATCACTTTGATGTGGATACTTTTGGTGCTGAGTTTGCCTATACAATGGATGGGGGACCTCTAGGTGAATTGGAATATGAGAGCTTTAATGCCGCCGCAGCGAGACTTATATTTAAAGGAAATAGTGTACATCCTGGGACAGCCAAGAATAAAATGGTCAATGCAAATAAAATGGCAATGGAGTTTCATGCGCACTTACCTGAATCTGAAGTGCCGGAACATACCGAGGGCTATGAAGGATTCTACCATTTGATTTCTTTAAATGGGGATGTCGAGCTAGCTAAGTCTTATTATATAATCCGTGATTTTGATCATGACGCATTTATTAGAAGAAAAGAAAAGTTTATCGCCATAGCCAATCAATTAAAAGCTGAATATGGAGAAGATAAGATAATTTTAGAAATGAATGATCAGTACTACAATATGAAAGAAAAAATTGAACCGGTCAAAGAAATAGTTGATATGGCACATAGAGCAATGAAAAATTTAAATATTGAACCTGATATTCGTCCGATAAGGGGTGGAACAGATGGTTCTCAGTTATCTTTTAAAGGTATGCCAACACCCAATATTTTTACAGGTGGAGAGAACTATCATGGGAAATTTGAATACATCTCCGTTGAGAGTATGATTAAGGCGACAGAAGTTATTATAGAAATAGCTCGCTTGTTTGAGGACGAAGCTTAAAGTTGCGAAGTATATTATTATAAAACAAGGGCTCAATGGATTAGAGAGAGATTCGTAGCATATCTCTAATCCACAGAGCCCTTGTCTAACTCATTTAGGAAATACGGAGACTTGTCCATTCTCCAAAGAAACCACTGCTACATCATGTTTGTAAAAAGACGATAAATTATCCACTGTGAGCATTTCAGTAGTTTTTCCTGCATCGTAGGTTTTACCATCTCGAAGTAACAGTGTATATTCGAAACATGGTAATATTTCTTCGGTATGGTGTGTTACGTAAAGAATTGTTGGTGCATGTGATAGCGTTGAGATTTTAGATATTTTTTCCAATAGACGTTTTTTTGCGAAAATATCTAAACCGGTGCAAGGTTCATCGAGTATGAGTAACTTAGGTTCTGCGATAAGAGCTCGAGCAATAAGTACAACTTGCCTCTCTCCTTGCGATAGAACAGCATATGGTTTACCTATAAGTTCTTTACCACCACAGTCTGCTAATAGCGATCGGGCCAATGCCATTTCTTCTATAGTAGTTTTTTGATATAAGCCAATACTAGCAAATTTGCCACTCAGTACAATGGATTCAGCAGAATCATACTCCTTTAACTGTTGTTGTAATGACGAGCTTACCCAGCCAATAGATTTACGGAGGTTGGGTAAGGAAGTTTCGCCAAAACGTTGCCCTAAAACTGTGAGAGAGCCTGAGGTAGGCCATAGATAACCGTTTAATAATTTTAATAACGTAGTCTTTCCTGATCCATTTAGTCCAAGAACTGCCCAATTTTCTTTATGATGTACTTCCCAATCAATAGCATGCAATAAAAATTTTTCATCACGCTTTAAATATACTTGATCGAATTTAAACAAACTGATTCCTCCTAAATATATGTGTTATCTTTTTATCTATTTTACATAAGTATTAGAAAATTTGGAAATATAAAGTGAGGTAGTAGTTAGATGAATAACCTAGTTTTGGAGAAAGCAAAAGAATTTATCAAACAAGAGTTTGCAAATGAAGTGACAGGTCATGACTGGTATCATATTGATAGGGTGTATAAAATGGCAACGCAGCTTCAGAGTAAAGAAGGTGGTAATTTAAAGATCATTCAATTAGCGGCTCTTTTTCATGATTTTACAGATAAAAAGCTGAAAGAATATCCAGAAGAAGCAGAGCGGCAAATGATAGCATGGTTTAGAGCAAATAATTTAAGCGAAATGGAAATAGAAATGATTTCGAATGTAATAAAAAATATCTCATATAGCAACGAATCGAGTCATTCTCATGATCTTAGCTTAGAAACAAAAATTGTACAAGATGCGGATCGCTTGGACGCAATTGGAGCAATAGGAATTGCTAGATGCTTTACGTATGGTGGATCTGAAGGAAGACAAATCTATAATTCAGAAAATAAAGAGGCGACGAGTGTCCAACATTTTTTTGATAAGCTTTTAAATATAAAGGGTATCATTCAAACAGATTCAGCGAAAGAAGTAGCAGACAAGAGGCATTGTATATTGATATCTTTCTTAAAAGAGCTTGAAAATGAATGCAATATACAATTTTAATGAATTAAAACAAAACAGTTGCATTTTATGAATATATATTATATACTTAAAAAGTTCTCGAGTTGAGAGCTTCAAAATATTAATAAAAATAAGTTGTTGACATGCTTATGAGTTATATGATAAGATACGAAAGTTGTGTTGAACAGCCAAATGACCTTTGAAAACTGAACAGAAACAAAGATAAAACCAAGAAGACAGCAATGTTTTCGGGTAAGAATCACAGGACGGAAATAGAGAGCTATTTCCACAAGTAATACTAGTAAAGTTATTTGCTAGCGAAGTCAATTTGACGCAAGGATCTTATTCACGGTGTTGAATAAGTATTCAGATTCATCTTTTATT